>JBIOVM010000050.1:0-44377 GCA_044867785.1 Candidatus Rokuibacteriota bacterium | reverse complement strand
TCGCCTCACCCAAGGCCATGAACGCGTGCTCCTCGGAGCTCGTGTGGACAGCCGGGGGCCGCGCTCGCCGATGCTTGTCTAGCTGAGCTGCTTCCGAAACCGCCAGGTGCTCAGCGACACCAGGACGAGGGTGAAGATGGTGAGCGCGAGGAAGTTCGGCCACAGCGTGTCGAGTCCGCTGCCCTTGAGCATGCCCCCCCGGGCGATGGCGGCGAAGTGGTGGATCGGGTTGAGCACGGTGGCAGGTTGCAGCCAGCCCGGCATCGCCTCCACCGGGTTCAGCGCGCCGGAGAGCGAGGCCAGAGGCGGATTGACGAAGAATGCCGTGAGCTGCGCCTGCTGCGCCGACTTGCTGAACGTCGCGATCACGGTGCCCAGGCCGATCCCGGAGAGGATGCACAGCACGCCGCCGACCAGGACGAAGGGAAGACTCCCCTGGAACGGCACGCCGAACACGAGCTTGAGGACGGCGAGGGCCAGCAGCATCATCATGACCAGCAAGACGAACAGCGGCGTGATCTTTGCGACGATGATCTCCCCGGTGCTGGCCGGTGACATGAGCAGCTGCTCGATCGTTCCCGCCTCGCGCTCCTTGACCATGGCCGCCGACGAGATCAGGGAGCTGTTGAGGATGAGCAGGAGCCCGAAGACGCCGGTCGCGATGAACCAGGACTCGACCAGTCCCGGATTGTAGAGGAACGTCGGGACGAGACGGACCTCACCGAGGTCGCTCCCGGCCGGCGCCGCCGCCGCCGATGCACCCGCCGGCATTCCCCTGCGTCGGAGCTCCTGGTTGTAGCTCTCGATCACCCCCTCCGCGTACGCTTGCCCGATCGTGGCCGTGTTGGCGTTCACGGCGTTCAGCAGGAACTGGACGGTCGTCGGCTGGCCGCGCCAGAGGTCCCGAGCGTACCGGTAGGGGATGACCACGCCGGCGTCGATCCGCGCCTGGCTGATGGCCGCGGCGAGTTCCCCGGCCGACGCGTAGTAGCCGCCCAGCCGGAAGCTTCGACTCTCCGTCAGGACCGCCACCAGCTCCCGGCTCTCGGGCGTCCGGCTCTCGTCGACGACACCCAGCCGCAGGTTCGCCACCGACGCGCTCAGGGCAAAGCCGAACAGGGTGAGCTGCAGGACCGGCGGCACGATCAGCGAGATGACGAGGCGCCGGTCCCGCCGGATCTGATCGAACTCCTTGCCGACCAGCGCGCGGATCCTGCCAGTGAACAGGGACCGCCCGAGCGTCCGCATCGTCACGCCGGGAGCTGCATCCTGCGCATGCTCCACCAGCCGATGGCGTAGAAGATCAGCGCAATGAGCGCGATGATCGCGACCTTCGGCCAGACCGCGGGCCAGCCGCCGCCCTGCAGGAGCGCGTCGCGCACGATCTCGATGTAGTAGCGGCCCCAGATGAAGTTCGAGATCCAGCGCAGGCCGGCCGGGATGTTCTCGACCGGGAAGATCAGGCCGGACAAGAGGAAGATCAGCAGGAAGCCCCCGAGCGCCACGACCTGCATCGCGGCGACCTGGCTCGGAATCGTCGCGCCCACCATCGTCCCGAACGCCGCGACGCAGAACGCGTACAGGACGGTGGCGACGACGAAGGGCACCGGATCGCCGACGAGGCCCAGACCGAAGTACGTGAACAGCAGGACGAGCATGATCAGGCACTCCGCCAGCGCCACCGCCGCGAAGGCGACGATCTTGCCCAGCAGGAACTCGTGCGCGGAGATGCTCGAGACGTAGACCTGGAGAATCGTCTTCTGCTCGGTCTCGCGGGCCATGGAGAGCGCCGCCAGGAGCGGCGGGAACATGGAGAGGGCCAGCACGAAGATCCCGGGGCCGTAGAACTTCCCGGAGGAGAGGCCTGGGTTGTACCAGAGGCGGATCGCCGCCTGTACGGGTCCTGGCGGCGGGGAGGTCGTGGTCCGCCGGTTGAACGCGCGGACGACCTGCGTCGCATAGCCGGCCGTGAGCTTGGCCGTGTTGGCGTCGGCGCCGTCCACGAGGAGCTGGACGGGCGTGTCGACCCCCCGCACGATGTCCCGCTCGAAGTCCTCGGGAACGATCAGCACGGCGCGCGCGGCACCCGCCGACAGCGCGTCCTCGGGATGCCGGCCGACGGGCCAGGGCACCACGTGGAACGTGATCGAGGCGCGGAACGCGTCGACGAAGGCGCGGGACGCCGGCGAGTCGTCGAAGTCCTGCACGACGACGGGGAGGTCGCTGACCCGCAATGACAGGCCGGCGCTGAGGAGCATCAGCAGCACGACGGGCAGCACCAGGGCGAGCGCGAGCGTGCGCCAGTCGCGAACGATCTGGATGAGCTCCTTGCGGGTCTGGGACAGACTTCGACGCACGGGCGTCGCGCCTCAGGGCGTCGCCGTCAGCCGGCTCCGCCGGCGGGCCTTCTCGACGATGCTGATGAACGCGTCCTCGAGCGAGAACCGCGCCTCGTGCACGTCGGCGACGCGGATGCCGTGCCGCCGGAGCCGGTCGACGGTGGCCCGGGTGCCGGCCTCGACGTCGTCGCCGACGATGACGTGGAGCCGGGGCCCGAACAGCGAGACGCGCCAGCGCTCCCGCTCGGACTTGAGCAGCTCTGCCGCGTCCTGCGGTCGGTCGACGACGAGCTCCAGCAGGTGCCCCGTCTGGCGCCGCTTGATCTCGCTCGGCGTGCCTTCCGCCACCAGCTCCCCCGCCGCCATGAATCCCAGCCGATTGCACTGCTCCGATTCTTCCAGATAGTGCGTGGTCACCAGGATGGCGGTCCCGGCGTCGGCGAGCTGGTTGATCATGCGCCAGAAGGCACGCCGCGCCAGCGGGTCGACCCCCGAGGTGGGCTCGTCCAGGAAGAGCACGCTCGGCTCGTGCATGATCGCCGTGCCGAAGGCCACGCGCTGCTTCCAGCCTCCGGGGAGGCGCCCCGTCAGCTCGTCCTGCTTTCCCTCCAGCCCGGCGAACGAGAGGACCCACCGGGTCTTCTCGTCGCGCTCGCCCGGAGGGACGCCGTACACTCCGGCGAAGAACTTGAGGTTCTCCCGGATCGTCAGGTCGTCGTAGAGCGAGAACTTCTGCGACATGTACCCAACCTGCTGTCGGACGCGTTCCGAGCGGAGGTCGCCGCGCTCTCCCGCCAGCTGCATCGCTCCCTCGGTGGGGTCCAGCAGGCCGCACAGCATCTTGATGGTGGTCGTCTTGCCGGCACCGTTGGCGCCGAGCAGCCCGTACACTTCCCCGAACCGGATCTGAAGACTGACGTCGCGGACCGCCGTGAAGGCCCCGAAGCGCTTCGTCAGGCCCTCGGCGCCGATGGCGACCTGGCCACGGCGATCCGCGGGAGCGCCGCGCGCGGGGAAGGGCGTCGGCGCCGGCTCCTCGCCGAGGGCCCGCAGGCTCGTGACGAACACGTTCTCGAGCGTCGGCTCGTCGACGCGGACGTCGATCACGCCGAGCCCGGCGGCGTCCATCGCCCGCTGGACCGCGTGGCGCGCCGGGTGCGGGCGGCGGACGAGCAGATCCAGATGATCTCCGAACCGCTGGACGTCGGCGACGTCCTTCCCGGGCCCGGCGAGGCGGACGAGGACCTTCTGGGCCTCGCCCAGGGCTTCGGTGTGAATCTCCAGGCGCTTGAGCCCGAGCCCGGCGCGGAGCTCGGCCGGGGTCCCCATCAAGCGGATCTCCCCCTGGTGGATCAGGGCGAGCCGACGGCAGCGCTCGGCCTCGTCGAGGTATGGCGTCGCCACCAGGATGGTCAGCCCCTCGATGGCCAGGTGCGCGAGGGCATCCCAGAACTCCCGGCGCGAGACCGGATCCACGCCCGTCGTCGGCTCGTCCAGCAGCAGCACCCGCGGCTCGGAGACGAGGGCGCAGGCGAGCGAGAGCTTCTGCTTCATGCCGCCGCTCAGGCGTCCGGCGAGCCGGTCCCCGAAGCGGTCCAGATCGAACAGCTCGAGGTACCTCCGACCCCGCGTCGCGATGTCGTCGGGCGGCACGTGCCGCAGGTCTCCCGCGTAGCGAAGGTTCTCCGACACGGTCAGGTCCGGGTACAGGCTGAAGGCCTGCGTGAGATAGCCGGTGTCCGCCCGGGCCTCACGAGGCGGCCGGCCGAAGACCTCGGACGCGCCGCCGGAGGCCTCCATCACGCCGGCCAGGATCTGGAACGTGGAGGTCTTGCCCGCGCCGTCGGGACCGATGAGGCCGAAGATCTCCCCCGGCGCGACTTCGAAGCTGATGCCGCGAACGGCCGCGACGCCGCCATAGCGCTTCCAGAGCCCGCCCACCCGGATGGCCGGCCGCCTGGACTCGGACGCCGCGGGGAGCGCTCGCGGCTCGTCCGGCGAGGCCGTCATCTCCGGGTGGGGCGGGCCGGCCACTCGCTTCCCTCGACGAGAATCTCACCGTCGGCAGGCATTCCCGGCTTCGCGTATCCCACCGCGCCCCGGAGGAGGAGCTTCACGCCCACCACCTGCTTTACCCGGTCCTCCCGGAAGTACGTGTTCTCCGGCGTGAACGTCGCCTGGGGATCGATGCGCTGGACGACGGCGTCGATCGGAGTCGCCGGCGCGGAGTCGAGATAGACCCGCGCCGGCTGGCCCACCCGGACGCGGCCGATCACGCCTTCGGGCACGAAGGCGCGGAGATACACCTCGGACAGGTTCACGAGGGTGACGATCGGGGTGCCCGCCACCACCACCTCGCCGGGCTCCGCCGTCCGGGTCGCCACCGTCCCGGCGAACGGGGCGAGGACCCTGAGGTCCTGGCGATTGGCGCGGGCCTCGTCGAGCTGGGCGCGGGCGCGCTCGGCGTCCGCCTGCGCCGCCGCCATGTCCGCCTGCGCCTGCAGGATCTGCGCCTGGACCGCCGCGGCCTGCGACGAGCGGATTGCGGGATTGGCGAGGTTCGCCCGCGCGGCCGTGACCGTGCCGCGCGCGGCCTCGACCTGGCGCCGGGCGGCACGGACCAGCGCCGCCTGGGCCCGCTCGTTGTTCTCCGCCTGCTTCGCCTGCTGCTCGGCGATCAGCTCTCGCTGGTAGAGACGGGCGAAGGCGTCCCGGTCCCACTCCGCCTGCGCGTGCGCCGCCTCGGCCTGGGCGAGCTGCGCTTCGGCGGCAGCCAGGCGGCCCTCCGCCTCGCTGACCCGGCCCTTTGCGTCCCCGCGTGCCTGCTCGATCTCGAGCTCGTTCTGCTTGAGCTGCTCCTCGAGGACGGCGATCTGCTGCCGGGCGACCCGGGTGCGCGCTTCCGCCTGGCGGACGACGGCCTCGGCCTGCTGCTCGCGCGCTCGGACCTGATCGTCGTCCAGGACCGCGAGCAGCTGACCGGCCTGGACCGGGTCGCCCTCCCGCACCGTGATCTCCTGGATGCGCCCGCTGGTCTTCGCCGCCACCGCCGCGTCGTCCCCTTCGATCCGCCCGCTCGCCGCGACGATGCCCGGGGGCAGCTCCGGCCGGGCGAAGAAGAGCCGCCAGCCGACGAACCCGGCGGCGGCCACGGCGATCAGAAGCACGACCGCGCCGAGGGCGCGGCGCGGCCGCCGCGCCGCGCCGGCGGTCCCGGCCGGAGCGTCGGGCCCCATCACGACCGGCGCGGGGCGCGTCGCCCGGGGATCGGGGCTCGACTGGCCCATCGCGCGGGGCTGGTGTCCAGGGCTCGACCGCGGCTCGTCGCGGCGGCGAGCCCGTGCGTGGCGAGGTCCTGGATGTGCTTCACGTAGGCGTCGGCGGTGGGGAGCTCGACGCGGCGCTGGCCGGAGAGGACGCGCTCCCGGAACCGCGCGGTGCCGAAGAAGAACACGAGGCTCCCCACGAGGCTGAGGTGCGTCAGCAGCGGATCGACCGGGCGAAAGGCGCCTTCGCGGACCCCGCGCTCCACCACGCGCTTCACCGCGGCCAGGACGCGCAGCGGCATGGCCACCGTCTTCGGGTCGAGGTGCGGGCCTCCCGCCAGGAGCTCGCGGAGCATGATCCGGCAGAAGTGCGGGTGGCGCCGGCTCGCGACGTCCCCCACGACGGCGATCAGCGCGCGGAGCACCTCGGGCGCCGGCGCCCGCGACGCGGCGAGGCGCTCCACCTGGGACACGATGTCGGCGAACGTGGCCTCGACGATCGCGAGGTAGAGGTTCCGCTTGCCGCCGAAGTGATAGCTGATCATCGCCTTGTTGACGCCGGCCTTCTCGGCGATCGCCCAGACCGGCGCCCCCTCGTAGCCGCGCTCGGCGAAGAGATCCGCGCCGGCGGCGAGGAGGCTCTCGCGCGTCACGGCCACGCCCGGTCGCCGACCGGCCCGGGCTCGACGGTGAGAGATTCGAAGCGCGCGCGATGCCATGCTATCGATCACGTAGGAGGTTAACCAAACGTATGGTTAATTGTGGAGGGCGCAGGTCGGCGCTGTCAAGCCGATCTCGGAGCGTCCGGCCTCGAAGGCGTAGGTCGACCGCGCCGGGCGCGCGACCTACGGCAGGAGCACGAGCGGGCCGCTGGTGCGGCGGCCCTCCAGCTCCCGATGCGCCTCGGCGGCGGCCGCCAGGGGGTAGCGGTGTCGCGCCGCGACCTTGATCACCCCGCCGCGGAGCGCTTCGAGCATCTGCTGCGCTAGCTCGTCGAGCGCCGACCGCTCGGCGGTGTAGTGAAAGAGCACCGGCCGGCTCAGCGTCGCCGACTTGGCGGCCAGGGCGTCGGGAGCGATGGGGGACAGCGGCCCGCTCGCCTGGCCGTAGCTCACCCAGTGGCCGCAGAGCGCGAGGGCTTCGAGGTTCTCCTCCGCGGCTGCGCGGCCGAGGCCGTCGTAGATCACGTCGGCGCCGCGGCCGCCGGTCGCCGCCTTCACCGCGGGGGCGAACCGGTAGTCCCCAGCGACGAGCGGGAGCTCGCAGCCGTGCTGGCGGGCGAGCCGGGCCTTGTCCTCGGTCGAGACGGTGCCGATCACCTTCGCGCCGAGCGCGCGAGCCCATTGGCAGAGCAGCAGCCCGACGCCACCCGCCGCCGCGTGGACCAGCACGGTCTCCCCTGCCCGCACGCGATGGGTCCGGTGAAGGAGGTAGGCCGCCGTCATGCCCTTCAGCATGAGGGCCGCGGCCGTCTCGTCGTCCACGTCGTCCGGGAGCACCACGACCTCCGCGGCCGGCATCGTGCGGACTTCCACGTAGGCGCCGGGGGGCGCGCACGCGTAAGCGACGCGGTCGCCCGGGAGAAGATGCGCCACCCCGTCCCCGACGTCGAGAACCACGCCGGCCGCCTCCATGCCGAGGGGCGCCGGCGGCTCGATCAGCCGGTACAGGCCCGTCCGCACGTAGACGTCGATGTAATTCACGCCGACCGCCGTCTGCCGGATCCGCACCTCCCCGGGACCCGGGCGGCGCGCCACGAGCGGCTGATAGCGCAGGACCTCGGCGCCGCCGAAGGCCGTCGCCACGACGCCGTGGGTCGGCACGCTTTCCGCCGGCGCGGCTCGCCGCGCGGCCGCCGCGGAGGATCGTGGTCCCTGGCGCTCGCGCCGGAGGTAGGCGCGCAACCCCTCGAAGCCGCCCTCGTAGACGCCGGTGCCGACCATGTCGGCCAGCTCACGCTCCCGGCCCGGGGGGGCATCGAAGGTGGACTGCCAGTGCCAGAACGTGCGCTCGCCGTCGGTCACGCGCTTGAGCTGCACGGTCGCCACGTACCGCCGGAGCGGCACGGTCGCGTCGAGAATGCAGTAGGTGGAGACGTGATCCCGGTCCGAAAGCGCGAGCAGCTGCTCCCGGATGCGACTTCCGTCCCGGAGGGTGAACCGGCGGACGCAACCGACTTGGTCCGAGCGCTCGCCGCCTTCGATCTCCGACTCGGCCACCACGGGGTGCCAGGCGGTATGGCTGTTGAAGTCGCGCAACACCGCCCACACCCGCTCCACGGGCGCGTCGATGACGGCGGAGCGGGTGACCCGAATCATCTCGCCGGGGCCCGGCCTCGATCGCCGGCGCGCCGCGACGCGGAACGCGAAGCCCGTGGGGACGCGCTCGACGCCGTCCGGCGGCGCGCGGCGGGCTCCGGACGGGACGCGACGGGCTCCCGGCGCCTCGTCGACGCCGCGTTTCGCCGAGCCGGGGCCGCCGGGGGCGGCATGGCCGGATCGGCGCCGGTGGCCTGCTGGAGCTGGCGCGGGCTGGCGCCGGCGGCGCGCCCGATCTCG
The DNA here is from genome assembly GCA_044867785.1 of Candidatus Rokuibacteriota bacterium. Taxonomy (GTDB): domain Bacteria; phylum Methylomirabilota; class Methylomirabilia; order Rokubacteriales; family DASRDR01; genus DASRDR01. The sequence continues at coordinate 36,214 of JBIOVM010000050.1, read as the reverse complement.
GCCAGGGACCGGCCGGACACGATCGAGAGCGGCTTCGTGACCGAGAGGTCCTCCTCGCTCGCGTACTTGTCCTTGTGCTTGATGAGCAGCCACTGTCGCTCGCCGCGCGTGCGCACCAGCACCCACGAGCCCTGGAGCTTCTCACCCAGCAGCAGGAACTTGAGGTCGCCCTTCTTCAGCTGCCGATCGACGTCGCTCTCGTCCCCGAGCCGGTCCTGGGCGACCGGGGCCCAGATCCCCTTGTCCCAGATCATCACCGTCCCGCCGCCGTACTCGCCCTCGGGAATGACGCCCTCGAACTGGTTGTAGTCCATCGGGTGCGGCTCGGTCTCCATCGCCAGCCGCTTCACCGAAGGATCGAGGGAGGGGCCCTTGGGCACCGCCCACGAGAGCATGACGCCACGGTGCTCGAGGCGGAAGTCGTAGTGGAGACGGCTCGCCCGGTGCTTCTGGACGACGAACTCCAGCGGGCGTCCCGTCGCCCGCGGCCGCGGCGCCCCCGGCGGCTCGGGCGTCACTCCGAAGTGCCGCTTCCGGTTGTACTCGGCGAGGCGGCCGTACTGGCTCAAGTCCGGCAGCGCGGCCATCCGGGAGGTCGGCCCCGCCGGCCGCTTGCCCACGCCGCCGGCCGGACTGTCGACGGAGGTGGCCTTCTTCATCGCCAGCTCAAGCATACCGCGGACACCGGCGCCGCTCGCCGGTCACCCCCGGAGCACGGCGCAAAGGCGGCGAAGCGACTCCACGTAGCGGTAGTTCACCGACGTGTGGTCGTCGTCGAACTCCTGGTACTCGTGGCTTATCCCCAGACGCGCCAGCCGACCCCGGAGGATGCGAGCGCCATGGTGGAGGTTGTACTGGTCCCGGCTGCCGCACTCGATGTAGATCAATCGAAGCGTGCGCAGGCTCTCCGCGTAGCGCTCCGCCATGACGACCGGGTCCCACGCGAGCCAGCGGGCCCACACGGCCTCGTCGACCTCCCCTGTCTCCGGATCGAACGGAAGGTCGAACCCGTGGGGGCGCTGGGGATTCGGTGAATAGGCCATCGCCATGCACACGACGGTCACCATCGGCCGCACCAGCTCCTCCGTCTTCTTCGGCGCCTCGCGCCACGCCCGGAGGTATCCGTCGAGGCCGCCGTGCTTGCGGATCGCGTCCACGGCCCGCCAGAAGTCCGCCTTGTAGGCGGCCTCGAAGTACATGTCCCCGCTGTGGGAGGCGACGGCGCCGAACAGCTGCGGATTCCGCATGGCGAGCACCAGCGACCCGTAGCCGCCGCTGGATTTCCCGTTCAGGCCGCGGTGGTCCCGTGACGGCAGGGTCCGATGGCGGGCATCGACGTAGGCGACCAGCTCCTTCATCGCGTCCTCGTACCGGCCCGTCGCCGAGGAGTTGATGCACTGGCTGTGGCCGTATGTCGTGAAGACGTCGGCCATCACCAGGATCGCCGGCGGGGCGCCTTCCCGGATCACCCGATCGATGAGCTCGGGCAGCGAGGGAATCCAGGGATTGTAGTTGGTCTCCCGGAGGCCGGTGCCGCCCCAGCCGTGCAGCCAGTAGATCACCGGATACCGGCGGCCGCTCTCGTCGTACCCGGGTGGCACATAGACCGGGATGGGTCTCCGATGAGGATCTCCGAGCGGATTCCCCCGTAGCGCCTCGCAGTCGAACTCCTCGATGACGACCCGACCCTCGAGCTTCATTCGTCCCTCCGAATTCCCAATGGTCCCGAACACGGGTATCGCAGATCCGGCCACCTTGGAATGGTACTCGTCGATCGCCTCGGAAGACGCCAGGTTGGCATCCCGGCGACACGCCGTCCGAGGCCCGCGGTCGCGGCCAATGCCGCCGCGCCAGCACGCGGGCTCCCGAAACCCATCGCCTCGTGGCCGTCCCCGGGGCACATGCCTTGCAGCGGCGCGGAACGGGACACCGCGTGCGCGCATGCCGTCGCGCGCGCCGCCGGGGTCTCGGTCAGCGACACACCTCTCGCGAGGAGGCAGCGGCAGCGTGGCCGTCCACGACCTCTGGTACAAGAACGCGATCCTCTACTGCCTCGACGTCGAGAAGTACATGGACGCCAACGGGGACGGCACCGGCGACTTCGAGGGGCTTCACCGCCGCCTCGAGTACCTGGCCGGGCTGGGCGTCACCTGTCTCTGGCTCCAGCCGTTCTATCCGTCGCCGAACCGCGACAACGGGTACGACATCAGCGACTTCTACGGCGTCCACCCGAAGCACGGCTCTCCCGGGGACTTCGTGGAGTTCATGAACCACGCGCGGGCGCTCGGGCTCCGGGTGATCGTCGACCTGGTCGTCAATCACACCTCCGACGCCCATCCCTGGTTCCAGTCGGCGCGCCGCGACCCCCGGTCGCCCTTCCGCGACTGGTACGTCTGGGCCGACGAGCGGCCGAGCGACTACGACCAGGGGATGGTATTCCCCGGCACGCAGAAGAGCACGTGGACGTTCGACAACACCGCCGGGATGTGGTACTTCCACCGCTTCTACGACCACCAGCCCGACCTCGACACCTTCCACCCGTCCGTGCGGCACGAGATCACCAAGATCATGGGGTACTGGCTCGAGCTCGGGATCTCGGGCTTCCGCATGGACGCGGTTCCGTTCATCGTCGCGCGCAAGGGTGCCGCCATCCCGAAGGAGCGGGATTTCGGCTTTCTCCACGAGCTGCGGCAGTTCCTCCAGTGGCGGTGCCGCGACGCGGTGATGCTGGCCGAGGCGAACGTGCCGCCGGACGAGAGCCTCGAGTACTTCGGCGACGAGGGAGACCGGCTCCAGCTCATGCTGAACTTCCCGGTCAACCAGCGTCTCTTCTACGCGCTCGCCAGCGAGGACATCGGACCGCTCGTCTGGGCCCTCCAGCAGACGGCGAAGAAGCCGCGGGCGGCCCAGTGGGTGCACTTCCTGCGGTCGCACGACGAGCTCGATCTCGGCCGACTCTCGCCGGAGCAGCGCGCCACCGTCTTCGCCGAGCTCGCGCCGGACACGTCCATGCAGCTCTACGACCGCGGCATCCGGCGCCGGCTCGCGCCGATGCTCAAGAACGACCGCCGCCGCCTCGAGCTCGCGTTCAGTCTCCTCTTCTCGCTGCCGGGCACGCCGATGATGCAGTACGGCGACGAGATCGGGATGGGCGACGACCTCACGATGGACGAGCGCGAATGCGCCCGCACCCCGATGCAGTGGACGAACGAGCCCCACGCCGGCTTCTCGCGCGCCGAGCGCACGGTGCGCCCCGTCATCGACGACGACACCTACGGCTACCGGAAGGTCAACGTGTCCCAGCAGCGCCGCGAGACGCAGTCCCTGCTCAACTGGACCGAGCGGCGCATCCGGATGCGCAAGGAGTGCCCGGAGCTCGGATGGGGGGACTTCGCCGTGTTGCGGACGAACGTCCCGGAGGTGCTGGCGATCCGCTACGACTTCCGCGGCGTCTCCATGCTCACCCTGCACAACTTCTCGAGCCGCCGGCAGACGGTGGCCGTCGACCCCAAATCGGACAACAGCGGGCTCCTGGTGGACGTCTTCGACGAGAACCACAGCCGGTCCGAGAACGGCACCCACGCGCTCGCGCTCGGCCCGTACGGGCACCGCTGGTACCGCATCGGCGCTCCGGACAACGCGCTCAACCGCGCGTCCTTCTAGCGGGGCCCGTCGGCGCATGGGCGCGATGACTCCCGGATGAGCCGTACGAGTCGCGGCGCTCTCGAAGCCGGGCACGCTCGGCACATGGTGCGTGTGGGCACCGCCGTGGTCGGTCTCGTGATCGGCGTCGCCGTGCTGCTGTCGGCGTGCGCGCCGTCGAAGGTGCTGCGGCGGGCCTTTCCTCCTCCCTTCCCTCACGAGGACTACGCGCGGTCCTTGGGGCAGGCCGACCTGGACCAGACGGCGATCGGACGTGACTGGCTTGCCGCGGCCCAGGGCGCGCTGCACACGACCCTGACGGTCACGCTGCCTCATCGGGAGACGGGCTACTTCGCGCCCCACGAACCTGCCGCCGTCGCCTATCGCTTCGACGCGCGGCGAGGCCAGCGCCTCCGCGTCGACATCGAGCTCGAAGCGAGCGAGCCGGGCCGACTCTTCATCGATCTGTTCGAAGAGCGCTCCGGCTCCGATCTCCCCCAGCACGTGGCGAGCGCGCCCGTGGGCTCGGGGCGGCTCGAGTACGAGATCGAGCACGATGGGACGTATCTGCTCCGCCTGCAACCGGAGCTCTTGCGGGGCGGGCGGTACACGCTGACTCAGCACGCGCTCGGCTCCCTGAGCTTCCCGGTTCTCGGGAAGGACGGCCGGGCGGTGACCAGCGGCTTCGGCGCCGAGCGCGACGGCGGCCGCCGCGCGCACCACGGTATCGACATCCTCGCGCCGCGCGGCACCCCGGTCCTGGCGGCGGGCGACGGCGTCGTCACCGCGGTCGGGGTGAACGACATCGGGGGGAAGGTGGTGTGGGTCTGGGATCCTCGGCGCGAGCTCTCGCTCTACTACGCGCATCTCGACAGCCAGCGAGTGAGCCCGGGCACCTCGGTGCGGACCGGCGACACGCTGGGTACCGTCGGAAACTCCGGGAACGCTCGGACGACCGTGCCGCACCTCCACTTCGGTATCTATCATCGGCGCGATGGGCCCATCGACCCCATGCCGTTCGTCCGCGAGCCGGCCGCGGCGCCACCGCCATTGACGGCCGACCTGGGCGCCTTGGGAACCTGGCGTCGCCTCGAAGAGGCGATGACCCCGCTCTCGACGTCGCCCATCGCCCGCGCCACGGTCCTGGCCGAGCTGCCGCGCAACACCGTGGTCCGGGTGCAGGGCGCGACGGCGAGCTGGTATCGTGTGCGCCTTCCCGACGACCGCGCGGGGTTCGTGCCCGCCGGCGCGACGCGGGCGGCGACCGTGCCGCTCTGGCGCGAGCGGCGCTCGACCGCCAGCCCGATTCGCGATCATCCGGCTCCCGCGGCGGCGACGCTCGGCCACGTGGATCCGGACCGGCCGGTGCCCGTGCTCGGGCGCTTCGATGGCTATCTCTTCGTCGAGGCCACCCCCGGCCGGACCGGTTGGCTGGCCAGCGAGCGGGACGGCGGGAACGATCGCTTCGAAGGCGGCTCACCGGCTCGGCCGCCGCGCACCCGATGAGGGACCCGGGGCGCGGGGGCTCGACGTCGACGACCCTTCCATGGCGCCCCGACGCCCGGCCGATTCGACCCGGCCGATCCCAGGTCGGTCCCCACGCGGTGACGCTCGGCCCGCGCGCTGCCGCGGGCCGAGCGCATCGGCGCCTCGGACAACGCGCGGGCCGGGGGGATCGCCGGCCCCGAGAGATGACGATCGGGGCCGGCGCCCGTCCGCCGTCCGGTCGCCCGCGATGCTCTAGGGGCGTCGCCGGTGACCCGCCCCGCTCGCCCTAGTCTCGCAGGATCGAGTCGATCCGGTCGGAGGCCGTCTTCACGGCGGCCGCCGTGGTCTTCGACCCGGTCAAGACCTCCTGCTGCATCACGCCGAGCGCCTGCGTGATCTCGACGTACTTCGTGCTCTTGAAGGGCGTCCGCGCCACCTGGATCATCGGCTCGAACGCCGCGACCAGCGGATCGCTCTTCAACTCGGGCCGCTGCATCGCGCGGACGTTGGCGGGGAACTTCCCGTGGATCTTCCACACCGTCACGCCCGACTGTTCGTCGGACAGGAACTTCAGGAGCTCCCAGGCCTCCTTGACGTGCTGGCTGCTCTTGGTGATGCAGAGGGAATCGGTGCCGCCGCCGACCGCCACCTTCACCTTGCGCGGCGGCATTGGCGCGGCGCGAAGCTGGCCTTTGAGCGCCGGGTTGATCTTCTCGGTCACCCCGAACTGCCAGACCCCGCTCTCCACCATGGCCACCACGCCCTGGGCGAGCAGCTGGTTGTTCTCGCCGAAGCTGTTGGCGGGAACGCTGGGCGGCGCCACCTTGTGCTTCCGGTAGAGGTCGGCCCAGAAGTCGACGGCCTCGATGAACTCCGGACTGTTGATGGCGCTCTTCTTGCCGTCCGGCGTCAGGACGCTGGCTCCGTTCGACATCCACCAGTACCAGAGGCGCCACACGCTCGAGTTGTCGCCCTTGCCGAACAGACCGATGCCGTACTGGTTGCCCTTGGTCAGCTTCTTCGAGTATTCGAGGAGCTCCTCCCAGGTCCGGGGCGGCCGGTTCGGATCGAGCCCCGCGTCCTGGAAGGCCTTGGCGTTGTAGATGAGCCCCATCGGCCCCGTCGAGTACGGCAGGAAGTAGTGGTCACCCTTCTCGTCGGTGAAGCTCTCGAGGTCCCCTTTCGTGAAGCGGGCCTTGATGTCCTCCTTCTCGGCCTTCATCAGGGGCTCGAGATTCGTGCAGTAGCCGCGCGCGATCAGGTTCGGAGCGTTGGGCGGGGTGTCCATGTAGATGTCCGGCCCGCGCCCGGCCTCCATGGCCGCCGTGAACTTCGGGACCCGCTCGGCCGAGGTCACCGTCTCGGCGACGACCTTCACATTCGGGTTGCGCTTCTCGAACTCGGCGAACAGCGCCTTGAGCGCCGGGCCGGCCGGGTCCTCCCCGAAGTACCAGCTCATGAACCGGAGCTGCACGGGCGCCTGGGCCGTCGCCGGCCAGGTGAGGACGAGCGCGGCGAGACCCAACGCCGCTGCGCCCCATGCCACCCCGCGTGCCTGCCGCCATCTGGTCATTCGTCGATCCTCCTTCCGCCCGCCACGCGGGCCCGGACGCCCGGCGCCGGCGCCACCCCACGGGCTCACTTGAGCGCGCCCGCGGTCAGGCCGGACACCAGAAAGCGCGACGTGAACAAGTACAGCACGATCGGCGGCACCGCCGCCACGAGGCCGGCCGCCATCAGCTCGTTCCACGCCACGCTGTACTCGCCGAAGAAGTGGGCGATGCCCACGCTGATCGTGTACTTCTCGCTCGAGTCGGTCAGGACGTACGCGAAGATGAACTCGTTCCATGCCAGGAGGAAGGCGTAGATCGACGTCGCGGTGATGCCGGGCAGCGCCACCGGCAGGATCACCCGCAGGAAACCGGAGAAGGGGGAGCATCCGTCGATCAGGGCCGCCTCGTCCAGCTCGATCGGCACGCTGTCGAAGTATCCCTTCAGCAGCCACGTGGTGAAGGGCAGCACGAAGGACGTGTAGGCGAGCACGAGCGCCGTCAGGGTGTTGTAGAGACCGACCCAGGAGATGACCTTGAAGTACGTGATGAGGAGCAGGATGCTCGGGATCATCTGGGTGGCGACCATGGCCATCAGGAGGCCCCCCGCCCCCCGGAACCGGTAGCGCGAGAATCCGTAGCCCGCCAGGGCGGCGAGGCCGATGGACACGAGGGTCGTCGCCGAGGCGACGAGGGCGCTGTTCAGGAAGTAGCGGCCGTACGGACGCCCCAGCCAGATGTTGCCGTAGGCCTCGAGCGTCGGCGCCGCCGGCCACCACTGGACCGGCACCGTCATGGTGGCCGACGGCGGCCGGAGCGACGTCGCGATCATCGAGTAGAGCGGGAAGAGCACGAAGACGTTCACGACCGCCAGCGCGGCATAGACCGCCGCCGGCCAGACGACCCGCCCCGCGCGCCGCGCGCGCCGGATGCCCCCCCTGCTCTTCATCCCGTCGCCGTCTCGGCGGTCGTCCGGACCGTCATCCGCACGTAGAAGACGCTGAAGACCGCGAGCGCCACCACCATCACCATCGCCAGGGCCGCCGCGCGCCCGGTCCGGAAGAACTGGAAGGCCAGCCGGTAGATGAGCGTGGCGAGCACCTCGGTCCGGTTGGCGGGCCCGCCGGCGGTCATCACCCAGATCAGGTCGAAGTACTTCACGGTGTTGATCACGTCCAGCGTGAGCGCGATCAGCATCACGCGGCGGAGCCCCGGCAGGGTGACGTGCCGGAACCGAGCCCACGCGCCCGCCCCGTCGACGCCCGCCGCCTCGTAGAGCGCCTGCGGGATCGCCTGGAGCCCCGCCAGCAGCACCAGCGAGATGAAGGGGAAGCCGCGCCAGAGGTTCGCGACGACCACCGCGCCCATCGCCGTGTCGGGGGACGCCAGCCACGCCTTCGGCGCGCCGATCAGGCCGAGGCCGAGGAGCAGCGGGTTCAGCATGCCGAAGGGGTTGTGGTAGAGCCACGCCCACCCCGTCGCCACCACCGCCGGGGGCAGCATCCAGGGCAGGAGCGCCAGGTTCCGGAAGACGGCCCGCCCACGGATCTCCTGGTTCAGGAGGAGCGCCACGCCGAGGCCGATGGCGAGGTGGCCGAGCACGCTGACCACGGTGAACGTCACGGTGTTCCCGATGGCCGTCCGAACCACCTCGTCCTCGGCGAGAGCGACGTAGTTCCGAGCGCTGGGCACGACGCGGGCCCGGGTCGACGTGGTCCACACGAAGGACTCGTAGAAGACGTGGATCACGGGCAGGACGAGGACCAGCAGCAGGACCGCCGTGGCGGGGGCCACGAACCAGTATCCGGTCCGGCTCCGACGGCCGCCACCGCCCCCCGCCCGCTCCGTCCCGACCACGCGGCTAGTCCAGCCCGAGCAGGCGCGCGGGGTTCACGACCATCACCCGGCGGATGTCCGTCTCCGTCAGCCCCACGTCGTAGAGGCAGTTCATGAAGGCCCGCAGCTCCTCGTCGGGCCATGGGCTGTAAGGCTGGCCGGCGTCCGTCGCCACCACGCACTGGCCTACCCCGGCGCCGTTGATGAGGTCCACCGCCTGCTGCAGCATCATGCCGCCGCCCTGGTGGAAGGCCATCGGCTGGCAGATGTTGGCGCAGATCTCGAGGTGGGCCCCCTGCTCGGCCATGCGGACGTACCAGGACATCGGCATGGTGCGCGGCAGGAAGAACGGGTGGTTGATGAGGATCTTCATGCGCGAGGCGTAGCCGGTCACCACCGCCTCGATCTCGACGGGCGAGAGGTGCGCCGTGGCGAACACCGCGCCGCGGGACCCGACGAGCTCGAGGACCTCGGTCAGGGCGGGCGACAGCCGGCCCTCGGCGTCGAGGACTTCGATCCCCGGCCGCGGGATCGTGCCGGCGTCGGTCTGCCGCTTGATGCCGTAGGTACCCCGCCCGCCGAAGGTCTCCTCGTGGTGCCGGGAGTGCATCGTGGGCGCCCAGATGATCTTGGCGCCCTGGTCGAGCGCGGCCTTCACCGCCACGGGGTTGATGCCCCCGACGAAGTCGTTGAGGACGAGCCCGCCGAACGCGGTGAGGTTTCGCAGCTCGCGGTTCGCGTGGTAGGCCCGCGTCGTCGTGCCCTCGTGGTGCGCCTTGAACACCACCGCGCGCATGCCGGCCGCCTCGCACCGGCGGGAAATCTCGATGGCGTCCCCGATGCGACCGAAGACCTCGGGCGACGAGTGGACGTGGATGTCGATGGCGCCCTCGAGGCTCAGCATGCGGACCGCTCCTCGCGCGCCGGGCTCATGGGACGGGCGCCGCGCGCGTCAGCCGATGACGTTGGCGATGAGCTGCGCATACACGCGGGTCCCGATCAGGACGTCCTCCACGTAGTTGTGCTCGTCGGGGATGTCCGAGATGCTGCCGGCCGGAGCATGGAGGTACCACGGGCCGAACACTGCCGCCGGGACGCCGAGGTCGAGGTTGAACCAGTGGGCGTCGGTGTACCCGGGGGTGCCGCGCACGGCGGGGCGCCGCCCCACGACCGCCTCGAACGCCCGGATGCACTCGGCGACCACCGCCGAGTCCGCGGCCACCTCCGACGCCGGCTTGGCCATCACGACGTCGACGTCGACGCGAGCGCCCGTCCCGTCGACGGCGCGCGCCGCGCACTCGCGGATCTCGGCGACGATGTCTTCGGTGCGCTCGCCGGGCAGGCTGCGGCGGTCGACGACCACGCGGCAGCGCTCCGCGATGACGTTCGCCTTGACCCCGCCCTCGACGAGCCCGGCGTTCACGCTCGGGGCGGGCAGCAGCGGGTGCGCCCGGCCGGTCAGGCGCGGGGCAAGGTCGGTCTCGAGCGCGCGCAGCACGCGGCCCATGGCCATGATGGCGTTCACGCCAGACGCCGGGCGGCTCGCCTGCCCCGACTTGCCGGTGATGACGATCTCCGCCCACACGGCTCCGCGGTGAGCCAGGCACACGTCGCCGACGGTCGGCTCGCCCACGACCGCCATGTCGGCCCGGAGGGCGCCAAGCGCGGGCACGAGACGGCCCATGCCGAGCCGTCCCCCGGAGCTTTCGTCGGCAGTGAGCATCAGGATCAGCTCGCCACGCCGGGGCATCCCGCTCCGCGCCACGGCGCGGGCCGCCGACACGATCGCGGCGACGCCGGACTTCATGTCACTCACGCCCCGGCCGTAGATCCGGCCGTCCTCGATCTCGCCGCCCAGCGGATTCCTCGTCCACCCCGTGCCGATCGGGCCGATGTCGAGGTGGCCGTTCAGGACGAGCCGGCGCCCGCCGCCCGCGCCGCGGAGGCGCGCGACCAGGCTCCCGCGCTCCGGCACCGGCTCGTGGACCTCGGTCTCGAAGCCGAGGGGCCGGAGGTACTCGGCGAGGAGCCGCGCGGCGGGCGCCTCGTTGCCGGGCGGATTCTCCGTGTTGATCCGCAGGAGGCGCTGCAGCAAGGCGATCGCCTCGCGGTCGTCGACGGCGTCGAGCGCGAGCGTCATCGGCGTGCGCCGTCGGTGCCGCCGTCGGCGAGCGCGGCGAACGCCCGGAGCGGTGACCCCGTCCCGCCGACGAGCTTCAGCGGGAAGGCGGCCACGTAGGCCTCGCGGCCGGCCAGGCGGCCGAGGTTGGTCAGGACCTGGAGCTGAGGGATCCCGGCGCGGAGCAGGCAGTTGTGCACCGGCGTGACGGGATCGCTCGGCTCGTCGAGGCCCACCAGGTCGGTCGCGACGAGCCCGGGACGGCGAGCGGCCAGCCAGGCGGCGCCCTCGGCCGTAATGAACGGGCGATGGTGCGTGTAGTCGGGGCGCTCGTAGTTCCGGGAGTGCTCCGTCCAGACGACGGCGGCATCTCCTGGCTCGATCGGCTCGGCGAGTCGGTGCACCGCCGCGTCGAGGTCCCCGGGGCCGATACCCTCGAGCGGCCGCATCGCGCGAAGATCGAGGACGCGCGCCCGCGCGAAGAGCCCGTCGAGCGGCATCGCCTCGATGGCCACCCCGTCCGGGTCGAAGTGATACGGCGCGTCGAGATGGGTGCCGGCATGCTCGCTCAGCAGCATGGACGTCGTCTGGTACGACAGCGCGCCCCGGTGGAAGAACCCGGTCAGCTCGTGGCTCGCCCGGGACCAGAAGGTCGGCACGGCGCCGCCGAGCGCCGTCATGCCCGGGTATATGTCGAGGCTCAGGTCCACCAGCTCCCGGGCCGTGAATCCTACCAGCGCGGCCGCGCGAATCAGCGAACCGGGCGTCCCGCGGATCCGCAGGGGGCACGCCGCGAGATGCCACCGTGCGCCCGCTAGCGCCCCGAGCCCCGTGAGCTGCTCGACCGTCAAGCAGCCGCCGCGGTGGAGCGCGCGCTTCACTTCGAAGCGGTCGTCGCTCGGAGGCCCGATCCCGGGGAAGTCGGCGGCAACCAGCCCGGCCTGGCGGCCGACGAGCCACTCGGCGCCGTCCGGCCCGAGTCGCGGCCGGTGCCAGAAGTAGTCCGGGCTCGCGAGGTGCCGATCGTGCCCCGTCCAGAGCACGGCCGCGTCGCCCGCCCGCAGCCCGGCGCCGGCTCGCTCGAGCTCCGCGGCTCCGATCGCGTGGCCTCGCCCGACTCCGCGCAGGTCGAGGAGACATGCCGGACGGATCACACGATCGAGCGGGAGGCGCTCGACGGAGACCCCCTCGGGATCGAAGCGGAGCGGCCCGTCGAGGTGGGTCCCCACGTGGTCGGTGGTCAGGAAGACGCGTCCCTCCCGCGACTGGGTGTACTGGTAGAGCGGGCGCGAGGCGGCGTGGGAAAGCCGGACCCAGAACTTCGGCCCGAGATCGTCGACCGGCATGCCCTCGTGGATCGGCACGCTGAGGTCGACCACGCGCTCGACGAGCCTCACGATGGGTTCGATGAGACGACACGCCCGCCGACCGCGTCAAGGGCACCCGTGCGTCGACGCACGTCCGTCGACGCCAATTGACCGACGTCCCGGGCGGACGTAGCCTCGGCGACGCACCGAGGCGAGCGATCGGTCTCGCCGGCCCGGCGTCGAACCGCGCGAGGGGCGCCGCCGCGTCGGCGACCAACGGAGAGAGCGGCATGGCCCTGACCGTGGTGACCGCAGCCGAGCGGCCCGATCTCGTCGCCCGCGCGTGGGCGGTGACGCGTGACACCCTGCCGGAGTACAACAACCACGGCGCCGTCCTGAACGGGCGGCTTCCGCATATAGGCGGTCCGTCGCGCACACGTGGTCACGCTCGGCCTGCGTGAGCGTCCGGCTGTCGAGTTCAACCGGAAATGCTTTCCCGGCATCTGGACGTGGAGCGTGCCGGCATTGGATCCGGAGGCTTCGCGATTCAGTTCCCCACGCTCGACCAGCAGCACGTCCACGCCGCCCGGACACGCGCGAGCCCTGATTGTCGGCGCCCGCCGGGCGCGAGCCGGCGCGCCGCGATCGGCTAGCTCGTCTCCCGCCGACGCTCCCGGTCTCGGGGCTCGCTCAGGTTGTGCGCGGTGTTGACCAGCGCCATGTGCGACAGCGCCTGAGGAAAGTTTCCGAGGTGACGTCCCGTCCGGGGGTCGTACTCCTCGGAGAGCAGGCCGACGTCGTTTCGGACGGCGAGGAGGCGCTCGAACAGCTCGCGCGCCTCCGACCGCCGCCCCTGGAGCGCCAGGTTGTCCGCGAGCCAGAACGTGCAGGCCAGGAACGCGCCTTCTCCGGGCGGGAGCCCGTCGATGGCGGGGTCCGTGCGGTATCGGGCGACGAATCCATCCGTCATGAGGCGCGCCTGGATCGCCGCCACGGTCCCCCGAACGCGGATGTCGGTCGCCGGAAGGAATCCGACCAGGGGGACCATCAGGAGGCTCGCATCGAGCTCCCGGCTCCCGTAGCACTGGACGAACGCGTTCAGGCCCGCGTCGAAGCCGCGCCGGCACACATCGTCATGGATGGCGTCCCGAACGCCCCGCCACCGGCCGGCGTTCCCGGGTAGCCCGGACTTCTCGACCGCCTTGATGGCGCGGTCCAGGGCGACCCACGCCATGACCTTCGAGTGCGTGAAGTGGCGGCGCTCGCCGCGCACTTCCCAGATCCCTTCGTCGGGCTCGCGCCAGGCCGACTCCACGTACTCGACGAGCGCTCGCTGCACCCGCCAGGCGTTCTCGTCGTCGGGCAACCCGACCCGTCTCGCGCAGTGCAGCGCGTCCAGCACCTCGCCGTACACGTCCAGCTGGAACTGCCGCGACGCCGCGTTCCCGACCCTCACCGGCGCGGCTCCGCCGAAGCCCGGTAGCCACGGCAGCTCCCATTCGGGCAGCAGGCGCTCCCCGGAGACCCCGTATACGATCTGCGCCTGCGAAGGCCGCCCGGCGACGGCCCGGACCAGCCACTCTCGCCAGGCGCCCGCCTCCTCCGAGTATCCGCCGATCATGAGCGCGTAGAGCGCGAAGGTCGCGTCGCGCAGCCAGCAGTAGCGATAGTCCCAGTTCCGGACGCCGCCCGGCTGCTCCGGCAAGGACGTCGTGGGCGCGGCCACGAGCCCGCCCGTCGGCTGGTAGGTCAGGGCCTTCAGCGTGACGAGGGACCGCGTCACGGCGTCCGCGTACTCCCCCTCGTACTGGCATCGATCGGACCACTTCCGCCACCAGGCCTCGGTCTCGGCGAGGCCGCGCTCGGCGTCGGCGATGTCGGGATACGGCAGGTGCGAGGGGTGCCACACGAGCGTGAACGGCACCCGCTCGCCGGCGCGAACGGTGAACGCCGCCTTCGTGTGGAAGTCCCGGTTCTCGAGGGCCGCGGGCGTCTGGAGCCGGATGAGGTCGGGTCCGCCGACAGCGACCAGGCCGTCGTCGGTGCGACGGACCCAGGGCACGAGGGATCCGTAGGCGAAGCGGATCACGAAATCCATCTCCATCGGGACCTCGCCGCGCCGCCCCTCGACGATCCGGAAGAGATAGGGGTCGGGGGCGCCCATCGCCATGCCGTCGACGACGGCAGCCACCCCGCCCGTCGTCTCGAACTCGGTCTCGAGGACGAGCGTGCCGTCGCGATACCGCCGGCGGACGGCGCGCGGCTGCGCGGCCGGCCCGAGGCGCCAGCGCCCGTGCTCGGGCGTGCCGAGGAGCGCCGCGAAGCACGCGGGGGAATCGAACCGGGGCAGGCAGAGCCAGTCCACCGAGCCGTCCCGGCCTACCAGCGCCGCGCTCCGACAGTCGCCGATCAGCGCGTAGTCTTCGATGGTCTCCGGCATTCGATCACCTGGCAGCCCCGGCAAGCGGCGAGCCCCGCGCTGGGCTGGCGTGCGATTCGGTCGGGTCCGGCGCCTAGCGGCGGAAGTGGGTCTTCAGCGCGTCGAAGGCCGCCTGGAACACGCCCTGCCCGATCGTCCGGGCCAGTTCGCCCTCGCGCTCGGGGGCACAGTCGAACTCGGCCCACCACTCGGCAAAGGTACGGCCGCCGTCGGTCACGGGCGTGAGCTTGAGCGTCGCGACGTAGTTGTCCACGCCCAGCGGGGACTCCAGGATCGAATAGCTCACCTGGAAATCGTAATCGGAGAGCGTCAGAAGCTGCTCGCGGATGGCCCCGCCGTCCCGGAGCCGGAAGCTCCGCACGCAGCCCACGGTGTCGGGCGCCAGCCCGCCCTCGATTCGAGACTCGGCCACGAACGGCGTCCACTTCGGCAAGCCGTTGAAGTCGCGGATCTCCGCCCAGACCTGGTCCGCCGGCGCATCGATCACGCTCGAGACGTAGACCTTGATCACGGCAGCTCGCCGTGCCCGGACCCGGCTTCGTCCTCGCCGCCCCGGGACAGGGCTGCGGCCTGGCCGCGATCGAGGAGACCGCGCGCGACCTTGCCCACGTCTCCCGCATCCACCCCGATCTCGCGGAGCAGCTGGTCGACCAGCGGGGCCTGCGCCCGGAACCGGAGGGCTGAGTTCACCACGTTGTCGGCGAGGCTCCCGCCGTTGCCGGCGTCACCCCGGCCACCCCCGCCTCCGCCGAGGCCGTCCACCTGGAGGATCCGGATCCCCTCGATCCGCTCCAGCGGCTTGACCGACTCGCGGACGATCCCCTCGAGCTTGTCGATGAGCCGGATGCGCATGGCGGAGAGCCGCGCCTCCGGCGTGAGGAGGTTCTGGGCCTCGTTCATCAAACGCGTGCCCTCCGCCTCCACCTCGTGGCGGATGCGCGCCGCGATCGCCCGAACCCGCTCCGCGTCGGCCTGCGCCTCGGCTTCCGCCCGGACCGCGGCTCCCCGGTCCCCCGCCGCCGCCCGCTCCGCCTCGGCCCCGATGCGGAGCCGCAAGGCGTCGCGCTCGGCCTCCTGCTGGGCGCCGATGAGCTCGATGCGCTTCCGCCGCTCGGCCATCTCCGTCTCGCGCGCGGTGAAGACGCGCTCCTCCTCGGCCACCGCCCGGGCCCGCGCCAGGTCGGCCGCGGCCTGGGCGTCCGACTGGGCCCGGGACTGCTCGGCGACCGCGATCGCGCGCTGCTGCTCGGCCAGCTCCACCGCCTGACGCCGCGCGATCTCGAGCTCCTCGACCTCGCGCTCCTTGAGGATGCGCTCCTCCTCGACGGCGCGCTCCGAGGCCAGGCGCGCCCGGTCCACCGCCTCCCGCGCCCCGATCTGGGCGCGCTCGGCCTCCTGCTCCTTCTCCGCCCGCTGGCGGGCGACGTCGGCCCGCTGGGACGCCCGCTGCATCTCGAGCTCGCGCTCCTGCGCGAGGCGCGCGTACTCGAGCTCCCGGTCGATCTCGAGGGCTTGGCGCTCCGTCTCCAGGTTCTTGTTCCGCACCTGGATCATCGTGTCCTGCTCGATGTCGTTGCGGATCTTCTTGCGCCGCTCGATCTGCTCGGTGAGGCGCGTGAGACCCTCCGCGTCGAAGGCGTTGGACGGGTTGAAGTACTCCATGGCGGTCTGGTCGAGCTGGGTGAGCGAGACCGCCTCCAGCTCGAGCCCGTTCTGCAGGAGGTCGGCGGCCACCACGCTCTTCACCCGCTTCACGTACTCCCCGCGCTTCTCGTGCATCTCCTCCATGGTCGTCTCGGCGGCGACCGTGCGGAGCGCGTCCACGAACTTGCCCTCCACCAGCTCCTTCAGGGTCTCCGGCTCGAGCGTCCGCTGACCCAGCGTCTGCGCGGCGGCCGCGATGGCCTCCGTGCTTGCCTGGACGCGCACGTAGAACTCGGAGACGACGTCCACCCGCATGCGGTCCTTGGTGATCAGGGCCTTGTCCCGCCCGCGCGACACCTCGAGCCGCAGCGTGTTCATGTTGACGGGGACGACCTCGTGGGCGATCGGCACCACGAAGGCCCCGCCGTTCATGACCACCTTCTGGCCCCCGAGCCCCGTGCGCACGAAGGCGCGCTCCTTCGAGGACCGGAGGTACAGCCAGTTCATGAGCCACACGACGATCGCGATGACGATCACCGCGACGAGGAGCCCGAGGAGCACGATGCCGATCTGCGATCCAGTCATGGAAGACCCCCTAGCGGCTGTTCGCCGGACGTGGCGCGTCTCATCGACGGATTCGCTTGAACTTCCGGGTAGTCTCGGTCAGC
This sequence comes from Candidatus Rokuibacteriota bacterium, assembly GCA_044867785.1. Classification (GTDB taxonomy): domain Bacteria; phylum Methylomirabilota; class Methylomirabilia; order Rokubacteriales; family DASRDR01; genus DASRDR01. The sequence continues at coordinate 19,520 of JBIOVM010000050.1, read as the reverse complement.
GCCACCTCGGTCGGCAGGCGCTCCATGCTGGAGGCGCCGTAGAATCCGTGGCACTGCCGGCACTTGCTCAGGATGTAGCGGGCGTCGGCCGGCCGGGCGATCGGCCCGCCGTGGCAGAGCACGATCACGTCCCGGTTCACCGACCGCGCGGCCGCCGACCACGCCTCGATGAGCGGCACGCAGTCTTTCAGCTTGACCGCGGTCTCGGCGCCGATGGCCCCGCCCGTGGTCAGCCCCAGGTGGCAGACGATGATGTCGGCCCCGGCCTTGGCCATGTCGACCGCGTTCTGCTCCGAGAAGACGTACGGCGTGGTCAGGAGATCCAGCTCGTGGGCAGCCCGGATCATCTCGACCTCGAGCCCGTAGCCCATCCCCGTCTCCTCGAGCTGGGCTCGGATGGTGCCGTCGAAGAGACCGACGGTCGGGAAGTTCTGGACGCCCGAGAAACCGAGCGCGATCAACCGCCGCAGAAAGTCGTCGGTGATCATGAACGGGTCGGTGCCGTTGACCCCTGCCAGCACCGGCGTCCGCTTCACCACCGGCAGCACCTCGCGCGCCATGTCGAGCACGACGTCGTTGGCGTTCCCGTAGGCCATCAGGCCGGCGAGCGACCCGCGACCCGCCATGCGGTACCGGCCGGAGTTGTAGATCACGATCAGATCGATGCCGCCCGCCTCCTCGCACTTGGCGGAGAGCCCGGTGCCGGCGCCGCCGCCGATGATCGGCTCGCCGCGGCGGATCATGGCCCGGAACCGCTTGAGGGCGTCCTGACGGGCGATGCGCGCCATGGCTCACCTCACCCGGGCGCGCGCCAAGGCCGGCGCGGCGACGACCTCGTCGAAGGCCGCCACGAGCGCGTCCGAGAACGCCGGGTCGTTGAGATTCGACGGGAGGCGCAGGAGCTTCCGGCTCGCGCCCGGGCGAAAGCCCGACGCGATCGTGTCGAACAGCGCCCGGTCCGCCGCCGGGTCCCAGAACGGCTGCCCCGGCGCGTCGATCAGGGAGATCCCGCCCTCCGGGATCAGGAACCGCACCGGACCCTCCATCCGGTTCAGCTTCTCGACGATGAAGCGGCCGATGCGGATGCACTCCTCCGGCGTCGTGCGCATGAGCGTGACGTTGGGGTTGTGCACGTGGAGCGTCCGGTCCCGGAACCGGGGGGGCACCGTGTCGATCGCCCAGAAGTTCACCATGTCGAGCGCGCCGCACGAGCCCACGTACGGCAGCCGGGTGCGGATGATCGCGTCCAGCCGCCCGGGACCCGCGGACAGGACACCGCCCACGATCTCGTCGGCGATCTCCGTGGTGGTCGCGTCGATCACCCCGGCCAGGAGCCCCGAGTCCACGAGCTTCTCCATGGACTGGCCGCCGGTCCCGGTGGCGTGGAAGACGAGGCAGTCGTACCGTTCCTCGAGCGCCCTGGTCACGCCCTGGACGCACGGCGTGGTGTTGCCGAACTGCGTGAGGCCGATCGCGGGCTTGGCGCTGGACTCGCCGTCGACGCCACGCCCGTGGGCGATCATGCCGGCGAGGGCGTGGGCCGCGTTGGCGAGCACCCGCTCCGAGATCCGGTTGATGCCGGCCACGTCGGTGACCGAGTACATCATGCAGATGTCCGACGGGCCGACGTAGGGCTTCACGTCACCGGACGCCACCGTCGACACCATGACCTTGGGCACGCCGATGGGGAGCCCGCGCATGGCCCGCGTGGCCAGCGCGGTGCCCCCGGAGCCGCCGGCCGAGATGAGGCCGCCCAGATCCCGCCGGCGCAGGACGAACTGCTCGAAGGCGATCGCCATCTCGCTCACCGCCGAGCCGCGGTCGCCGGTGAACACGGCGCGCTCGCCCCGCGGATGGTGCCGTGCCACCTCTCGGGGATGGATCATGGCCGACGACGGCTTGCCGGACGTCGCCAGGTCGACCGTGACGGTGCGCACCCCGAGCTTCTCGAGGCGGTTCCGGAGGAAGAACAGCTCGCGCCCCTTGGTGTCGAAGGTGCCGGCGACGTAGGCCGCGCGGCCGATGGTGGCGGCCACCGGCAGCTCCACCACCCGCCCGGCGCGCCCGCTCTCGGCGACGGCAGCAGCCGCCTCGTCGAGCGACGGGACGGCAGCCCCCGGATCGGCGCGCTGCTCCACCAGCCGGTCGCGCGGCGCGCTCCGGGGATCGACCGCGTTCCACCGGGTGAAGCCTCGCACCGTGCGCTCGGCGGCCGGCTCAGGCTCGACGGAAGTCGTCGGCTCGACATCGTCGGTCGAGCGCCGGACCGTGTACACGGTGACAGCGTCGTCCGCCGCGTCCGAATCCGGCTCCGGGTCGGACCCCTCGCCCGCCTCCGCATCCCCGCCCACCTTGACGCCGAGGAGGCGCTGCTGGAGGTCCCGGTCGGCGGCCAGCTCGGCCGAGGGCATCGAGCGGGCGATGCGCCCGTTCACCATGACGTCGACGGTGTCGGCGACGTCGATGGCCACGCCGAGGTTCTGCTCGATGAGGAGCACCGAGATCTCGCCGTCGGCGGCGAGGCGCTTCAGCATCTCGGCCACCTGCTCGACGATCACGGGCGCCAGCCCCTCGGTCGGCTCGTCCATCACGAGGAGGATCGGATTCAAGAGGAGGGCCCGCCCGATGGCGAGCATCTGCTGCTCGCCGCCGGACAGCTCGGCGCCGCCGTTCCCCTTGCGCTCGGCGAGACGCGGGAAGGTCTCGTAGACGCGCGCCACCGTCCAGGCTCCGGCGCGATCGCGGGAGGCGAGGCGCAGATGCTCGTCCACGGTGAGGGACGGCCAGACGCGCCGGCCCTGCGGGACGTAGCCCACCCCGCGGCTCGTGATCGCGTTGGGCGCGAGGCCCAGGATCTCCTCACCCGCGAGCCGGACGCTGCCCGAGGCGCGCACGAGCCCGGTGATCGCGTTGCAGAGCGTCGTCTTGCCCATCCCGTTCCGCCCCACCACAGCGGTGACGCCATGCTCGAGACGGAGCGAGACTTCCTGGAGGGCGTGAGAGCGGCCGTAGTGGACGTCGAGCTTCTCGACAACCAGGATCGGGGCCGCGCCGCGCGCCGGCCGTGGGCGGGCAAACCAGCGCCTCACCGGCGGCCTCCGCCGATGTAGATCGCCTGCACGTCGGCGTCGGACTCGATTTCGGCCGGCGTCCCGTGCTTCAGCACGTGGCCGTTGTGCATCACGGTGACCCGCTCGGCCACGCGAAGGGCGACGTCGAGGTCGTGCTCGATGATGATGTAGCTCATGTGGGCCGGCAGCGCGGTCAGGAGGAGCACCAGCTCGCGCCGCTCGGCGGGCGAGAGTCCGGCCGCCGGCTCGTCGAACAGAAAGAACCGCGGCGCGCCGGCCAGCGCCATCCCGATCTCGAGCTGGCGCTGCTGGCCGTGCGAGAGGGCCGACACGGGCTGGTCGCCGACCGCCTCGAGACGCACCCGCTGGAGGAGTTCGTCGGTGGCGCGGCGCGAGGCGTGCGATGCCCGGGGGCGCAGGAAGCCGTAGCGCCCGCGCGTCACGCCGCGCACCGCCAGGAACAGGTTGTCGCGGACCGTGAGATTGCGGAACAGGAGCGAGGACTGGTACGTCCGCCGGAGCCCCATCCGGATCCGCTCGTGGGGCGGCATCCCCGTCACGTCCTCGCCGAAGAAGCGGACTCGCCCCGCCGTGGGCGGGAAATCGCCGGTGATGGCGTTGAACAGAGTGGTCTTGCCGGCGCCGTTGGCGCCGATGAGAGCCCGGCGCTCGCCCGCGGCGACCGAGAGCGAGACGTTCTCGATCGCCTTGAGCGCGCCGAACGTCCGGGTGACGCCCTCGAGCACGAGAGCGTCACCCGTCGCGATCGGCGTGCCGTTGGAGGCACTCACCGCGTGTAACCGATTCGGGACGTGGCCGAGACCCGAGCAGCGCCCACAGGCCGAAGGCCGTCAACAGGACGCAGGGCGTCGGGGACCCGAGGCGTATGCCGCAATTGACTGGACGGCCTTCGGCCTGTGGGAGGGTCGCCGACGACCCCACGGGCCGAAGGCCGTCTGAAAGACGACGCGATGCGACGGGTATCGGGCACGTCACTACCTACGGGCAGCTCGGGACGTCGCGCGAGCCGAGCCCGATCTTGTCGAAGTCGGCCTTGCTCATGCCGAGCCGCTGGTTCACGTTGGGCACCACCTTGACCACCTTGTTGTAGAAGCCGCCGTCGGCGGCCTTGGCGACCTCGGTGACGAAGGTCGTGCCGATGGCCTGGCGGTTCTCGTCCAGCACCACCTCGCCGGTCGGCGTCTTGAGCTTCAGGTTCTTCAACGCCTCGCGGTACTTGGCCTGGCCGCCGGAGAGGTCGCCCTTCACCGCCTCCAGCCCGTCCAGCGCCGCCTTCATGTTGATGTAGTAGACGTAGGCGAAGAGCGACGGGCTCGGGAACCCGTCCTTGAAGTTCTCCTTGTAGTCGGCCACGAACTTCTTCCAGTCGGCGCCGTCGTAGCTGTCGGCGATCGGGCCGGCCGACGGCGTGCCGAGGAGTGACTCGCGGCGCTTCCCCTTGAAGTTGAGCACCGTCTGGTCCACCGTGATCGACCCGCCGACCATCGGCTTGTTCCCGCCCGCCTGCTCGTACTGGGTGAGGAAGTTCACGGCGTCGGCGCCGCCCAGGACGACCAGGAGCGCGTCGACGTCAGCGGGGAGTCCCGCGATCACCGACGAGTAGTCCTTGGCGCCGAGGGGCACCCAGGCCTTGTGGGTGACCTTGCCGCCCAGCTTGCAGTACTCGCTCATGAACCCCTGCACCTGGGAGTACGGGAAGGAGTAGTCCTCCGCGATCAGGGCCATCTTCTTGTAGTTCTTGGTCTTCAGCGCGTACTCGCCGAGGCCCACCATCCACTGCGCGCCCTCGGTGTTGAATCGGAAGAAGTTCGGCGAGGGGTCCTGGAGCGTGGTCTGCTGGGCGCCCGAGGAGCCGTTGATGAACGTGATGTTGGGCTGCGTCTTCGAGTAGTTCTTGACGGCGATGCCCTCGGAGCCGGAGAGCGGGCCGACCATGATGTCGACCTTGTCCTGCTCCACGAGCTTGCGGGTGGCGTTGACCGCCACGTCGGGCTTCGCGTCCGACGAGGCCTTGAGGATCTCGATCTTCCGGCCCGCCACCACGCCGCCGCGCTGCTTTACCGCCAGCTCGGCCCCCCGCATGCCGTCCTGGCCGCCCGCCGCGAATGGACCCTCGAGGGTGGCGAGGAGCCCGATCTTGACCGGCTGCTGGGCGGTCGCGCCTCCGACGAGGACGACGGCGAGGATTGCCCCCGCCACCGCGCCCCAGCACCACTGCCGCCTGAGTGACCTCATTGTCTCCTCCTCTTGGTGAGTGCGGCCCCGGGGCCGCCGTGGTGGACCGCTTCGTTTCACGTTCGTCGCCCGTTGCCGGAGTGCGCCGGCGCGAGTCGCGCCCGCGCATGCCGCCTAACCGCCTCCCACCAACCGAGCAGGCCGTCGGACGAGAACAGCACGATCACGAGGAACACGGCGCCGATCAGGAGATTGAACCGCTCGCGGTCGATCAGGTCGACCGCGAAGGTCTGCAGCAGGACGAACACCACGGCGCCGATGAACGGCCCGATCGGGTGCCGCATCCCGCCGAGCACCGCGATGATCAGGATGTTGATCAGCCAGCTCGTGCCGACGGAGCCCGGCGAGACGAGCGCGTTGTACCAGACCATCAGGATGCCACCGACCGCCGCGATGACGCCGGCGACCGAGTAGGCGGCCACCCGGTAGGCGGTGACGTTGAAGCCGAGCGCGCTCATGCGCCGGGCGTTGTCCCGGATTCCCTGGAGCGCGACGCCGAACGGCGCCCGCAGCAGGTACGCGACGAAGAAGTAGCCCGCCAGCGACCAGAAGAGCGCGAGGTAGTAGAAGGGCATCGGCGCGCGAAGGTCCACGTTCCGGACCGTGGGCGTCTGCACGCTCTGGAAGCCCTGGAAGCCGTTGAACAGGGAATAGTTCTGCTGGGCCAGGTAGTAGAACGCCACCCCGATGGCCAGCGTGATCATGATCGTGTAGATGCCTTCGGTGCGCACCGAGAACCACCCGATGAGGGTCGCCGCCATCGTCGCAAGGACGAGGGCGAGCACGACGGCCAGTCCCCACGGCCAGCGCAGGCTGATGTCGCTGGCGCTCGTGGCGAAGATCGCGTACGCGTAGCCGGCGATGCCCGCCACCGTCATCTGCGCGAGCGAGACCATTCCCCCGTAGCCGGCGAGGAACGTGAGCGAGAGCGCAATGAGCCCGAGCGCGAGCGACTGCGCCCCCACCTGGAAGGTGAAGAAGGGCGTCGCCACCCACGGGTAGGCGAGCGCCGCAGCCAGCACGAGCACGTGGCGGACACGGACCCGGCGCATGAGCCAGCGCGCCCACGCCGTCGCGTCCGGGCGGGCGGCCGTCTCGCTCGCCCGCCGGTCGATCGGCGAAGGCCGCGGGGCGGGACGCGCGGCCAGGCGGTGCCGCGCGCTGGCGGGCCATGCGTAGCGCCCGGCACCCGCGTTCATGGCCTTTCGCCACTCGGCCGCGCTCATGCGCGCCTCCCGAGAATCCCCTGCGGCCGGAACGCCAGCACCAGCGCCATGATGACGAACGTGAACACGATGCTGTAGGTCGGCGCGTAGGCGAGCCCGAACTGCTCGGCGACGCCGACGAGGAGCGCCCCGATCGCCGCGCCGGCCACGCTGCCCATGCCGCCCACGATGACCACCACGAGGGACGCGAGCTGGTAGCGCGTGTCCTCGCCGGGGGCGATCGAGAGCGCGGTGCCGCCCACCACGCCCGCGAAGCCGGCGAGGCCAGCGCCGATCGCGAAGGTCACCGCGAACACGGCCTGCACGTTCACGCCGGCGGCGGCCAGCATCGCGCGGTCGTCCACCCCGGCGCGGATCATCATGCCGACCCGGGTGCGGTTGAGGAACCACCACAGGAGGAGGCCGATGACCACCGACATCGCGAGCAGCACCAGCCGGTAGGTCGGGTAGAACTGCACGAGGGGCAAGGGCGTGCGGCCGAAGATGGCGCGCGGCGGCTCGAACGTGTAGATTTCGCCGCCGAAGATCCACAGGAGGACGTCGGCCATCATGATCGACAGGCCGATGGTCACCAGCGTCTGACGCAGGTCCTGGCCCTGCATGAAGCGGAAGACCGCCACCTGCAGCACCAGGCCGAAGAGGGCCGCGCTCGCGAAGCCCACCGCGACTGCCAAGAGCCAGGACCCGGTCCGGTCGCCGACCACCCATCCCACGTACCCGCCCAGGAGGTAGAGCGAGCCGTGGGCGAGGTTCACGTTCCGCATGAGCCCGAAGACCAGCGTGAAGCCGCTCGCCACCAGGAAGTAGAGCGCGGCGAGCGTCAGGCCGTTGAGGCCCGTCGTCAAGAAGAGCTTCGGGTTGTCGGCCAGCGCCCAGACGACGAACGCCGCGGCCGGCAGGCCGATCAGGAGGCTCCAGAGCCAGCGCCGGAAGCGGGACATGGAGTCGCGGTGTCCTAGGCCACCGACCGGCCCCACCGCGTGCGGGCGGACCGGATCTCGGGCTCCTTGTAGAAGACGCCGTCCTTCATGACCGCGAGGATCTTCGCCGGATCGCGCAGGATGGCGAGGTTCGCGAGGGGGTCGCCGTCCACCAGGAGGAGGTCGGCCAGGTAGCCGTCCTTCACCTGCCCGAGCTCGCCGCCCATCATCATGATCTCCCCGCCGTGGCGAGTCGCCGAGATGAGCGCCTCCATCGGGGTCATGCCCACGTACTTCACGAAGTACTCGAGGTCCCGGGCGTTCTGGCAGTGGGGCGTGAACGCGAAGCCGTAGTCCCCGCCCGGCAGGACGCGGATCCCGCGCTTGTGCATCTTCTTGAGGGACTCGGCCGCCGCGGCCAGCTCGATCTCGTAGCCCATCTCGACCGCCTTCTGGCGGGTGATCCCCCAGGGCGCCGCGTGCTCCAACAGGGCGACCAGGATGCCGATGCCCGGCGCCACGAAGTGCTTGTCGCGGTTGGCCTCGAGCATGTCGAGCGCTTCCTCGTCGGTGAAGCTCGCGTGATAGATGATCTCGATCCCGTGGCGGGCGCACTGCTTGAGCGACTCGCAGGAGCGCGCGTGGGCGGCCACGCGCTTGCCGCGCATGCGCACCTCTTTCACCGCGACCGCGACCTCCTCGTCGGTCATCCAAGTGGTCTCGGCCGGTGCCGTCGGCATGAAGTTGTCGCCCGAGAGGTTGAGCTTGATCGAGTCGACCCCGTACTTGAGGAACATCCGCACCGCCCGCCGCATCTCGTCGACGCCGCTGACCACCACGCCGAAGCTGAGCTCCGGGAACGGCAGGTGCGGCGGCATCTCGTCGCCGAGCGCGCCCGCCACCGTGATCTCCTGGCTCGCCGCAAGGTAGCGCGGACCCGGGATCAGCCCCTGGTTGATGGCGTTCCGCGTCACCACGTCGAGGCGCGGCTTGGCGCACGCCGCCCCCACGCAGGACGTCCAGCCCGCCTCGAGGTAGCGCTTCGCCACCGAGGCTGACCAGAGCACGTGCTCCTCGAGGGGCAGGCGCTGGAGGTCGGAGAGGTTGGCGGCATCGTTCCAGGAGAAGTGCGTGTGCGCCTCGACCATGCCCGGCATGAGCGTCGCGCCGGCGCCGTCGATCACGGCGCCCCCGTTGCCCGACCCCGTGGTCGGGAGCGAGCGGGGGCCTCGCCCGACGCGCGCGATCCGGTTGCCCTGGACCAGGACCTCGCCGGGATAGGGCTGGGCGCCGGTGCCGTCGATGACCCGGACGTTCGTGAAGAGCACGCTCTGCATCGCTCGCTCCCTCAGATGCGCTGCGCGTAGAAGCGCCGCAGCAGGTCGTCGCACTCGTCGGGCTTCTCGAGCATGGTCCAGTGTCCGCAGCGCGGCAGCACCGTCACCCGCGCGCCGCGGATCCGCTCGCCGATGTGGCGCACCGCCTGGGCGGGCGCGACCGCGTCCTCGTCGCCGGTGACCAGGAGCGTCGGGCACTCGATGCCGGCCACCTCGGCCGCCTGTGCGTCGGCGAGGGCGTCGCAGGAGCGAGCGTAACCGTCCGGGCACTGGCGCATCAGGAGCTCGCGCACCGCCGCCACCGCTACCGGTCGGCGCGACCGCGTCTCGGCGGAGACCGCGACCTGCACCAGCGCATCGGCGATCGCCTGCATGCCCGCCTCCCCTTCTGCGCGCGCCTTCTCGCCTCGCGCGCGGATGGCCCTCCGCGCCGGATCGGGCGGGCAGAGCAAGGGGCCGAAAAGCGCGAGGCTTCGCACGAGGCGCGGCGCCGCGACCGCCAGGTGGAACGCCACGATGGTCCCGAGCGAGTGCGCCGCGACGTGAACTCGGTCGAGACCGAGCGCCGCGCAGACACGCTGCATCGCCCCGACGAAGCGCTCGATGGAGAGCGGCCCCTCCACCCGGTGGGACCGGCCCGAGCCGGGCAGGTCCGGGCGCACCGTGCGCTGACGGGCTACCGCGGGCAGGACCGGGGTCCACACGTTGGACGTGCCGCCGAGACCGTGGATCATCAGGAGGGCGTCGCCCGAGCCGTCGACCTCGACCGCCATGCGCTCGACGAACTCGGTGGTCACGCCGGCTCCGTCCTCACCGGTCGCGGCCTCAGGCGGCCGGGCGGCTGAAGCGCCCGCGCGCCGGCCCCTTCTGCGGATCCTTGTGGAAGACGCCGTCCTTCATGATTCCGAGGAGCTTGGTCTGGTCCTGGAGCACCGCGAGGTTCGCCAGAGGATCGCCGTCCACCAGGAGAAGATCGGCGAGATAGCCTTCCTTGACCTCGCCCAGCTCGTGACCCCGCAGCATGATCTGGCCGCCGAGCTTCGTCGCCGAGAGGAGCGCCTCCATCGGCGTCAGGCCGACGTACTTCACGAGGTACTCGAGGTCCTTCGCGTTGGTGCCGTGCTTGATCCAGGCGAAGCCGTAGTCGCCACCGGGCAGGATCCGAATCCCGCGCTTGTGCATCTTCCGGAGCGTCTCGGCGGCGATCTCGAGCTCCCGGTGGTAGCCCATCTGCTTGGCTGCCTCCGGCGTGATACCCCACGGCGCCGCGTGGAACGAGGTGTTGATGAGCCAGGCGATCCCCGGCGCCACGAAGTGGCGGTCCTTCCTCGCCGCCAGCATGTCGAGCGCCTCTTCGTCGGCAAAGCTCGCGTGATAGATAATCTCGATCCCGTGGCGGACGCACTGCTTCACCGACTCCGCCGATCGGGCGTGCGCGGACACGCGCTTCCCGCGCATGCGGACTTCCTTCACCGCGACCGCGATCTCCTCGTCGGTCATCGGCGTGAACTCGGCGGGGAGGCCCGCAATGTACTCGCCCGAGAGGTTCAGCTTGACGGTGTCGACGCCGAACTTCAGGAACATGCGGACCGTCTTGCGCATCTCCTCGGGCCCGTTGACGACCGCCCCGAAGCTGAACTCGGGGTACGGGAGGTGTGGCAAGGTCTCGTCGCCGAGCCCGCCCGGCACCGTGATCTCCTGGCTGGCCGCGAGGTACCGCGGGCCAGGGATCTGCCCCGACTCGATGGCGTTCCGGATCACCACGTCGAGGCGCGGCTTGGCGGTGGCCGCGCCGATGCAAGAGGTGAACCCCATGTCGAGGTAGCGCTTGGCGATGTGGGCGCACCAGAGGATGTGCTCCTCGGGCGGCATGCGCTGGATGTCGCCGAGGCCGGGCTGGTCGTTCCAGGAAAAGTGGGTGTGGGCCTCGACCATCCCCGGCATGAGGGTTGCGCCGCCGCCGTCCACCGTGACGACGCCGGCGGTCGGGAGCGCCCGGGTGCCCCGCGAGATGCGGGAGATGCGGTTGCCCTGGACGAGTACCTCGCCGGGGTACGGGAGCGCGCCGGTGCCGTCGAAGATGCGGACGTTGGTGAAGAGGATGCTTCCAGGACGGCCTTCGGCCTGTGGGCTCATGAAATCCCTCCTGGGCCGGTCACCCTGGTCCCGGGCGGCGATGAGACACCTGTCTCACTCGGGTGGGCCATACTAGAAAGTGCGCGGCCTCTTGTCAACGGCCATTCCAAGCTCTCGGGACCCCGACCCCCGCGGCCGCTCGGCGCGCGCCCCCGGATGTCGCGGATCACCGAGCCCGCCCGGCGCGACGCGCAGCGCGCCGCTCGGCACGAGGCCACCTCCCGGCGCGCATTCACCGGCCGAGACACCCCGCCCGCGCTTTCACGCGTGGCTCGGTCACGTCCGTGGACTTCCTGGGCTCATCCGTCGCCTCGGCCTGCCGGCCCTGCGCGTTCAGCACTTGCGCGAGCAGCTCGCCGGCTCTCCGGTCGAGGACATGGCATCCACCGCGCCCCGGGCGATCTCGAGCGATGGGCCGAGCCGCTCCCCGACGAAAGCCGTGTGCGCCATCGCGGTGAGCTATCGACTCTTCGTCCGCCGCTCAGTTCCTACGATGCCGAGGCCGTTCCACCACCATCCGGGACCGCCGTCCAGTGAGTCCGGGTCCCCGGGCCGAGGATCGGGCCGGAAGAGCACCCATCGTCCGAAGTCCTCGCGGACAAGCCGGTGGAGGCCCTCCTCGGCGATCACGCGCTGGAACTCGTCCGCGTCCGCGTCCTCGAGGACGAACCCCGTCCGGCCCGTCCACTGGACCGTCCGGCTCCCCGCTCGCACGGCGAACTGCGGAATGGCGACGGTGAACGGGGCGATCGTCTGGATCCGTCCCTGCGAGGACTCCCGGATCCGGGCGCTCATCCAGCGATCCGCGTAGACCCTGTCGAGCCCGAGCGCGCGGATGCGCTCCAGCACGTCGCCCTCGCTCGTCTGCCCCGAAGACCGCTGGCCCACGTCTTCGTAGACGTAGGCCTCACTGATCAGCCACGGATAGGGTCCGCCATCCTCGAATTGGGTGATCCGGACTCGTCGGGCCTCCGCGGGAGCGAATCGCGCCTCCCACCGGAACCCCCACTCCCACGGATACAGGCGCGGCCCGCTCCAGTAGAAGTACGCCATCGACGTCCGCGTGACCGCCTCACGCCACGTCCGTCCGTCCGTGCTCGTCTCGACGCGAACGTCCATCCCGTAGTTACCGTGGTGCTGACCCTTGTTCCACAGGCGAATCATTCCCACCCGAATCGGCTCGCCCAGATCGAGGTCGACCCACATGCCCGGTCGCTTGGGCTCCACGCTGCTCCAGGCAGATTCCATGTTCCGGTCGGTGACGCGGCTCATCCCAGCGGCGTCGTGCGACGCGAATCCCCGGAACCCGACTGGGGACACCTGGCGATACCGGCGGTCCCCCTCGCGCACGGACCGGATCAGGTCCAGGGAGCCGAGCGCTTCGGTCCCATACGTGCCGCCGAGCACCGCGAGGGTCCGCCCGAGCTCGGCCGCCGCATCCCGATAGAGGAACGCCGGGTCCGGCGCTCCTTCCAACGCCTCGATATTCGGAGCGTAGCGCTCGGCGGCCATCTCGGAGAAGAGGATGCGCTCGCGGCCGTAGAAGTTGAGCAGCTCCGATCCCGGCGGGGCCTTCGTGTAGACGCGCTCGACACCCCGGGACTCGAGGCTCCGAATCAGCTCCAGATGCCCCTCCGTGACCCTCTCCGCTCGAGGCGCGTTGCGAACGACCCCCGCCGCGGTCGTCCATCCGTGGAGGACGAACACGGCCGCGCAACCGGCCCGCGCCACCAGCCTCCACCGGGGAGTGGCATGGACGAGCGAAAACCCCAGGGCCACCGGGAAGAAGGCCGAGAGCGGAAGCGCGTACTGGGGAGCGTTCCGCCGGACGTGGCTGCTGGCGGCCAGCAACAGAACGAAGATTACGAAGAAGATCGGGAAGATGGCCGCATCCCGCAGAGGGTGACGAGCGCCGAACGACTTGCGTAGCCGCCACAGGAAGAAGAGCGTCGCACTCGCATAGACGGCCGCGGCCAGTTCGAGCGTGAGCGGGCTCCTCGGTCGGAGCCGAATCCAGTCGAGATAGTCCGGCAACCGCTCGGTAAGCAGGAGGTATAGGCCGGCAGGCACGTGGTCCCAGGCGAAGCCGCCGCCCAAGTTGGCCACGCTCGAGTACGGGTCGGTGGCGTAGAACCACATGAACGGGCTGGCGCCGATCAGGAAAGCCGGCAACGACAGGAGCCCGCCCCACACGAGCGCCGCGCCGCGCTCTCTCAGGAGGACGTAGGCGCCGGCCGCCAGGAGCTGATAGATCACGAGGGGGCTCGTCCACCAGGCCACGCCCCCGACGAGACCGAGCCCGGCGTAGCGGGCATGCTTCCGCCAGCCCGCCGGCGCGCGCGGCACGCGCACGGACAGCCAGAGGACCACGGTGCCCAGCATCAGGCCCTCGATGTATCCGCCGTGAGGCATCGTGGCGTACTCCGCCAGCTGGACGGGCGTCACGATGCTCCAGACGAGGGTCCACAGAGCGACCGCCGGGCCGAGCGTGTCGCGCGCGAGCCGGTACTGCGCGCCGGCGAATCCGAGAAAGAACAGCAGCGGGGCGACATGGATCGACCAAGGCGGAATGCCGCCCAGCAGGAAGAACACCGCCGCGTGAACCACGGCCGACAGACTGCCGAACCAGTCCTGGCCGTAATAGAAGATCGGAAACTCTCTCTTCTCCAGCATGTGCTTGGCCATCATCAGGACCACGGCGTTGTCCGTGTGCACGTGACGCGGGCTGAAGGAGAGCGCGTTCGGCGCCATCCAGATCGTCCAGACGTGGGCGCCGGCGACGCAGAGGAACACCGCCACCGGCAGCAGCAGGGGGCTTCGTCTCATCGCACCGATCAGCGGGGCGGCCCGCGCCGGGCCCGCTCCCGCGGAGCCACATGGGCCAGGATCGCGCGCGGCGAGCGTGACGTACCCGCGGGATGGCCGAGTTACGTGTTTCACGGGCTCCCGCCATCGTGAGAAGCGGGCGCGCCTCTTGTCAACCCTGGCGACCGCGCTCACAGTAGCGGACCATGAGGAAGCGGCTGCCGCGCGCTGCCCGAGGCGCGTCTGCCCGCCGGAGCGCGGCGTGAGGCGGCTTCCCCCGCCCGACTCCGGCCCCGCCGGTCCCGGCGGCCGCACCTACCGCCTCCTCCTCGGCCATGCCATGACGATGGTCCGCCGCGGGCGGATCCCGACGGTCGCCGAGCTCGCCGTGAAGGCCCGCGTCTCACGCGCCACGGCGTATCGCGCCTTCCCGAGCCGGAGCAAGCTGATCAGCGCGGTGGTGGCGGAGAGCCTCGCTCCGGTGCGGCGCTTCGAGCCCCGGGCTACCGACGGTCTCGGGCGCGTGCGCGAGCTCTTCGACAAGACCTTCCCGCTCTTCAAGCGCTACGAGCCGCACATGCGGGCCGCACTCCAGCTGGCGCTCGAGCACGAGTCGCTCGAGCGGATGGGCATCTTGGAGGAGGAGCCCTACCGGCGCGGCCACCGCCGCTACATGCTCCACCGCGCCGCCGCGCCGCTGGAATCGGTGCTCGGTTCGGAGGCCTACGAGCGCCTGCTGAAGGCGCTGTCGCTCGTCTACGGGATAGAGTCTTACGTGGTGCTGCGCGACATCTGGGGCGCGACCTATCGCGAGGTGGAGGCGGTCGCGCGCTTCATGCTGGAGGCGCTCATCGAGTCGGCGCTGCGCCAGGCGCCGGGGACCGGGGGCCGGGTCTTCACACGCGTCGCGGTGAGCTCTACCGCGATGCGACCTCGGGACCAACCAGCCCGTCGCCGGAGATCAACCGGCGACCGCACGAGCCATCCGGCCGCCGAGGTCTAGATGTTGGCGCCTCGGAGCCGAGGGTCGAGCGCGTCGCGGAGCCCGTCTCCGAACTGGTTGAAGGCCAGGGCCGCGATGACGATGGCGAGCCCCGGGAAGACCACCAGGTGCCACTTGGGGATCAACATCGACGCGGCGTCGCCCAGCATGTTGCCCCACGTCGGCGTCGGCGGCGGAATCCCGGCTCCGAGGAAGCCCAAGGTGGCCTCGAGCACGATGGCGATGCCCAGGGACGTCGTGATGAGGATCAGGTATGGCCCGATGCACTGGGGCGCGATGTGCCAGAGCATGATCCGCCAGGGGGACGAGCCGAGACTCCTGGCGGCCTCGACGTACTGGATCTCCTTCACGACCAGGGCCTGGGACCGGATGATGCGCATACCGTAGGCCACCCGGGTGGCGGCGATCGAGAGGATGACCGTGAAGGTGCTCGCGCCGAGCGCCGAGGCGAGCAGGAGCGCCAGGAGGATCGGAGGAAACGACAGCAGCACCTCGCCCAGGCGCTGGCCGAGCAGATCGAACGTGCCGCCTAAGAAGGCGCTCGCGATCGCCCACACCGCTCCCAGCGTGGTGCCGAGCAGCACGGACGTGACGGCGACGAACAGGGACCACTTCGTGCCGTGGATGATGCGGCTCAGCACGTCCCGGCCGATGAAGTCCGTCCCCAGCCAGTGCTGCCAGCTCGGCTCCTGGGCCCTGGCGAGAGCGTTCGGCTTGAGCGGGTCGTCGGGCGCCACCACGGAGGCGAAGATGCCCATGAGCGTCATGACCACCGCGACCACTCCCCACACCGCGGGAATCGGGGAGCGCCGGGCGAAGGTTCGGAGCTGCCCGAGACCGCTCTTGAGCGGTTTCCGGGCGACGGTCCTCTCGATGCCGGCCCGAACCGCCGCGGGCTGACCGGCGACCAACATCGGGGTCAGGCCTTGACTTCCATACAGTGCGCCCGACCACGCCTGCCGAATCGTCCGGAGGTCAAGGCCTGACCCCTACTCGTAGCGGATTCTCGGGTCCAGCCACGCGTAGCTCATGTCCGTGATCAGGTTGATCACCACGAATACGAGCGCGTACAGGAGCACGAGGTTCTGGACCACGGGCAGGTCCCGGTCGAGGATGGCGTCGATCACGGTCAGGCCCAGCCCCGGGACGCCGAACGCCTTCTCGACGGCGACCGAGCCGCCCAGCGCGACCCCCAGAAAGAGGCTGCTCCACGTGATAACCGGGAGAAGCGCGTTGCGGAGGGCGTGCCGGACGATCACCAGCCGCTCCTGGACACCCTTGGCCCGGGCTGTCCGGACATAGTCCTCCTGGATGATCTCGACGAGCGAGGAGCGGACGATGCGCGCCACGAATCCCGCGAATCCGAGACCCAGGACGATTGCCGGGCCGGCGACCATCTCCAGGTTCTTCCTGACGCTCTCCCAGGGATACACGGGAAGGATGGGCGCCTTGTAGTCGAACCAGAGGATGAGCGCCAGGACCGCCACCAGCCCCAGCCAGAAGCCCGGGATGGCGACGAAGAGGATGGAGAACGTCCGGCTCGCGTGATCGAGCCAGCTATTGGGCTTGATGACGCTGATGATTCCGACGGGAAAGCCGACCAACCACGAGATCAGCGTCGCCAGGAAGGCGATCTCCAGCGTGATGGGACCGCGACGCACCACGAACTGCGTGACGCTGTCCCCCCGCAGGAGCGACTTGCCGAACTCGCCGGTGCCGATGTCCCGGAGCCACCTGGCGTACTGGACCACGTACGGGTCGCGGAGCCCCAGCGCCTGCTCCAGGTTCGCGCGTTGCTCGACGGTCATCCGCCTCGCGCCTTCGAGACCGAAGATGGCCACGAGCGGATCGCCGGGCAGGAGCCGCATGGCGATGAAGATGATCAGGCTGACGCCGAGCAGCGTCGGCACGACGAGCAGGAGGCGTCTGGTCAGATACGTTCGCATCGCGAGAGCTCCCTACGCGGAGGGACCAGCCGGGGTGGCGTCTCTCCGCCACCCCGGCGTGCGGCTACTTGTCAATCCAGACGGTGTCCCACTGGTAGGTGTTGTAGTCGGAGTTGCCACCGGTCTTGGGCAGCCCCTTCACGTAGTTGTACCAGCCGTACGCCCGGCCGCCCCAGGTCACGCCGGTGTTGGGCATCTCGTCGTTCAGGATCTGGTTCAGCTGCCGTCCGAGCTGGACCTTCTTCTGCTCGTTCAGCTCGACGGAGAACTGGTCGAGCAGCTTGTTGAACTCGGCGTTGTTGAAGTTGGTGAAGTTGCTGTCGGACTTCTTGCCCGTGGTCTTGTTGACGCTGAAGCAGGCCCGGATGGTCGCGCTCAGGTCGGCCCCGCCCAGGCACGTGGCGTGGGAGATCATGTCGAACGTCCCCGCCACCTGCCGGTCCACCATCGCGGAGACCTGCACGACCTCGAGCCGGGTCTTCACGCCCAGGAGCCGCTCCCACTCGGCCTGGGCATAGGCCGCCAGCTGCCGGTTCTGGGGGGACTCCCGGACCACGAAGTTGAACGTCTGTGGGATGCCGCCGGCGAACCCGGCGTCGGCCATGAGCTTCTTGGCGTCGGCGATGGCCTTGTCCCGGGTGGACGCCGCGTTCGGGTACTCCTTCATCAGCTCCTCGTAGCTCTTCCCGTACGGCGGCGGCAGGTAGTCGCCCAGCTGCTGGGTCGCGTCAAACTGCTGGGTGATCTTGCTGAGCGCGTCCTGGTCGAGCGCGAGATGGAGCGCTCGGCGCACCCGGCTATCGTTGAAGGGCGGACGCTCGTTGTTGAAGCCGATCCAGGCGCCCAGGTTCGGCGCCATCCAGACCAGGCCGGACATGTTGTTGCTGGCCTTCACCTTCTGATAGGCGGTCGGATCGAGCCACATCGCCCAGTCCACCTGCCCGCCGAGCAGGGCCGAGGCCAGCTCGGGCGTCCAGGCCTTGAGCCACACGTGGACGATGCGGTCGACGTACGGCGCGTTGGGATTCCAGTAGTTCGGGTTCCGGACCTGCTCCCAGGACTCGGTGGTCCGGTTCTTGTGCATGAAGGGTCCGGTCCCCGGGAAGTTGTCCACCTGCTTCAAGTCGCCCTTGTACTGGTCGAGCGCCTTCTTGCTGGTGATCACGTTCCAGCCGCCGGCCAGCGAGGCGAGGAACGTGTACGAGTCCCTGGGCTCGGAGAGCTTCATCTCGACGGTGTACTTGTCCTTGACCACCGTCTCCTTGATGGGCAGGATCCGCAGGCTGAGCAGACCGGGCGGCGGGAAGACGATCCGGTCGAACGTGGCCTTCACGTCTTCGGCCGTGAAGTCCGTCCCGTCGTGGAACTTGACGCCCTGTCGGAGCTTGAAGGTGTACGTGAGCCCGTCCGGGGAGATGGTCCAGCTGGTGGCCAGGCTCGGCACGATCGGCAGCTTCGGGTCACGTGGGTCCTGCCGCACCAGGAGGTCGTACATGGGTGCCTGGGCGCCCACGTTGGCGATCGTCCCGGACGCGTAGATGTCGAACATCGACGGCGGGCCGTGCGCCGCAAGCCTCAGGGTCCCGCCGCGCTTGGCCTTCTCGTGGTCGACGGCCTTCAGGTAGGTGTCGCCGGCCTTCGGCGCCGCGGTCTGCGCGTCCGCCGTACGCGCCGTGATCAGCGGCGCGGAGGGCCCGAACGCGAAACTCCAGAGCAGGGCCACCACGACGACGAGACCGACGATCGCCGACACTCTGCCGAGCCACTTGGTCATGACCCACCTCCCGCCAGGGGTGAGAGCACGCATGGCGCCGACAGCCGGATCAGGACGACCCCGCTCTCGGGCGCGCGACAAGTCTTGCAACCAGAAGCCGATGGATGGGCAACACCTGGGACGACATTGTCCGAGGGAATTCTGGCGGGGGGCCGCGAGCCTGTCAAGAACGCCCCGCAGGGACACGACGGCCCCACGCTCGAAATGATGCGGCCCGGTGACGAAACCGCCACCGGGCCGTCGCGATCGTCCCGGTCCGCTGACCGGTCGATGCCCGCTCGGAGCTACTTCCCGCCCTTGGCCCGCTCGACCGCCTTCTCCAGCGCGCGGCGCGTGTAGACGCGCGTCAGGTGCGCCTTGTACTCGACCGAGCCCTGGAGGTCGGCGTTGATTTCGATGCCCTCGGCCGCCTTCTGCGCCGCCGCGGCGATCGTCGCCGCGTCCAGCGTGACCGCGGCCGCGACGCCGCACACCGCGAAGCGCGAAGCGGGATGGGGGTGCTTCATGTACGCCGCCCCGCCGTGCCCGCCCGTCGGGATGCGGATCTCGGTCAAGATCTCGTCCGGCCCGAGCGCCGTCGTGAAGAGGTCCTTGAAGAAGTCGTCGGCCTTGATGGTCCGGGCGCCCTTGGGGCCGACGGCCTTGACCTCGGCGCCGAGCGCCAGCATCACGGCCGGCCAGTCGGCGGCCGGGTCGGCGTGCGCGAGGCTGCCCCCCACGGTCCCCACGTTCCGCACTTGAGGATCGCCGATCAGCGCCCCGGCCTCGGCCAGGATCGGGCACTTCGCCTTGAGCGACGCGCTCGACTCGACCGTGTAGTGGGTGGTGAGCGCGCCGATGACGATCGCGCCCCCCTCCTCGCGGATCCCCGCCAGGCCGCCGATGCGGCGGATGTCCACCACGTGCTTCGGCTGCGCCAGGCGCAGCTTCATCAGCGGGATCAGGCTGTGCCCTCCCGCCAGGAGCTTCGCGTCGTCCTTGTGCTTGGCCAGGAGCCCCACGGCCTCGTCGAGGCTCGCCGGGCGATGGTAGTCGAACGTCGCAGG
>JBIOVM010000049.1:0-8304 GCA_044867785.1 Candidatus Rokuibacteriota bacterium | reverse complement strand
GCGCAGCGGCTCCTCCAGGGTGCGGCGCGTGATCTCCACTCCGATGCGCTCGTCGTGGCTCAGGGACTTGTCCTCCATGAGCCGGGTCAGGGCCGGGTTGGCGCGCAGCAGGGCCACGCCGCCGCCGGGCACGATGCCCTCCTCGACCGCGGCCTTGGTGGCGTGCATCGCGTCCTCCACCCGGGCCTTCTTCTCCTTCATCTCGGTCTCGGTGGCCGCCCCGACCTTGATCACGGCCACCCCGCCCACGAGCTTGGCCAGCCGCTCCTGCAGCTTCTCGCGGTCGTAGTCGGAGGTCGTCTCGTCGATCTGGGCCCGGATCTGCTTGACGCGGCCCTCGATGTCCTTGGTCTTGCCCCCGCCCTCGACGATCGTCGTGTTGTCCTTGTCGATGGTGATCTTCTTGGCCCGGCCCAGATCCTCGAGCTTGATGTTCTCGAGCTTGATGCCGAGGTCCTCGGTGATCGCCTTGCCGCCGGTGAGGATCGCGACGTCCTCGAGCATGGCCTTGCGGCGGTCGCCGTATCCCGGCGCCTTGACCGCGGCCACCTGCAGCGTGCCGCGCAGCCGGTTGACGACGAGGGTGGCGAGCGCCTCGCCCTCCACCTCTTCGGCGATGATCAGCAGCGGCTTGCCGAGCTTGGCCACCTGCTCGAGGATGGGAAGCAGGTCCTTCATGCTCGAGATCTTCTTCTCGTGGATGAGGACGAGCGGGTTCTCCAGCACCGCCTCCATCCGCTCGGGATCGGTCACGAAGTACGGAGAGAGGTAGCCGCGGTCGAACTGCATGCCCTCCACGACCTCCAGCGAGGTCTCGAGAGTCTTGGCCTCCTCGACCGTGATGACGCCGTCCTTGCCCACCTTCTCCATCGCCTCGGCGATGATCGCGCCGATCGTCTCGTCGTTGTTGGCGGAGATCGTGCCGACCTGGGTGATCATCTTGCCCTTGACGGGCTTGGAGAGCTTCTTCAGCTCCTCGACGACGACGCCCACCGCCTTCTCGATGCCCTTCTTCAGCTCCATCGGGTTGGCGCCGGCGGTGACGTTCTTGATGCCCTCGCGATAGATCGCCTGGGCCAGCACGGTCGCGGTGGTGGTGCCGTCGCCCGCGACGTCGGAGGTCTTCGAGGCCACCTCGCGCACCATCTGCGCGCCCATGTTCTCGAGCGGCTCCTTGAGGTCGATCTCCTTCGCCACCGTCACCCCGTCCTTGGTGATGACGGGCGAGCCGAATTTCTTGTCGAGGACGACGTTACGTCCCTTGGGGCCGAGCGTCACCTTGACGGCGTCGGCCAGCCGGTTGACGCCGCGGAGGATCGACTGCCGCGACTCGTCACCGTAAGTGATCTGCTTCGCCATGTTTCGAGGATCTCCTTAGCTTCGCTTAGCCGACAATGGCCAGGACCTCGTCCTCGCGGAGGATGAGGTATTCCTGTCCGTCGATCTTTATGTCCGTGCCCGAGTACTTGCCGAAGAGGATCTTGTCTCCGGCCTTCACGTCCAGGGGGATCTTGGTGCCGTTCTCGAGGATCTTCCCGTTGCCGACGGCGATGACCTTGCCCTCCTGGGGCTTTTCCTTGGCGGTGTCGGGGATGATGATCCCGCCCTTGACGGTCTCCTTCTCTTCGACGCGCTCGACGATCAGGCGGTCGTGCAGTGGACGAACTTTCATTCCAAGTATCTCCTTTCCAACAGGTTCGGGGTGCCGGGGCCGTTACGGCTGGCCTCTCGGGAGGCTTTAGCACTCTGCCCTGGCGAGTGCTAAATATAGACGGGCGTCAGGGGACTGTCAAGACGCGGGCGCGGGTGGCGCGCAGTCACGCCCCGCCCCGGACGACCAGCTTGTACTCTTCGATCTTCTTGCCGAGGGTGTTCCGGTGGATGCGCAGGTCCTTGGCGGCGCGCGACAGGTTCCCGCGGTGGCGTTGGAGGACCCGCGCGATGAACCGCTTCTCGAACTCGCGCCGCGCCTCGTCGAACAGTATTCCCCTGTCGACCATCTCGGTGACCAACGACTCCAGCTGCTGCTTCACGGAATGACACTCCCCTTGGGCCGCGCGGGCCGGGAGGCGGCCCGGCGGCGAGATCGCTCAGGTGCAGGAGGACGGCGCAGTCTGCGCGTCACGGCCGCCGTGCGCCGTGACCGCGGTCACCGCGCGCTCGCCGGCCCGAAGGACACCGAAAGGTCGCGGCCCGTCAGGCGGGCGTACGCCTCCAGGTACTTGTCGCGCGTACGGCGGACGACCTCGACGGGCAGGGCCGGACCCGGCGGGCGCTTGTCCCAGGCCAGGGTCTCGAGGTAGTCGCGCACGTACTGCTTGTCGAAGCTCGGCTGGCCGCGCCCCGGCGCGTATCCCGCGTGGGGCCAGAAGCGGGAGGAGTCCGGCGTCAGCGCCTCGTCGATCCAGACGAGGCGGCCGTCCCGCACTCCGAACTCGAACTTCGTGTCGGCCAGGATGATCCCGCGCTCCGCGGCGTGGGCGTGCGCCTGGCGGTAGATCTCCAGGCTCGCGTCCCGCACCTCGGCCGCGCGCGGCGCTCCGAGCGCCGCCTCGACCTGCGTGAACGAGATGTTCTCGTCGTGGCCCGTCTCGGCCTTGGTGGACGGAGTGAACAGGGGCGGGTCGAGCCGCTGCGACTCCTGCAGTCCGGCCGGCAGCGGGATGCCGCAGACCGCGCCCGACGCGCGATAGTCCTTCCAGCCGGAGCCGGCCAGGTAGCCGCGGACGACGCATTCGACCGGCAGAGGCTCGGTCTTCTCCACGATCATCGACCGGCCCTCGAGCTGCTCGCGATGGATGCGCAGCTCCGGCGGATACTCGGAGACATCCGCGGTCACGACGTGGTGCGGCACGATCCCGCCGAGCCGCGCGAACCAGAAGAGCGAAAGCTGGGTCAGCACGATCCCCTTCGCGGGAATCCCGCTCGGCAGCACCACGTCGAACGCGCTGATGCGGTCGGTGGCGACGATCAGCAGACTCGCGCCCAGGTCGTACACGTCGCGCACCTTGCCGCGCCGCCACAGGGGGAGGCCCGGCATTCGCGTCTCGAGGAGGGGAACGGATGCGTCGACGCGGTTCAAAGAAGGAGCATGCATGGATGAGATGAGCTTCCCCAAGCGGCCAGACTCGTCGGAGGGACGGAGTCTACAGGAAGGCGGAGCGGCGACGCAAGAGAGATTTTTCCCGGACGATTTTTCTACGGATTCGTGGCGGCGCTCGCCGCGGCCGCATGGACGCGCACCTCGCCGTGGCGCGCTTCGAGGTGGACGGTGCTGCCGCCGCCGCCGATCTCGCCCTTCGCCGCGCCCGTGGCCGTCGACGTCAACACGAGGCCGGGCACGTCGACGTCCACCTCGCCGTGCTCGGAGGTCGCGTCGAGCGAGAAGCGGCTGCCCTTGGGAACCTCGAGCCGCACGCCGCCGTGCCGGGCACTGACCCACACGGCGTCGGTGAGGGCGCCCGCGGGCACGAGCACGGCGCCGCCGCGGTCGACCTCGATGCGGATCTCGCCGCGAAACCCGTCGAGCTCGACGTCCTGTCCCGAAGCCGTGATCTGCGCGCCCTTCTCGAGTGCGCGCGCGTTCACTCCGCCGTGCGCGACCTTCACCTGGGCCGGTCCGCCGACGCGCGCGAGCGCCACATCGCCGAAGCTCGTCTCCACGCTCACGCCCCCGGCGACGTCTTCCACGCGGACCGCGCCGTGGGCGACGGTCACCCGGACGTCCTTGCCGCCCTTCTCGACCTGGGCGTCGCCGTAGCTGCCCTCGATCGTCGCCGCGCCGGCCACGTCACGCACCTTCACCGGCCCGTGCTGGGAGCGCACCTCGAGATCGCCGCGCACGCCCTCGACGGCCACCTCGCCGAAGGTGGCGCGCACGCCGAGGCCGCCCGTCCGGGCCGCGCTCACGTCGCCGTGCTCGGAGTCCACGGTGACGCGGCCCTGCACGTCCTGCACCTCCACGCGGCCGTGCCGGGCCACGAGCGACAGCTCGCCGCCGACGTCCGAAGCGGCCACCTCGCCGTGCCGCGACTGGATGCGCGCCGCTCCCGCCACCCTTTCCAGCCGCACCGAGTCGAACGAGCTCGTCACGTCGGCGGCGGCGGCGTCGGCGACCGCCACCCGGCCGTGCTCGTTGCGCACGGTGACCGCCGTGGACGGAGGCACGACGAGGTCGAAATGCGTCTCGAAGCCCACGTCCCGGCCCTCGGCCCGGTTCTCGAGCTCGTCGCGGTTGGTCCGTACGCGCAGCACCGTGCCCTCGAGCGCCGCCTTGATCTGTACGCCGTCCGCGAACGTGCGCGCGTCCTGCTCCGTCGGCCGGAACACCACCTTGCGCAGGGAGATCTTCACCTGGCCGGGCTCGCCGGCGTGCACGTCGACGCCGCCGAAGGCGTTGTCCACCTCGACCGTCGTGCCCGCCGGCACCGGCACGGCCTGCTCCGCGGAGAACGTGAACGAGGGGCCGTAGAAGCGGCCGGCCAGCACGCGACAGCCCGAGGGGCCGAAGCCGATGTTCTGGCGCACGCTCCACGCGGTCTCCACGACGCCGCCGAAGCCCAGCACGAGGAGGAGCAGACCGATCTTGCTTGCCTTCACCTTCTCACTCCGCGCGAGCGAACCACCAGGGATTGAGCCAGCTCGAGGCCGCCCCACAACACCAGCAGCGACGGCCACCAGGTGCGCAGCGTGCCGAGCAGATCGAGCCGGCCCGCGTTGGCGAGCAACCACAGCACGCCCAGGGCGAGAAGGGCGAAGCCGAGGACGACCCGCTCGATGCTAAAGGACGCCACTGTCGCGGCTCTCGGGCGAGGCGCTCGCGCCGCGCGCCGCCGGGTCGCGCCGGCGCTGGATGGCGCCGTAGAGGAACGCGCCGCCGGCGATGATGAGGACGACCGGCCAGTATCGGGCGAGGGCGGCGAGGCGCAGCCAGCCCAGGTTGTTCAGCAGCAGCAGCAGGCCGAGCGCGAGGAGGCCGGCGCCCCACCACGGGGACTCGAACGTCTCCTCCTCCGGCTCGGGCAGGCCCCCGAGCACGCGCGCGTTGATGAGCGAGGCGGTCCGGAACGCGTCGACCATGTTGTAGAGATAGACGAAGGGAATCAGGAAGGCGAACGGGAACGGGCTGATCTCGGCCGCGCCGTAGATCGATCCCACCCAGGCCGAGAAGAACACGAAGGCCTTCGCGGGCTGGCCGTTGTAGACCTGGCCGAGCCCGGGGAACAGGGACAGGACCAGGGCCAGCCACGGGTTCTTGGGCGGCTTCGGTTCGGGGGGCGCCGGCACCAGGGCGGGATGCGGCAGGGTCGGCACCCCCTCGGATGCGGCGGGGTTCGTGCTCATCGGTTGCTCCTTTCCACATGCGCTTCTACGCGCCGGGGCGCGGCCGAGTTCGGCAAATCACCCTGCGTCCGCGGCGTCGCCTCCGGACGGGGCGACGGAGGCGGGCTCAGGCGCTGCTGCTCCGCTTCGCGCCGCCGCTCGATGAGCCGGCGATAGTCTTCGACCCGGTCGCTCACGCGGTCCAGCCGGCCTTCGATGGCCGCGCCGATCACGACGCGCAGGATGCGGACGTCTTCGAGCAGCCGGTCCTTCTTCTCGAGCACGTAGGTGCCCGCGCTGGTCGTGCGCTCCATCAGGCGGCCGCCGGCGCGGACGGTGCCGCCCTGCGCGAGGAGGATGCCCAGGGTGGTGACGATCGAGAGGCCGGCGGCGACCGCCTGCACCCACGCGGGCATGCGCGGAGCGAACGCCGCCTGCCGCCGCTGCTGCGCGTGCAGGATCGCGGCGCGGGCCACGCGCGCAGCGAGGCCGGCGGCGGGCTCCAGGCTCGGATAGCTGCGCAGCGCGGACACCACCTCCGACAGCGCCTCGCGCAGCGCGGCGCAGCCGGCGCAGCCGCGGAGGTGCTCGTCCATCTCCCGCGCGAGCACGGGATCGAGCGCGCCCTCCAGGTGGTCGGAGAGCAGCTCCTCGGCCCGCGCGCAGTCGAGGCCGCCGATCTTCATGGCGCGGCTCCTTCCAGCTCGGCCTTGCGCCGCATCAGCCTCTTGGCCAGCTCGAGCCGGCCGCGGTTGATCCGGCTCTTCACGGTGCCGAGCGGCACCTGCAGTATCGCCGCGGCCTCTTCGTAGGGCAGGCCCTGCAGGTCGCAGAGGATGAGCGGCTCGCGGAGCTCGGGGGGCAGCGTACGCAGGCCCCGGCGCACGAGCTGCACGCGCTCCTCGCGCTCGAGGCTCCGCAGCGGACCCTCTTCCGGCGACGCCAGCGATTCCATGCCGTCCGGCTCCTCCGTCCGGCGCAGGCGCTCTTCCTTGCGGCGGCGGTAATGATCGATCGCCTGGTTGCGCGCCACCGTCATCAGCCAGGTGGGGAAGGCCCCATCGCTCTCGCGGTACCGGTCCAGGTGCTGGTAGACCTTCACGAACGTCTCCTGTGTCAGGTCCTCCGCCTCGTCGACGCGTCCGACGAAGCGGTACGCGAGCCCGAAGACCCTGCGCGTGTGCCGGGCGACCAGCTCGCCCCAGGCGGCCTGGTCTCCCATCCGGCACCTGCTTAGGAGCTCGCTGTCGCTCTCGGTCAATGGCGAGGGTCTCCGGAGCGCCTCAGCATCCCGAAACGGCGGAGCGGCCCGCCGCGTTCAGAAACTTCCTGGTCCGGTCGCTGATTGACGGTCGAGCGCCCATTGTAGTAAAGTGCCGCCGCTCTAACAAGTACATGAACAGGAAGGGGTTGCGGGGACGGGCGGCATGACATCCACCCACCGCCGGCTGGCGGCGGGGGGCGTCCTTGCCCTGGTCCTGCTGGCCCTGTTCTTCCGCGGGGTCGATTGGCCCGCGCTGACGGCCGCGTTTCGCGCGGCCGACCCGTGGCTCCTCACGGGAGTGGTCGTGGCGACCATGGTGACGTACCTCGCGCGCGCCTGGCGCTGGGGTTACCTGCTGGCGCCGCTCGCCCGGGTGCCGTTCGGGCGGCTGGTCTCCGCTACGGTCGTCGGCTTCATGTCGGGGCTGCTCGTCCCCCGGGCCGGCGAGGTCATACGGCCGTATCTGGTCGCGCGCCGCCACGACCTCAAGATCTCCGCCGCGTTCGCCTCCATCATCCTGGAGCGTCTCGTCGACCTCATCACGGTTCTGAGCCTCTTCTTCCTTTATCTATACGTGCTGCCGCATCCGGAGGCCCAGACGAAAGGCCCCCTGCTCGGGGCGCTGCGGTGGGGCGGGGCGCTCGCCGCGCTCGGAGCCGTCGCCATCCTGGCCGCGCTCGTCATCTTCCACGCGCGGGCCGATTGGGCGATGTCGATGCTGGACCGCGTGCTCTACCGGCTGCCGTCGCGGGTGGCCGCGCCGATCAGCCGCCTCCTGCGCTCGTTCGCTTCCGGGCTCGCCGTGCTGAAGGCCTCGCCCGCGCACCTGCTCGCCATCCTGGGCCAGTCGCTCGTCGTCTGGCTGGCCATCGCGGCCAGCTTCTATTGCTGCAACCGCGCCTTCGGAGTGGACCTGCCCTTCCATTCCACGTTCCTGCTGCTGGCCTTCCTCACCGTCGGCGTGGCGGTGCCGACGCCGGGCAACGTGGGCGGCTTCCACGAAGCCTACCTGCTGGCGATGACGCAGGCCTTCGGTGTCGCGCGCGATACGGCGGCCGCCGCGGGGATCGCCAGCCACGCCCTCAGCAACCTTCCGGTGCTCCTCTTCGGACTCGTATTCCTTGGACGGGAGGGCCTCACGATGGGTAAGGTGGCGGAGATGACCGAGGGGCCCCCGACCGGGAACGAGCCCTCGGCCTACGCGATCGGGGCCCCGCGCCTCGTCCTGGAGGGCGGCACGCCGCGTCTCGACCGATGAAATGTCCCTTCTGCGGCCACATCGTGGACAAGGTCGTCGATTCACGCGAGAGCAAGGAGGGGGAGGTCATCCGGCGCCGGCGCGAATGCCTGGGCTGCGGCAAGCGGTTCACGTCCTACGAGCGCATCGACCAGATCCCGCACCTCGTCGTGAAGAAGGACGGCCGTCGGGAGCGGTTCGATCGCGAGAAGCTGCTCGCGGGCCTCATGAAGGCGTGCGAGAAGCGCCCGGTGCCGATCAAGGCCCTCGAGAGCGTCGTCGACCAGGTGGAGGCGATGGTCCAGGAGAGCCCCGACCGCGAGGTTCCGACCGCGCAGGTGGGGGAGTTCCTCATGGAGCGGCTGCGCGAGCTGGACAAGGTGGCCTTCGTGCGCTTCGCCTCCGTGTACCGCGAGTTCAAGGACGTCGACCAGTTCATGGCGACCCTGAAGGGCCTGCTCGAGACGCGCGAGTAACGTCT
>JBIOVM010000048.1:0-12537 GCA_044867785.1 Candidatus Rokuibacteriota bacterium | reverse complement strand
CGAAAACTCATCTTACGACAGAGTTTCGTGACGATCAGGGCCCTCGATTCAAGAGATACGGTCACGGGTTGACATACATAGAAGTACAATGTATAAGACCTCTACGTATGGACATGAACAAGGACCTCGTCGCGGCCTCCGCCACCCCCCTCGTACTCGCCATCCTCGCCGAAGGCGACAGTTACGGCTACGCCATCATCAAGCGAGTGGCCGAGCTGTCCGGCGGGCACCTGCAGTGGACCGACGGCATGCTCTATCCCGTGCTGCACCGGCTCGAGCGCCAGGGTCTGGTCGCGGCGAAGTGGTCGGCGTCCGAGAGCGGCCGCCGGCGCAAGTACTACCGGATCACTCGGGAAGGCCGGGCTCAGCTGGCGGCACAGCGGCAGCAGTGGCAGGTCGTAGACGGTACGCTTCGGGGTCTCTGGATGCAGGCGTGCACGGCATGACGACCCTCGCCGATCCACCGCTCGAGGAGCAGATCGCGCAGTGGCGGGAGTATCTGCGCCGCCGGCAGGCCTTTCAGGGTTCCGACATCGAGGAGCTCGAGGGACATCTGCGCGACCAGCTGACGGCGCTCACCGAGGCCGGCCTGGCCGCCGAAGAAGCCTTCCTGGTCGCGGTCAAGCGCATGGGCAGCCTCGATGCGCTGTCGCGCGAGTTCGCACGCGAGCACTCCGACCGGCTGTGGAAGCAGTTGGTCATCGGTCCCGGCGCTGCCGATGAATCGGCGCCCACCGGGCACACCGAGATGCTCGTCGTCCTGGGCCTCGCCGTGGCCGCGGCGCTGGCCATCAAGGTGCCGGAGCTGTTCGGTCTCCGGCCGGACGGTGGCGCCGAGATGTTCTACTTCCGGAACGCCAGCCTGTTCGTATTGCCGCTGCTAACGGTCTACTTCGTCTGGAAGCGCGGGTCCGGCGTTGCCGGCGCGCTCTGGCTCGCGCTGCCCTTCGCCGGCGGGGCGGCATTCGCCAACATCTTTCCCTTCCGCACGAACAGCGACACCGAGAGGCTGACCGTTCTGCACCTGCCGATCGCCCTGTGGCTGGTCGTCGGCGTCGCGTACGTGGGAGGCCGGTGGTTCACGAGCAGCCGGCGCATGGACTTCGTGCGCTTCTCGGGCGAGCTGGCGATCTACTACGCGCTCATCGCGCTCGGCGGGGGGCGTCCTGATCGGCTTCACGGCGATGATGTTCACGTCCATCGGGATGAACCCTGAGCGGTTGATCGGGGGCTGGCTGGTCCCGTGCGGTATGGTGGGAGCCGTGATCATCGGATCCTGGCTCGTGGAGGCGAAGCAGAGCGTCATCGAGAACATGGCACCCGTGCTGACCAGGCTATTCACACCGCTTTTCACCGTTCTGCTCCTGGTGTTCCTGGGCACGATGGCATGGACCGCCCGCCCCATCGACGTGAAGCGGGAGGTACTGATCGGCTTCGATCTGCTGCTGGCGCTCGTCGTTGGGCTGGTGCTCTACGCGGCCTCCGCGCGCGATCCGCAGGCACCGCCCCACTTCTTCGACGCCTTGCAGCTCCTGCTCGTGGTCAGCGCGCTCGTGGTCGATGGCGTGGCGCTGGCGGCCATCGCGGCCCGCATCTCCGAGTTCGGCTTCACTCCCAACCGGGTGGCGGCTCTGGGCGAGAATCTCATTCTTCTCGTCAATCTGGGGTGGACGGCGTGGCTCTATGCGCGCTTCGTGCGTCACCGGGGCTCGTTTGCCACGCTGGAGCGATGGCAGATCGCCTATCTGCCCGTGTACGCCGTATGGGCGGCCCTGGTGGTTGTCTTGTTCCCGCCCGTGTTCGGCTACCGTTGACCGGCGCGTGCCGACGTGCGATCGCGACCCTCACCGCATCGCTGGCCACGCTGCTCCTCGTCGGGCGGACCGCCTGCGCCCAGCCTACGGCTTCGGGAGGGTAACCCGCTCCTCGGTCGAGACGGTGAAGTTGTACGCCGCGCTGGCCTCGAGCAGCGTGCGCGCCTGCGCCTGCGCATCGGGGCGCGGGTTCGAGAGCAGCTTCACCAGCCGCTGGTCGTGGTCGCGGACCTTGCGACCGTCGACCTCGAAATCGCCAATCGCGCACCGCGTCCCTCCGCGTGGTCGTCGGCATTCTAGCGCTGCGAAGCTGCGCTGACGCGTGGGCTCGCGATGTGATACGTTCTGCGCCCTACCGATCCCACGACCGGGCCGTACCGGTGGAGGGTGCCGATGGCCGGCGACGTCGACCCTGCGGCGGCCGTTCCCGCGCGCGTCGGCGGTCGTGTGGGGAAGTACGAGATCCTCGACGAGCTCGGCCGCGGCGGAATGGGCGTCGTCTACCGCGCCCGCGACGTCGTCCTGGGGCGGACGGTCGCGCTCAAGTGCGCGATCCCGGCGGGCGCTTCCGACCCCCACCGGCGCCTTCTGCGCGAGGCGCGGGCCGCCTGCCGCCTCTCGCACCCGCACATCGTGCCCGTCTTCGACGTCTTCGAGCACGAGGGCGTGACCTGGATGGCGATGGAGCGCATCGAGGGCGTGACGCTTCGCAGCCTCCTCGCCGACGGCAAGCCGCTCCCGATCGAGGACGTGCTCCGTTTCGCGGAAGGCCTCGCCGGCGCGTTGGAGGCGTCCCACGTCTCCCACGTCCTCCATCGCGACGTCACGCCCAACAACGTGATGGTGACGGCGGACGGGCGGGCCGTGCTGACCGACTTCGGCCTCGCCCGCTTGCGGCATGTGGACGAGGACTGGTCGACGCAGAGCCGTTCCGCGAACGCAATCGGAGGGACGCCCCGTTACATGTCTCCGGAGCAGGCGCTGGGGAAGCCGCTGGACGAGCGCAGCGACGTCTTCTCGTTCGGGGCCGTCCTCTACGAGATGACGACCGGGCAGCCGCCGTTCGACGAAGGCGGTGCGGAGCTGCTCGACGCCATCCTCCACCGGATGCCGGTCCCCATGCTGAGGCTCAACTACGAGGTCCCCGAGGAGCTCGAGCGTATCGTCCGCAAGGCGCTCGCCAAGGACGTGCGCGACCGTTATGGCAGCTTCAGCGACCTTCTCGTCGATCTTCGCGCTCTCCGGCGCGCCCGCGGAGGCGCGGCCGGCGCCGACACGGGGGAAAGGAGGAGGGCGCCGTGGAGGTTTTCGGCGCTCGGCCTCGCGGTGGCCCTGACGTCCCTGCTCGCGATCGGGGGCGTGATCCTGCTGACGAAGTCCCCGCCCGCCGCCGCGCCCACCGCGCCGACCCCGCTCCGCATCGGCATCCTCCTGCCCAAGGTCGACGGAGCGGCGGAAGGCGTCGCCGAGTGGCCGCCCCTCGTGCAGGCCCTCGCCGTCAGTGAGCTCGCCCGTGACGACGATCTCGCGGTGATCGACCCGAGCAGCCTCAACGCGGAGGCCGCTCCGGGCTCGGCGAAGACGCGGGCCGCATCGTACGACGCCCTGCGCGACCTCCACGCCGCCTTCGCCGTGGACTCCACCATCAGCCGCGCCACCCGCGGCCACGTACTGCGCGCCAACCTCGTCGACGCCGCCTCGGGGGAGGTCCGATTCTCGTCCTCGGCATCTCTCGACGGCGAGCAGCAGCTCGGGACGGCGGTGGCGGCGCTGGTCGGGCCGATCCGGACCTTCCTCCAGCTCAAGGCCCGGACCGCGTTCGCGGAGAAGGACCTTCGGCCCGCGCTCGCGCGCCGACCGAAGAACGTGGAAGCGCTCAAGGCTTTCCTCCAGGGCATGGAGTACTCGCTGCGCTACGAGCCGGGGGCGGCGCGGTACCTCCTGCGGGCCCTCGAGATCGATCCGGACTACATCCCGCCACGGCTCCTCCTCATCTCCGGGCTCGTGGAGGCCGGGCAGATCGAGGAGGCGCGACGGCACTACGAGCACGTCGGCCGCCTCGAGGGAACGGCGACTCCCTTCGAACAGGCCATGATCGGCTGGGCGGGCGCGTTCATCGACGGCGACAAGCCGGCGCAGGCGCGGCACCTCCAGGTCGCCCTCGAGTATTCGCCGGGAAACAACATCCTGCTCGTCACGCTTGGAGAGCTTCGCTTGAGGATGGAGGACGTCGACGGGGCGCTTGCCGCGCTCACCCCACCCTTCCGGCAACACTGGCGGTATCCGCAGTTGTACTCGCTCTACGCGGCCTCCCTGCTCGCGGCCGGACGGCCGGAGGAGGCGAGGGCCGCCCTGGAAGGTGCGCTCGACGTCACCCCCGTCGACCCGGACACGTACGGGATGCTGGCGGCGCTCGGCGAGCGGCGAGGCGACCAGCGGACGACGGAGAACTACTGGCGCCTCTATGCGATGCGCATGGGGGAGCGCGGCGCCGACGCCGGCAGCGTCGCTCACGGCCGCGGCGCCCACCTCATGCGGGTAGGACTCTTCGCCGCCGCCGCTGCGCAGTTCAGCAGCGCCGTCGCGGCCGCGCCGGGCCGCCTCTCCTATCACCAACGCCTGGCGGAGGCGCTCTACGAGGCCGGACGCCCACGGGAGGCGGCGGCCGAGTACGAGCGGTGCCTGGCGATGGATCCGCACTGGCCGCAGGCGCACCTGATGCTGGGGCGCATCGCGGAAGCCGCCGGCGGCGCGGCCGAGGCCATCCGCCACTACGAAGCCTTCGTCGCGGCGGATCCTTCGAGCCCTGCGGCGACGGAGATCCGGCCGCGGCTGGCCGCGTTGCGGTCACGGACGGCGCCCTTGCAGTAAGGAGGTTGTGATGCCACTCGGTTTGGACGACCTGATCCGGACAGCGATCGCCGATGACGATTTCTGGCACCGGCTGAACAAGGACCTCGACAGTACGCTGCAGCAGGACGGTTACACGCTGTCACCCCACGACCGCCAACGTCTGGCGGAGGCGCTGGCCTCGGGCGAGATCACCGTCAACGTGGACGCGCTCTTGAAAGGCATGCGCGACGGAAGAATCCACCCGCTGGCCTGGATCGCCAGCTGCATCCGCAGACCCTGATCCTTGTGGTACCGCGTCCAGCGTCGCGAGGCTGCGCTCTCGCGGTCCTGGCCTGCGGCCTTCGCGCGGTGGCATCGGCGATGGCGCGCGGCCGTTCGTTCCCACACGGCACCCGCTGACCGTCACCGCCGTGTCCCCTACTGGATGGCCATGCCCCGCGCGCTGGCGGCGGCCTTCGGTCCGGCGCGCCTCGCCTCCGGGACCTCGGCGGCGTCCCGCTTCGTGGCCGACGTCACCTGGGCGCAGTACTGCCTGGCCCTTTTCCTGCGTCTGCAGGACGACGTGGCCGACGGTGACGGGTCGGGGGGGCCCGTCCTGTTCGGGGCCAACCAGTACCTGCTCGAGGCCCACCGCGTTTTCCGCCTCCACATGGGCCAGAGGAGTTGGTTCTGGGACGCCTTTCACGAGTCGCTGGACGCGAGCATGCGCGCGTGGGCGCGTGTCGAGGAGTTGCAGGCCGCCCCGCGCGCCCCCGCCGGGGCGCTGCTGCGGCAGTACGGGCGGATGGGCAGTGCACTCACCGTCGCCGCGGCCGCGGTGTGCGACCGCGCGCGCCGTCGCGAGCACTACAGGGTCGTGGCAGACTTCTCGGCCCACATGTGCATCGCGGGACAGATGCTCGACGATCTCGGCGACCTGGTGGCCGACCTGCATCGAGCGCGCTTCAATTACGCGGCGAAGGTCCTCCTGCGTCCCTCCGCCGGGCCCGAGGCGGCGCGACTCGCACTCGACCGCGTGGCCGCTCACATCGTCCGGGGCGACCGCTTGCGACGCGTGTACCGCATCGCCCGTACCGAGCTCGACCACGCGCATGATCGCGCGAAGGACCTGTCCTCTCCGGCGCTCGGCCGGTACGTGACACGCGCCCGGGCCGATGTCGACCGCGCGCAGGCGCTTTACCACCGCACTCGCGCCGCCCTCGTCTTGTCTCCGCTGCTGGGCGCGAGCCGGTCCCATCTGCCGCCGCCCGCGCCGTGACGGGCAGATGCCCTGGCTACTTCGGGCGGACGGGCGCGGGCGGTTTGCGGAAGAGCCCGTCGATCTCCTTGCGAACCGGGCCCGGGCATTCCAGATACGCGAAGTGCCCGCAGTCCTTCATCGTGACCAGGCGGGCCGCCGGCAGGGCCTCCGCGATGTGCTCGGACACGAAGGCGGGAATGAAGTCGCGATCGCCGTAGACGATGAGCGTGGGGATCGTCAGGCTCCGGAGCTTCGGCAGGAGATCGTAGCCCTCCAGGGACCAGGTGTCGGCCATCAGCCGGTCTTCGACGTGTCGGGCCTTGAGAACGGCCTCGCTCGTCGTGAAGCTCGGTCTCATGCGCGCCATCAGCCGCTCGTAGTCCTCCGGCCGCGCCAGCGCCGCCTTGAAGTGGATGCGGTAATACGCGGCCACCGCCTCCGGATCGCCGGCCTTGTAGCCGTCGGTCGCCGCCGCGGCGCCTAGCCGGGCCAGGTCGTCGCCCAGCTTCTCCCGTCGCTCCTTGCGAAACTGCCCGAAGTCCGCCGCGGAGGCCGGCGCCGGGTTCATCAGGATGAGGTGGGACACCCGCTCCGGGTGCCGGATCGCGTACTCGAGGGCGAGCACCGTACCCCACGAGTGCCCCAGCACGGCGGTGGAGGCGAGCTTGAAATGCTCCCTCACCCTGTCGAGATCCGCGATGTCGGAAACCAGCGTGACGTCCTCGGCGCGTACGCCGTCGCCGGATCTTCCGCGGCCGCGCTGATCGTAGTAGATGAGCCGGAACGCGTCGGACAGCCGGTCCATGTCGGGCAGGAGATAGCTGTGGTCGAAGTCGGGTCCGCCGTGGAGAACGACGATCGGCTGCCCCCGTCCGATCTGGCGGGCGTACAGGCTCGCGCTCCCGGCCGGGACGCGATCTTCGTGCGGCGCCGACGCGAGGAGGGCGAGGAGCAGCGCTTTCTTCATCGCCGTATCATAGGCCCCGCAGGGAGGACGCTCGATGCCACGCGCCGACGCCCGCCTTTCTCTCATCCTGACCGCACTCCTGCTCGCCCCTGACGGCGTGGGGGCGCACCCGCACCACGCAAGGCCGCTGGCCGCGCGGTGGCAGGCGAAGCCGCCGGAGGCGCGTCCTCCCGGAACGATCGCGCCCGGGGCGAGGGGGGTGACGGGCCAGGGGTCCCTTCGCTTCCGCGTGCTCCACACCTCCGCCGGCCTGCCCGAGGCGGCGCGCAAGGTGCTGGCGTCGGCGCACGGCGGCTTCGCCGTCGACCACCGGCCCGGCAAGGGCGACACGTATTTCGCCCTGCCCGGGGCCGGCATCCTGCGCATGAGCGCGGACATGGAGCAGGTCGCGCTGGTGGCGACCGCGCCGGAGATGAGGGACACGAACCTCCACAACACGAAGATCTGGTACGCCCCCGACGGGACGGCGTTCTTGAGCTTCCCGGCCAACGACCTGGGGCGCGTGTTCACGACGTCGCTGACCGGCGAGCTGCTGCAGACGCTGACGCGGCCGGGCGAGGACGACGATCTCGGCCTTCCCTCGGCGCGCGACTATTTCGCCGGCGGCGGAGCCTTCGCTCCCACCGACGTCGAGTTCCTCGAAGGCCTTCTGTACGTGACGACCGGCTACTCGGCCCTCGACACCGTCCTCTCCGCGCGCGTGACGAGCTACAGTCCGCTGAGGGCGGCGTGGTTCGACCTCGCGTTCGGCGGCAAGGGCGACGCTCCCGGCCAGTTCGGCACGGGTCACGGCATCACCGTTCCGCCCGGCACCCGGAGGCTCGATGTGGCCGACCGGGCCAACTCCGAGATCGATCGGTTCACTCGGCACGGCCAGTACCTCTCCACGCTGAAGATGCCCGCCGGCTCGCTGCCGTGCGACATCGACTACCTGGGCCGCTACGCCGTCGTCGCCGCTCTCGACGGCCCCGACCGCAGCAAGGGCGCGCCGATCTACCTCTTCCAGGACGACCGGCTGGTGTCCACACTCCTCCCCAAGGAGGACCTCGGCCTCGAGAACTTCACGCACGTCCACAACGCGGTGCTGCGGCAGGCCGGCGGCAAGCTCTACGTGATCGCCCAGGCCTGGAACCCGGGCGACTTCGTCGTCCTCGAGCAGGTCACGCCGTGACGGCGGCGCTTCTCGCCGCCGCCGGAGCGCGGCGTCTCAGCGATGGGGAAGCACGGCGTCCGCGATCCCGAGCGCGAGACTCTTGAGATCGAGATCGCCGCGATTCGCCAGGACGATGACACTCACGCCGTCCTGGGGGAAGCGCTCGACGATCGACCGGAAGCCCATCGTCTCGCCGTGGTGCCAGGCGCGCTTGCGTCCCTGCCACGGGTCCAGGAACCACCCGAAGCCGTAGGCGACCGGGCGGCCGGGGTAGAGGTTGTCGCCCCCTTCCTGCCCCCTGGGCCAGACGGGCTCGGACCCGTCGGCCAGGCGCACGGGCGTGAGCGCGGGAGCCATCTCCGCCTTGGAGAGGAGCGCGCTCGTCCGCAGCGCTTCGTCCCACGTCGCGAGGTCCTCGAGGCACGAGTAGACGCCGCCGTCGCCGAGCGTCGCCGACGTCGAGCTCTGGTCGGTCTCACGAAAGCCCGCGGGATCCTTCGTATGGCCATAAGCGCGGTCGGGGACGTCGTTCTTGCCTTTCTCGTAGGCGAGCGTGCGTGTCATGCCCAGGGGAGCGAAGATGCGCTCGCTCAGGACCTCGCCGAAGGGCCTGCCCGCCGCCCGCGCCGCGACGAGGCCGAGGAGGACGTAGCCGGAGTTGCTGTAGGCCCAGCTGGTGCCCGGCGTGAAAAGCCCCTGAGTCTCCTTCTCGAGCAGGCCCAGGACCTCGTCGTCGCGGATCTGGCGCTGCGGGCTCCAGATCGGCCCCTTCTCCTTCTCGACGCGGTCCATGATCTGCTCGTAGGTCGGGCACACCCGACGTGTGCGTGAGCAGGTGGCGGATCGTCACGCCGCTTCCGTAGGCGGGAAAGCCCGGAAGCGCCTGCCTCAGCGTGTCCTCGTAGCGCAGCCTGCCGTCGCGGACCAGAAGCATGATCGCCGCCGCCGTCATCTGCTTCGTCACCGAGGCGAGCCGGAAGCGCGTGCGGGCGTCGATCGGCATACGCGTGCGGAGGTCGCGGACGCCGTACGCGCGCTGGAGGACGGTGCGGCCGTCCTTGCGCACGAGGGCCGCGAGGCCCGGCTCGCCATCGGAGACCAGCCCCTTCAGCAGCGCGGCCGCCTCCGCTACCCGGTCGACCGCGGGCGCGCCCGCGAACAGGAACAGCGCGAGCGCGAGCACGGGCGCATCATCTCATCCTGGCGGCTCCGGTAGAATCCGCTCAATGAGGTCGCGCCGGTTGGCCCCCGTCCTCGCGCTCCCGCTCCTTCTCGCGGCGGGGCTCCGCGTCCGGGCGGCGGGCGCATCGGCGCCGCCGCTGAGGACCGTGGGCTTCCTCGTCCTCCCCGGGGTCTACAACTCCGAGCTGATGGCGCCCTACGACGTGCTCGACCACGTGCGCTTCCGCACGAAGGACGCGCCCCGCCTGTTCACCGTGGCCCCGAAGGCAGGGCCGCTGCGCACGTTCGAGGGCCTCACCCTGACGCCGCACCACACGTTTGCGGACGCGCCCGCCATCGACCTGCTGGTGGTGCCGAGCGCCGAGCACAACATGGATCGGGACCTCGAAGACGCCGCCCTCATCGCCTGGGTGCGCGAGACGGGCCGCAAGGCGAAGCTCGTGCTGTCGCTGTGCGACGGGGCCTTCGTGCTGGCCAAGGCCGGCCTCCTCGACGGCCTCGAGGCGACCACCTTTCCCGGCGACCAGGACCGCTTCGCGAAGATGTTCCCGGGCGTGAAGCTAAAGCGCGGCCCGATCTTCGTCCACGACGGCAAGGCGGTCACCGGCGTGGGCGGCGCGCGCAGCTACGACCCGGCGATGTATCTGGTGGAGCGCCTCTACGGCGAGGACGCGCGCGCGCGGATCGGGGAAGGGCTCGTCCTCGACTGGAGCCGCCTCGCGGTCAAGCACCGCGTCGCGCCGGGTGCGCGCATGCCGTGAGCCGCTGGTGGGCCGGGGCCTCCCTTCTCACGACGGTGGCCATGGCGGGAAGCGAGGGCCCTCCGGCCGCGGAAGGCGTGCCGGATGTCGGCAACTGGAACCGCCGGCCTCCCGGGGCCGGCGAGTACCAGATCGTGCTGGAGGTTTCGGGCCGTGCGGAGGTGGCCCGCTTCCTCGAGGTCCCGCCGGCGGGAGGCGACCTGGCTGTCATATGCGCCGCGCGCCGGGAGGCCGAGACCTCCGCGCTCTCCGCGACGCAGCGATACCTGCGGGATCTCGAGGCGGCGCCGGCCGCCGCGCGCGATCCCGCCGCCCTCGCCCAGGCGCACGCGGAGGTGGGCCAGCTCTTCGCCTACCACGGCCGCATCGACCAGGCGATCGCGGAGACGGAAGCGGCGTACCGGATCGTGTCGGTGGACCCGCCCGGCGACCGCGCGTTCCCCGCCGTGCGCGGCCTCCTCGAAGCGACGCTCGGCGTGCTCCAGCTGCGGCGCGGCGAGCTCGAGAATTGCATCCACGATCACAACGCCGCGCGCTGTATCTTCCCGATCCGCGGGCCGGGACAACACGGCCAGCCGTCGGGCGCGGCCGCCGCGGTCGAGCATTTCCTTCGGCACCTCGGCCGCAATCCCGGAAACCTGGAGGTGCGCTGGCTGCTCAACGTCGCCGCCATGACGCTGGGCCGGTATCCGGATGGCGTGCCGCCCCCCCACCTCATTCCACCCTCGGCGTTCGCGTCGGGCGACGATCCCGGCCTCTTCGTGGATACCGCCCGCGGCACGGGTCTCGACGCCCCCGGTGGAGCGGGGGGCGTCGTCGTGGACGACCTCGATGGCGACGGGCTCTTCGACGTCGTCGTCTCCAGCGTGGACGCGTGCGCGCCGCTGCGCTACCACCACCAGCAGCGGGACGGGACGTTCCAGGACCGCTCGGAGGCCGCGGGGCTCGCGGGCCAGCTGGGCGGGATCAACGTCGTACAGACCGACTACAACAACGACGGGCGCCTGGACCTCTTCGTCATGCGCGGCGGGTGGCAGTTTCCCATGCGCAACTCGCTCCTTCGCAACGACGGCGGCACCTTCACGGACGTGACGGAGGCGGCGGGCCTGCGCCGCACCGTTCACCGGACGCACGCCGCGGTGTGGGCCGACTACGACAACGACGGGTGGCTCGACCTCTTCGTCGGCCACGAGGAGAGCCCCGCGGCGCTCTTCCACAACCGCGGCGACGGGACGTTCGAGGACCGCGCGCCGGCCGCAGGGGTCGGCCGGCGCTCCTTCATCAAGGGCGCCGCGTGGGGCGACTACGACGGAGACGGCTACGCCGACCTCTACGTCTCGAATTTCGGCGCCGAGAACTTCCTCTACCACAACCAGCGCGACGGGACGTTCCGCGACGTGGCCCGCGAGCTGGGCGTCGAGAAGCCGGTCATGAGCTTCCCGACCTGGTTCTGGGACTACGACAACGACGGCCGGCTCGACCTCTTCGTGGCCAGCTTCGTGCCGTCCGTGACGGAGATGGCGCGCCACTTCCTCGGCCTGCCCGCGCAGGCCGAGACGATGAAGCTCTACCGGAACACGGGCGCCCGCTTCGAGGACGTGACGCGCGCGGCGGGCCTCGACCGCGTGGTGCCGACCATGGGCGCCAACTTCGGCGACCTCGACAACGACGGCTTCCTCGATTTCTACCTGGGCACGGGCGCGCCGTCGTACGCCGCCCTGATGCCCAACGTCATGCTCCGCAACCGCAATGGCCGCTCGTTCGCCGACGTGACCACGGCGACGGGCACCGGGCACCTCCAGAAGGGCCACGGGGTCGCGTTCGCGGATCTCGACGGAGACGGCGCCCAGGACGTCTACGCGAACATCGGTGGCTTCGTGCCCGGCGACGCCTACCAGAAAGTCGTGTTCCACAATCCCGGACATCCCGGCAGCCACTGGATCCAGCTGCGCCTCGCGGGCGTGAAATCCAACCGGCCGGGCATCGGCGCGCGGATCCGGGTCACGATCGTGGGCGAGGACGGCCGGGAGGAGCTGCGCTACCGCGAGGTCTCGAGCGGCGGCTCGTTCGGCGCCTCGCCGCTTGCCCAGCACATCGGGCTGGGGCGCGCGCGGCGCATCGAGTCGGTCGAGGTGAGCTGGCCGGCGAGCGGCGCCCGGCAGGTCTTCACGGACGTCCCGATGGACCGCGTGATCGAGATTCGCGAGGGGGACAGGCGTCCGCTCTACGTAGCCGCAACGATGGTGAACGGGGGATCGAACTCGGGCACGCCCGCGAAACGCCCGGCGATCCACCGGAGCACGTATGCGCCGGTGGGATCGGTGCGCTGCCCGCCGAGGATCCCGGGCACGACCTCCAGCAACGCGTGCGCGGCGGCGTCCTTGAAGTAGTCGATGTCGAGCTCCACCTCGAGGCAGGGCACGTGGCCGACGGTCCTCGTGTCGCGTTCGTGGAACGTGATCTGGACGTTGGCCTCGCCGAACTGGACCTGCTTGTAGCTCGCCGTCGCGCCGGGATGGAAGAGCGAGCTTCCCGGCTCCGGCTCGAACAGCCCGAGCCGCGCCGCG
>JBIOVM010000047.1:0-10459 GCA_044867785.1 Candidatus Rokuibacteriota bacterium | reverse complement strand
CTCCGGCTCTCGCTCCCTGACCGCCTGGGTGTCGATGCCGAATGTAGTGGAGACTCGACCACCCCACCGGCTGAAAATTCAGTGACTTATCCCCCTCAGCGTCGTCTTCGTGCGTAACTTGGGCTAGGGCCGACGGCGAGGCGACGTCAACGGCGACGCCGCAGAGGGCGCGGGGTCAGCGCGGACGAGCCGGAGCGGCCTGGATCAGCGCGAAGAGCCGGGCGGAGGTGATCGGCACCTCGCGGATCGTGACGCCGAGGTCCGCGATCGCATCCTCCACGGCATTGGCGACGGCCGCCGCCCCGGGGATCGCGCCGCTCTCCCCGACGCCCTTCACGCCGAGCTCGTTCACCACCGAGGGATGGTCGAGATGGGCGACCGCGAGCGCCGGCAGCTGGTCGGCCTTCGGCATGCCGTAGTCCATCAGGCTGCCCGTGACGAGCTGTCCGCCGTCGTCGTAGACCAGCTCCTCCCAGAGCCCGGCGCCGATGCCCTGCGCGGCGCCGCCGTGGAGCTGGCCCTCGACGATGGTGGGGTTGATGGCCCGGCCGGCGTCGTGCACCACCGCGTAGGCGAGCAGGCGGATCTCGCACGTCTCGAGATCCACCTCGACGGCCGCCGCCTGCGCGCCGAAAGCCCACGTCACCGTGCCCGGGTAGAAGTACGTGCAGCGCTGGAGTCCAGGCTCGCCCGTCTTGCGGAGCGCCTTCGAGCGGATCGCGGCGTGAGCCACGCGGCCGAGCGGGAGCGCGCGCCCCGGAACGCCGGCGACGAAGGCGCGTCCCTCCTCGATCCGCACGTCCTCCGGAGCGCACTCGAGCATCTCCGCGGCGACCATGCGGGCACGGGCGTGGACCTCGCGCGCCGTGCGGGCGACCGCCGGGCCCGAGTTGGCGGCGACACGGCTGCCGCCGGTCCCCATGCCGATCGGGAACCGGTCCGTGTCGCCCGCCACGATGACCACGTCGTCCAGCCGCACCCCGAGCTCCGCCGCGCAGATCTGGGCGAGGGTCGTTTGGTGGCCCTGGCCCTGAGCCGCCACCCCGATGGTCACGTAGACCTTGCCGCTCGGGTCGACGCGCACCTCCGCGCCCTCGTAGGGGCCGAGGCCGGAGCCCTGCGCGTAACAGGCGACCCCGACCCCGATGCGACGCGTGGTGCGCGCGTGGGTCGCCTGGCGTGCCCGGTGCTCGTCGAGGCGCACCAGCTCGAGCGCCCGCTCGAACGCCTGAGGAAAGTCGGCCGGGTCGTACGCGATGGGCACCCCGTCCTTGTAGGTGAGGCCGGAGCGGTAGGGCATCTCGCCGGGACGCACGAGGTTCCGCCGCCGAAGCTCGATCGGGTCGAGCCCGAGGCGACGGGCGCCGATGTCCAGGAGTCGCTCCATCACGAACGCGGCCTCGGGGCGGCCCGCGCCACGGTACGCGGCGTTCTGGGTCTTGTTCGTGACGTAGCTCGTGCCGACGCTCCGGTAGTGCGGGACGCGGTACGGACCGGGCAGGTGGTTCACGGTGTTGAGCGTGAGGCCGGTGCCCTCGACGGGATAGGCGCCCACGTCGGCCTGGAAGGCGTCGTCGACGGCGACGATGGCGCCGTCGCGCTTGAGGCCGATCCTCGCCGTGTGGACCTGCTCCCGGTCGTGCCCGGTCGCGACGAAGTGCTCGCGCCGGCCTTCGACCCACTTCACCGGTCGGCCGAGGCGGCGGGCGACGGCCGGGACCAGGAGCTCCTCGTGGTAGACGGAGCCCTTCGGGCCGAAGCCGCCTCCCACGTCGGGGGCGAGCACCCGGACCTGCTCCGCCGCGAGCCCCAGGGTCACCGCCACGGCGTCGCGGACGAGATAGGGGTTCTGGGTCGACGACCAGACGACGAGGGACCCCGAGTCCGGGTCCGGGTAGGCC
Source organism: Candidatus Rokuibacteriota bacterium (assembly GCA_044867785.1). Lineage (GTDB taxonomy): Bacteria > Methylomirabilota > Methylomirabilia > Rokubacteriales > DASRDR01 > DASRDR01. The sequence continues at coordinate 8,558 of JBIOVM010000047.1, read as the reverse complement.
AGCACCCCGCGCGGCTCGATCGGCACGGCGGTGATGCGCGGGTGGGAGAGCCGCTCCTCGACGACCAGGTCGGCCGTCGCGAGGGCGGGCTCCGCCTCGCCGGTCCCGCCGCGGGCGACGACGGCGACGTTGTCCGGCCAGTCCGCGTGGACGCGCTCGGCGCTCCGCGTGGCGGCGTCGAGCGTCATCACCGGAGCCAGGGGCTCGTAGTCGACGGTGACCGACTCCATCGCGTCGGCGAGCCGGTAGGGGTCCTCGGCCACGACGACGGCGACCGGCTCGCCGACGTAGCGCACCACCTCCCGGGCGAGCACGACCTGGACATAGGGGCGCGTGCTCGGCATGCCTCCGAAGGGCGCGGGGATTCCCCCGGCCACCTCGGGAAGGTCGGCCGCGGTGAAGACCCTGACGCCCGGGCGCCCGTGCGCCTCGGCGGCGGTGATCGCGGTGATGCGGGCATGCGCGTGGACGCTCCGCACCACGCCGAGGTGCAGCAGGCCGGGCCGACGAAGGTCGTCGAGGTAGCGGCCGCGCCCGAGGAGGAGCGGCCGGTCCTCCGTGCGGCGCGGCGAGGCTCCGATCGGGCTGGGCGGCGTCGAAGGCATCGAGCGGCTAGGCCAGGTAGCGCTTGGGCAGCTCGGCGCCGGCGACGTAGCTCAGCTTGCCGACACGACACATCTGGTACACGTTGATCCGAAAGTCGGGGCACGTGCTGACCAGGCAGTATGCGTCGGTCGGCGTGAACCCGTAGTCGGCGACGAGCCAGTCGATCAGGTTGACCGTCGCGGTCTCCACGGCGACCTCCAGCGGTCGGTAGGCGAACACGGACACGATCGACGCCGGCTTGTCGATTCGCATCCAGGGGACGGGCCGGCCCTTGACCAGGTCGAGGTGGAGCCGGACGGTCGACTGGGTCTCGGCGGCCGTGCCCGTGAACTCGGTGTCGCCCTGGCTCGCGTGCACGTCCCCCAGATAGAGACGCGCGCCCGCGTGGAAGACCGGCAAGTGGATCCGGTGGCCCGGCGCGACGTCGCGGATGTCCAGGTTGCCGCCCCATTCGCCCTGGCCGTCGAGGCTGGTCGTGACCTCGCGGTCGGGCGCGACGCCGATCGTGCCGACGAACGGCGTGATCGGCCAGCTGATGCGCTCGCTGAAGTGGAGCGTGCCGTCCCGCGTCGTGCCGCTCGGCCCGGGCGTGTGGCGGAAGATCTTGGTCGTGTAGCGGCCCGAGAGCTCGGGCCAGCGGGCGGACTCGCCGAGCGGGCCGCGGCGCGGCCCGACCGCGATCCAGGAATAGCCCTCGACCACGATCTCCTCGAGGGAGACGATCAGCGTGTCGCCGCGCTCGGCACCCTCCAGCCACACCGGCCCGCCGATCGGGTTCGCGAGGGGCGGCACGCGGTCGAAGCCGGGGCGCCGCGCGGGGACGGCGAGGTCCTCCGGCGTCTTGAAGTACCCCGTGCTCGCGTCGTAGGTGTCGATCTCGAAGCTCTCGCCGGGCTTCACCCGGAGGAGCGGCTCGTCCCGCCAGTCGAACGCATACTTCCGGGCCTGCTCACGAGTGATCCGCTGCACTCGATGCCTCCCCTGGTTCGGGAAATCAGCGGGCTTCCCGGCTCACGGGCTTGGCCGGGCTTCCGTCGTGACGAGAGCCTTCACGGCGCCGAGCGCCTCGCGATAGGCGACCGGATCGGACCCGAACGTTCCACCGCGGACCACGCACGGGTCGTCGAGGCTGAACGGGCGTCCGGTGTCCCGGCTCACCAGGTGCCCCTCCGGGCGCTCCTCCCAGACGCAGCGGCTGGCATTCTGCTCGCGGGGATTGTGGCGCGCGGGCCCGGCGCCCGGACGATCGAACCCGTAGCGAGCTCCCGCGTACTCGGTGATGCGCGCGTCGGCGCCGGCTCGTCGGAGCCGCTCCACGTAGACGCGACAGGCTTCGACGGGCGCGAGGTCGTCCGCCGTCCCCACACCTCGAAGGCCGTCACGGAGGCCAGGCCGCCGGGAAGCCCCCGGTACGAGACCCCCCACCGGAACGTGTCCCGCAGGCACAGCTGGGGCGGATCGAATCGAAAATCCTGCAGGACCGGCTGCGCCTCGCCGGCGAGCGGCGTGGCCGCCCACAGGCTGACGCTCAGGACAGCCGTGAGAAGAGCCGGACGGACCGTGATCATGGCCGCGCCGAGCGGCGCGTCCCGCGGCCGGGACGCGACAGCCGGGCGGCGACGGCCTCGGCGTCGCGCATCACGCGGATGATGTTGCCGCGCGAGAGCTTCGCGAGGTCCCGATCCGACCACCCGCGCCGGATGAGCTCGGCGAAGAGCAGCGGATAGGTCGACACGTCCTCCATCCCGACCGGCCACTCCTCGTTGCCGTCGTAGTCGCCGCCGATCCCCACGTGGTCCACGCCCGCCACCTTCCGGGCGTGCTCCACGTGGTCGGCCACGTCCGCGATCGTCGCCTTGGGGAGGGGATGCGTCCGCAGGTACGCCTTCTCGATGCGGCGCCGCGCGGTCGGGGAAGCGACGCGGCGAAGTCGGGGACGCAGCGCCGCCTTCGCCGCGTGGTAGGCATCGGCAACCCGTTGCGACACGAACGGGCCGACGAACGTGATCATGATCACGCCGCCGTTCCTCGGCAGGCGGCGGAGGATCGCGTCGGGGAAGTTCCGCGTGACGTCGGTCAGCGCCCGGCACGAGGAGTGCGAGGAGATGAGCGGCGCCTCGGCGACGTCGAGCGCGTGCCCCATGACCTCGGGCGAGGTGTGGGCCAGGTCGACCAGCATCCCCAGGCGGTTCATCTCCCGCACGACCTCTTTCCCGAACGCCGTGAGCCCGCCGTGGCGCCGGACGTCGTTGCAGGAGTCCGCCCAGTCGAGCGTGACGTTGTGGGTCAGGGTCATGTAGCGGACGCCGAGCTCGTAGTACGCGCGGAGGGCGCCGAGCGAGCTTTCGATGGCGTGGCCGCCCTCGATGCCGATGAGCGACGCGATGCGCCCGCGACGGCGCGCCTGCTCCACGTCGGCGGCGGTGAAGGCCGGCGTCAGCCTCTCCGGATAGCGCGCGATCACCCGCCGTGCGATGTCGATCTGCTCGAGCTGCGTGCGAGCGAAACGGCCGCCGGGAAGGTCGCCGGGGATGTACACGGACCAGAACTGGCCGCCGACGCGGCCCGCCTGGAGGCGCGCGAGGTCCGTGTCGCCCGGAGTGGAGCGGCGGAGGTCGTAGGCCGCCGGGTTGCCGCGAGCCTTCGCGTCGTTCCGGATGGTCCAGGGGAGGTCGTTGTGGCCGTCGATGACGGGGTGCCGCGAGAGTACGCGCCCGGCCTGGCGAAGCGCGGCATGGTCGGTCCGGGGCCGGGCGGGCACGACGTTCACCCTACCAGACGCTCCATCCGCCGTCGACCACGAGGTTGTGTCCGGTCATCCAGGCGCCGGCGTCCGAGGCGAGGAGCGCGACCGCGCCCTTGAGGTCGGCCGGCGTGCCCGTGCGCCCCAGCGGATTGGCGAGCCGGCACCGCTCCACGAACGCGGGATCGGTGCCCGGCGCCGGGATCTGACCGGGGGACAGACAGTTCACCGTGATGCCGTGCTCGCCCAGCTCGGTAGCCAGCGCCCGGGTCAGGTTGACGATCGCGCCCTTGGCCGCCTGGTACGGCGGACCGGAGCGCTGGTAGTCGAGCCCCGCGTACAGGCGCTTGTCGGCGCCCAGCGAGCCGTGGATCGACCCCAGGGTGACGATGCGGCCGGTGCGACGAGGGATCATCACCCGGGCCGCGGCCTGGGCGCACACGTAGGTGCCGGTGACGTTGAGCTCGAGCGCACGCCGGAGCTCGTCGATGGAGGCGTCGGGCAGGTACGTGGTGGTGAAGGCGCCGCCGGCATTGCAGACCATCACGTCGAGCCGGTCGCGCTCCGACATCACCTGATGCACGAGCCCCTCGACTTCGGCTTCCACGGTGACGTCGCAGGCGACGCCGACGGCGTCGATGCCGGCGTCACGGAGCTCGGCGGCGACGCGGCCGCACCGCCTGCCGTCGCGGCTCGCCAGGTACACCGCGGCGCCCAGCTCGCCCAGCGCCTCCGCCATCGAGCGGCCGAGGTGGGTGCTGCCGCCGGTCACGATCCCGACGCGGCCGGTGAGGTCGAAGAGCGATCGGACGCGCATGCCGGGGCCCATTCAAGCACAAGGGCGGGGACGCACGGTAGGTGGCTCTCGTGCGATCATCACGGAGTGCAGCCGGTCCGGGTCGCGGTCGTCGGCGCGGGATTCATGGGGGAGCGCCATGCGCGGATCTACGCGGGCCTTCCCGACGTCGAGCTGGTCGCGGTCTGCGACGTGCGGGACGGCGCGGCGCGGGAGCTGGGCGCGCGGACGGGCGCCCGCGCGTACACGGATTACCGCGAGCTCCTCCGCCGGGACGACATCGATGCGGTCAGCGTCTGCACGCCCGACGGCCTTCACCGGGAGCCGTGCGAGCTGGCGATCCGGGCCGGCCGTCACGTCCTGGTCGAGAAGCCGATCGCGACCACGGCGGCCGACGCCGAGGCCATCGCCGCCGCCGCCGCCAAGGCCGGGGTCGTCCTCCTGGTGGGTCACTGCCTCCGCTTCGACCCGCGCTACGACCAGGCGCGGCAGGCCGTCGAGCGGGGCGAGCTCGGCGCGATCCAGACGATCTACACCCGCCGGGCGAACACGGTGGCGGCGCAGGACCGCCTCGGCGGGCGGTGTCCGCTCCCGCTCTTCCTCGGCGTGCACGACTACGACGTGATGCGCTGGCTGGCAGCGAGCGAGGTGGAGCGCGTCACCGCGGAATCGAAGTGGGGAATGCTGAAAGACCTGGGCTTCCCGGTCGAGGACGCCAACTGCGCGCTCCTCCGCTTCGCGAGCGGGGCGCTCGGCGTCGCCGAGCTCAGCTGGATCCTGCCCCGGGGCTTCCCGGCCGCGGGCGACCATCGCCTGGACGTCGTCGGGAGCGCGGGGGCCCTCGCGATCGCCACGCTCGAGACCGGGCTCCGCCGCGCCGACGGCCAGCGGGCCGTCCAGATCGACACCGCCTCGGGGCCGTCGGTGCAGGGGCACCCGGGCGGGATGTTCTACTTCGAGCTGCGGCACTTCGTCGACTGCGTCCGGGGGAGGGCGACGCCCGCGATCACGCCGCATGACGCGGTCATGGCGCTTCGCATCGCGCTCGCGGTGGAGCGCGCGGCCGCCACCGGCATGCCGACCGTCCCCTGACCGCCTGCATCCTGCACGCATTCGAGGAGATCGAGCCATGACCGACGCGAACCTGACCGGCCAGACGGTGGAGCTGCTCCAGCAGCTCATCCGCAACCAGTGCGTGAACGACGGGACGACCGCCTCCGGCCAGGAAGTCCGGACGGCCGACGTGCTCCGGAGCTACCTCGCCGGGAGCGGTCTCGACGTGGAGACCTACGAGCCGGCCTGGGCGCCGGGTCGCGCGAGCCTGGTCGCCCGCATCGAGGGGACCGACCCCGCGGCCCCCACGCTCTGCCTCATGGGGCACACGGACGTCGTGCCGGTGAACCCGAAGACCTGGACGCGCGACCCGTTCGGCGGCGAGCTCGTGAACGGGGAGGTGTGGGGGCGGGGCGCGATCGACATGCTGAACATCACCGCCTCGCAAGCGGTGGTGCTCCGGGCGCTGGCCCGGCGCGGCTGGCGTCCCCGGGGGACGCTCGTCTACCTGGCCTGCGCCGACGAGGAGGCGGGCGGGGCCCTCGGCGCCGGCTACGTGTGCGACCGGCACTGGGACGCGATCGGGGCCGACTACCTCCTGACCGAGAACGGCGGACAGGTCAGCCCCGGCGCCGGCGGTCACGGGCTGAACGTCACCGTGCACGTGGGGGAGAAGGGCGTGGCCTGGCGCCGCCTGCGGGTGCGCGGGACACCCGGGCACGGCTCCATGCCCTACGGCGTCGACAATGCGCTGGTCAAGGCCGCCAAGGTCGTCGCGCGCCTGGCCGACTACCGGCCGGCGCCGTACGTGGACGAGCTGTGGAAGCGGTTCGTCGAGACGCTCAGCCTCGATTCCGCCGTGAAGGAGGCGCTGGTCGACCCCGCGCGGGTCGACGATGCGATCGCCCGCCTCTCGCCCAGCCTGGCGCGGATGGCGTGGTCGTCCACGCACACGACCTTCTCGCCGAACCAGTGCCGCGGGGGCGTGAAGACGAACGTGATTCCGGACGTCGTCGACGTGGAGGTCGACATCCGCACGGTGCCGGGCGACAGCGAGGACGAGGTGCGCCGACACCTCGACAAGGCTCTCTCGGACCTGTCGGACGAGGTGGAGGTCGAGCCGCTCTTCTCCAAGCCGGCGTCGGTGTCCCCCACGGGCACGCCGCTCTGGGAGGTGCTCGGCCGGGTGGTCGATCGCCACTACCCGGGCGCGCGGCTCCTGCCGCGCCTGATCGTGGGATTCACGGACGCGCCGTACTTCCGCGCCCGCGGCGCCGTCGCCTACGGCTTCGGTCTCTTCTCCCGCGCGCTCACCGCCGAGGCGATGGCCCCGCGGTTCCACGGGAACGACGAGCGCGTCGACGTCGAGTCGCTGGCCCTCACGACTCAGGCATGGCTCGACGTGTGCGAGCTGCTGCTCGAATAGCGCCGGGGCCCGCGCCGCCGGCCGCCGCTATCCCTGCTGCACTTGCATGCGCGGGTCAAGGGCGTCTCGGAGCCCGTCCCCGAGCAGGTTGAGGCCGAGCACCGTGAGGGCGATCGCGATCCCGGGGAAGAGCGCGATCCAGGTCGCCTCGCGCATGTAGTTCCGCCCCTCGGCGATGATGTTCCCCCAGGTCGGCGTCGGCGGCTGGGGCCCCATGCCGAGGAACGAGAGGATCGCCTCGGCCAGGACCGCGTAGGCGAAGATGAACGTGAGCTGGACGATCAGGGGGCCGAGGCTGTTGGGCAGGATGTGGCGGGCGAGGACGCGGCCGTGGCCCGCCCCCGATGCCTGGGCCGCCTGCACGTAGTCCATCTCGCGCAGGACGAGGACCGAGGCGCGGACGATCCGCGCCGTGCGCGGCGTGTACGCGGCGGTGAGCGCGATGACGGCGTTCGCGGCCGAGGGTCCGAGGGCGGCCGTGATGCCGATGGCCAGCAGGACGGTCGGGAACGCCATCAGCGCGTCCATGACGCTGACGAGCCAGGCGTCGACCTTGCGGAAGTACCCCGCCAGGGCGCCCAGGATGGTGCCGGCCACGCCCGTCAAGAGGACCACGCTCGCCCCGATCGCCAGGGACAGCCGGGCTCCGTAGACCACTCGGCTCAGGAGGTCGCGCCCGAAGTTGTCGGTGCCCAACGGGAACGCGGCCCCCGGGGCGCTGAAGCGGTGGCGAAACTGCATCTGGGCGGGCGGCGACGGGGCGATCACGTCGGCGAGCAGCGCCACGAGCAGCACGAGCAGGACGAGGCTCGCGCCGACGAGGAACGAGCGATGGCGCATGAGGCGCCGGACCACACGCGACCCCCGGACCCGTCGGGCCCCGCCCGGATCGGCCCGCGTCACGGCCGGGCTCTCCGCGGCGGCGCACCGGCCCGCTGACCGGTCGTCATCTCAACCCTCCCCCTCGAAGCGCACCCGGGGGTCGAGCCAGGCGTACAGCACGTCGACCAGGATGTTCAGGCACACGAGCCCGGCCGCGACCATGAGGAGCCCGCCCTGGATGACCGGATAGTCGCGCCGCAGCACCGCCGAGGCGAGAAGGCGCCCGACGCCCGGGAGAGAGTAGACGGTCTCGATCACCACCGACCCGGAGAGGAGCAGGCTCAACGTGATCCCGACGACCGTGACGATCGGGATCATCACGTTCTTGAACGCGTGCTTCCCGACCACCACCGCGTCGGATAGCCCCTTGGTCCGCGCGGTGCGGATGAAATCCTGCCCCAGCACCTCGAGCATCGTCGAGCGGGTGATCCGCGCGAGGAGCCCGATCTGGAGGAGCGCGAGCGAGATCGCGGGCAGCGACGCGCTCCTGAGCCAGCCCCACACGCTCTCCGTCAGCGGCACGTACCCGCCCGATGGGAGCCAGTCGAGCTTCACGGCGAAGAGGACGATCAGCATGAGCCCGAGCCAGAAGCTGGGAAGCGACACCCCCACGAGGGCGACCGTCATGAGGGCCTGGTCGAGCCACGTGTTGGGTCGGAGAGAGGCGAACACGCCGCTCGTGATGCCGACCACCAGGGTCAGGACCAGCGCGTACAGCGACAGCGAGAGCGTCACCGGCAGCCGCTCGACGATGGCCCGGGAGACACTCCGCCCCAGGAGGATCGAGTCGCCGAGGTCGCCCCGGGCCATGCCCTGGTACCAGCTCACGAGCTGGACGAGCATGGGCCGGTCCAGGCCGAGCTCGTGCCGGACGCGCTCCACCTCCTGCGGCGTCGCGCCCAGCCCGGCGATGATCGACGCCGGGTCGCCCGGCACGATCTGCATGATGAAGAAGGAGACGAGGGTCACCAGGAAGAGGACCGGGACGGCGCGGAGGATCCGGCGGAGGATGTAGCCGATCACGCGACGCCGGGATGCGGGGGCGGGGGCAC
>JBIOVM010000046.1:0-15310 GCA_044867785.1 Candidatus Rokuibacteriota bacterium | reverse complement strand
CATGATCCCGTCGCGCCGGATCGTCTGGTAGATCCGCTCCGACCCCGGCGTGACCAGGAACGGCGTCTTCGCGCGGAGGCCCGCTCGCAGACCCTGCATCGCCACGTGGGCGGCCCGCCGCATGTCCTCGTAGGACGAGTTGGTGCAGGAGCCGATGAGGGTCGCCTTGATCGCCTGCGGCCACCCGTTCGCCCGCACCTCGGCGGCGAGCTTCGAGACCGGGCGGGCGCGGTCGGGCGAGTGGGGACCGACGATGTGCGGCTCGAGCGTCGACAGGTCCAGCTCGACGACCTCGTCGTAGTGGGCCCCGGGGTTCCGCAAGACCTCGGGATCGGGGACCAGGTGCTCGCGGTGCCGCTCGGCGAGCCGGGCGACGTCGCTCCGGTCGGTCGCCTCCAGGTAGACGGCCATCCGGTCGTCGAACGGGAACACGGAGGTCGTCGCCCCGAGCTCCGCGCCCATGTTGCAGATCGTGCCCTTGCCCGTCGCGCTGATCGACTCGGCCCCGGGGCCGAAGTACTCGATGATCTTGTTCGTGCCGCCCTTGACGGTGAGCAATCCGCAGAGATAGGTGATGACGTCCTTGGGCGACGTCCAGCCCGCGAGCTTGCCGGTGAGGTGGACGCCGATCAGCTTGGGATGGAGCACCTCCCAGGGGAGGCCGGCCATGACCTCGCCGCAATCCACCCCGCCCACCCCGATGGCCAGCATGCCGAGGCCGCCGCCGTTCGGGGTGTGGGAGTCGGCGCCGATCATGAGGCCGCCGGGGAACGCGTAGTTCTCCAGCACCACCTGGTGGATGATCCCGGAGCCCGGCTTCCAGAAGCCGATCCCGTACTTCCTGGACGCCGAGTGCAGGAAGTCGTAGACCTCGTTGTTCTCGGTGACGGCCCGCCGCATGTCCTCGGCCGCCCCGGACTGCGCGCGGATGAGGTGGTCGCAGTGCATCGTCGAGGGCACCGCCACCCGCGCCTTGCCGGCCTGCATGAACTGGAGCAGCGCCATCTGGCCGGTGGCGTCCTGCATGGCCACCCGGTCGACGCGGAGCCGGAGCGTCGCCTTGCCGCGCTCCCAGGCCTGGGCGCTCCAGTCGTCGACGTGGGCGACCAGGATCTTCTCGGCGAGGGTAAGTGGCCGATTCCACTCGCGGCGCGCCCGGGCCAGACGCTCCGGCATCCCGGCGTAGAGGGCGCGAATCGCGTCGATCATGGCAGGGCTCCCCAAAGTAATCGCCTCCCACCCGCGTGGAGCAGGAGGCGCTGTCGACCGCGCCCTCATGCTACTGCCCTCGACGCAGAGTGTCAAACCACCAAACCCCGGGGTCAGGCCTTAAACTTTGACTTTCCCCCTCCACGACCTTCGCGCCGGCACGCGCCCTGCTACAGCAGCATGGCTCGACCGCCGCGGGTATTCGGTCCGGGGCTCCTCTACCACGTCATCGTCCGCGGCAACCGCCGGGAGGCGGTATTCCGGGGGGACGGCGACTACGAGATCTATCGCCACCGGCTCGCCGTGTATCGAGCGCGATACGCCGTGACTGTCCATGCCTACTGCTTGATGCCCAACCACGTGCACCTCGTCCTCGGTACGGCGGAGGCGCCTCTCGACCGGTTCATGCAGTGCCTGCAGCAGTCCTACACCCAGCGCTTCAACCGGCGGTACGCGCAGGTGGGTCACGTATTCCAGGGCCGGTACAAGGCGCTCTTGTGCGAGACGGACGAGTATCTGGTCACGCTCGTTCGATACGTCCACCAGAATCCCGTGCGGGCCGGCCTCGCAGCGCGCGCGGAGGACTACCCGTACAGCGGTCACCGGGCGTATCTCGGCGGAGTCGCGACCGAGCTGGTCGATCCGACTCTCGTGCTGCGCCTGGTCGGGGGCTCAAGCGGCTACGCCCGGCTGATCACCGGCGACCCGGTGGGGATGGAGCTGCCGGGGATGGCGGACCCCTGGGCGCCTCGGGCACCGCGCGCGTCGCTCGCGGCCGCGCTGAGTGTCCTGGCCCGCGGGCTCGTCGTCGACGTCGAAGTGCTCCGCGGATCGGGCCGCGGACGCCCGGCCAGCCGGGCGCGGGCCCTGGCCGCCTACGTCCTGGTCCGCCGACTAGGCTTTCGCGTGACGGAGGTGGCGTCCCTCCTGGGCCGGAGCGTCCCGACCACCAGCCTCGCGGTCGGAGACGTCGGCGCACGGCTGGCCGGCGACGCGGCCCTCGCGCGTCAGGTCGATCGGCTGGTCGAGGGTATGGAAACCAAAGTCGAGGCCTGACCCCGGACTTTGGCGATCGAGCGGAGCTTGATGTCTTCGTAGCCGCGGATGGACTCGGGGAGGCGGGCCGACGCGAGGGCGGTCTCGTGAGCGTCGGCGCCGGACGCGGCCAGGGCCGTGAACACGAGCTCCCGGTACCAGGGCACCAGCCGCCGCTCCTCCCGCCGGACGTGGGCATACCCGAACGGATCGAACGCCGTCCCCCGCAGCCGCCGGAGCGCCCGAAGCGCCCGGAGGACGGGCGCGAACCACGGGCCCAGCCGGAGCTTTCGCCGGAGCCCGAGCGCGCGCAGGAGCGGAGGGTGGAAGTGCCAGGCCATCCGGCGCGGCGCCGCGAAGAGACCGCGCGCGCCGGCCCGGAACGCGGGCTTCAGGTGGAGCCGCGCCACCTCGTACTCGTCCTTGTAGGCCATGAGCTTGTAGAGGTTCCGGATCACCGCCTGGGTCACGTCGAGGCGCCCCGGCGCGATCGCCGCTTCGCGCGCCGCCACCGCCAGCACGAAGTCGACGTAGGCCGCGGCGTAACGAGCATCCTGGTAGTCGATCAGCTCGCCGACGCGGAACGCGAGAAGCCGCCGCGACTCCGGATCGAGATCCCCGGCGCGGTCCAGGAGCGACACGTACGCGCTCGCGTCCCGGTCCCCGAGCCGCTCGAGCGCGGCCGCCCGCTCCGTCTCGAACGTGCGCGCCGGCGGCTCGACGAGCGCCCGCACCCGCTCGGGGTCGGCGACCCAGAGCCGGCCGTACCGGTAAGCCTGGAGGTTCTGCTCGACCGCGACGCCGTTCAGGCGGACGGCCTCTTCGATCGCCGCCGCGGTGAGCGGCAGGAGGCCCGCCTGGTAGGCCACGCCCAGCACGAGCATGTTGGTGGTCATGTAGTCGCCGAACAGGCCCTCGGCCAGGCGCCGCGCGTCGACGGCGACGTTCGCGTCCGCCCGCGTGTACCGATCGATCTGGGCGCGGATCGCCTCGACGGGCGGCGCGAAGTCGACCTGGCGCACCATCTCCCCGCTCGGCAGGACCGACGCGTTCACGACCGCCACCGTCCGCGCCGGGTCGCACCGGTCGAGGTTGACGCGCGCCCCGGCGGCCAAGAGGTCGAGGGCGAGGTAGAGGTCCGCCCGGCCGAGTCCCACCTTGTTGGCGGATGCGCCCGCGTCCGGCGCCGACAGGATCAGGCTGGAGAGGACCGGCCCCCATTTCTGGGCCGCCCCGGTCTGGTCGTAGCTCACCACGCGCAGGCCGTCGATCAGGGCCGCCCAGGACAGGAGCGCGTTCATCGTGAGCACGCCCGTCCCGCCCACGCCCGGGAGATAGACGTGATACGGGCGGTCGAGGCCCACGCGCGCGGCCGGCTCCGGGACGGCGTCGGCGGGGAGGAGCGGGGACGACGGCCGCCGGTAGCCCGTCCCCGGCTCGGTCTCGACCGTCACGAACGACGGGCAGTCGCCGCCCAGGCACGAGAGATCCTGGTTGCAGGACGAAGCGTGGATGCGCGTCTTCGGCCCGAGCTCGGTCTCGACGCGGTGGAGGGACATGCAGTTCGTGAGCGCGCCGCAGTGCCCGCAGCCCTCGCAGACCTCCTCGTTGATCACGACGAAGCGATTCGACGCCGGCGCCTGCCCGCGCTTCTGCCGGCGGCGCCGCTCGTTGGCGCAGAGTCCGTCGTGGATCAGCACCGTGACCCCGGGCGTCGTCGCGAGCTCCTTCAGCACGGCCTCCTGGCGCTCGACGGCCTCCACGCGGGCGTTCCCGGCGAGGACGGCGCCGCGATACGCGTCCGGATCCTTGGTGAGGACCACGGTGGTCCGCACGCCCTCGAGCTCCAGCATCCGCGTCAGCTCGGGCACCGGCTGGCCGCCGACCATCTCCTGGGCGCCGGTGTTCGCGACGAAGCCGTTGTAGAGGATCTTGAACGTGATGTCGACGCCGGCCGCGACGCAGAAGCGGATGTTCAGGAAGGACGAGTGGAAGAGCGAGCCGTCGCCGACGTTCTGCACCATGTGCCGGCGCTCGGTGTAGGGCTGGAGACCGATCCACGGGAGCCCCTCACCCCCGAGCTGCGTCATGGACACGATGTGGCGCTCGGGCTGCTCGATGATGGACGCGAACGAGTGACAGCCGGGGCTGCCCCACGCCACCTCGCCCGGCAGGAGCCGCGTGCCGACGTTGTGCGGGCAGCCCGAGCAGTAGTTCGGCGTGCGGCCGGGATGCGCCTCGTACGCGCGGGCGCGCACCGCCCGGATCGCGTCGAGACGCCTGCCGATGCGCGCGGCGAGATCGGGGTGGCCGTCCGCCAGCCGGAGGAGGCGAGGCCCGAGCCGCTCGGCGACCAGGTCCGAGTCCATGCCCCCCTGGATGGGGAAGAGCGGCGCCCCGGTCTCGTCCGCCTTCCCGAGCACCCGCGGGCCCGGGAACCCGGCCAGCGCCTCCTTCACCTGGGTCTCGAGGAAGCCCCGCTTCTCCTCGACGACGACGACCTCGCCGAGATCCCGGGCGAAGCCACGGATCGCGTCCGCGTCGACCGGGTAGATGAGGGCCATGCGGAGGAGCCGCACCCCGAGGCGGCGGAGCGCCGCCTCGTCGAGCCCGAGGTCGACGAGGGCCTGGCGGAGGTCGGCGTACGATTTTCCCGCCGTCACCAGACCCACCCGGTCCCCGGCCGCGCCGACCTCGGCCCGGGTGAGGCCGTTCGCGCGCGCGTACGCCAGGACCGCCCGGTGGCGCTCGTAGTAGAGCTGGCGCTCCGTCTCGATGTTCAGCCCGGGAAAGAACGTGAAGTCGGTCGCCTTCCGGAACGGCTTGCCGTCGATCCGAAGCTCGGGCACGACGATGCCCGGCTCGTCGGGCGACACGTGCACCGTCTCCCCGCCGTCGGCGAGCTGCCCGACCAGCTTCATCGCGACCCAGCAGCCGGAGAAGCGCGAGAGCGCGATGGCGTGGAAGCCGAGCGTGAGGAACTCTCCCGTGGAGGCCGGATACAGGATCGGCATGCCGTGCCCCACGAACGCGTAGTCGTCCTGGTAGGGCATGGTCGAGCTCTTCGCCTCGTGATCGTCGCCGGACAGGACCACGACGGCGCCGTGCCGGCTGGTGCCGGCGAAGTTACCGTGCTTGAGCGCGTCGCCGCTCCGGTCCACGCCCGGCCCCTTCCCGTACCACAGCCCCACGACGCCGTCGTACCGGGCGTGCGGATAGTGGTCGAGCATCTGGGTCCCCGACAGCGCGGTCGCAGCCAGCTCCTCGTTCGCGCCGGGCACGTGGCGGATGTCGTGCTCACCCAGGATCGCGCGCGCCTGGCGGAGCGCGAGGTCGTAGCCGCCGAGCGGCGAGCCGGGGTAGCCGCTGATGAACGTCCCGATCCGGAGGCCCGCGCGGCGGTCCCGCCGGCTCTGGTCGATGGGCAGCCGCACGAGCGCCTGCATGCCGGAGAGGTAGACCATCCCCTCCTCACGGAGGTAGCGGTCGTCGAGCTTCATGCGGCCATTATGCGGTCAGGCCTGGACGTCGATACAATCCGCCCGGCGGCGGGCGCCGGACATGCAGGGAAGTCAAGGCTGGATCCCGCTCGCCGGGCCGCGGGAGTGGCCTAGCCCTTCGGCGAGCCCGCCTGGCGCTGGCAGAGCACGTTCAGCACGGCCTGGCGGCCTTCGCGGACGGCCCGCAGCGCGCGGCCGAGCGCCGCCGGCAGCTCGGCCGGATCTTCCACGCGCTCCCCGTGGCCGCCGAAGCCTCGCACGATCTCCTCGTAGTGAGCGGGGGCGAGCCCCGTGAGGGGGAAGCTCGAGGTCGTTGCCGCCCAGCCGTCCGGGTGCACCGAGCGTGTCGCGCGCTCGACGGCCTCCCAGGCGCCGTTGTTGAAGATCACCGTCAGGAACGGCAGCCCATGGAGCCGCGCCGCCAGGTGGGCGGCGCTCGGCGCGCCGAAGATGTACGCCCCGTCTCCGACCGTGGCGACCACGGTCCGGTCGGGCGCGCCCAGCTTCGCTCCGAGCGCGGCCCCGAGCCCCCACCCGAGCCCGCCCGAGTGCGGAGAGCCGAAGTACGCGCGCGGGGCGAAGGGCGGCAGGTGACGCAGGTCGAGCGGGTACTCGTTGACCACGATCGCGTCGGGACCGAGCGCCTCGCCGATGCAGCGGGAGGCCCACTGGAAGCCGATCGGGCGCCGCGTCGCCTCCGCCAGCGCGGCCCGGCTCCACGCCTCCCGCCGGGCTCGGTGCGCGTCGGCGAGCCGGGCACGCCGCGCCGAAACCGACGCCGGGTCGATCCGGCTGCGCACCGCCGCCGCGAGCAGCGGGAGCGCCGCGGCCGGCTCGGCCGCCAGCGGGACGTCGCAAGGGTAGGAGCGCATCGGGTACCGGGAATAGAACGGGTCGGCGGCGAGCTGGATCACGACCGCGTCGTCTCCGGGCCGCGTGCGGGCGGGGAACCAGGGCACGTCACAGTCGACCACCAGCACGACGTCGGCCTCGGCGATCGCCGGGTAGTCCTGGCTCCCGAAGATCCAGCCCGCGTGGCACGGATGGTCGGCCGGGAAGTTCACGTGCGCGGGGCTCGACTCCAGCACCGGGAACGCGCCCGCGTCGGCGAGAGCCACCAGGCCGGCCACCGCCTCCGGGGCCCGCCCCGCCTCCGCGGTGACGATCAGGGGGTTCCGCGCGCGAGCGAGGCGCTCCGCGGCCTCCTCGATCCGCACGGGATCCGGAAAGCGGCGGCTCACCGCCTGCCGCCGGGGCGGCGAGGCGATCGTCAGCTCACCGAGCGGCTGCGCCAGTACCTCCCGGGGCAGCGTGAGGTAGACCGGCCCGCGCGGCTCGGCCATGGCGAGCTCGAGCGCCCGGTCCACGACCGCCTCGAGCTGGCCAGGCTGCCGGAGCTCGTAGTCCCATTTCACGTACTCCCGCAGCATCCCCGCCTGGTCGAAGGCCTCCTGGGCCCAGTGGATGTGCGTGTCGCGCGCCCCGGGCAGGCCCGCCTCCTCGGTGATGGGCGTCCGGCCCGCGCTGAACAAGACAGGGACCTGCGCGCGCGAGGCGTTGATGACGGCGCCCACGCCGTTCGCCGTGCCGACCGTCACGTGAACCATCACGGCCTGCGGGCGTCCGGTCACCAGGTAGTAGCCGTGCGCCATCGACACGGCGACGAACTCGTGCGGGACGGCGAGCGGGCGCGGCGCCGCCCGGCCCTCGGCCGCCGCGCGGGCGAAGGCGTCGACGATGGACGCGAAGTCCGTCCCCGCGTTGGCGAAGAAGCAGTCGATCCCGCGGTCGCGGAGGAGCTCGAGGTACGCCTGGGCCACGGTCTCGACCTGGAGCGTCTTCTTCCCCATCAGCCCGATCTCCATGGGGTCAGCCTTTCAGTTCCCGACATTTTCACGTCCCGGTGCATGGCGCCTCGCGTCAATGTCGGGAAGTGAAAGTCTGACCCCGCTACATCCGGTAGCTCGAGGGATCGGGCTTGTAGGCCCGGGGGAGCCAGAGCGGTCGCCGGAGGTTGCCGGGACCCGGCGCCGGCCGCGCCATCGCGAGCCACCGGCGGTACACCTCGTGGGCTCGGGTCGTGTCGACGAAGACGTCACCGTAATGGTCGTCGGGACCTGGACGCTCGGCGCGGACCTTCTGGTGCCAGCACTGCTGCCCGCTCACCGGATCGGGTTGGACGCCGAACGTGAGGTTCTGGTGGACGCCCGCGTCCTCCCAGAACACCCGCTGGGAATCGGGGTCCTCGCTCCGGAACGGGCGGATCCCGTGGAGGTACCGCATCCGCCATTGCCCCGGGCCGGGCCGCTCGAGACGGACCAGCGCGGTCGACCACCGCTCTCCGCCCTGGTCTTCGCTGAGGCGCCATCGGCCGAGGTGGTGGGAGCACGCGATGATGCCCGGGCGGATCGACTCGGTCACCCACACCTTGTCGACGAACCACCCGATCTCCGTCTCGATCTTGAGCAGGTCGTTCGTGGCCACGCCGAGCCGGGCGGCGTCCCGCGGATGGAGCCACAAGGGATTCGAGTGGGAGATCTCGTAGAGCCACTTCGCGTTGCCGGAGCGCGTGTGAACCAGGGTGGGCAGGCGGAAGGTGGGCAGGAGGAGGAACTCGTTCCGCGCCTGATCCATCTCGGACCAGTGGACGTGGCTGCGGATGTAGGCCGGCAGCGCGTACTCCGGCCATTTCCAGTCCCGGAGCGTCTTCGAGTAGAACTCGAGCTTGCGCGAGGGAGTCGGGAAGCCGACGTGGGCCCGCCCATCCACCTCCACGCCGACCGCGGCCCCACCCTTGGTGATCAGGCCGGTGGCGGCGTCCACCGACGCATCCGCGAGGGCCGCCGCGCCGACCGCCGTCTCGTGGGTCCGGTAGACGCCGTCCTCGACGAGGAAGGCCCCGCGCGCCCGCATGTAGGCGAGCGGAGTCACGCCGTCCCTGGCGGCGGCCGCGGGCAGCCCCGGCACCGAGTGCTCGAACATCCAGCCGTAGAAGTCGTCGACGGTGAGCTTCTGACCGGGACGGTACGGGGATTCGAACCACTTGCGGATCCCGAGCGCGCCATCGGGGTCGATCCGCCAGGAGAGCTCGATCCAGAACTCGTCCTCCTCCCACACCTCGCCCAGCCCCGCGGCGGCGTGGGCCTCCCAGGTCGTGTCGAACTTCTTGCCTTCCCGCTCGAGGGCGACGCGCAGGACCGGCTGCCGGAACCCGATCCAGCGCGCCGCGTGGGTCTCCTGGCTCATGAGGTCGTGCCGCTCGGAGGCATGCCCCATCGGCAGGACGTAGTCGGCGAACCATGCCGTCTCGCTCCAGATCGGCGTGAGACACGCATGGACGCCCACCTTCTCCTCGTCGGTCAGCATCTCGATCCAGGAGAAGCCGTCGGGATTCGTCCAGACCGGGTTGTAGACGCGCGTGAAGTAGGTGTCGAGACGCCCGCGCCGCTCCCGGAGGAGGTGCGGGAGGAGGAAGCTCATCTCGAAAAACGCGAGCGGGTACTCCGGCGGGTACAGGAGCTCGCTCCACACCTTGGCGGGAGGCGGCATCAGCGGCGGCGTCGGGATCACCTTGTTGTAGAGGGACGGCGCCGTCCCGCCGGGGGTCGCCACCGCGCCGACCAGGACGACGAGGAACTGGAGGGCGCGCGCGACCTGCCAGCCTCCCAGGTTGCCGGCGGCCGCGTTTCGCCACACATGGGTCGCCAGAGCCGACCCGGCCCGCGCGGCCTCGCGGGCCACCTCCACGATCGTCGCCGCCGGGACGCCGGACTCGCGCTCCGCGAACTCCGGCGTGTACTGCGCGTAGAGCGTCGGCAGGATCGCCTCGAAGGTCTCGAAGGTCTGCGGCGTGTCCGGGTGCTCCTCGCGGAGATACTCGGCCCAGTTGACCCAGCGCCGGAGGAACTCCCGGTCGTAGGCCTTCTCCGTGATGATCTGCTGACACATCGCGAGGAGGATCGCCGCCTCGGTGCCCGGCCAGGGGGACAGCCACCAATCGGCCATCGACGCCGTGTTGCTCAAGCGGGTGTCGATGGCGCACACCTTTGCGCCCCGCTTCTTTCCCTCGATGATCCGCTGGGCGTGCGGGTTGAAGTAGTGCCCGGTCTCGAGGTGGGAGGAGAGGAGCAGAATGAAGCGCGCGTTGGCGTGGTCGGGCGAGGGTCGATCGAGCCCGCTCCAGAACGCGTAGCCGGCGCGGGCCGAGGCCGAGCACACGTTGGTGTGCGAGTTGTGCCCGTCGATGCCCCAGGCATGGAGGATCCGCTGGTGGTAGACGAGCTCGTGCCCGGGCCGCCCGACGTGGTACATCACCTCGTTCCGCCGGCCGTCCTGGAGGGCCTTGCGGAGGCGCGCCCCGAGGTCGTCGAGCACCTCGTTCCAGGTGACGCGCTGCCACTGACCGCCGCCTCGCGGTCCCACGCGCTTGAGCGGGTAGCGGATGCGCTCGGGATCCTCGACCTGGTTCAGGGTCGCGGGCCCCTTGGCGCAGTTCCGCCCCCGGCTGCCGGGATGCTCGGGATTCCCCTCGAACTTCTGGATGCGAAGGGTCTCCCGGTCGACGTACGTCAGCAGGCCGCAGGCGGCCTCGCAGTTGAAGCAGATCGTCGGCACCAGGCGGTACCGGCGCGGGACGCGACGCGGCCAGGCCTGGGGATCGAGCTCCTCCCAGTCGTCCCACCGCTCGAGCGGAGGGTAGCTCTGGAGCCCGCCCGCGGGCGGCGTCAGGCCGCGGGCGGTCGGATGGAGTGGCTCGGCCGTCGGGGTCGGCATCGTCGTGAGGTCTCCGTCGCTCAGCTGAGCGGGACCGCCTGTCCCGCCCGCACCCAGCAGTCTTCCCACAGGTAGAGTCCGACGAGGGCGAGAAGCGCGGCCAACGCGCTGGCCGCGCCGGAGGCCGGAATCAGGAGCAGGGCGGGAGCAAGGGTCCCGCCCACGATGACCCCGCCCCAGAAGAGATGGCTCAGCGGACCCCTCGTGATCGTGCGCGCGGCCGCCCCCGCATCCGTGTTCGGATGCGGCGTGTAGCACTCGGCGAAGACGAGGAGGCCGTTCGCCCCCAGCCCCAGGAGGAGCAGCCCTCGCGCCAGGGCCGACGGCGGGCCGACCAGGAGGGTCAAGGCGGCGCCGGCCATCGCCGCCGCCGCCAGGAGGTGCGGCAGCACGAGCGCGCTCTGCCAGAAGTCGCGGCCTTCCGCCTGGGCGAAGAGGAACGCGCTGTACCCCGCCGCGCCGAGCGCGAGCAGCGCGAGCGGCACCGCCAGAACCTCCAGCCACCCCACCCGGTCGCCGGCGGCGGCGAGCAGCCAGAGGGCCAGCGCGAGGCCGAACGCGAGCAGGATCCAGGCGCCCAGCACGAGCCACGAGCGCCAGTTGGGCTTCAGCAGGAGGTAGTGGAAGCGGTCGGGGCGCTTCAGGTCGACGATCAGCAGGACCGCGGTGAGGAGCAGGAAGACGATCGCCAGGAGCGGCAGGCTCAGTCCGGCGGACATCCCACCGCCGCCGAGGACGCCGGTCGTGGCGGCCAGCGCGGCGCCCGCCGCGACCGACTTGGTCCAGAGATACGCGGCCACGCGCCAGCCCCACGGTCGGGGCTCGTGCGGCACGTCGTAGACCGTCCGGCCCAGGGCTTCGACGGGCTTCGGCGTCGCGGGGGCGGGCCGGACCGGCTGCCATCCCCCGGCGAGCGCGGGAAGCGACAGGGACGCGCCGGCGCGCTGTCCCCAGAGCGTCGCGGCCGGCACGTCCTGGAGCGTCGGCGCGAGCGTCGCCTGGTCGGCCCCCACGTAGAAGAGCTTCGGCCGTGTGCCCTGCTCGGGCTTGCGCACGAACACCTGCTCGCGCGCGATCACCCGGGCGACCTCGCTCGCGGGATCGTCGAGGTCCCCGGTGAGGATCGCCCGCTCCGGACACACGATGACGCACGCCGGCTCGAGCCCCCGCTCCACGCGGTGAGCGCAAAAGTGGCACTTGGCGGCGGTGTGCGTCTCGGGATCGATGTAAAGGGCGTCGTAGGGGCAGGCCTGCATGCACGACTTGCAGCCGATGCACCGATCGCGATCGAAGTCGACGATCCCGTCGGATCGCCGGTAGAGAGCCACCGTCGGGCAGATGGTCACGCACGGGGCATTGTCGCAGTGGTTGCAGCGGAGCACCGCGAAGTGCCGACGGGTGTTGGGGAACTCGCCCTTCTCGACGTACTTCACCCACGTCCGGAACGTGCCGAGAGGAACGCGGTTCTCCTCCTTGCAGGCGACCGTGCAGGCGTGGCAGCCGATGCATCGAGTCTGGTCGATCACGAAGCCGTAGCGCACCGATGCCCCTTCGCCGCTAGTGGGAGAACACGTCGATCCAGATGCGAAGCGCCACCAGCCCGATCAGAACGCCGAGACAAGCGCGCAGCAACCGAGTCGGCGTGCGCAGGCTGAGGCGGGCACCCACGATCGCGCCGCAGATGCTGCCCGCCACGACCGCGACCGTCGGCCACAGCAGCACCTGCCCGGCCAGGAGCTTCCCGAGGAATCCCGCGACCGCGGCCGCTCCCGCGATCGCGAGGGACGTTCCGATGCTCACCCGGAGCGGGATCCGCATCACCCCCATCAGCACCGGCATCAAGAGGAACGCCCCTCCCGCCCCGACGAGGCCGCTCATGAGCCCGATCGCCGCCGGGTAGGCGACGGCGGCGCGGCGATCGAACTCCGCACCCGCGACCCCGAGGCCGAACGTGTCGGGCGGTGACGGCAGGAACAGCAGGACGAGCGCGAGCACCGCCATCACCCCGAGAACCGCCAGCATGATCCGGTCGCTAACGTACCGTGAGACCACCGCACCGACCAGGGACGCCGACGCCATCGAGGTTCCCGCGACGACGGCCAGCGGCCGGTGCATCCCACTCCGCCCGCCGTGTATGGCGGCACCCACGATGGCGCCCGCCAACACCTGCGCCATCGTAACACCGGACACCTCCTTGATCCCGAGCACGCCGACGCCGAGCCGGGGCGGCACGTAGTAGAGCAGCGGGATCATGACGACGGCGCCGCCGACCCCCAGGAGGCCGCTCAAGAGCGCGCCGACGAACCCCAGCCCGGCCAGCATGGCGAGGAAGGCCAGGGTCAAGCGGCGCTCCGAGGCCTCATCGGCGGGCCGGGTCGCTGCTCCCCCACTCCCGTCTGGCCAGCCACGCGCGCTTGAACGTGTCCCCCCTGAGCCCGCACCGGAGCGCCTCGAGCGCGAGCACGTCCTCGGGCGCGACGTTCCCCAGGTTCACGTTGGGCCCGAAACGGAGCACGAGGTAGCGCTGCTGGGGCCCGAGCGGCGCCTCCCACAGGATCCGGTCGGGGTCCCGCACCCCCGCGAGGAACGCCTCGATCTCCGCCTCGCGAGGCAAGCCCGAAGCGTCGTAGATGCCCACACCCTTGCCCGCTTCGCGCGCCTCCATGATCACGATCGAGGCCCCGCTCTCGAGGTCGGCGTTGACGGTCTCCGCCAGCGCCGCCATCGGCCGAGCGTCCGCGGGATCCTTCTTCCCCACCTCCGACAGCACGCGGAAGCCCGCCTTGACGGCCTTCGCGATCGCGTCGGCCCGCGTCCTCGTGTCCAGCTCGATGGTCCCGTCCGAGACCTCGATCGCGTCGAAGCCCAGCTCGCGGGCCCGGTCCAGGTAGCGATCCAGGGTTCCCTGCCAGACCGCCACCTCCTGGAAGGTCCCCCCCGGCATGCAATGGACGCCGTGGGCCGTCACCGTCCGCACCTTCTCCTTGAGGACGTCGTGGTTGAAGAAGGCGGAGGTGCCGAAGGTGAGCTTCAGCACGTCGATGACCGGCGCCGCCGTCTGCATCAGGTCGTCGATCGCGTTCAGGCCGAGCCCCTTGTCGATCACCATCGTGAGGCCGCGCTCCCGGGGCTTTCGGAGGCGCTCCGGCACGGGCAGCTCGATGACGCCGTCCCAGGCGGGCCGCGTGGCCTTGTCCCGCTCACTCACCGAGGAGACCCTCCATGCAGTTGCGCGCGCCGCACAGCGTGCTCCGGGCGCTCTTGATGGTGGCCCGGTCCACCAGCCCGCGCATCGCCGCGAGGCGGCGCGCCATGAGCGCGGGCGTGTCGAGCGACGGCAGCGGGAGCCGGTCGTAGAGGAGCACGGTGCCGCCGTGCTTCTCGGTGGCATTGTCGAAGAGCAGCTTGACCAGCTTCTCGCGGCGGTCGATCGGGGTGACGACCGCTCGGTCGCGGCCCGACTCGACCTTCGGGCTGACGACCCGCAGAGATGGGCTGACCAGGGTGTCGGCCGGGGTCTGGACGTGCCCGAGGTCGAGGGCGATCTTCGCGCCCCACGGGTCCTCGGCGGGCGGCACCGCGAACCCGAGGCGCTCGGTGACCGCGGGAAAATCGTAGAGCAGAGTCCCCAGCCGGATGTTGTCGAAGAGCGAGCCCTTGTAGAACTCGTAGCCGCCCGGCGTCAGGCGGAGGTGGGTCATCTCGGTGGAGAAGATGGTCCACCCTCGGCTGAGCCCCTCCAGCAGGAACACGGTCTTGCCGGCGCCCGCCCCGCCCGGGATCAGCCAGAGGTCGCCCTTGTCGTCGACCATCGCGCTGGCGTGGAAGGACCAGGTGTCGTGATGGCGCTCGAGCGCGTGGATCACGTACCGGAAGAGGAACCCCAGGTTCCCGAAGAGCGAGTACCGCCGGTCCGAGTTGGAGGCCTCGAGGGCGGTCCAGTCACCCACCGCCAGCACGCGGTCGGGCTCGAGCGAGATGGCCGGCTCCAGCCCCGGCGTGTCGATGATCCGGATCTCGGCGTCGACCTCGGCCGGCGCGCCGTCCCACGGCACGTCGTCGACCCGGTGGTAGTCGGTCAGGAGCGACTGGGGCACGCGATCGCTGAAGTACTCGGAGCGCGTGAGGAGATCGCGGTTGTTGGACACGAGACCGAGGCGGGCGTGAACGATCCGGATCGCGCGACGGTGGAGGTTCATCGTCAGTCCTGACCGGCCGAGACGCCGCGACCTCGGCAGGCCCGCGGCTCAGTTACTGTCCCAGAGGGACGGTGACCGTGTCAAGGCGACCCCGGCCGCGCGTACGGATTGAGCTTCGGGCTCAGCACGAGACGCCGATTCGCGTGACGGAGGACCGCCCCGTTCGGCGTGATCTGCTCGACGACGGTCTCCCCGTCCACCGCCTGGCCCTCGACGTACTTCCGTCCGTTGATGAAGACGAGCCGCTCGGCCGGCGCCTCGGAATAGACCAGCACGTCCAGCGTGAAGTGCGCCGGCGGCTCGAGGGGCGCCGGACGGGCCAGCCGGCTCGGCGCAGGCTCCGGTGTGGGCGGCGCCGCGGGCGGGACGGTCGCAGGCGGGGCCTCGGTCGTCGAGCCGCCGGCGACGGTTCCGGACGGCGCGCTCGCGCGCGCCTCCGCGGCCGGCGCCCGACGCGCCGCCTCGGCGGTGCTCGCAGGTCCCGGCGCGGTCGGCGCCGGGCGCACCGCCTCCGGCGCGCTCAGGGGTCCGGGTGACGGCGGCGCCGGACGCGCCGGCTCCAGGGCGATCGCGGGTCCGGGCGCCGCCGGCGCC
>JBIOVM010000045.1:0-37349 GCA_044867785.1 Candidatus Rokuibacteriota bacterium | reverse complement strand
GGACCGCGGCGACCCCCGGGCCCAGTACGTGTGGATCCAGCTGTTCCAGGGCGTCGCCTTCATGGGCATGGCGCTCGCCCGCACGTTGCCGGAGCTCTTCGTCGCGCGGCTCGTGCTCGGCGCGATGGGGGCGGCGTCGACGCTCGCGTTCATCATGGCCGGCCGGCAGCCCGATCCCCGCGAGGTCCGCCGGGAGGTCGCGGCGGTCCAGCTCGCGATGACGCTGGGACAGGTGCTGGGGCCGCTCGGCGGGGCGGCGGTCGCGGCGCGCCTCGGGTTCAAGCCGTCGTTCGTGGTGGCCGGCGTCATCCTCCTCGGGTCCGCGGCGCTCGTCCACTGGGGCGTCCGGACCCAGGCGCCGCTCGAGCGCCCGAGGCCGGCGGCGCCCCGCGGCAGGGCGCTCGACCTGGTCGTGCCGGTGGCGCTCGTGCTGGCGGTGTCGAACCAGCTCTTCTTCCTGCCCGCCGTGCTGCCGCAGGTGCTACCGGCGCTCGGCGTGCCCCTGGGCAGCGTGGTGGAGGTGGGAGGGCTCGTCGTGTTCGCGTCGGCGGTCGCCACCGGCCTGGCGGCGGTGATGACGCCGCGCCTCGCGGGGCTCGTCCCCGAGCGCACGCTGCTGGCCGCATTGCTGGTGGCGTCGGGCGTCCTGATGGCGGCGATGGCGCTGCCGGCCGGCGCCGTCGGCTTCACGGTCGTCCGGTTCCTTCAGGTCTTCTGCGCGGCGCCGATCTTCCTGCTCGTCGTCGCCCGCACGGCCCAGCAGGGCAGCGGCGGCGCGATCGGCGTCATCAACGCCGCCCGGATCGGCGGCTCCTTCGTGGGGCCAGTCGTCGCGACGTCGATCCTCTCCGTGTCGTCGCCGACCGTGCTCTACGTGACGCTCGGCGTCGCCAGCCTGGCGTGCGTGCCGCTGGCGCTCTGGCGGCCGCGGCGCCGGTGACGCGCCGGAGCCCTGGACGGGACGGGCAGGTGACCGCGCCCGTCGCCGCCGGCTAGCGCGCGCCCGCCTCGCGATAGGGCGCGGACGCCTCGAACCCCCGGAGCAGGTCGGGGGCGCCCGTGAGCCCGACCGCGACCTTTTCCAGGAGTCGTCGGGCGTCGGTCCGGGCGGCGCGCGCCTCGTCCGCACGGTCGACCGTGTCGAGCAGCCGGGCGAGCGCGAGGCTCGCGCGCCAGCCGACGGGGGCGGCGCCGAGCGCCGCGGCCTCGGCGTGCGCACGGCGCAGCAGCGCTTCGGCGTCGGCGGTGCGGCCGAGCGCGCCGAGCGCCTCGCCCTCGATCCGCCGGGCGTCACTCGCGAAGACCACGTACTGCGTCAGGACTCCTTGGGTGCGCCGGGCCGCTTCCAGCGCATCCTCCGACCGGCCCTGATCGAGGGCGAAGTTGGCCTGGGCGACCAGCGCGCGCGCCGCGAACTTGACCGCCTCGCCGGCCAGCTCGACCGCCTCGTCCAGCTGGCGGCGCCCCGCCGCCGCGTCCGCGAGGACGAGGTTCTGTCCGACCTCGCCCAGCGCCTCGGCGATCCAGATCGTCGCCCGCAGGTCGCGGGCGATCGCCAGCATCTCGTCGTGGTAACGCCGGGCGCCGGCGACATCGCCGCAGCTCCGATGGACGCGACCGAGGACGGCCAGGGCGGCGGCCGTCCACTCGCGGTGGCCCATGGCGCGGGCGATGGCGAGGCCGGCGCTGGCCTCCTGCAGGGCGGCGCCCAAGTCGCCATAGGGCTCGAGGATCTCGCTCGTGGCCCAGTGCACGTACGCCTCCTGGGCCCGGGCGCCGATCGCTCGCGCGGCGACCAGCGTCTTCTCCATCCAGAGCTCGGCCTCGGGACGGTGCCCGCGGTAGGCGAGGACGAAGGCGAGGGTCGACATGCACGAGGCCTCGGTCCGCCGGTCTTCCGACTCGGCCAGGCGCGGCAGCGCGGCTCGCACGTGCTCGATGGATGCGTCGAGCTCCCCGGACAGCGCGAGCGTCATGCCGAGGGCGTCGAGGGCGCGTCCCTCCCCGCCCAGATCCCCGGCGTCCCGGAACTGGCCGAGCGCGGCGCTGATTTCCCGCCGGCTCGCCGTCATGCGCGCGAGGTTCAGCTCCATGAGGCCGACGCGCAGGTGCGCCTCGGCGGAGGCGCGCCGCGCATCGGGGGTGTCGCCGGCGCCCTCGGCGGCGGCGACCGCCTCGCGGCTCAATGCGAGGCCCCGGTCGTAGTCCTTGTGCCCGCCCCACAAGGCGGCCAGCGCGCCGAGGAGTCGCGCCTCGTCGAGCGGGCTCCGCGGCTCTCGGGCCAGACCCAGCGCCGCGTCGTAGTCGGCGCGCGCGCCCTCGAAGTCGCCCAGGACGGCGTGGACGTCCGCCCGGCCCTCGTGGAGGACCAGGCGGGCGGCCGGCGGGAGCGCGGCGCGCTGGGCGGCGTGGATCGCCTGGTCGTACCGCGCGAGGGCCTCCTGGTTCGCGAAGACCGCGCGGGCGGCCTCCGCGGCCCGGCGCGTGTGCTCGGCGGCGGGCGCCCAGGCCTCGGCCTCGACGTAGTGGTGCGCGAGCCGGGGGGCCAGCTCGAGCAGGCGATCCGGGTGGAGCCGCTCGAGCGCCTCGCCGGCCCGGCGATGAAGCTCGCGACGGCGGGAGGGCAGGAGCGTCGCCTCGGCGACGTCCTGCGTCAGGGCGTGCTTGAAGACGTACACCGCTTCGTCCCCGGCGGTGCGCTCGAAGAGGAACTCCAGCCGGACGAGCTGCCGGAGCTCTGGCTCCACCGACGAGGGCTCGTCCCAGATCGCGGCGAGGAGCGGGACGGTGAACTCCCGGCCGAGGATCGACGCCGTCTGGAGGGCGCGCTTGGCGTCCTCGTCGAGCCGATCGATGCGCGCGGTGAGGACGCCGTGCACGGTGTCCGGGATGGGCAAGTCCGCGCCGAGTCCTTGGTCGCTCACGGCGCGGGTCAGCTCCTCGAGAAAGAACGGGTTGCCTTCCGCCTTGGCCAGGATCAGCCGGGCCAGCGCGTCGCCGTCCTCCGAGCCGGGAAGGAGGGAGCGGACGATGGCGAGGCTCTCGTCCGCGTCGAGACGGCCGAGCGAGATCTGGGTGGCGAAGGATCGATCGCTCCACGGCGGCCGGTAGCCCGGGCGGTAGCTCGCGACCAGGAAGATCGGCGTGCCCACCAGGCTCTCGGCGAGAAACGCGAAGTACTCCTCGGAGGTCCGGTCGGCCCAGTGGAGATCTTCGACCTCGAGGACGAGCGGCCGGCTTCGGCTCGCGCGCAGGGACATCTGGCGCAGGGTCTCGAAGGTCCGGGCCTTGACGACCTCCGGTCCGAGCGTCTCCAGTCGCCCGGCGGAATCCGTGCCCCCCAGCATCCGGAGGAGATAGGGCACGCTCGCCTCGGCGTCCATGCCGAGCTCCCGGAGCCCGAGTCCGAGCTTCTCGGCGGTCGCGTCGAGGGAATCGCCGTCGGCGAGCCCGCAGGTGGCGCGGACGAGGTCCGCCACCGGGACGTAGGGGATCGTCGCCCCGTAGGAGAGGCACCGGCCCTGCAGGTACGTGACGCCACGCTCGCCCAGCCGGTGACGGAACTCCAGGAGCAGGCGCGACTTGCCGACCCCCGGCTCTCCGACGATCCCGAGCGCCTGGCCGCGCCCCTCGGTGACCGCGCCGAAGAGATCCAGCAGGGTCTCCAGCTGGCGATCGCGGCCCACGAACTGGCTCAGACGGTGGGGCCCGTTCCCCTCCAGCGGCGAGCGGCGGGAGCCCACGCCGAGGACCCGGAACACCACGACCGGCTCGCTCCGCCCACGGACCTCCACGGGGCCCACCCGCTCGCCCTGGACATAGCCCTCCACGAGGCGCCACGTCGCCTCGCTCGCCAGGATCGCGCCGGGCTCGGCCATCTGCTGGAGCCGGGCGGCCAGATGCGTCGTGTCGCCCACGGCCGTGTAGTCCATCCGCAGGTTGTCGCCGATCGCCCCGACCACCACGAAGCCCGTGTGGAGGCCCATGCGCAGGGTGAGCGGGATCCCGGTCCCGGGCGCGTCGCCGACTGGCCGGTCGCTGAAGGCGCGGGCGATGGCGAGCGCCGCGAGGACGGCCCGCCGCGCGTGGTCCTCGTGAGCGAGCGGCGCCCCGAACAGCGCCATGAAGCCGTCGCCGAGGAACTGGTTGACCGTCCCCTCGTAGCGGTGCACCTCGGCGAGCGCCGTCTCGAAGAACCGGTTGATCAGGGCGTGCATCCCTTCCGCGCCCAGCCGCTCGGCCAGCGCGGTCGAGCCGACCAGGTCGCAGAACAGCACCGTGACGGCCTTGCGCTCCCCGGCGAGCGCCGCCCGCGACGTGAGGATCCGCTCGGCCAGATGCCGCGGCGTGTAGGCGGCGGGCGCCCGCGCCGCCTCGCGTGGCGGCGCCGCCGGGGCCGCGCTCACGGGCCGGCCGCACTCCATGCAGAAGCGCGCGCCGTCGGGCAGCTCGGCCGAGCAGGCCGGACAGGTGGCGGCCAGACGCTGGCCGCATTCCAGGCAGAACTTCGCCCGCGCGGGGTTGCCGTGGCGGCACCGGGGACAGGTGATCGTGGCGCTGTCGGTCATGCCTGGCGGCGCGTGCGCTCGTCGGGAAGCCTAGCCATCGGCGCCGTCGGGGGTCAAGCGGGACGAGATCGCAGGCCGGCGCCTTCCCGCGCCCGGATCAGCGCCGGCGCCAGCCGCGAAGCTCGGGCGGCTCGAGCGACGTCCCCGGCGGCGCTGGCCCGTCCGCGACGGCCCCGGACGGCGCGTGGCGCAGGTCGTAGAGGTACACGGAGGCTCCGGTCCGCTGGAACCGGTCCCGGCGTGCGCCCATCGTATCGAGATGATGCAGCAAGAGCCGCTCCTCGTCGACGCCGCCCCGCGCGTAGACGTGCGCGAACAGCACCCAGACCCGCGGGCGGCCCCGGAGCTGCTGGAGATCCTCGACGTAGCGCGCCCACGCCGTCCGCGCGGCGACGCCGGTGACGACGTCCCGGCCGCGCACGCCCAGCCGCGGGGCGTAGTACCGCAACGCGAACTGCGCCCCGTAGTAGACGTAGACGACGTCGCCCTCCTGCCGGTGATCCTGAAGATAGCGGACCACGGGGGCCAGCTCTTCCCGTTCGGGCGGCGAGACGAGCTGATGGCCCGCCAGCACGAGCGGATGGAAGAGGAGGAGAGCCACGAGAGCCGGCCCCACCAGGGGCAAGCTCGCGGCCGTGGCGCGGCGCATCCCGTCGGCGCCCGCCGCCACCAGGAGCAGCAGGCCGGGAATGAGAAACGCGATCGGCCGGCCGTAGAGGGGATAGGCGTGCGCGGCCGAGGCCGCCACGGCGACCGGGAAGGGCGCGAGCAGGAGCAAGGCCGGCAGCCGTCGGTCGCGCAGCGCGAGTCCTGCCCCCACCAGCCAGACGAAGCCCGCCAGGGCGGGCAGGCCCAGCCCCGCGTCGTCGAACCACCCGACGAACGTCGTGGGCAGCCAAAGGATGTCCGCGAGCGAGCGCGGCGGCAGGGGGACGAAGCCGCCCCGGTACTCGTCCTGGATGAGCTGGTTCTGCGCGAGGTAGTGGCGGAGGACGACGACGTACGCCGCCGCGAGGCTCGCGCCCACCGCGAGCCCGACGACGGCCAGCCGGCGGAGCATCGGCCATGACCGGCGGCGCCAGGCCTCGACCAGCCCCGCCAGCCCGATGCCGCCCAGGAGGAGCGGCGCCGGTGTCGAGAGCCAGACCGCGGCGGCTCCCGCCAGCGCCAGGCGGGCGACGGCGCCGGGAGCGAAGTCTCGCCGGAGCATCTCGACCGCGAGCAGGGTGAGGCCGAGGCTGATCGCGACGTCGCTGGCATAGGGCTTGGCGTCGCCCGACAGGAGGATCAGGTTCGGCGAGAGCGCGAGGAGGATCACGGCCATCGGCACCGCCGTCGGCGGGAGACACCGCCGCGCCAGGGCGTATCCGAGCACCGGCGTGACGAGACCGGCCGCGAGGGACACGCTCCGGAGGGCCCACTCGGCGTACTCGAGCGGTGCGGCGATGGTCTGCAGGAGGAGCAGGTAGCCCACCGGCACGACCTGGGCGTAGTCGAGCGGCCGGAAGAGCTCGAGCGGGGACCGCTCGATGAGCGAGAGCGCCAGGAACGCCTCGTCGAGCCAGAGGGACCGGCCGTGCGCGAACGTCCAGAGGCGCACGACCGCGCCCAGGCCGATCACGGCCCAGAGCCACAGGGCGGCGTGCGTGCGCAGGTGATCGCGGACCCGGCGCGCGAGCGC
Source organism: Candidatus Rokuibacteriota bacterium (assembly GCA_044867785.1). Taxonomy (GTDB): domain Bacteria; phylum Methylomirabilota; class Methylomirabilia; order Rokubacteriales; family DASRDR01; genus DASRDR01. The sequence continues at coordinate 31,100 of JBIOVM010000045.1, read as the reverse complement.
GTGGGCGGTCGACGGTCCTGGGCGCTCCTCCCCGGCGGCGGCGCGGGCCGGCGCGGTCACTGGGCCGCGACGAGCAGGCAGAACTGGCCGACCAAGTACGGGTCGTGGAAGGTGCCGGCGCGGGAGCGCAGCACGTCGAGCGCGGCCGCCTGGGACAGCGCGCGCCGGTAGGGCCGGACCGTGCAGATCGCGTCGTACACGTCGGCGATGGCCGTGAGCTGGCTCGCGAGCGTCGGGACGCGCGCGCCGCGGACGGCCGGATAGTTCGGCTCGCCGTCGTACCGCAGGTGATGCTCGTACGCGACCAGGATCGACAGGGGGGCGCTTTGGGCCAGGGCGGCGAGCTCCCAGGCGCCGAGCTCCGCGTGGCTGGCCATGACTTGCCACTCGTCGCCGGACAGCTTGCCGGCCTTGTTCAGGACCTCCAGGGGCACGCGGAGCTTCCCCACGTCGTGTAGCAGCGCGGCGACGCCGATCGAGTGGAGGAGCGCGCCCTCGAAGCCGAACCCGCGGGCCTCGGCCAGGACCAGGAGCGAGACGTTCACCGAGTGCACGAAGGTGTACTCGTCGTGCGACTTCAGCGGCACGGTGGGCAGCACCGCCTGCGTGGAGCGCGCCACGGCGTCCGCGAGACCCCAGACGAGCTCCTCGATCGGGTCGAGGCCCGCGGCGTCTTCGTGGCGCATGCGGGCGAACAGGTCCCGGGCCATCTCGACCTGGGCGTCCGTCAGACCGCGCGCTCGGCCTGCGCGCGGCTCGCCGGGCGCCGCGCCCTCGGCGCCGGCGATCTCGACCTGGCCCACCTGAACGTGCGCCGTCGAGTCCGGGCGGCGACCGGTGGCCAGCGCGTCGACGAGGGCGCGGCACTCGTCGAGGTCCACTTCGCGGGCCAGCGTGAGCCGAGCCACGTCGCTCCGGCGGAGCGCCCGGATGAACGGCTGGAGGAAGAGGGCTCCGCTGCGGAGCGGCCGGCCGTCGACGACCAGCTCGTCGTCGAGCCGGATGAACGTGAGCGCGTCCTGGCGGCGCTCGTGGCAGGCCGCGGCCACGCCGTCGCGGAGCTGGGTGAGGCCGGCCGCCACCGCCGGATGGCTCGCCGGGTAGAGCGCGTGCGTGGTGAGCGCCCCGGCGAGCTGGGCGATCAGGCGCTCGATCGCCGCCTGACTCGGAGCCTGCCGGGGGTCCTCGGACCCGCGCCGGGCACCGCTGTCCCGGCCGGTCATCCGGCGCCTCGCAGGCGCTCGCAGATCCCGCGGATCTCCGCGTCGCGGGAGCGCCGCCCGCGCTCCACCAGCCCGGCGCGCGCGTCGGGCGGGTACCCGTGGAGCGACTCGTACGCCGCGCGCCGCTCGGCGGCCGGGGGGAAGGGCAGCCATCGCTCGCGGAAGAAGCGCGCCAGCCGCGGCAGCGCTTCGGGACGGCCGATGCGGCCGAGCGCCTGCAGGGCGGCCAGCCGCACCGGGCGGCGGCGCCCACGCAGGTCCCACGGGTCCAACAGCGCGAGCAGAGGCTCCAGCACGGCGGGGCCGCCGTGTTGCCCCGCCAGCTCCACGGCCGCGATCGCCGCCCGCGGGTCGGCCGCCGTCATCGCCGCCAGCAGGTAGTCATGGCCGGCCACCGGGTCCAGCTCGAGGAGGCTCCGCAAGGCCTCGAGGCGCACCCGCAGGTCGGCGTGGGCGGTGAGGCGACGGAGCGTGCCGAGCGAGGTCCGGTCGCCCACGGCGCGCAGGAGCGCGATCATGTTCCGGACGACGAACCAGCTGGGGTCGCTGAGCCAGCGCGTGGCCTCGGGCACGACGTCCGCGCCCAGCGCCGTCAGGAGATCGAAGATCCGCCGCCGCCGCGTGCGAGCCGGCTCCTCGACGAGCGTGCGGAGCAATTCGCGAATCGCGCCCGGGCCGAGGAGCCGGACCAGCCGCACCGCCGCGCCCGGCGCCGCCCCGGACGTCCCGAGCCCTCCGGCGAGCACGGACAGAACCTCCGCGCGCGCGAGGCGGTCCCGACGCTCGCCGAGGATCGCGCGCGTCGCCTCGGACACGGTCGGGTCGGCGGCGAGGCGCGCCATGCCCTCGATCGCCGCGGCGGCCGTCTCGAAGGCGCCTCGGGCCACGGCGCCCTCCACTACTTGCTCGAGGCGGGCCAGGACGGCCGGCGCCTTGTCGTCGGCGGCGTGCCGGGTCAGGAGATCGAGGAACGTCTCGGTGACTTGGTGGCCCACGGCGTCGTCGGTCAGCGAGGTCACCCGCTCCCCGAGGCTCTCGAGGCTGCCGAGCACCACGGGCGTCCGCGTGGGCCAGGCCAGCATGGCGCGCGCCAGGAGCGCCAGGTGGTCTTCCGGGTTGTACCGGTCGATGTCCTCGTCCCGGAACAGCGTCAGGAGCTCCGAGCGCAGGACCTCGAGGTCCCGGATCGACGGCTCCTCGTCTTCGCTCGATGCCGCGCGGGTGGAGGCGAGCAGCTCCACCAGGCGCTGCGCGTGCTGGGAGAGCGGGACCCCCTCGGCCGCGAGCTGGCGCAGCACGCGGAGGACGGGGTGGGCGGCGAAGGTCGAGGCGAACGCCTCCAACGCCTCGCCGCCGTCGGCGTCGGGCGCGAGCGCGCGGAGCGCCGCGCGCATGAGGCTCTCGCGGAGCGCCTCGGGCAGGCGCATGATCAGCTGGGCCGTCTGTCGGGCCGCCAGCGCGCGCCCGGCCCCGGACATGCCCTCGAGAAAGCTCGTCGTGACGTTCCCCAGCCGGGTGAGAAGCGGCCCGGGAAGCGTTCCGCGAGGCGCCGCGCCGCCGAGCGCGCCGTCGGCGTCGCCCGGGCTCTCGGCCGCCTCGACCGCCTCGCTGCCGGAGGCGCTCGGAGCGGTCCCATAGGCGCCGCCGGCACTTCCGGCCTCGGCCACGCCGCGTTCGCGACCACCATCCGCGGGGTCGGCCCGGTCGAGCGCCGACTGGGCACGGAGATAGTCCGTCAGCCAGCGGATCATCGCGACCTCGGCAGGGAGCGCCGGGCCCGTGCCCGACCCCTCGCCACTCCAGGCCGCCGCATCCGGCCCCCACTCGAGGAGCACGTTCAGGAGCCGGTCCGTGAGCGAGACGGCGCCCGTCGCCGATGTCTCGGAAACGGAATCCGTCAGCCGGACCGCGGAGTAGTCGAGGGGCTGGAGCTGAAGATGGCGGCTCGCCGTGTAGCCGGGCGGGCCGACGGTCGGGGTGCCGGGCTCGAGCGGGAGGACCGGCCCCGCGAGCCACTGCACGAGCGCGCGTAGCTCCTCCGGCTGGACGCCCCGGTCGAGCCGCAGCACCGCCACCTGCCGAAGGTAGAGCGTGTCGGCCAGGGCCCGAGCCTGCGGCGAGTCCAGGGTCCACACGCCGACCCGGAGGTGAGCGCGCCCGACGCCCATGCCCACCGACCCGTGAGCGGCCAGCATCGCGCCGATTCGAGCCTGCGCCGTGCCCACGGCCTGGGTGACGTTCGGGTGATCGGCCGGATAGGCCGCCCAGGCCCGGCAGGCGATGGCCAGGGCCCGGATCGCCTCCAGCACCAGGGAGCGGCCCTCCACTACCGGGTCCGCCACGGAATCGAGTCTAGGGCCCTGGCCGACCCGGGACCGAGAGAAATGGGCGCCCGGATGCCGGGCCCGGCGGGTGGCGGAGCCGATCCCCGGTACCTAGCGCCGGCGGGTCGCCCGAGGCGTTTCGCGGCGGGGACGCGGCGCGCGGGCGGCGGCGCGATCACCGCCGGCGGCCCGGCCGGGTACGGTCGGGCCGGGCCCCGCCGCCGGCCTGCGTTGCCGGGGCGTGGCCCGGGGTGGGGCGTCGCCCCCTTGCGCGGGCTCATCCAGCTCGATCCCGAAGACCTCCGCCAGCGCGGCCTGGGGGATGCGTTTCCGCGATCCGGGGCCCGTGACCGGCAGGCGGGCGCGGCTGGCGGCCGTCAGGAGGTCCAGCTGATCGACGCGCCGCAGCCGGAAGAACAGCTCCGGCTCGGCGTCGAGGCGCGCGCCGACGCCGTACAGGGTGGCCGCGACGTGCTTGCAGAGCGCGGCCCGATCGGGGCAGGAGCACGCGAAGGCGATCTCCCTCGGCGACGGGAACAGCCCGCTCTCCCGGCGGATCAGGGTCTCCATGACCGCGCGGGAGAACCGGCCCTGGAGGAGCTCCACCAGGGAGCCGATCCGGCCCGCGCACTCCCGGACGAGGGCCTGCCAGCGGCGCGGGAGCAAGGGCGCGATCGTCACGGAGACCCGGTAGAGCGCGCTGCCGCTCACGAGCGCGTCGACGGTGCCCGCGCCGAGCTGGAGATCCATCACGGAGCCGTTGCGAACGTAGCTGCGGCCGCGGTGGAGCCGGTTGACGAGGCGGGCATACGTCTCGAGGTTGTCGCACCACGCCTTGCCCCAGAAGCTCCGGGCGATCGTGCGCCCCCCGAGCACCACGGGCGCGATCGACCGCCCGCTCGCCCGCAGCCGGGCGACCTCGAGCGCCGCCTGCTGGCGTCGGACCGCCGCCGGCACGTAGGGCGGCCACTCGTACCAGGCCACGGCCGCCCGTCAGTCCTCGGCGAGCGCGCTCTGGAGGTCCAGGGCGACGATCCGCAGCACGTCCGCGTCGGGCAGCTCGGTGACGAGCCCGTCCCCGCTCGCCGTGAGGAGATCGGCCGCCAGCCCCTTCTTCTGCTCGATCATGGCGTCGATCCGCTCCTCCACGGTGCCACGGCAGACGAACTTGTGGACGACGACGTTCCGCCGCTGCCCGATCCGGAAGGCTCGGTCGGTCGCCTGGTTCTCGACGGCGGGGTTCCACCAGCGGTCGAAGTGGATCACCTGGGACGCCGCCGTCAGGGTGAGCCCCGTCCCCCCCGCCCGGAGCGAGAGGACGAAGAACGGGATCGTCTCGTCCGTCTGGAAGCGGTCGACCAGGGTCATGCGCTCCTTCACCGGCGTGTCCCCGTGGAGCACGAGGCCGGCCCGGCCGAAGAGCCGGGTGAGGTACGCCGCCAGCGGCCCGGCCATCTCGCGGAACTGCGTGAACACGAGGGCCTTCTCCTGGCGCGCGGCGAGCTCCTCGGCCAGCTCGGCGAGGCGCGCGAACTTCCCGCTCTGCTCCGGCGCCCAGGCGCCGTCGCCGAGCCAGTGGGAGGGATGGTTGCAGATCTGCTTCAAGCGCAGGAGCGTGGCGAGGATCGTGCCGCGCCGCTCGATGCCCTCCGTCGCGCCCAGCCGGCGCTCGAGCTCCTGCACGGCCTGCTGGTAAAGAGCGGCCTGCCGCCGGGTCAGGGCGCAGAAGGCGCGCACCTCCGTCTTGTCCGGCAGGTCGGCGATGACCCGGCGGTCCGTCTTGAGGCGCCGGAGGATGTACGGCGAGACGAGCGACCGAAGCGGCCCGTAGTGGCGGTCGCCGCTGGCGGCCATGGCCCGGGTGGCGCGCGTGAAGGCCCGCGCGCTCCCGAGGAGCCCGGGATTCAGGAAGTCGAAGAGCGACCAGAGGTCGCCGAGCCGGTTCTCGATCGGGGTGCCCGTCAGCGCGACGCGGGCCGCGCCGCGGAGCTGCTTGAGCGCGCGCGCCTGCCGGGTCCCGGGGTTCTTGATCGCCTGGGCCTCGTCGAGGACGACCAGCGTCCAGTCGGTCTCGGCGAGCCACGGCAGGCGCGCCGCCTGGCCGTACGTGGTGATGACGAGGTCGATCCCGGCCAGCTCGTCGGCGGGGAGCACCGTGAGGGCGCGGCCCGGCCGGCCGGAGGACGGATGCGCCACGAGCACCGCGAGATCGGGAGCGAAGCGCTCGATCTCGCCGAGCCAGTTGGCGATCAGCGACGCCGGCACCACGAGGAGGCTCGGCCGCCGGGACGTGACGGCGTCCCGCTCGGCGCCGCGCGTGGTCTCGCCCTTCCGCAGGAGGAGCAGGCCGAGGACCTGGATCGTCTTGCCGAGCCCCATGTCGTCGGCCAGGCAGGCCCCGAGGCCGAGGCGCGAGAGGAACCAGAGCCAGCGGACCCCGACCTCCTGGTACGGGCGGAGCGTCGCGCGGAGGGCGCGCGGCCTCGCGGCGGCCAGGGTCGTGGGATCGCGGAGCCCGGCCAGCGTCGTCCGGAGCCAGGGGCCCGCGACCACGCGGGACCAGTCCTGCCCGAGCGGAGGCCCCGCCGCCTCGCCGTCCGTCGCCGCCGCTCCCGCGAGGAGACGCATCGCCTCCCGGAACGACAGGCCGGCCCGCGCCGCCCGGCGCGCCTGCTCCCAGTGGCCGAGGACCTCGCGCAGCTTCTCGCGGTCGAGCTCCACCCACCGGCCCCGCACGAGGGCGAGCCCATCGGCGCCGGCCAGGATCGCGCGCCACTCCGCGTCGGAGATGGGCTCGCCGTCGACGGCCAGGGCGACCGAGAAGTCCAGCAGCGCGTCCAGTCCCAGCGTGGACGGCGGCTTCCCGCCGACGGTGACGCTCACCTCGAGCCGCCGGGGGCGCTCCCGCTTCCACCAGTCGGGCACCCGGACGATGATCCCGGCGGCCTCGAACGCGGGCACGTCCTGGAGGAAGCGATGCGCCTCGTGCGGGGTCCACGCCAGGGGCTCGAAGACGGCGCCCGTGTCGACGAGGTCCTTCAGGAGCGAGCTCACGCCGGCGGCGCGGTCGACCGGGGCGAGCAGCGACAGGAGCGCGGAGCGATTCCCGGCGAACGTCCGGAGGGCCTGACCGAGCGGCTGGTGCTGGGGCCGGGCCTGGCCCGAGAGCCGGGTGGTGTAGGTGGCGAGGAATCCGAACGGATGGTCCAGGTCGGCCTTGTTCTCCGCGAGGTGGAAGTAGACGCGCCCGACGAGGTGCCACACGGCGCTCCGCGCGAGGAGGTACGACTGCACGGTTCCCGCGTGCCGCGCGATCGCCTCCCGGAAGTGAGCCTCCAGCTCGGCCCACCACGCCGCCAGCCGGGCCGCATCGACGTACTCCGCCCCCTCGAGCGGGGGAACCTCGGGGGCGAGCCGGTCGAGGACGTCGGCCGGGACCGGCACGGTGACCCGCGCGCGCTGCTCCTCGACGTCGCCGATCGCGCAGAGCCGCGTGACGAAGAGCCGTGCGAAGTCGCGGAAGAACCCGAGCGCCGGAGACAGCGGGGTGGCGACCTCGGCCGCGCCCAGGTGGAAGAGCCCGGCCGCCGGACCGGCGGCGAAGGCCTCGGCGATGGCCTGAGCGGGCCCCGGATCGAGCGCGGGGGCGTCCAGGTCCTCCTGGAGGCGAAGCCGCCCGGAGGGGGAGACGGTGAGCGCGAGGCGGCGCCCCGCGGCGGCGCGCGCGGCGCTATCGGCCACGACCGGACCGGGGCCGGCTCGCCGGCAGCGGGCCGTCGGAGCGGGCGAGGGCGTAGGACCCCATGTGACGAAGTGGTAGCGCGGTGGGCCGGCCCGGTCAACCTCGGAGGAGGGGGAGCGGGGCCAGGGGACGTCCGGTCGCCGCAGCGCGGTCGCGCCGGTCCCCCCGCCCGTCCGGGCGGAATGCGGCAGGGCGCCACGTGGTGCCCTCGAGCGCCGCCTGCGCGACTCCATCGAGGCGTCCGCCGCCGGGCCGGCGTCCCAGCGGATCTCGGTCAAGTCTCGACGACGAACCGGGCGCCGGGCGGTACGAGGGACAGCGGCGTTAGAATGTCGGCCGTGGAACCGCCGTGCGACGACGCTGTCTCTTTCGCCGGGTCACCACGGAACGCTGCTCGGGCGGGCGCGACCAGCCCCGGGCCAGCCGGGAGGGCACATCGATGAGACGACACGGTCCCCTGAGCGCATTGCACAGCAGCGTCCTGCTCACGGCGTTCCTGCTCCTCGCCGCCTGCGCGAAGACGGCCCCGCCGAGCGCGGCCCCGCCCACCGCGACGGCGCCCAAGAACATCATCATTATCTACGCGGACGGAACGGCGGCCACCCAGTTCGAGGTCGCGCGCTACGCGGCTCGATACCTCCGGAACGAGTCCTTCGCGGTGACCGACGTCGTGTTGAAGACCGGGTCCCTCGGTCTCCTGACGACGCACCCGCACGAGGCGTTCGCCACCGATTCGGCAACGACGGCCACCACCATGTCGACCGGGGTCAAGAGCACGATCGGGGCGATCGGGGTCGGCCCGGACGGACAGTCCCTGCGGACCGCCATGGAGGCGGCGAAGGCCCGGGGCAAGCGCATCGGCCTCGTGACCACGGCCAGCGTCCACGACGCCAGCCCGGCGGCCTTCAGCGTGCACGCGAAGAACCGGGGCGACGTGCAGGTCATCGTCGACCAGTACCTCGCGCTGGAGCCCGACGTGCTCATGGGCGGGGGGGCGACCCACTTCCGGCCCGAGAGCGCCGGAGGGACGCGGAAGGACGGACGGGACATGATCGCCGCCTTCCGGGCGAAGGGCTACCAGGTCGTCCGCACCCCCGCCGAGCTGCAGGCGGCCTCGGGGGCGCGCGTGCTCGGTCTCTTCGACGACGAGGACATGGACTTCGAGATCGATCGCGACCCGCGGGCGCAACCGTCCATGGCCGACATGGCCGCGGCGGCGATCCGGATCCTGTCGCAGGGGAGCCCGAACGGCTTCGTCCTGTTCCTCGAGAACGAGAACCCCGATACCGCGAGCCACCGGAACGACATCGCCTCGATGATTCGGGACCTCTGGGTGTTCGACCGGGCCGTGCAGCACGCGCTCGAGTTCCAGCGCCGGGCGCCGGGTGAGACGCTCCTCCTCGTCACCGGCGACCACGAGACGGGGGGGCTCAGCGTCACGTACGCCCAGAAGGACCTGAGCACGACGTCGAGCCGCAACCGCTTCTACGCCGCGTCGGCGCACCTGGACCTGATCAAGGGGATCACGATCTCCCACGAGAAGGCGGCCGCGCGCCTGGGCAAGACGCCGACGCCGGAGGCGCTCGACGCCCTGCTCCGCGAGCACTTCCCCGGGTTCCGCCTCGATCCGGACCTGCGTGAGGCGATCCTCAAGCAGCAGATGCTCGAACGGAACTTCACCTATCCGACGCAGAACGCCCTCGGGCGCATGGTGGCCCGCCAGACCGGCTTCTACTGGGGGACCTCCGGGCACACGACCGAGCCCGTGGTCGTCGGCGCGATGGGGCCGGGTGCGGACGCGTTCCGCGGCTACCTCGACAACACGGATTTCGGCAAGATCCTGCAGCGCCTGATCGACGGGCCGTGAGGGCGCGCGCGCCCGCCCGGCGTCGCCGACGTTCGCCGGTGGGCCCGCGCTCGGCCTGAGTTCTTGGCGGGCAGTCCCCGGAGCGTGCAGGGATGCTCGACGGCTCCGCTGGCCGGAACGGCGATGACCGGAGGGTGGGCTACGTCTTGACGGAGCCGGCGGTCAGCCCCGCGACGTAGTGGTCCACGAAGAACGAGTAGATCACCGCGACGGGGACCGAGCCGAGGAGCGCGGCGGCCATCAGCTGTCCCCAGTAGAAGACGTCGCCCCGGATGAGCTCCGTGATCGCGCCGACCGGGACGGTGCGGATCTCGCTCTTGGTCAGGAAGATCAGCGCGTAGAGGAACTCGTTCTGGGCGAGCGTGAAGGCGAAGATCCCGGCGGAGAGCAGCCCGGGGGTGCACAGCGGCAGGACGACGCGCGCCATCGCCTGGAACCGGGTGGCGCCGTCGATCCGCGCGGCTTCCTCCAGCTCGCGCGGCACGCTCTTGAAGTACCCCATCAGGAGCCAGGCGCAGAACGGGATGAGCAGCGTCGGATAGGTCAGCATCACCGCCGTCAGCGTGTTGCCGAGATCCAGGCGGTTGATGATGTCCGCCATCGGGATGAAGAGCAGCGGCTGCGGGACCAGGTAGGTCGCCGCGACGCCGATGGCGATGACGGCGGCGCCGGGGAAGTTCATGCGCGCCAGCGGATACGCCATCATCGTGCCGAGCACCAAGGACACGGCCGTGGTGATCACCGCGACCAGCATCGTGTTGTAGGTCCAGGTGAGGAAGCTAGTCTGGGTGAGCAGGTCCACGTAGTGCTTGAGCGTGGGATTGTGGACGACCAGCGGCATGATCTTGGCGCTGTAGAGCTCCCGGTTGGGCTTGATCGAGGTGACGGCCATCCAGTAGAACGGGAACAGCATCGCGACCAGGAAGAACGCCAGCGGCAGATAGAGCCGCAGGACCCGCGCCTTGAGCCCCCGCCCGCCGGCGATCACGTCCGCCTCAGGTAGAGGGTGAGGGCGACGATGAGGACGGCGAGCGCCGGCAGCATCGTCAATGCCTCCGCCGCGCCCATGCCGATCTGGCCCGCCTGCATCCCGACGTCGAAGGCGTGCGTGGCGAAGAGGTGCGTGGCGTTCGCGGGCCCGCCGTGCGTGAGGACGTACGGCAGCTGGAAGTCGGAGAACGTGAAGATGACCGAGAACATCGTCACGATGACGAGCACGGGCTTGATGACGGGCATCGTGACGTGCCAGAAGCGCTGGACGGCGCCGGCCCCGTCGATGGCGGCCGCCTCGTACAGGTCGGGCGGGATCGTCTGCAGCCCCGCCAGCAGCGTGATCCCGTAGAACGGCAGCCCGCGCCAGGTGTTCACCGCGATGATCGAGACCATGGCCAGCGTCGGGTTGCCCAGCCACGAGAAGTTCGTGCGGACGAGGCCGGTGTTGAGCAGCGTCCAGTTGATCACGCTGAACGTGGGATCGAGGATCCACATCCAGGCGACCGTGGAGAGCACGGTCGGCACGATGAAGGGCAGCAGCAGGAAGGCCCGGGCGAGGTTCTTGCCGCGGAACTGCTGGTTGATGACGAGGGCCATCGCGAGCCCGCCCACCATCTTCAGCACGGTGGCGACCGTCGTGTAGACGAAGGTGTTGCGGGCCACCTGCCAGAAGACCGGATCCTGCGCGAGGCTGGCGAAGTTGGCGAGCCCGACGAAGGTCCCGCTGCTGGCGACGCGCCGCTCCTGGAGGCTCAGGAAAATGCCGTAGAGGAACGGATAGGCCACCAGGGCGAGCAGGAACAGGACCCCGGGCGCCAGCATCAGCCAGCTGAACGCGCCCTCGCGTTCGAGGACGCCGCGCAGGGTCAGCGATCGTCGGGCGACCGGAGCGGACCGCGTCAGCGACGCCGGACCGACCGCCATCGGCTACTTCGCTTTGTAGATCTGCTTGAGCTGCGCCGCGGCGGCGGCGATGACGGTCTTGGTCGCTTCCCCCTGGCAGGCCTTGGCGAACATGTCCACCACCACGTACTTGGCGACGCTCTCCGACGTGGCGTGCCCGACCGGGCCGGGCCAGCCGGGGAGATGGGACGTCTTCAACGAGTCCCGGTACGGAAGGTACCGCGGCTCGACGTTCCACATCGGGTGGTTGTCGTACGCGCGCAGGAACGGCGCATAGTAGGCGTCCGCCGAGGCGAGCCACCGGGACATCTGCTTGTCGTCGTACAGCCACCGCAGGAAGTCCTTCGCAGCGCCCACGTCCGCGGCGTACGTCATGATGCAGTGCCCGGGGGGGTTCATCAGGTGGAAGCGTCCCTTGGGACCGCTCGGGTTCTGCCCGTGGTCGGTGACCTTGGCGATCTCGGGGAAGTCGCGCTTGGCGACGACCAGGATCGACGAGGCATTGTTCGTGCACGAGATCTGCTCGCCGAGATAGGCCTTGTTGTTGTTCACGTCCGTCCAGCCGAGCACGTCCTCGAGCATCGTCTCCTTGTAGAAGCGCCGGCAGAAGTCGACCGCGCGGGCCGTCTCGTCGGAGTCGATCAGGACCGTCTTGCCGTCCTTGTCGACCTCGCGCCCGCCGTACGACCAGAGCAAGGGGTAGAGCCACCCGTGGTTGTCGCCGAACCCGTGGCCCAGCTCGAACCCGAACGGGTGCCCCTTCTGCTTCAAGAGGCGGCCGGCGGCGAGGAGGTCCTCCCACGTCTCGGGGAACTTCGTGATCCCGGCCTCCTTGAACCAGTCGGTCCGGTAGACCTCGAGCTGGCCGATGTTCCCCCAGGGCAACGTCTTCCACTTGCCGTTGACGACGGCGGCGTCGGTGACGTTCTCGTGCCAGCCGCCCAGCTTCTTGCCGACCTCCGTGGCGACGTCCGTGACGTCGACGAGGCTCTGGTCGAAGAGGTGCGCCTGGTTGAGGAACGTGTTGCCGATCTCGGGCCCCGACTTCGTCTCGGCCATCGTCGTCAGCCGGGTCAGCATGCTGCCGACGCTCACCGGCTCGTAGGTGATCTTGGTGCCGCTGAGCTTCTCGTATTCCGGCCCGAGCGTCTTCACGAAGAACTCGTCGAATGCCTTGATGAACGAGCTCTCGTGGACGACCGACATGGCCTTTGGCGCGGACAGGGCGCGACGCGGCCCGACTGCGGCGCCCGCGAGGGTGGAGACGGCCACGGTGAGGAACTCGCGACGTGTCGCCATGATGACCTCCGCGATCCGGAGCTCGGGAACCTAGCCGCACGGGATGGCGCGAGAGCCTACGAGCACTACACACCCTTTCCCGGGGCGGCGTCAAGCGTGCGAAGGCCGGCCGGCCCCGACGCCGGAGCGGCGAAGGCCTTGCTCTCATGGATGTTGTCCAGTGTGCCGTCGATCGTGTCACCCTGGCTGGAGCAACCCGGATTGACAGCGCCGCGGGGCAGGATTATACAGACAAAACACAATGCCCCAGTCCACGAGGCGTCCTTCCCGCGTCGAGCCGCGTGTGTCTCCCCGCCGAGCCGCGGATCGGCTGGCCGGCCGCCACGAGCTGCCGAGCGGCTACCGCGTCGAGGAGGCGTATCGCTACCTGAAGACGCGGATCATGTCGGCGGCGCTTCCGCCGGGCGCGTCGCTGAACGAGCTCGAGATCGCCGAGGCGCTCGGCATCAGCCGCACCCCGGTCCGCGAGGCGATCCGCAAGCTCGAGCAGGAAGGCCTGGCGATGCGCTATCCCAACCGGGGCGCGATCGTCACCAAGCTGTCGATGAAGGACGTCGTGGAGATCTGGCAGATCCGGGAGATCCTCGAGCCCGCCGCCTGCCGGCTGGCCGCCGCGCGGATCGAGGACGCCGCTCTCGACCGCATCGAGAAGGTCCTCCTCGAGCTCAAGGAGCGACCGGTGGGGCCGGACGGGTACGAGGCGTTCCTGCGTGCCGACCTGGGCCTCCACGGCATGATCCTCGAGGCGAGCGGCAACGAGACGCTCCGGCAGGTGGTCGACCTGCTCAACGAGCGCATCGTCCAGGTCCGGGTCGTCACCTCGCCGCCCCGCTTCCAGCGCTCGGTCGACGAGCACATCGCGATCGTGGGGGCGCTGCGCGCCCGTGACGCCGGCGCGGCCGAGGAGGCCATGCGGCGCCACCTCGCCAACGCGCGGGAGCATCTGGTGTTCCTTACATGAGTGGTCCGTGGCGCGGGGCGGGGGAGCGATCATGACGCTCCGGTTCGGCGCGGGGCTGCTGGGGCACTACTCGCGCGCCTACACCGTCGAGCGGGTCGCGGACCTCGGCGCCCTCTGCGAGCGCCTCGGGTTCGACACCTACTGGGTGGCGGACCAGCGCTGGATGCGGGACGTCTGGGTGAGCCTGACCGCGACGGCGATGCGAACGTCGCGGATCCGGCTGGGGACGCGCGTCACCGACCCCTATGTGCGGCATCCCGCGCTCACCGCGGTCGCCGTCGCGTCGCTCGACGAGCTCTCGGGGGGGCGCGCGATCCTCGGCCTCGGGGCGGGAGGATCGGGCTTCGAGCAGATGGGCATCGAGCGCACGAAACCGGTGGTCGCGATGCGCGAGGCGATCGAGCTGATCCGGCGGCTCCTCGCCGGGGGCGAGGTCGAGTACCAGGGCGAGCTGGTGCGCTTCGGACGGGGCGCGCTCGAGTTCGCCACCCGCCGGGACATCCCGGTGGTGATCGTGGCCCGCGGCCCGAAGCTCCTCGAGCTGGGCGGCCGGATCGCGGACGGCGTCATGGTCGCCAGCATGGCGTCGCCGCCCGCCGTGCGCTGGGGCGTGGGCCACGTCGAGGCGGGCGTCCGTCGGGCCAGCCGCGAGCCCGACGCGGTCGAGCTCTCGTCCATGGTCTACACGTCCATCTCGGACGACGGGCGCGCCGCGCGCTGGATCGTGCGCCGCGGGATCGCGGCGGCGCTCCTCGGGAGCTTCCCGAACTTCGAGTTCCTGGCCGCCAGCGGGCTCCGCGTGCCGCCCGAGCTGTGGGCGCTGCTCGAGACTCGGCAGCCGGACTACCCGCGGCTCATGCCCGCGATTCCCGACGCCTTCGTCGATCACCTCGCCCTGGCCGGCACGCCCGCCCAGTGCGCCGCGCAGATCGAGCGCATCGTGGCCAGCGGCATCCGGCACGTGGTGCTGGCGCCCTTGCCCGTCGACGAGCTGAACGCGGAGTCCGTGATCGTGCCGTTCGCGGAGCAGGTGATCCCGCGCGTCCGCGCGGCGGGCCTTCCCGTCTAGACGCACCTCCCGACTCCCGGAAAAGGAGAACCGCCGTGGCCAGACAATCGAGCCGGCTCTTGATCCTGATGGCCTCCGTCGCCCTCCTGCTCGCGACGCCGACGGGCGTGTCCGCGCAGGCCCGCCACAAGCTCACCCAGGCCGGCTTCCGTGTCCTCTACATGGCGCCGACGTTCATCGCCCTCGAGAAGGGGCTGTTCGCGGAGGAGGGGATCGACTTCACGTTCACGGAGATCGAGAGCGGCGCGCTGGGCGCGGCGGCGGTGATCTCGAACAATGCGCAGATCTCCGACCTCGACCCGCTCGGCGTCGCGCGGCTCCAGCAGGAAGGCAAGTCGCTCCTCCTCTTCTACAACCTCGTGGGCCGGGTGACCCTGGACCTCGTGATGCGGACGCCGGTCGCCCAGAGGCTCAACCTCACCAAGGAGACCCCGCTGCCGGCCCGGTACGCGGCGCTCAACGGGCTGACGATCGGGATCACGCGTCCCGGGGCGCCCACCGACGTCTTCGCGCGCTACTTCCTGATCAAGGCCGGCCTCAACCCCGATCGCGACGCCAACCTCGTCCAGGTCGGGGGCGTGCCGGCGCTGGCCGCCGCGTTCAAGTCGGAGCGGATCGACGCGTTCCTGCTGTCGCCGCCGTTGCCCCAGAGCCTCGAGCGCGACGGGGTGGGCCGCATCGTGATCCGGAATACCGCGGGGGACGTCCCCGAGCTGTCGAACACCACCTACGTCGCGATGTTCGCCACCGCGGACTACGCCAAGCGCAACGGGCCGGCCCTGGCAGCGTACGCGCGGGCGCTGCGCCGGGCGACCGCGTGGATCGGCGCCAACAAGCCGGAGGCACTCCGCATCCTCGGCGAGAAGTACTTCAAGGAGACGCCGGCCGAGAGCCTGGCCATCTCCCTCGACGCCACGCTGCCGGCTATCAGCGCCGACGGGCGCTTCAGCCAGGCGGCCGTCCAGCGCTATCTCGACATCTTCAAGACGGTCGGCGAGACGGTGACCGCCAGCTCGGCCGAGGGCGTTCTGTGGACGAACGAGTTCGTGAGGTAGCCCCGGGCGGCCCGGCGCTCGCCGCCGCGCCGCCGCCGGCGACCGACCTCGCGCTCGAGGCGCGCGGGGTCTACAAGGTCTTCGTGGCCCGGAGCCGCGCCGGCGCGCGGGCGATGACCGCCCTCCGCGACGTGAACCTCGGTGTCCGACGGGGCGAGTTCCTCGCGCTCATCGGCCCCTCGGGGTGCGGCAAGTCGACGGTCCTCAACATGTTCGCCGGACTGGTGGCGCCGACCGAAGGCGCGGTGATCCACGACGGACGCGCGGTCCAGGGCGTGAACACCCGGGTCGGCTACGTGACCCAGGATGACAACCTCCTGCCCTGGCGGACGACGCTCGGGAACGTGGAGATCGCCCTCGAGCTGAAGGGGGTGCCGAGCGAGACGCGGCGGGCGAAGGCGCTCCGATACCTCAGCCGCGTCGGGCTCCGGGGCTTCGAGCACCATCACCCGCACGAGCTGTCGGGCGGCATGCGCAAGCGGGTCTCGATCGTGCGGACGCTGGTCGACGAGACGGTGGACGTCATCCTCATGGACGAGCCCCTGGGGCCGCTCGACGCGCAGACGCGCCTGCTCCTCCAGGACGAGCTGCTCCAGCTGTGGCAGGGGACGGGCCGCACCGTGGTCTTCGTGACCCACGACCTCGTGGAGGCGATCGCCCTCTCCGACCGCATCGCCATCTTCACGAGCGCGCCCGGCCGGATCAAGGCGGTGCGGGAGGTGCCGATCCCCCGGCCCCGCGACGTGTTCCACATCCACGAAGCGCCCGGCTTCCCGGAGATCTACGACGCGATCTGGAACGATCTCCGCGAGGAGATCGCCCGGGCCCGGGCGACCGGCCATGAGTGAGGCGCCTCCCGCGCGCGCCGGCGCCGCCGGCCCGCCGGCACTGCCGGCGGGGGAGGCCGAGCTCCACGCGCGCGAGCTCGCCCGCGAGCAGCGGGCGGAGCGGGTCGAGCGCCTCACCGTGCTCCTGTGGCAGCTCGCGCTCCTCGTGCTGATCCTCGGCGGATGGGCGTGGGCCTCCGGCCGTCTGGTCGACCGCCTCTTCTTCAGCGATCCCGTGAGCGTCGCCCGCGCCTTCTGGGCGATCATCCTCAAGGGCACGCTGTGGTTCCATCTCCGGTTCACGCTCACCGAGACGCTCCTCGGCTACGCGATCGGCGCCTCCTGCGGGCTGGCCGGCGCCCTGGCGGTGTCGCTGATCCCAGGCGGCGAGCCGATCCTGCGGCCCTTCGTCCTCCTCGCGTGGGCGACGCCGAAGATCGCGCTGGCCCCGCTGATGATCATCTGGTTCGGGATCGGCATGCTCCCCAAGGTGATCCTGGCGGCCACCTTCGTCTTCTTCGTGGTCTTCCTGAGCACGCTGGCCGGGATCGGGACCGTGCGCCCGGAGCTGGTGGCGGTGGTGCAGGTGATGGGGGCCCGCCCGCTCGCCCTCTTCCGGCTGGTCGTCCTGCCGAGCGCGCTCCCCTTCATCATGACGGCCCTCCGCATCACGATCCCCGCCGCGCTGATCGGCGCGATCATCGGGGAGTTCATCAGCTCGAACCGCGGCGTCGGCTACCTCATCAACGCCGCCAGCTCCCGCTACGCGACCGCCGAGGTCTTCGCCGGCATCCTCAGCCTGCTGATCCTCGTGCTCCTGATGAACGCGGCCCTCTCGTTCCTCGAGCGCGCCTGGTTCCGCTGGGCACCCCGGAATCCCGCGGCGCTCGGATAGCCGGGAGCCCCATGCCGCCGGTGCTGACCACCCTCGACGCCATCCTGGCGCCGCCCCGCTCGTCGCTCCTCGTCGTCGACGTGCAGAACGACTTCGTGCACCCGGACGGCTGGGCCGCGCGACACCATCCCGGGGGGCCGTCCCTCCGCCACGTGATCCCGCCGATCAACCGTCTGATCGGGACGGCGCGCGCCGCCGGGGTCCCCATTGTGTACATCTTGATGGAGCACGGGCCGGCCATCGACCCGCCGAACTACCAGGCGCGCTACGTGGCGCGGGGCATGGAGTCCGACCTCCTCTGCGCCGCCGGGACCTGGGGCGCGGCGCTCGACGCCGAGGTGACGCCGCCGGCGGCCGGAGACCTGCGCGTCGTCCGCCACTCCTACGACGGGTTCGCCCACACGCCGCTGGACCGGCTCCTGAGGGAGCGGGGCGTGGAGACCGTGGTGGCGACCGGCGTGGTGTCGAACCTCTGCGTCCAGACCACCGTGCAGCATGCCTTCGCCCTCGGCTACTACGTCGTCGTCGCCGAGGACGGCACGGCCGCCACCGATCCCACGGTGCAGGCCGTGACCCTGACCAACTTCCGGCAGTTCTTCGGCCCCGTGGTGCCGAGCGACACGATCGCGCGCCACTGGCGTCCGGCGCCGGCCTGAACCCACTGGAGGCTCCATGGACCGCCCGATCTCCCTCGCGTTCACCGAGGCCGAGTACGCCCGCCGGCTGGGCGAGCTCCGCACCCGGATGCAGGCGATGTCGCTCGATGTCTTCCTGGTCGTGGTGGCCGAGAACATCACGTACCTCAGCGGGTACGAGACGATCGGCTACTCGAACTTCGGCATCCTGGTCGTCCGTCGCGACGCGCCGCCGCTCCTCTACATCCGGGAGATGGAGCGCACGGTCGCCGAGGCCACGACGTGGCTCCACGATTTCGAGATCTACGCCGACGACCAGGATCCCCTGGAGCAGGCGATCGCTCTTCTCCGCAAGCGCGGGTGGCTGGATGGCCGGGTCGGCGTCGAGCTCGGCGATTCGTTCGTGTCGCCGGCGCTCATGGACCGCCTGCGGCGTCTGCTCGGGCAGACGGTCGACGCGACCGGGCTCGTCGAGGCCGGCCGCCGGATCAAGTCCGACGAGGAGGTCACGATGATCCGCCGCGCCGCCCGGATCACCGAGCGGGGGATCGACGCCGCGCTCGAGGCCATCCGGCCCGGGGTGACGGAGAACGCGGTCTCGAGCGCCGCCTACGCCGCGATGATGGCGGCCGGCTCGGACTTCTTCGCGGGGGATCCCATCGTCACGTCGGGCTGGCGCTCCGGCATCGCCCATCTGACGTTCGGGAATCGGCGTCTGGAGCGCGGCGACACGATCCTCCTGGAGATGAGCGGCTGCCAGCGGCGCTACTTCGGCCCCCTCATGCGCGGTGCGGTGGTGGCCCCCGCGTCCGTCGACGCCCGGCGGATGGCCGACGTCGTCATCGAGGCCCTCGAGGCGGCGATCGACGCCATCCGGCCCGGGGTCACCAGCGGCGAGGTGGACGCGGCGTGCCGCGCGCCGATCGAGCGGGCGGGCTTCGAGCCGAACTTCCGCAAGCGGACCGGCTACTCGGTCGGCGTCGGATTCGCGCCGAGCTGGGGCGAGGGACACATCGTGAGCCTGCGCCGGGACGATCCGACGCGGCTCGAGGCGGGCATGGTCTTCCACATGCCGCCGGCGCTGCGGGTATCGCGACGCTACGGGCTCGGCTTCAGCGAGACTGTCCTCGTCACGCCGACCGGCTGCGAGGTGCTCACCAATCACCCGCGGCGGCTGTTCGTGGCGGGGGCGTGATCCCGCCGGGAATCGATCGAGGCGCCGAGGGGTGACGGCGCTCCCTCCGGGCACCACCGAGCTCGCCACCGACGTCCTGGTCGTCGGGGGCGGCCTCGCCGCGCTCCGGGCGGCCTGGAGCGCCCGGCAGGCGGGCGCGCGCGTCCTGGTCGCGGTGAAGCGCAAGCTGGGTCAGAGCGGCTCCTCCGCGAACACGTCCGGCGGGTTCGCGGCGGCCTGGACGGACCTGAATCCCGCCGACGACCCGGCCCAGCACTTCGCCGACACGGTGGCCGGGGGCGGCCACGTGAACGACCGGGCGCTGGCGCGGATCCTCGCCGAGGAGGCGCCCGCCCGGCTTCGCGAGCTGATCGAGGTGGGCGCCCGGTTCCAGCGGCGGAACGGCGCCTTCTACCTCTCGCCGAGCGGCGATCACCGCCACGCGCGGGTCCTGGTGCCCGAGCACATCCGCGGCACCGACCTCACGCTGCCGCTGCGGGCGGCGGTGCTGGCGACGGGCGTGGACGTGCTCGAGAACGTCCTGATCGTCGAGCTCCTGGTCGACGACGGGCGCGTGACCGGGGCGGTCGGGCTTCGCCGCGACCGGGTGGGGCTGGTCGTGATCCGGGCGCGGGCGACCGTCCTGGGGGCCGGCGGGGCCGGCCGGCTCTTCAGCGTGACCAGCAATCCCGTCGATGTCACCGGGGGCGGCTACGCGCTCGCGCTCGAGGCCGGCGCGGTCCTCCGCGACATGGAGTTCATCCAGTTCTATCCCTGGCGGGTGATCCGCCCGTTCGGATCGAGTCGCGTTCCCGTCCAGCCCTCGACCTTCGTCGCCGGCGCGAAGCTCTACAACGCCCGGGGCGAGCGGTTCATGGAAGCCTACGACCCGGTCAAGAAGGAGGCCGCCACCCGGGACATCTCCGCCCGCGGCATCTTCGACCAGATCCGGGCGGGGCAGGCCGTCGACGGCGGCGTGATCCTGGACGTCAGCGACGTGCCGGACGACGTGTTCCGCCACGAGAACAAGAAGGTGGTCGAGCGGCTCGACCCCCACGGCATCGACTACCGCACCATCCCGCTGATCATCGCGCCCGAGGCGCACTTCGTGATGGGCGGCGTCCTGGTCGACGCGACCGGCGCCTCGAGCCTGCCGGGCCTCTACGCCTGCGGGGAGACGGCGGGCGGCGTGCACGGGGGCAACCGCCTCAACAGCAACGCCGTGCCCGAGACCCAGGTCTTCGGCCATCGAGCCGGGCAGGCGGCGGCCCGGAGCGCCGCGAGCCCGCGCTCGGCTCGCCTGGATGCGACGGTGGCCCGGCGCTGGGCCGGCCGGCTCGAGCGCCTGCGCGACGCGACCTCCGACGTGAGCCCCGAGCTCAAGGCGGCGCTGGTGGCGTTCCGTGAGGCGATGTGGCTCGGCCTCGGCATCGTGAGGACGGAGGCCGGGCTCGGCAAGGCCCTGGCGGAAGCGGCGGCGACCCGGGAGCGCGCCGCCGTCACCCCGGCCGCCACGCTGGGAGACCTGGTCGCCACCACCGAGCTCGGCCAGCTGGCCGCGACCGCGGCGGCCGTGGCGAGCAGCGCCCTGTTCCGGACCGAGAGCCGCGCGGCCCACTACCGGGACGATCATCCCATGACCGATCCCACCTGGGTCGCGACGGTCGTCTACGCGGACGGGCGCGCATCCCGGCGAGCGCTCCCCCTCGCGGCCGAGGAGGAGGCCGCCCTGGTCGCGCCGCCATCCCACGCGCCGCGGCCGGACGAGTTCGTGGAGTGACATGAGCGTGGCCCCGGCCCTCGATGCGCTCGCCCACGAGGCGGGCCTGCTGGAACGCACCGGGCGAAAGGAGGCGGCGCGGGCCCGCGCGCGTCAGGCGGGCATCGCCGTCGGGCGCGCCGTCCTCCTGGCCGTCGCCCTCGGGATGTGGGGCTACGCGTCCGGCCGCCTGGTCGACGCGGAGTTCCTCAGCGATCCGCGCGCCGTGCTCGCCGCGTTCGTCGAGCTGGTCGTGTCCGGGCGGCTCTTTCCGCATCTCTGGCAGACGCTGCTCGAGGTGCTGGGCGGCTACGCGCTCGGCGTGGCGCTGGCGGTCGGCCTCACCGTGCTGGTCGCGGCCACCCCGGCCGCCCATCGGGTCCTGCGACCCTTCCTGATCGCCTTCTACTCCATTCCGAAGATCGCCCTGGCGCCGCTCATCATCATGTGGTTCGGGCTCGCCACCGCGCCGAAGGTGATCCTGGCGACCGCCTTCGTCTTCTTCGTCGTGTTCATGAACATGGTGGCGGGCGTCTACGCGGTGAACCCGCACCTCGCCGCCGCCATGCGCGTCATGGGCGCGACGCGGCGCGATCTCCTCGCCAAGCTCACGCTGCCCAGCACCGTGCCCCATCTCATGACCGGGCTCCGCCTCGCCGTCCCCGAAGCCCTGATCGGAGCCGTGGTCGGCGAGTTCATCGCGGCCAATCGGGGCCTCGGGTACCTGGTGACCTCGGCCGCCGCGCAGTTCAACACCGCGGGCACGATGGCGGCCATCCTGGCCCTCCTGCTGATCGTCGTCGTCATGGACCTCGGCCTGAGCATCGCCGAGCGCCGGCTCTTGCACTGGCGCCCCCGCGCTGCGATCGCCGTCGTGAGGGGGTGAGAGGCGCCGGCGACTGGAACGGAGATCTCGACCGGTGGCCGGGCGGCGGCCGCCACACATCCTAACCACGGGAGAATCAGCCGATGAGACTCGTACGCACGATCGCGGTCATGGTCACCCTCCTGGCGCTTCTCGCCGCGGCGCCGGCCACCCACGCCCAGGCGCCGGTCAAGGTGAAGCAGGCCGGCTTCAAGGTCATCGACCTGGCGGTGCCGTTCATCGCGAAGGCCCAGGGGTTCTTCGAGAGGAACGGGCTCGACTGGGAGTACGTCGAGATCGACAGCGGCAAGCTCGGGGTCGCCGCGCTCCTTTCCGGGAACGCCCAGTTCACGGACTTCGGGCTGGACGATGTCGCCGCCCTCCAGAAGGAAGGCAAGGACCCCATCCTCGTCTACAGCATGGTCAACTCGTTGACCATGGACCTGGTGATGCGGAACGACGTCATGGAGAAGCAGGGGATCACCGTGGGTACGCCGCTCGCGGACAAGCTCAAGGCGCTCAAGGGCCTGACGTTCGGGATCACGCGCCCGGGCGCCGTCACCCAGCTCTTCCCGATGTATCTCCTGCGCAAGGCGGGCTTCGACCCCGAGAAGGACGCCACGTTCGTCCAGATCGGCGGCGGGCAGGCCCTGGTGGCCGCGATGAAGGCGAAGCGGATCGACGCCTTCATGCTGTCGGCCCCGGCGCCGTACCTCCTCGAGCGGGACAAGATCGGCACCGTCGTCATCAAGAACTCCGCCGGCGAGGGTCCACCCGAGTTCGGGGACTTCGTCTTCGAGAGCATCGCGGTGCTGAAGTCGTGGGCGGCCGCGAACCCGAAGGTGGTCGAGGGCTACACCCGCGCGCTGAACCAGGCCCACGAGTGGATGCTCGCGAATCGGCCGGCCGCGCTTGCGCACCTCAAGAAGTACTTCCCCGAGACGGACGACGCGACGCTCAGGATCTCCTTCGACGCGCTCATCCCGGCGATCCGGAAGGGGGGCCGGCTGACGCAGTCCGGAGTCTCCAACCAGCTGAGCGTCATGAAGGCGATCGGCGCCATCCCGGCGATGCCCGACACCTCGGAAGGGGTGCTCTGGACGAACGCGTACAACAAGTAAGAGGCCAGACGGGCGCCGGGTCCACGGAGGGCCCGGCGCTCGCTCCGCCACCTCCGGACGCCGGCGCGCCCGAGGGCGCCCGGCGCCCCGCCGCTCGTCCGGGCCGCGCTACGCCGTCGGCGCGGCGATCACGTTGCGCGGCCGACGGCCCCGAGCGACCCGGAGGATGGCCGCCGCCACCGCGAGCGCCGTCATTTCCATGGCGCGGTCCGAGGCGCCCGCAATGTGCGGCGACAGGACCACGTTCGGCAGCTGCAGCAGTGGGTCGTCGGGCGGCACCGGCTCCTGCCGGAACACGTCCAGTCCGGCCCCGGCGAGCCGCCCGCTCGCGAGCGCGTCCACCAGCGCGCCGTGCTCCACGAGCGCTCCGCGCGCCGTGTTGATGAGGTACGCGCCCGGCTTCATGCGCGCGAGCTCGGCCCGCCCGATGAGGCCGCGGGTCTCCGGGTGGAGCGGCAGGTGGAGCGACACGGCGTCGGCGCGTCGGAGAAGGTCGTCGAGCCGCGCGCAGGGCTCGATGCGGAGCCGGCGGAGGCGCTCGGGCTCGGCCGAGGGAGAGTAGCCGCACAGGCGCATGCCGAGCCCGGCGCGCGCGATCCGGGCGGTGGCGCGCCCGATGCGGCCGCAGCCCACGATCCCGAGCGTCCGGCCGCGGAGCTCGGTGACCGGCAGCGCGTACCGCGCGTCGAACGCGCCCGCGCGGACCGCGGCGTCGGCCGCGCGGATCTGCTTGACGAGCGCCAGCAGGAGCGCGATCGCATGCTCGGCGACCGACCAGGCGTTGGCGACCGGCGTGTTGCAGACCACCACGCCCTTGGCCAGGGCGTGGGAGACGTCCACGGGGTCGTGCCCGACCCCGTGGACCACGACGAGCCGGAGCCGTGGCGCCGCGTCGATCGCCGCCCGATCGAGGCCGGCATTGCGGGTGACGACGGCGTCGGCGCCGCCGATCTCGGCGGCCACCGTCGCCATGTCCGCTCGCGTGGCCTGCCGGACGGCGAGCCCGGCGGCCCGGAGGCGCTCGATCCCGGCCGCGTGGATCGGTTGGACCAGGAAGACGTCCCGGATCACCGCTCCAGGAGGCCGGCCGGAAGCGCGCTCAGACGGCGGGGCCCCCCGGCCGTGACGACGATGGTCTCGCTCACCGCCACCGTCCACCGCGCGTACTCGCGGAGCGTGATCGGCACGTGGAAGACCATCCCCGGCACGAGCGGCACGTCGACGCCGCGGTACAGGCTCAGGATGTTCCCCTCCCCCCAGTCCGGCGCGAACGAGATGCCGATGCTGTACCCCGTGCGCTTCCGGTAGCCGAACGTGTAGCCGTGGCGGTCGATCACCGCCTGGGCGGCCTGGTGGACGTCGGCGCAGCTGCGGCCCGAGCGGAGCTCGGCCGTCGCCGCCGCCAAGCCCTCCTCGCAGACCCGGTACATGTCGCGCGCGCGCTCCGGGATCGTCCCGATCGCGACGGTCCGGTACAGTGCCGCGTGATAGCGATTGTGGCAGGCCGACGTCTCCAGGATCACGACGTCGCCCGGCTCGATCCGCCGGCGGCGCCACGTGGTGTGGGGGATGCCGGAGCGGGGGCCGGAGGTGACGAACGGCTCCATGCCGACGTACTCGCTGCCGGCCCGCACGGCGGCCCCCATGATCGCGGCGGCGATGTCGTTCTCGGAGGCGCCGGCCCGGGTCGCCTCGAGGCCGGCCTGCATTCCGGCGTCGTTGGCGCGCGCGGCCTGCTCCATCTGCTGGAGCTCGAGCGGCGACTTCACGCGGCGGAGCTCCTCCACGAGGCCCGAGCCGTCCAGCAGCGGGCCGAGCTCCTTCACCAGGCGCTGGTGGAGGTTGACGGTCAGGAACCACGCGTTCTGGTCGATGGCGACGCGCTTGCCAGTGTAGCCGCGCGCGGCCAGGACCTCGGCCACCGCCGCCGCCGGGTTCCCGTCGTCCGGGTAGCCGCTGATGTCCTGGAGATACGTGTTGGCGCGGGCGTTCATCGACTCGAGCCCGCGCAGGACGTGGAACGGCTCGCCGGACGCCGGCACCGCCAAGCACTGGAACGTGTAGTAGCCCGGCGTCTGCTGCCCGGAGAGGTAGAAGACGTTCTCCGCGCTCGAGGTCAGGTAGAGATCGATGCCGCGGGCGGCCAGTCGCTCGCGGAGCGCCGCCTGCCGGCGGGCGAACTCTTCCCGGGGGAACGCCGCCTCCGAGCCGGAGGGCACGAGCTCGAGGAGCTTCGGGATGTCGGGGTCCAGCATGCGAGGTCTCCTGAGGCTTAGGGTGTCGAGGACGGTCCGGCGAGGGCCGCGTCCAACCGCAGGACTAGCTCGAGCAGCACGCGGGCGCCGGCGGCGAGGTCGGCCGACTCCGCCCACTCCTCCGGGCAGTGGCTCCGCCCGTCGCGGCACGCGACGAAGAGCATGCCGATCGGGCACAGCCGCGCGATGTGATTCGCGTCGTGGCTGGCGCCGCTGGTGAGCCGCGCGAACGGCACCCGCACGCTCTCGGCCGCCGCCGCGGCGTGCTGGATCATCTCGGGGTCGATGTGGAGCGGCTCCTCGCGGACGATCGGCGCCAGGTCGATCGCGACCTGCCGCTCGCGGGCGACTTCCGCGACGCCGTCCTCGAACCGTGCGAGCGTCTCGGCGATCGCCCCGGGGTGGATCCCTCGGAAGTCGGCGAGGAGCTCCACCTCGCCCGGCACGATGTTCACCATGTTCGGGTGGACGGTCAGCGCGCCGACCGTGCCGACCATGCCGCGACCGGCCTCGCGCGCGAGCCGCTCGACCAGGACCACCAGCTCGGCCGCCGGGACGAGCGCGTCCTTCCGCACCGCCATGGGCGTCCCGCCCGCATGGTCCTGCCGCCCCCGGATGGTGACGCGGAACCGGCTGGGTGCCGCGATCGCCGTCACGACGCCGACGGGCAGCCTGGCGCGGGCGAGCGAGGCGGATTGCTCGATGTGCAGCTCCAGGTAGCGGGCGATGCTACCGGGCTCGCGCCGGGCCTCGTCGAGGCGCGCCGCCCTCCCGCCCACCGTGTCGATGGCGTCCCCCAAGCTCTTCCCGCGGGGGCCGCGGAGCCCGGCCACGGTGTCGGGACCGATCCGCCCGCTCATCGCGCGGCTGCCGATCGTGGAGAGCCCGAACTCGGAGGGCTCCTCGCACGTGAAGTTCACGACCTCGAGGGGCCGGGCGAGGCGGCGGCCGGACTCGTGGAGACAGCGCGCCACCTCGAGCGCGGCCAGGACGCCGGCGATCCCGTCGAACCGCCCGCCGGCCTGGACGGTGTCGAGGTGCGAGCCCGTCATGATCGAGGGCCCGTCCTCCCGGCCCGGCCGATGCCCGATCACGTTGGCGGCGGCGTCCACCGTCACCGTCAGGCCCGCGGCCCGCATCTCGCCCGCGACCCACGCGCGCGCGGCGCGGTCCTCGTCGGAGAAGGCCCGTCGCGTGTACGGGACGTCCGGGCGCGTCATCCGGGCCAGGGTCTCGACGTCGGCCTGGAGCCGGTCGGCCTGCGGCTGAGGGAGATCCTCGGAAAAGGCGCTCATGTCGTCCTCCCCACGGCGTGAGGGGACCGCGCCTCGGCCCTCATGCGAGTGCCGCCACGAAGGCCTGCGCCTCCCGGAACCGCCGACGGAGCCGCGTCCGTGCGGGATCCCCCTCGACCAGCGCGTCCACCACCGTATACCAGGGGACGACGTCCCGCGCGTACTCGGGGAGCGCGAGGACGGCGGCCTCGACCTCGGCCCAGCACGTGCCGATCGCCGCGGGCTGGACGGCGACGCCGGCGGCCCGGACGGTCGCCGCCGCGGCCTCGGGCGCGTTCTCCTGGAGATGCGCCATGATCAGCACGCCGAGGCTCACGATCTCCCCGTGGAGGAGTCGCCGGCCCGTCCGCTCCTCCAGGCACCAGGCCAGGAGGTGTTCGGACGCGGCGTTGAAGCGCGCCCGCGGGAGGCGGAGGAACGTCGGCGCGAAGCGCTCGCCCATCGCGAGGAGCCCGACGAACGCCTCGAGTCGCTCCGCGCCGACGTCAGGGGCGAGCCCCGCCAGCCGGTCGAGCTCCACTCGCGTCCGGTCCCGCACGGCCGGATCCCAGTCGACGTCGCGGCCCGCCCGGTGGGCGAGCTCCCAGTCCGGCAGCGCCGAGTGGCTCGACAGGAGGTCCCCGACACCGGCCCGGTTCAGCCGGCCGGGCGCTCGCGCGATGAGGTCGTGGTCGACCAGGACGGCTTCCGGCACCGGCGCCTCGCGCATCGGCGCCCGCCGGCCGCGCTCCAGGCACCCGCAGGTCCGCGTGAAGCACGCGTTGTTGGACACGCTCGAGGGCACCTGCACCAGCGGGACGCCGAGCCGCCACGCGACGAGCTTCGCGGCGTCGAGCGCGAGTCCTCCGCCGAGGCCGACCACGCGATCCACGCCCCGGAGCTCGGTGGCCAGCGCCTCCAGGTGCGCGCGCTCGAGCGTCGCCACGGAGGCGACGCGGGCGGGCGGAGCCGCCAGCATCGGCTCCGCCAGCGCCCACGGCGACCGCGTGGTCACGATGGCGGCCCGGCTCCACGCGCCGCTCGCGTCGCGCAGGACGCCGGGGCCAGCGGTCATCGGCGGCCAGGCGGCGGTCATGGGCCGCTGCGGGGTGGCCGCCCGAGCGCCGCGACGGCGACGCCGCCGGCGACGAGGAAGAGGCCGGCCATCGCGAGCCCGGCCGTCCGGAACCCGTGGCGGCCGATCAGCCAGCCCACGGCGCCGGGCGCGACGATGTACGCGAGGTCGGACACCAGTCGATAGAGTCCGGCCGCGGGGCCCCGGAACCCACCGGGCAGCCGCTCCGCCAGCAGCACGGGCGGCACCATCCAGGCGGCCACGCCGAGGACCAGGAGCGTGGCGCCGACCGCAAAGCCGGCGACGGTCGCAGTCCACGGCACCAGGAGCGCCCCGGCGAGCATCGCTAGGAAGCCAGCGGCGAGGACGCGCACACGGCCGAGCGCGTCCGCCGCCCAGCCCACCGGCACGAGCATCGCCGCCTCGATCGCGAAGGCGATCGACAGCGTGCGACCGAGCACGTCGGCCGGCAGCTCGAGCGCGCGCCCGCCGTAGAGCGGCAGGAAGGTCGCGACGCCGCCCGCCCAGGCCACCGCGAGCGTGAAGGTCGCGAGGTAGATGGCGAGCCCCGCACCCCACGAGAGCGGCGTGCGCGCCGGGGCGGATCCGCCGGGACCCGGCGCCGGCCGCCCGAGCTCGCGGAGCGCGGGGGAGAGCCGAAGCGCCGCCAGGGCCCACGCGAGGGTGATGGCGAGCGCGGCGACGGCGAACCCCCCTCGCCAGCCGAGCCGGGCCGCCGCGTGGCCGCCGAGCCACGCGCTCAGCGCGGTTCCGCCGATCACGCCGATCTCGTACACGTTCCCGCGCCGGGTGCGCGACGCGGCGGGGCCTCGGCGCATCACGAACAGGATTGACACGACGATCGTCAGGCCAGAGCCGACGCCGACGAGCGCGCGGGCGATCAGCATGACCGGGAGCGACGGCGCCCACGCGGACAGGAGCGTCCCTCCGAGCAGGCAGGCGATGCCCATGTGGAGCGCGGGCAACAGACCCCGGCGCTCCACCAGGAGGCCGGCGGGCAGATCGATCACGAACCGCGCCACGCCGAAGGCGGAGCCCAGGAGCCCGATGGTGGCGAACTCGAGCGCGAGCCCGTCCATGATCTGAGGCAGCAGCGGCGGGAACACGCCCTGCCCGAAGTTCAGGAGCCCGTAGACGACCGTGAACCACGCGAAGGCCCCGTCCCACGCGCGAACCGCGGGCGCGGCGACGGCGTGGGCGAGCCCGGGCTTCTCGGCCACGGGCCCTCAGCCCAGGAGCCGCCGCAGCAGGGCCAGGTAGACCTGGCGCCCCGCCTCGAGCTCGGCCAGCTCGATGTATTCGTCGGCCTTGTGCGCGCGGTCGATGTCCCCCGGCCCGAGGATCACCGCCTCGGCGCCGAGGCTGCGGAAGTGCGTCATGTCGCAGCCGAAGCCGGCGCCATAGACCTCGCCCGGCGTGCCCGTCACCTCGCCCACCGCCGCCACCGCGAGCCCGACCAGCCGGGCGTCGCGCGGTGTCTCCGAGGGCGGCCCGCTGGTGGGGAGATACCCCTCGATCGCAACCCGGAGCTCCGGATCCTCGCGCGCGAGCCGGGCGAGGAGCGCTTCCAGGTCGGCCACCACCTCGTCCTGCCGCTCCCCCGGCACCATCCGGCGGTCGAGGACGATCTCGCAGCGGTCGGGGACCGCGCTCTCCTTGTGGCCGCCCGTGATGAGGGTCACGGCGCCGCTCGGCGGCCCGATGAGGGGATGCGCCCGCGCGTCCAGCCCCTCGCAGTAGGCCTCGAGCGCGGCGAGGAGCTTCCGCATCTTGTAGATGGCGTTCACCCCGAGCCGCGGCGTCGACGAGTGGGCCGATCGCCCGCGCACGACGATCCGCGGCCGGAGGCTCCCGCGGTGGGCGATGGCCACCCGGAGCCGCGTCGGCTCGCCGATCACCGCGTAGTCGACCGCGAGCGCCTGCACGACCGCCCGCGCGCCCAGACTCCCGAGCTCCTCGTCGGCGACCGCGGTGAAGACGAGGTCCCCCTGGAGCCGTCCGCCCGCCGCCACCACCGCCTCGATGGCGCCCAGCATGGCGACGATCTGACCCTTGGCGTCCCCGGCGCCGATCCCCCACACGCGGCCGTCGCGGACCTCGCCGGCGAACGGGTCCACGGTCCAGCCGTCGCTGATCGGCACCGTGTCGAGATGGGTGTTGAGCGCCACGGCGGGCGCGCGCTGCCGGCCCCGGAGCCAGGCGACGACGTTCGGCCGCCCCGGGGCCGCCTCCGGCGTCTCCACCTCGAGCCCGAGCTGCCGGCAGCGCTCGGCCACGTAGGCCGCGACCGTGGCCTCGCCGTCGCCGGGGTTCTGGCTGGGCAGCCGGATCAGCTCGACGAGCTGCCGGACGAGGGCCTCGCTCGCGGTGCCGGTCACCCTCAGCCCTCCTGCGTGACGGCGCCCACGGGCTTGAGCCGCGCGACGTCGAGGGTGACGCCGAGCCCGGGGCGCTCGGTGAGCGTGGCGAGGCCGTGCCGGAGCGCGAACCCGCTGGCCGGGTCCTCGACGAGCCCCTGCGAGCCGTAGAGCTCGAGGTAGCGCGCGTTCACCGCGAGCCCGCAGTGCGCAGCCGCCGCCGTGGCGACGCCGCCCTCGTTCGTCTGCCCGATCATCAGCTCGAGCCCGGCCGTCTCCGCGATCGCCGCCGCCCGCCACAGCCCGGCGATCCCGCCGAGCTTGATCAGCTTGAGGTGCAGGCCGTCCACGACGCGGTCGCGCGCGAGGACGAGGACATCGTCCAGCGACTGGACGCTCTCGTCCGCCATGATCGGGATGTCGGTGTGTTGGGTGACGTGGCGGAGCCCGGGGACGTCCCGGTAGTGGACCGGCTGCTCCACGTACGCGAGGTCGAAGGGCTCGAGCCGGCGGAGGTGGGCCACCGCCTCGCGGGCCGTCCACGCCATGTTGAGGTCGATCGCCAGCGAGACGTCGGGGCCGATCGCCTCCCGCACCGCCCGGATGCGGTCGACGTCCCGCTGGAACGGCCGAAGCCCGGCGCGCACCTTGAGGAACCGGAAGCCGTCGGCGACGTAGGCCGTCGCCTGGCGCGCCGCGGCCTCGGGCGGCCCGTAGAAGATGGACTGGTTGCTCGGCAACGACTCGCGGACGGCGCCGCCCAGGAGCTCGAACACCGGCACCCCGTAGAGCTGGCCGACCAGGTCGTGGAGCGCGATGTCGAGCGCCGACCGCGCCCCGTGGGCGCCGACGACGGCCCCGTCCAGGTCGCCGAGGAGCGCGTGCCAGTCCCGGGGGTCCCGCCCCACGAGCCGCGGCCCCAGATGCTGGAGGATCTCCGCGGCCACGCGGTCGGGCGTGTCGCCGGTCAGGTAGTGCGAATTCCCGCGCGCCTCGCCGAGCCCCACGGGCCCCTCGTCCGTCTGGAGGCGCACGTAGACCTCCTCGAGCGCGCGCACCGAGCCCGACGCGAAGTGCTCGAAGGGGGTCTCGAGCGGGAGATCGTGCCGGTACACCTCGACCGCGGTGATCCTCATGCGGCGTGCTCGAACGCGGGCTCGAGCCGCCGCTCGTCCGGCGCGACGCCGAGGCCCGGGCCGTCCGGCACCACGAGCGTGCCCGCCTCGTAGACGTGGCCCGGCGTCGGGTCGCTGACGATGCCGTCGGTGCCGTAGAGCTCCGTGTACTTCGGCCGGGTGGCGAGCGCGAGGTGCGCCCCGGCGACAGTAGCGAGCATTCCCTCGTTCATCTGGCCCAGCACGTAGCCGAGCCGCGCCCCTTCCGCCAGCGCGATCAGCTGCCGCGGG
>JBIOVM010000044.1:0-4228 GCA_044867785.1 Candidatus Rokuibacteriota bacterium | reverse complement strand
TTTCGCGACGACACGCCGGCGCGGCTCGTGGCCGGCCTCCACTGGGAGGTTCACGGGGACTGGGAGCGTCCGGACGATCCGGACGCGTTCCGTCAGGCGGTCGACTGGGACTACGCGGCGCGGGTGGCGGAGGCGCTCGCCGCGCGCTACCGGGGCGCCGGCGAGTTCCGCGTGACCGGCGGCTGGGCCGGGCTCTACCCGCTGACGCCCGACTCGCGGCCGATCGTCGGACCCACGCCAGGTGTGGCGGGACTCTTCCAGGCACTGGGCGGCGGAGGCGTCGGCGTCCAGATCTCTCCCGCGATCGGCGCGATGGTGGCGGACCTGATCGCGACCGGCGCGACCGCCGTCGTGCCGGACTGGGCGTCCTATCGGCTCGAGCGCTTCGCGCCGCAGGCGCGGGCGGCGTCGGCGCCGGCCGGCTGAGCTGGGCGCCCGCCCTGCGTGGCGGGATCCCGGAAGGCCCGGGTGGGTGCCTCGACAGGGATGCGGGGGCGGACTATCCTGCCATGCGAGGCGCGGCGTATGCCGCGAAGGGGGAAACCATGATGCACCTGCTGGGTCAGGCGCTCTTCGGACTGGTCGTCGGCGCGCTCGCCAAGCTGATCATGCCGGGCCGGGATCCGGGAGGAGTCATCGTCACCATGGTGCTCGGCGTGGTCGGCTCCCTGCTGGGGACATTCGTGGGGCGGGCGCTCTGGGGTGGACCCGACTACTCCTCTGGCTGGATCACGGCGATCCTGGGCACCCTCGTGGTCCTCGCCATCTACCGGGCGGTGAAGGGCCGGCAGACGACGTAGACCTCGCCGCCCTGCGGGAGTCTCCGGCCGGGAAGGCGGCTCAGCGGTTCACGAGGGGGAGAACCTCGCGGATCACGCGCTCGAGCTGGCCGACCTGGTCCCAGCTCGTCAGGCGGAGCGTGATCCGCTCGACGCCCGTGCCGCGGAACCGCCGAAGGTTCTCCGCGCACTCCTCGGGGCTTCCGAGGGCGCTCCACGCCTCGATCCGGGCTCGCGTGTACTGGATGGAGTAGTAGAGGTCCAGGAATCGCTTCGTCTCGGCCAGCGCCGCCTCGCGGTCCTCGTTCACGTTGATGTTGTGGTAGAGGCAGTTCCCCAGCCGCTCGGGGTCCCGCCCTTCCTCCCGCGTGTAGCGGCGGATCGTGTCCCAGTACTCGGCGAAGACCTCCGGGCTGAGGCTGTGCGTCTGCCAGCCGTCGGCGAACCGGGCGACGCGTCGGAGCGCGCGCTCGATGCGCGCGGGCTCGGGCCGGATCGTCCAGGGATTGTTGGCCAGCCAGATGGGGCAGGGCTGCTGGAGCGGCTTCGGCTCGAGCGTCACGTCCTCGAACTGGAAGAACTGGCCGCGGTGCGTGACGCGCGCCTCGCTCCACAGGCGCCGGAGGATGACGACGTGCTCCTCGAGCCGCCGCTGGCGCTCGGCGACGGGGACGCCGACCGCTCGGGCCTCCGCGTCCCAGTCGCCGGCGCTCCCGCCGCCGGCGCAGACGATCAGGATCGTGCGGCCCTCGGCGATCCGGTCGAGGCTCGCCCACTCGTAGGCGAAAACGAGCGGGTTGCGGACCGGGAAGGTGGCCAGGCAGGCCGGCCCCAGGCGAACCCGCCGGGTGCGCCCCGCGATGGCGGCGAGCAGCGTGAGCGCGTCGAGCCGGGGTTTGGCGAAGAGCGAGTCCCCGACCCACACGGAGTCGAAGGCGTCCGAGGCCTCGGCACGATCCGCCAGCTCCAGGAGCTGGGCCGGCGTCGTGAGGCCGAGCATCACGCCGCGGTTCGGAAGCGTCAGCCCGAAGGTGAGGGCGGCATTCACGGCCGAACGCGCTCGCGGATCGTGGTCATATGTATGCGGCTCCTCTCCGTGGCCCGGTGTCTCGCTGCGCCGCCGAGGATAGGCCATCGCCGTCGCCGCGCTCAAGCCGCGGCGGACCGGCGCGCCTCGCTCCACGCCATCGCGATGCCGCTGCCGACGATGAGCAGCGCCCCGAGCCAGAGCGTGGCGTCGGGCACCTCTCCGAAGAAGAGGTACCCCGTCATCGCGGCGCCGAGCAGCTGGACGTAGTTGAAAGGGGAGACGACGGCGGCGGGCGCCCACATGTAGGCGCGTGCCACCAGATAGTGGCCCAGGCCGCCGGTGAGCCCCATGCTCAAAAGGAGCGCGACCTGCGTCCACGAAGCGGGCGTGACCCAGGAGAACGGCAGGACCAGGCTGGTCAGCGCCGTGCCCAGGAGGGCGCTGTAGCCCACCGTCGTCTCCGGGGGATCCGTCGCCGCCACCCTCCGCGTGAGGACCTGATAGCCCGCATAGCAGACCGCGGTGCCGAGGGCCAAGAGCGAGGCCGGCTGCGCGACGTGGCCCCCGGGCCGGATGACGATCAGGACGCCGAGGAACCCGATGCCGATGGTGAGCCACCGCCGGAGGCCGACGCGCTCGCCGAGCAGCGGCACGCCCAGGAGGGCCACCACGAACGGAGCGGTGAAATTGATCGTCGTCGCGGTCGCGAGACCGATGAAGCGAAGCGCGGCGAAGTTGAAGGCCGTCGAGCTCATGAGGAGGAGCGACCGCGCGAGCTGGAACATCGGGTGCCGGGTCGCGAAGAGCCGCCGTCCATACCGAGGGCCGAAGGCCGCCACCACGAAGGCGAGGTGTCCCGCCGTCCGAGCCCACAGCAGCTCGACGACGGGGAAGTCCGCCGTCAGCGCCTTGGCGGCCGCGTTCAGGAGGGCGAAGGTGCCGGCCGCCCCGCACATGTAGGCGAGGGACCGGAGCGGGCGGTGAGCGCGCTCTCCCGGAGGCGTCACCAGGGCGCGGCCGCTACCGGGTGAGCCGCGCCCGAATCGCCCGGGCGTACGTGAGCAGGTCGTCGAGGCGGTTGGCGAGGACGTCCCGGACGAGGCAGTCGGCGCCCATGCGGCCCTCGCTTGTCGTCCGGTCCAGCACGCCCCGATTATACGGGCGCCCGCCCTTTGGTTCCGGCACGGCCGCCGCGCGCCTCGCATGATTTGACTCGACCGGCGGCGGTTGTTAGCCTCCCGTCATGCCGCGACCTCCCGGAATCCCCGACGTCCAGTGGCGCGACTGGGTCTGGCAGATGCAGGAGCGCGTCCGGAGTGCGAAGGAGCTGGAGCGCTACGTCCGCCCGACGCCGGACGAGCGCCGCGCGATCGACGCTCTCGCCGACCGCTTCCGCTTCGTCATCACGCCGTACTACGCGGCGCTCATGGACCCCGAGGACCCGGCGTGCCCGATCCGCCGCCAGGTGGTGCCGCGGACGGCCGAGCTCGACGATCCGGCCGGACTGGCCGATCCGCTCGACGAGGTGGCGCACTCGCCGGTGAAGAACGTGATCCGCGTCTATCCGGACCGGATCGCCTTCTGCGTCAACAACGAGTGCGCCCTCTATTGCCGGTTCTGTCTCCGGAAGCGCATGGTCGGGGACGAAGAGTGGATCATGAAGAAGGGCGAGCTCGAGGTCGGGCTCGACTGGATCCGCCGGACTCCCGAGATCCGCGACGTGCTCCTGACGGGTGGCGACCCGCTCGTCTTCTCCGACGACAAGCTCGAGTGGCTCATCGCCGAGCTCCGGCGCATTCCGCACGTCGAGATCGTACGGCTGGGGACGCGCCTCCCGGTGACGCTGCCGTTCCGGGTCACGGACGCGCTCTGCCGGATGCTCGAGCGCTACCATCCCATCTGGCTGAACACGCACTTCAACCATCCGAAGGAGCTCACACCGGAGGCCGCTGAGGGGTGCGACCGGCTCCTGCGGGCGGGCATACCGGTCGGGAACCAGTGCGTGCTGCTCCGCGGCATCAACGACGACCCGGAGACGATGAAGGCGCTCGGCGAGGGCCTCGTCCGGATGCGCGTCCGCCCGTACTACTGCTACCAGGCGCAGCTGCTCGAGGGGACGGAGCACTTCCGCGTGCCGATCGAGCGGGGGATCGAGATCTTCCGGGCCCTCCGGGGCCGCACCAGCGGTTACGCGATCCCGACCTACGTCCTCGACACCCCGTACGGCAAGGTGCCGCTCGCCTATCCGTACCTCCGCGGTCGCGAGGGGGACGACGTGGTCGTGGAGTCCTGGGACGGCCGCCTCTGGCGCGAGCCCAACCCAAACCCCGGGGTCAGGCCTCGAGTTTGACTTTCCCCGATTGCGGGTCCCCGGGCGGCCGAACATCAAAGTCGGGGCCTGACCCCGCTTTAGCGATCG
>JBIOVM010000043.1:0-8314 GCA_044867785.1 Candidatus Rokuibacteriota bacterium | reverse complement strand
TCCGCCGCCCGCACTGAGCGCGGGCTCCCGGGAGTGACCCGGGGCTCTCCCGCCGAACGGGGGTCGATCCCGCTCGCCGCCGCCAGCCGCGGCGGCTCACGCTCCGCGAGCGGTCAGGGGCCTTCCGGCTGGCGGTAGGGCAGCGGGACGTACTCCACCGACGGGCGCGTGCGCGTGGGCTGAGGAAACAGCCGCATCAGCTCGTAGACCTCGACCGGCATTCCGGTGCTCACCGTGAGGCCCAGCTCCTTGGCCTCCTCGGCCGTGATCGCGTAATCGTGGGTCCAGGTACCGGTCCCGAGCTTGACCGCGATCTCGGACGCCTTCGCCTCGGCCATGTGCTCCATCAGGAGATCGCGGATCATGATCTGGACCTGGACCACGGCCTTCCGCGCCACGTCGGCCAGGATCAGCGTCTGGTCCTCGATGTCCTTCATCTCCTTCCGGTCGAGGACCGACAAGATCGACGCGGCCGGCAGCTGGGCCAGTTGCGGGTCCACCGGCCCGAGGACGGCGTTGGGGTCCATGACGATCTCGTCGGCGGCCAGCGCCACCAGGGTGCCTCCCGACATCGCGTAATGCGGCACGAAGACCGTGACCTTGCCCCGATGACGCTTGAGCGCGTGCGCGATCTGGCCGGCCGCCAGCACGAGGCCGCCCGGCGTGTGCACGACCAGGTCGATCGGATAGTCCGGATCGGTCAGCGCAATCGCACGGAGCACGTCCTCGGAGTCGTTGACGTCGATGTACCGGACGATCGGAAAGCCGAGCAGGCTCATCGTCTCCTGGCGGTGCACGAGGGCGATGACGCGGCTCCGGCGCGCCTGCTCGAGGCGCTTCAGGACGCCCAGCCGCTTCGCCTCCAGGATCCGCTGCCGGATCACCGGC
This sequence comes from Candidatus Rokuibacteriota bacterium, assembly GCA_044867785.1. Taxonomy (GTDB): domain Bacteria; phylum Methylomirabilota; class Methylomirabilia; order Rokubacteriales; family DASRDR01; genus DASRDR01. Next base: position 7,426 of record JBIOVM010000043.1, on the reverse strand, counting down.
TGGAGCCCGATGAAGAGGAAGGCGACCCACCAGAGATCGCTCAGGTTCATGCGCAGGATCAGCGAGGCTGGGAGGCCCGCCACCTTTCCAAAAGGCGTTCGGCGGTCGGCACCCCGGCGATCCCCGGGGCCTCGACGGTGAGGGCGCCGGCCAGGGCCGCGTAGGTCGCGGCCTCGACGGGATCACCGGTGGCGTTGTAGCGCACCATGAACGCGGCGGCGAAGACGTCCCCGGCGCCCGTCGGCTCGACCTCGGTCGCGGGTGCGGCCGGGACGGCCTGTCGCTCGCCGTTGACGAAGAGCACCGCGCCGCGCTCGGCGAAGGTCAAGGCCCCGAGCGGCACGTCTTGATAGAGGGCAAGCGCCTGCGCCTCCCAGCCCGCCACGTCGTCGCTCGACAGGAAGAGCGCCTGGGCGCGCGCGAGGATGGGCGCCGGATCGGGCCAGGGCCGCATCGCCACCGTGCCCTCGCGATCCCAGACGCGGCACCAGCCCTGGGCCCCGACCCCGACGGCGGCCTCGGGAAACGCGCGCACCAGCGCCGGGGCGACCTCGTCCGCGACCGGGCACAGGTAGGCGATCCCCGCCTCCGCGAAATGGGACGGCAAGTGCGCTGGCTCCAGGCGAGCGGCGCGTCCCTTCAGCGTGAGCCGCCGTCCCTCGGGACGATAGTCGAGCGCGAACCGTGTCGTCGCCGAGGCCGGCACCGCGACCACCTCGATCTCCGACGGCAGGACGTCGAACGGGAAGTCCGGGCCATAGCTGGTCAGGAGGCCCACGCGCAGGCCCTGCCGGTGCGCGAACAGGCCGGCGTAGAGCGCCGAGCCTCCGGGCCGGAGCCCGCCGACCAGCTCGTCCACGGTGAGATGCCCCACCGCGACGAAATCCGGCGGCGTGCCCGCAGCGCTGGGAGCCACAGGGTCACTCTAGGAGTCGATCCTGCGGGGTGTCAATCGCGGCGCGGTAACAGATACGCGCAAACCCTTCTCGGGTGCCCCGACCTGTCGTATGATCGGCCCGGCGTCCGACAGGAACCCGTCACCGGCCGAACGGCTTCAGGGAGGGTTCACATGGCGAACGACGGCTCTCGAGACGATCGCGCGATCCTGGTGGTGGCACGCGGGCAGGTCGGGCTGTTCGAGGCGCTCCGCGAGTTCGTGGCGGAGCTGGGCTGGGTCGACGTGATCGAGGACCGTCGGTCGGGCGCTTCGCTCCTGCCGCGCACGGATCGCGCCGAGAGATCGCTCCTCGTCGGCTAGCCGCCCCGCGGCACGGCAGCGGCCCGTTCATCGCCCAACGCCCGGTCGCCGCTCCGGCGGCGGCCACACCGCCCGCAAGCGGGCGAGCGACTCCCGGATGTCCTGATCGAGGATGGCCGCGGAGCGCTCGTCCTTGATCGCCCGGAACGGATCCGGGCCCGGCGCCATGATCTCCACGACGATGGCGCCGGCGTAGTCGATGCTCGCGAGGGCCTCGGTCACGGCGCCGAGGTCGAGATGCCCGTGCCCCAGCCCTCGCCGCGTCGTATCCGCCGCCTGCACGTGCCACAGTCGCGGCCCGGCGGCCCGGATCGCGGCCGCGATGCTCGGCTCCTCGATGTTGGCGTGGAAGAGGTCCAGCGTCATGCCCACCCAGGGCGACGCGACGGCGTCGAGGTAGGCGAGGGCCTCGGGGGTCGACGTCACCAGGTATCCCTCGTAGCGGTTGAGCGGCTCCACGGCGATCGCGACCCCGGCGCGCTCCGCCTCGCGGGCGGCCGCCTGCATGCCGGCGACCGACCACGCCCACTCCGCGTCGCGCGTCGCCAGCGGCGCGAGGCGCGGCTCGCCGGAGGCCAGCATCTGGACGAGGGGGGCGCCGATCTCCGCGGCCAGCCCGAGACAGCGCCCGACGTAGTCGACCGCCACCCCCCGGATCCTCGGGTCGGGATGGGCCAGATCCCGCTCGGTCGGCGTCATGCACGAGGCGGTGAGGGCGACCGGCGCGAGCCCGTGGTCGCCGAGCCAGCGGCGCAGGTCAGCCGCCCGCCACCGCTCCGGCTCGCCCGGGAGCTCCACCCCGTCGTAGCCGGCGGCGGCGATCCGCCCGAGGGTCTCGGGCAGCGGCGCGTCCCCGTAGATCCACGCCGAAACTCCAAACCGCGGGGTCAGGCCCCGACTTTGGCTTTCGAGCCGCTGCGACGTCACGCTCCAGCCCCGTTGAGATAGGCGACGACGCGGCGGTGGATGCGCCCGTTCGAGGCGATGATCGTGGGATCGTTCACGTCGAACGGCTGGCCGGCGCCGCCCGTCACCCGCCCGCCCGCCTCGCGAACGAGGAGCGCGCCGGCCGCCACGTCCCACGGGTGCGCCTGTCGCTCCCAGTAGGCGTCGAGCCGGCCGGCGGCCACGTAGGCGAGCGAGAAGCAGGCGCCGAACATCGCGACGCTCCGCACCTCGGCCCCGAGGCGAGCGATGCGCGCCCGCATCGGCCCGTCGCGCCAGAGACCGGGATCGTGCCAGAGCGAGACGACGCAGCGCGGAAGGGCTCGCGCTCGCGACACCTTGATCCGGCGGCCGTTCAGCCAGGCGCCCCGGCCGCGCTCGGCGACGAACAGCTCACGCAGCCGCGGAAACAGGATCACGCCGACCTCGAGCCGGCCGCGTCGCTCGAGCGCGATCGACACGGCGAACGAGGGCAGGCCCGCCACGAACGCGATGGTGCCGTCCAGGGGGTCCACGATCCAGCGTCCGTCGGGCCCGGTCGCCACCGCGCCGCCCTCCTCGCCGAGAAAGCCGATGGTCGGGAACCTCCGGTGGAGCAGCCGCCGGATCGCCCGCTCGGAGGCGCCGTCCACGCGCGTGACCGGGTCGCGCGGGCTCTTCAGGCGAACCGGCCCGGCCCGGCCGAACCCGCGCTCGAGGATCCGGCCCGCCACCCGGGCCGCCGCGATCGCGCCGCGGGTCTCCGGGCGCAGCCTCATGCGGCGAGCGGCCGCCGGAGGGCGCCGAAGATCCGGCGCAGCAGCGCCACGTCTCCCTTCGCCTCCTCCGGGGTCGTGTCCGGGCGAGCCCCGGTGCGGACGCACTCGGCGAAATGCACCAGCTCTTCCTTGAAAGCCTCCGCCATGGACGCGGTCACCCGCTTCTCGGTGGCCATCCCGTTTTCCATGCCCTCCACCAGGATCCCGGTCGGCGCGTTGCGAAAGAACGGGGACGGGAACGTGAGAACGATCCGCTCCGCCCGGCCGTAGTACGCGACCGTCTCCCGGTAGTTGGCGAGATCGGGCAGATAGTGGAGCGCGATCGTGGCGCGGACTCCCGACGGATAGCGCAGGACCGTCAGCATGCTCTCGCCCGCGGCCCAGACGTCGGTGAAGAGGACCTCATCGGGATCGCCGGACAGGCCCCGCAGCACGTTCACGTCGTGGACGAGCGTGGACAGGAGATTGCCGGCGAACACGCGGCGCTCGAGCGGCGTGAACTCGCCGATCGCCTCCCGGATCAGCTGGTCCTGGTCCGCGCGCAAGCGGTCGCGGGCGGCGGCCGGCACGTCGGGGACACGCCGGACGTCGTGGTGCCCGATCTGGTTCGCCTCGGAGGGATGAAGCACCGTGATCTCGATGGCCTGCAGATCGCGCATCTCTCGGACCAGCGGCGCGACGTACCGGTAGGCCGGATCGTACCGCTTCATGTACGCGACCATGCAGACGGTGCCGGCCGCCCGGTGCGCGGCCAGGATCTCGTCCGCCTCCCCCGCGGTGAAGCACATCGGCTTCTCGGTGAGCACGTGCTTGCGGGCCTGGAGCGCGTCCACGATCACCCGGCCGTGCGAGTCGGCGCTCGCCACCAGCACCGCGTCGAGCGGCTCGCGCAGGAGCTCCCGGTGGTCGGCGAACCGGCGCGGCACTCCGTAGTGGTCGCCGACGGCGCGAAGCGTGCCCGGCGAGACGTCGCAGAGCGCGGCGACCTCGAAGCACTCGTGAAGCTCCCGGAGGTGCGGGAGGTGCATGACCTGCGCGATCAACCCGCAGCCGATCACGCCGATGCGGATCCGAGGCACGGCTCCCCCTTCAGGCGCCCATCGGTTGACGGGGCACGCGGAAGCAATCTAGCATGCGCGCGAGGAGGGCGAACGCCGATGGCGACCGAGCGGATGACGATGGCGCAGGCGCTCGTGCGCTTCCTCTCCGCCCAGACCACCGAGACGGACGAGGGCGAGGCGCCGCTCCTCGCGGGGGTGTGGGCGATCTTCGGCCACGGCAACGTCGCCGGGCTGGGCGAGGCCCTCCAGGCGGCTCAGGACCGGCTGCCGACCCTGCGCGCCCACAACGAGCAGGCGATGGCCCACGCGGCGATCGCCTTCGCCAAAGCGCATGCGCGGCGTCGCCTGATGGCGTGCACGACGTCGATCGGCCCCGGCGCCACGAACATGGTCACGGCGGCCGCCCTCGCCCACGTCAATCGCCTGCCGGTCCTGCTCCTGCCCGGAGACGTATTCGCCGGCCGCGGACCCGATCCGGTGCTCCAGCAGGTCGAGGACTTCGGGGACCCGACGGTCTCCGCGAACGACTGCTTCCGTCCGGTGTCCCGTTACTGGGACCGGATCACCCGGCCCGAGCAGCTGCTCCAGAGCCTGCCGGCGGCGATCGCGGCCCTCACCGACCCCGTCGCCTGCGGGCCCGTGACGCTGGCCTTGCCGCAGGACGTCCAGGCGGAGGCGTGGGCGTACCCGGAGCGGTTCTTCGAGCCGCGCGTCCACCGGCTGCGCCGGCCGGGACCCGATCCGGGCGAGCTCGCCGCCGCGGCCGACCGCCTTCGGCGCGCGCAGAAGCCGCTCGTCGTCGCCGGCGGCGGTGTGCAGTACTCGCTGGCGAACGACGCCCTCCGGCTCTTCGCCGAGCGCCACGGGCTCCCGGTCGCGGAAACGCAGGCCGGGAAGGGCGCGCTCCCCTGGGACCATCCCGCCGCCGTCGGCGCGATCGGCGTGACGGGCTCGACGGCGGCGAACGCGCTGGCCGCCGAGGCCGACGTCGTGGTCGCCGTCGGGACCCGCCTCGGCGACTTCACGACCGGCTCCCGCGCCCTCTTCCAGGCGCCCGACCTCGCGCTGGTGTCCCTGAACGTGGCCCCGCACGACGCCGGCAAGCACGAGGGGCAGCCGCTCGTCGCGGACGCCCGCCGCGGCCTCGAGGAGCTCTCGCAGGCGCTCGGCGGGTGGCGCGCCCCGGCCGCCTGGACTGAGACCGCGCGTCGCCTCGCGGCCGAGTGGAACCGCCTGGTCGACGCCGCCACCGCCGCCGGCCACGACGTCCCGCCCACGGAAGCCCAGGTGATCGGCGCGGTGAACCGCGCCGCCGGCCCCCGCGACGTGGTCGTGTGCGCCGCCGGCGGGCTCCCGGGCGAGCTCCACCGCTTGTGGCGGACGCGCGACCCCCGCGGCTATCACCTGGAATACGGCTACTCCTGCATGGGGTACGAGATTGCGGGCGGCCTCGGGACGAAGCTGGCGCTCCCCGACCGCGAGGTCTTCGTCATGGTCGGCGACGGCAGCTACCTCATGATGAACTCGGAGATCGCCACCTCCGTCGCGATGCGGCAGAAGCTCGTGATCGTGGTGCTCGACAATCACGGCTTCGGCTGCATCAACCGGCTCCAGCAGGCCTGCGGCGGGGCGCCGTTCAACAACCTCCTGGGCGCCGAGGCGCCGGCCGTGGACTTCGCCGCGCACGCCCGGAGCCTGGGAGCCCACGCCGAGCAGGTCAAGACGATCGGCGACCTCGAGGGCGCGCTCGAGCGGGCCCGCCGGGCCGAGCGGACGGCCGTGGTGGTGATCGAGACCGATCCCGCCCGGCCGTTCCCGGGCGGCGGGGCGTGGTGGGACGTCCCGGTGCCGGAGGTCTCTCCGCGCCCGGAGGTCCGCGCGGCGCGCGAGGCGTACGTCGGCGCGCGGCGCCGGCAGCGGTCGGGAGGCTAGGAGGGCCGTGCGCATCGGCGTCAACCCCATCGGCTGGACGAACGACGACCTCGAGACGCTCGGGGACGACATCCCGCTCGAGGTGTGCCTCGCCGAGGCGCGCCAGGCCGGCTACGCGGGGATCGAGCTCGGGCGGAAGTTCCCGCGGCGCCCGGCGGAGCTCCGGTCAGCGCTCCAGGGGCACGGGCTCGACCTCGTGTCGGGCTGGTACGGCTCCCATCTCCTCCGCCGGAGCGCGCCGGAGGAGATCGCGGCGATGCAGGCGCACGCGGCGCTCCTCACCGCGCTGGGCTCGAAGGTCATGGTGTTCGCCGAGGAGACGGGCAGCGTGCACGGACGGCTCGGTGTCCCGCTGTCCACGCGACCGCGGGTGCCCGATGAGGACTGGAAGCGCTTCGGCGAGGCCTTGACCGAGGTCGCCGAGCACTTGGCCGGACGCGAGATGCGGCTCGCGTACCACCACCACATGGGGACCGTCGTGGAGACGGAAGCTGAGATCGATCGGCTGATGGCCGTGACCGGGCCCGCGGTGGGCCTGTTGCTCGACACGGGCCACCTCACCTACGCCGGCGGCGACGCGCTCGCCGTCGCCCGGCGGCACGCAACCCGGATCGCCCACGTGCATTGCAAGGACGTCCGGCCCCCGGTGCTGGCGGCGGCGCGCCGGGGCGACCGGAGCTTCCTGGACGCGGTGGTCGACGGCGTGTTCACGGTGCCGGGCGACGGGTGCGTCGACTACGGCGCCCTACTCGCGCTCCTCCGCGAGTCGGGCTACGCGGGCTGGCTGGTCGTCGAGGCCGAGCAGGACCCGGTGAAGGCTCCGCCGCTCCGGTACGCGCGCATGGGCTTCGCCCACCTGAGCCGGCTGCTCGCCGACCTCGGGATGTAGCGACCCATCCAGTGCTACACTGGACCCGTGTAGCACTGGAACCGTGTAATTCCGGGAGGTGTCGATGGCCAACCTCACCATCACGGTCGACGATCACGTTCTGAAGAAGGCACGGCTGCGCGCCCTGGAGCAGGGCACTTCGGTGAACGCCATCTTGCGCGAGTATCTCAGCCGGTTCGCGGGCGCCGCCTCCTCGAACGAGGAGGCCGTCGAAGGGCTGATCCAGCTCGCGAAGACGGCTCGGGCCGGCCGGGGTCGGCGAAGCTGGACGCGCGATGAGCTTCACGAGCGATGAGGACGTTCTTCGACACGAACGTCCTCGTCTACGTGTTCGACCGGGACTCGCCGGACAGGTCGCGGAAAGCCCACGAGCTCTTGCGGGAGCACGTGGCCTCAGGCGGCCTGTTGATTAGCACCCAGGTTCTCCAGGAGTTCTACGTGACCGTCACGCGGAAGCTGGCGAGGCCGCTCCCCGAGGAGACGGCCCTCGCCGCGTTGCAGCGGCTCGCGATTCTACCGACGGTTCAGGTAGACAGCCGGCTGGTGCTCGAGGCCGCGAGCAGGAGCCAGGCGCTGCGCCTGT
>JBIOVM010000042.1:0-24186 GCA_044867785.1 Candidatus Rokuibacteriota bacterium | reverse complement strand
TGCTGCACACCCGGGTCAACCCGGATCATCTGCCGTTCAGCTGGAAAGTCCTCCTGAGCGGATACGCCGCCGAGTACGCCTACGAGAAGGGACGGCTCGACCAGAGCCTGCCGTTCGAGGCGCTTCGGCGGCGATCCCGGATCAACGACGCCGCGCAGGCCGCCGACCGGGCGTCCGATTTCTCGCGGCGCATTCGCGAGGGGCTGCCCGGGATTGACGGCCGAGCGCCGCCTCGACCCTGAGCTCGAGCCTCCGGGCGTTCGGGACCCCGGGACGACAGCGCGTCGGACGCGCGACAGGGTGTCCGCACCAGACCGCCCACAAATCCCCGCCAATCGCGTTATTTCCAAGCCGGCATCGAGCATGCAATCCCTTCCGACCTGAGGGCTCCGTAGCGCGGTCGTCCTTCCGAGACTCCCGCCGGCGATGTGGGCCGCGACTCGATGCGCGCCAGCCGGCCTTGGAGGTTGCCCAGGCAGGGCGCTCCGGAGCCCCGCCACTTCTCTCGGCTCAGGGCATGGCTGGGGGCGGAAAAGGCGGGACGCAAAAACGACCGAGACGCTGGCCTGGCTGGAGCCCCACCGAAGACGGGGTCCCGTGTCCGCGGGACTCTGATGTGCCCTAGTTCACCGATGCCCGAGTCACACGGCAACGACGCGCAGGGCGGCGAGGGCGATCTTGCTCGGGCGCGCCTGGCGGCCATCGTCGACTCTTCCGATGACGTGATCGTCAGCAAGACCCTCGACGGCATCGTCACCAGCTGGAACCGGGCGGCCGAGCGCATGTTCGGCTGGACGGCCGACGAGGCGATCGGCCGTCACATCACCTTGATCATCCCCAGAGAGCGCTGGCCGGAGGAGGACGAGGTGCTCGCTCGCCTACGGAGGGGCGAGAAGATCGACCACTTCGAGACGGTGCGCATCACCAAGGACGGCCGCCTGCTCGAGATGTCGATCACGACCTCACCCATGCGGGACTTGCAGGGCCGCATCGTCGGCGCCTCCAAGATCGCGCGCGACATCACGGAGCGACGTCGGATCGAGGCCAGGTTCGTGGAGCTGCTGAGTCGCGAGCAGGCCGCGCGGAGGGATGCGGAGGCCGCCAACCGGGCCAAGGACGACTTCCTCGCCACGCTGTCCCACGAGCTCCGGACGCCCATCAACGCGATCCTGGGGTGGACCCAAGTGCTGGCCAGCGCCCAGCACGACGCCGCCACCGTGAGCCGCGCTCTGGAGATCATCGGTCGCAACGCCAGGCAGCAGGCTCGGCTGATCGAGGACCTGCTCGACCTCTCGGCCATCGTGAGCGGACGGGTGCGTCTCAGCACTCGCCCGATCAATCTCGTGACGGTGTTGAGGGCGGCCATCGAGACCCTCCGGCCCGACGCGGAGGCCAAGAACCTGTTGATGGCGCTGCGCCTCGACCCCGCGCTCGGCATCGTCGACGGCGACCCGGAGCGCCTGCAGCAAGTGTTCTGGAATCTCCTGTCGAACGCCATCAAGTTCACGCCAGCGGGCGGGCGCATCGAGATCAACCTGACGCGCTCCGACGGGCGGGCCGTGGTGACGGTCTCCGACACGGGAATCGGGATTCGGCCCGACATGCTGCCGGTGATCTTCGATCGGTTCCGCCAGGCGGACGCCTCCATCGCCCGAGCGCACGGCGGCCTGGGGCTCGGCCTCGCGATCGTGAAGCAGCTGGTGGAGCTCCATGACGGCACGGTCGAGGCGACCAGCCCTGGCGAGGGCCGGGGGACCACCTTCACGGTCGCCCTGCCGGTGGTGCTGCGCAATATGAAGCAAGTCGCGCGGGCCAAGTCCGGCGCCGTCGACCTCGGGCGGTGCGAGGGGATCCACGCGTTGCTGGTGGACGACGAGGCGGACGGCCGTGACATGATCGCGCACCTGCTGGAGCAGTGCGGGGCGCGCGTCACCGCGGTGGCATCCGCGTCCGAAGCGTTGACGGCGATTCGGCGCATCCGTCCCCACGCGCTCATCAGCGACCTCGCCATGCCCGGCATCGATGGGTACGAGCTGATGCGGCAGGTGCGAGCGATCCCCGACGTGAGGGACACTCCGGCGATTGCCCTGACGGCCCAAGTGACGCCCGAAGCCCGGATCAAGGCCTTCAAGGCGGGATTCGACGCCTACGTCGCGAAGCCCGTCGACCGCGACGAGATCCTCGCCGTCGTCACCCGGCTGACCCACCGGGGGGAACGGCCACCCGACGTCTGAGGCGGACTGGGCGCTTGCCCACCGCGGCGGCCGCCGCTAGAATCGGCGCCGACGACCTCGATTCGACCCGGCCGCGCCGGAGCCTGCCTGAGCGAGGACGCCGGAATGGTCGCTCCCGAGCTCGACGACATGTTCGCGCCCGACGTCATCGCGGACCCCTACTCTCACTACGCGCGCCTCCGCACGTCGGACCCCGTGCACTGGAACGACCGGTACCAGCTCTGGGTCATCACGCGCCACGACGACATCGTGTGGATGATCCGGCACCACGAGCTCTTCTCGTCGGCCGTCATCCGGAACGATCCGCGCCCGCCGTACCCGCCGGTCGATCCCGGCGATCTGAGCCTGGTGGGGTACGTCCGGGCGTTCCGCGCCGACCAGCTCGTCGAGCACGACCGGCCCGAGCACCTGGCGATGCGGCAGGTCATGCACGGGTACTTCACGCCGAAGGCCATGGAGTCGTGGCGGCCCTTCGTCCGGCGGGCGGTGACGGAGCTTCTCGACGAAGCCCGGGCGCGGGGGCGGATGGACGTGCTGACCGACCTCGCGGCGCCGCTTCCGGTGCGGGTGATCACGCAGATGATGGGCGTCCCGCCGGAGGACCGCGAGCATCTGCGCGAGCTCGCCGACAAGCTCCTTCACATCAACCGGGGCGAGCCCGACCGCCTCCGGCCCCTGACCGAGGGGATGCGGGGCATGCTCGAATACGTGGAGCCGCTGGTGGAGTCTCGGCTGGCGCGGCCGGGCGCGGACTTCATCTCGGTGCTCGCGCAGGGGGAGAAGGCCGGCGTGCTCACCCGGCACCAGGTGCTCGTGAACACCGCGCTCCTGCTCTTCGCCGGGCACGAGACCACGATGAACCTCATCTGCAACGGGACGCTCGCGCTCATCCGTCACCCCGACCAGTGGGCCCGGCTCCGGGCGGACCCGGCGGCCGCCGCCCCGGCCGCGACGGAGGAGTGCCTGCGCTACGACCCCCCGGGTCAAGTCGACCCAGCGCATCGCGAGCGCGGACCTCGAGCTGCGCGGGAAGCAGCTCCGGAAGCACGACCGGATCCGCTGGGCCATCGCGTCCGCGAACCGCGACCCGGCGGTCTTTCGCGAGCCGGACCGCTTCGACATCGGCCGGCATCCGAACCCCCACGTCGCGTTCGGTGCCGGTATCCATTTCTGCCTCGGGGTGACGCTGGCGCGGCTGGAGGGGCAGGAGGTCTTCCGGGCCCTGGCCGAGCGCTTCCCGGCGCTCCATCTCGAGTCGGACCGGCTCGAGTACCAGCCGAGCATCCAGTTCCGGTCGCTCAAGGCCTTGCCGGTCGGCTGGAGCTAGCGGGGCGGGCCTTGGAGCGGAAGCTGCGAGTCTGGGTGGACCACGGCGCGTGCGTCGGGAACGGCACGTGCCTGACCATCGCGCCCGCGGTGTTCGTCCACAACGCCGCCCGGCAGTCGGAGGTGGCCGATCCGGCCGGGGATTCGGCGGCGCGGATCCTGGCCGCGGCCGAGAGCTGCCCGGTGAGCGCGATCCGCGTCGAGGACGCCGCGTCCGGGGAGCGCCTCTTTCCCTGAGGGCCGGGGCGCTCAGCGCCCCCCGCGTCCGAGCTGGCCGCGGGTCGTCGAGGCGTCGAACCAGTGCCCATACGGGTGGAGCAGCGCCGTCTGCAGGAGGTACCAGCCCCGCGCGTGGCCTCTGGCCCAGAATTCCTCCACCCAGCGCCCCGAGTCCACGAGGAGCCCCTCGTCCAGCACCACCCGCCGGATCCGCTCCGGCGGCACGATCTCTTCCCAGGCGGCCGGCGCGAGCGCCGCCGCGACCGCGCGCGTGCGCTCGGCGACGGCGCCCACGTAGGCGCGCAGCGCGGGCACGTCGATCCGGGCGCTGAGCGTCTCGACGTCGTCCGCCATCATGCCCGGACCCACGTCGCGCCGCTCGATTCCCAGGCGCGGCCGCCAGTCGCCTTCGTCGAGCACCTGGGGGCGATCGTCGACGAACCGGTTCACGGCCGCATCTTCGACCCGCGTCGCGTGCCAGACGAGCCAGACGACCGAGTTCAGCCCGTGCGGCCGCTGCCGGACCTGAGCGTCGGTCAACCCGGCGAAGAGGTCGTCGACGAACCCGCCGTGAACGGCATCGTATCGAAGGCGGAACAAGCCGAGCGCGTCCATGCCCTCGCTCCTCCTGGTGTCGATCGCACCTGCGCCCGGCGCCCTGCCCGGGGAGGCCGTCAGGCCGACCCCCCGCGAGCCCCGGTGGTATAAGAATAGGGTGAGACGCGCCGTTCGCCACCCACGGATGATGGCCCTGGTCGGGCGCGGCCGGGCCACGCTCGTCGCCGCGCTGGTCCTGGCGGGCTGTCTCGGGGCCCTTCCATCCAGCGCCCAGTTCGGGCCGCCTCCCGACGTCCCGGTCGTGGTCGCGCGGGTGGCCTCCCGCCCCGTCAAGGACGAGGTGACGTTCATCGGCACGGTGGAACCGGATCGGAGCGTCACCGTCCAGGCCGAGGTGGCCGGACGCGTCGCGCGGGCGGAGCCGCGCGAGGGCGAGTCGGTCACGGGCGGCCAGACGATCCTCGCGGAGCTCGACCGAGCGCCGAACCAGCTGAGCCTCGGCGAAGCGCGGGCCGTGGCGGCGAAGGCGCGCCAGGAGTGGGACAAGCTCCAGAAGGGCTACCGGCCGGAGGAGATCGACGAGGCGCGCCAGAACGTCGCGCGCGCGCAGGCGCGCCTCCGGGACCTCGAGGCGGGGGCGCGCCCCCAGGAGCGCGAGCAGGCTCGGAGCGCCCTCGCCGAGGCGGAAGCACGGCGGGTCTGGGCCGAGCAGGAATTCCAGCGGGTCGAGCAGCTGGTGCGTCAGGAGCTGGTCGCGGCCCAGGAGCGCGACCGGGCAAGACAGGCGTACGACGTGGCGCGGTCGCAGGAGCGGGCGGCGCGGGAGCAAGTCGCGCTGGTGGACGCCGGGACCCGGTCCGAGCAGGTCGAGGCCGCCCGTGCCGAGGTCCGTCAGGCCCAGCAACGCCTGAAGCTCCTCGAGGCCGGCCCCCGGTCGGAGGAGATCGCGCAGGCGGAGGCGGAGTACCGGCGCGCGGCCTTCGTCGTCGAGCGGCTGGAAGACGAGCTGCGGCGGATGACGATCGTGGCCCCCTTCACGGGCTTCCTCATCCGAAAGCGCGTCGACGTGGGCGCGTGGCTCCGCCCGGGCGACCCCGTCGCCGATCTCATCGACCTGGATCCCGTGTTCGTGGTCGGCCCCGTGAACGAGCGCGACGCGAGCCGGCTCCGGAACGGCGCCCGGGCGCGGGTGACCCTGGACGCGCACCCGGACCGCGCGTTCGCCGGCGAGCTGGCGCACGTGGTGCCCCAGGCCGACCGCGAGAGCCGCGCGTTCCCGGTGAAGGTCCGCGTGCGGAACCCCGAGCACGTCCTGAAGGCGGGGATGTTCGCCCGCGTCGCGCTGGAGATTCCGGGGAACCGCCAGGCGCTCCACGTGCCGAAGGACGCGATCGTGCGCCGGGACGGCGCCTCGCTCGTGTTCGTGGTCGACAACGGCGTGGCGCGGGCGCGCCCCGTGCGCACGGGGGTGTCGGCCGCCGGGCTGGTGGAGCTCCTCGACGGCGCGGTGGGCGCCGGGCAGGAGGTCGTCGTGGTGGGCAACGACACGCTGCGGGACGGCGCCAAGGTCCGGAAGGTGGCCGCCCCGCCGGCAGGCGCCGCGCCGCCCGGAAAGTGATGGCAGGGACTCGGGCCTCCCGGCCCCGGTCGATGGCGAGGAGCGCGGGCGGGCGGTGAGGCGTCTCGGATGGGCCTGATTCGCTGGTGCGTTCGCTACCCGGTGTCCGTCGCCGTCGGCATGATTCTCGCGACCATCTTCGGCGTGATCTCGCTCTACCGGATCCCGCTCCAGATGACGCCGACGGTCGACCGCCCGCAGATCACCGTCGAGACCGACTACCTCGGCGCGGCGCCGCAGGAGGTCGAGCAGGAGGTCACCGACCGGCAGGAGGAGCGTCTCAACTCGGTGGAGGCGCTCGCCGAGATCACCTCGTCCTCGACCGAGGGCAAGAGCCGGATCGTCCTCAGGTTCGACTGGGGCACGAACAAGGACCTGGCGCGGCTCGACGTCTCGGAGAAGCTCGACCTCGTCCAGGACCTCCCCGATGACGCCGAGGCGCCCGTGATCCAGGCCGTGAACTCCGACGAGGAGACCCCGATCGCCTGGATCACCGCGGAGACGTCGCGGCCGATCAACGAGGTCCGGGAGGAGGTCGAGGACGTCGCCAAGGCGCGGCTCGAGCGGGTCGAGGGCGTGGGCACGGTCTGGCTCTTCGGCGGCCAGGAGCGCGAGGTCCGGGTCTACCTCGACCCGGCGAGGCTGGCCGCGCACAGCCTCACCGTCACCCAGGTGCGCGACGCGATCCAGGGCGAGAACCGGAACACGCGCGGCGGCAACCTCGACGAGGGCCGGCGGCGCTACGTGGTGCGCACCGTCGGGCAGTTCACCGACCTCGACCAGCTCCGGGGCGTCATCGTCGCGCGCCAGGGCGCGAGCGCGGCGCCCGTCTACCTCCGCGACGTGGCCAGCGTCGACTTCGGCTTCAAGGAGCCGCAGGGGCTCGTGCGCCGCATGGGCCACGACACCGTCGCCCTCGGCGTCCTCCGCAAGACGGGCGCCAACACCGTCGAGGTCATGCAGGGGGTGCGGAAGGAGCTCCAGTACCTCAACCGGCTCTACGAGGGCAAGGACCTCCGCTTCGAGCAGGTCTACGACGAGACCCGCTACATCGACCAGGCCATCGGCCTGGTGACCAGCAACATCGCGAGCGGCGGCATCCTGGCGGCCCTCGCACTCCTCGTCTTCCTGCGGAACGTCTGGACCGTGGGGATCATGGCCATCACGATCCCGATCGGGGTCGTGGCGACGTTCATCTTCGTCGACGCGCTCGGCCGCAGTCTCAACATCATCATGCTGGCCGGCCTCGCGTTCGCAGTCGGCACGGTCATGGACAACTCCATCGTCGTCCTCGAGAACATCTTCCGGCACCGGTCGCTGGGCAAGGGGGCGTTCGAGGCGGCGGTCGACGGGACGGGAGAGGTCTGGGGGTCGATGCTGACCTCCACCCTGACCACGCTGGCGGTCTTCCTCCCGATCATCTTCGTCGAGCAGGAGGCCGGGCAGCTCTTCCGCGACATCGCGATCGCGCTGGCGCTCGTCAACGTGCTGTCCCTCCTGGTGACCTTCACCGTCACGCCCATGATGGCCGCACGCTTCCTGCGGATGTCGCGGTCGGCGCCGGCCAGCCGGTGGGGCCGCGTGGTCGACCTGCTCACGCTCGGATGGCTGGGCCGGGCGATCGCCCGCGCCTTCGAGCGCCTGCTCGCCTGGCTCGACCGCGGCGTCGTCCGGCGGGCCGCGACCGCGCTCGGGATCGTGGCGGTCTCCCTCGCCGCCGCCTGGCTCCTGATGCCGCCCGTCGACTACCTCCCGCAGGGGAACCAGAACTTCATCTTCGGCATCGTCAAGACGCCGCCGGGGTTGAACCTGGACGACAAGACGCGCATGGTCCGGGAGATCGAGGCCCGGGTGATCGACATGCCGCAGCTCGAGAACTTCTTCTCGGTCGTCCGGGGCGAGGACCCCTTCGTGGGCGCCATCTTCCGGCCGGAGCGCTCGAGCATCCGCGACATGCAGGCCGGCCTGGCCGAGTTCCGCCAGCGGACCTTCGGCATCCCGGGGGTGACCGGGATCTTCGTGGCCCAGGTGCCCCTCTTCCCGCGCTCGCGGAGCGGCTTCTTCGGCGGCGTCAACGTGGAAGTCGACGTCCGCGGCGACAGCCTGGAGGAGATCCAGCGGGTGTCGGGGACGCTCTACCAGGAGCTCTCCCGGCTCCCCTTCGTGAACTTCGTGAACTCGTCGTTCGAGCTGGGGAATCCGGAGCTCCAGGTCCGACCGGATCGCGAGAGGGCCCGTGCGCTGGGGCTGACGGCGGCCGACGTCGGCTACGTCGTCGAGACGCTCGTCGCCGGGAGCCAGGCCGGCTTCTTCCGTGACCGCGGCAAGGAGCTGGACCTGACGCTCATCAGCGGGACGGGCTCGCGGACGCCGAGCGACGAGCTGGCACGCCTGAACCTCGCCGCGCCGGGCGGCCGGGTCGTGCGGCTGGGCGACGTCGCGGGCGTCGAGCCGGCGACCGGGCCGACCAAGATCGACCACACGGACCTCGACCGGTCGATCACGCTCACCGCGAACGTCAACCCGACGGTGCCGCTCGGCCAGGCCATCGAGCGCATCGAGGGGCAGGTGGTGGCTCCGGCGCGCGCCTCGCTGCCGCTGGGCTACGCGATCCACCTCACCGGCCAGGCCGAGGACCTCGCGGTCACCTTCGACGCGCTCAAGTGGTCGTTCCTGCTCGCGATCGTCATCACCTACCTCCTGATGTGCTCGCTCTACGAGTCGTGGAGCCTGCCGGTGATCGTCATGTTCAGCGTGCCGCTGGCCATGACGGGCGGCGTCCTGGGCCTGAAGCTCGTCAACGCGCTGGAGCCGACCGTGAAGATGGACGTGGTCACGATGCTCGGCTTCATCATCCTGGCCGGCGTCGTCGTCAACAACGCGATCCTGCTGGTGGACGTGGCGCTCCAGGGGATGCGGGCGGGCGCCGACCCGAAGACGGCGATGCGAGAGAGCGCGGCGACCCGGCTCCGCCCCATCGCCATGACCGCGGTGGCGGCGGTCATCGGCCTCCTGCCGCTCGTGGTCGCGAGCGGGGCGGGATCCGAGCTCTACCGAGGCCTGGGCGCGGTCATGATCGGCGGCCTGTCGCTCTCCACCGTGTTCACGCTGGTCCTGATCCCGGTCCTCTTCACCCTCTGGTTCGACGCGCGAGCGGCGCTGGCGCGCTCCGTCGCGCGGGCACGGAGCCGGACGTCCAACGGACGGCTGCCGGCCGGCGGCGCCGGGGGCGGCGGCGCGTGATCGAGGCGGTGGTGTTCGACATGGACGACGTCCTCTGCCGGTACCGGATCGAACGGCGGCTCGGCCTCCTGGCGGCCTGGAGCGGCCGCAGTCCCGACGCCATCCATGCGGCGATCTGGCGCTCGGGATTCGAGGACGAGGCCGAGCGCGGCGCCTTCACCGCGGAGACGTACCTCCAGGAGTTCGGCGCGCGCATGGGCTACGCGCTGAGCGCCACCGAGTGGATCCACGCCCGCCGGGCGGCGACCGAGCCGGACGAGGCCATGCTGGCGATCGCGCGGCGTGTGGGCGCCGAGCGGCCGGTGGCCTTGTTCACCAACAATCCGTTCCTCCTCAAGCGCCACATCGGCGAGGTGTTCCCGGCGGTGCCGGAGATCTTCGGCCAGCGGGCGCTCTTCTCGGCCGAGCTCGGGTGCCGCAAGCCGGACCCGGAGGCGTTCCGCCGCCTGGCGGCGCGGCTGGGCGTTCCGCCCGCGCGCGTGCTGCTCTTCGACGACAATGCCGACTACGTGGCGGGGGCCCGTGTCGCCGGGATCGAGGCCCATCGGTTCGATGGGGTCGCGGGCGTGCGAGATCGGCTGGCCGCGCACGCGATCCGGGCCTGACGGATGTGAGGGCCGCATGAGCCCCAGGCCGCCACCGGTCGCAGGCCGGCCCAGGCAACCCGTCCGATCGACATCCGAAAGCGAGGGTGACCAGTGAGCGACGAGCATCTCGAAAGCGAGCTGGCCCGCCTGCGGGCCGAGAACGAAGCCCTGCGGGCGCGCCGGGGTGCGCCGCTACGCGTCAGCGACAAGGGTGGGGTCTCCGTGTACGGGCTGGGGCGATTCCCGGTGACGCTCTACAAGGAGCAGTGGCTCCGGCTGCTGGACATGGCGGACGAGATTCGGGCCTTCATCCGGGAGCACGAGCGCGAGCTGAAGACCAAGGCGTGACGCCGGCGCCGAGCGCGTGAGGCGCCACCACGCGGCGGCCGCGCTGCGTCCAGGAGGGATGGCCGGCGATCGCCGCGAGGGTGCCGGTGAAGGCGCCGCCCTCGGTAACGTAGGCGTCCTAGAAGCGGACGCTGAACCCGAGAACGGGACCGTGCATCGTGGTGTCCCAGCGGAAGCGCTGCGCCCCGGAACCGCTCGTGTAGTCCTGGCTGAGCGCCTTGTACCCCGCGAGGATCGCCCACTCGACCGTGCCGGACTGCCACTTGTAGCCGAAGAGACCCGTGACCGCCCACGCGAAGTCCGAGCCGACCCCGAAGCCACCCACGTCACCGGCGAACAGCAGGAAGACGTGCGGCGAAAAGTGGATGCCGAGCCGGCCGCCCACGATCGGATCGATCCAGTCCTTCGACTGGTTGGCCGAGGGTACGCCGGCGGTGTCGAGGTCGAGCTCGAGGTACGAGTAGCGCCCGCCTCCGTAGACGTCGAACGTGATCCCCGGCACTCGCTCGTCTCGGGTGTCGAGCAGGCGATACAGCCCGCCGAACTCGATGAACCACATCCGGGTCGTGACGTCGAGGCCCGTCGCGCCGGCGTCCTCGACCTCGGTCTTCACGTAGAAGAAGTCGCCGAAGACGCCGAAGCGGCCGCGCGTCACCTCCAGGCGCGCCTGGAGTCCGACCAGGGTGTCCGTCTCGTCGAGGATGTCGAGGAAGCTTGCGTCGGGCTCGGCGCTCAGACCGCGGATCGTCACGTCCCCGTAGAGTCCCGTCGCCCAGACGTAGGGCACGACGGTCACGTGCCAGGCGTCCGGGTCTTCCTCGGCCGCCCGTGCGGTCGACACGACACCGCCCACGAGCAGCCCAGCCACGAGCAATGCTACGAGTCGCGCTCTCGCCACCTCGGTCTCCCTTCTCGTGACTGCTCGACCCGCGCGGGCGCTGTTTCGACCGACGATCTCCAACGTCGGCCGCTGCGGCCGCGTGGACGTCTCGGGGACACCGCCCGGGACGGTAGTAGTGTAGTAATACCATGGCGAGAGGACGTCGCGGGAGCGTTGACGTCATCGGCCCGGAGACCCGCACCGTCGCTTGCGGGTCGCGCGAGCAGCGGCCGACATGACCGGATCGTCCCCGTCGTCCCGTCCGCCGCGCTCCCGCCCGCCGATCTCGATCGCGCTGATCGGGCTGGTCACGCTGCTCACGGCGGGCACCGGCGCCACCCTCGGGGCTCTGGCGTGGCGCGAGAAGCTCGCCGGATCGCGCACGCTCGTGGACAACGCGCTCCAGCAGACCGTGCGCATGACCGCGGACCACGCCGCCGCCTTCCTCCGGAACGCCGAGGGCGCGGCGCGCCTCGGCCCCGGCCTCGTGACGCGCGGGCTGCTGGATCCGGGCGACGCGCGCGCGATGGGGGAGTATGCCCTCGCCGTGCTTGGGGTGAATCCCCAGCTGACGTGGGTGAGCTACGGGGATCGGGACGACTCGTTCGTCGGCGCCTGGCGCGACAGTGGCGGGCAGGTCTACCTGAACCGGAGCTTTCCGCGCGGCGCACGGATCCGGCTGGAGGAGGACCGAATCCTGCCCGACGGCCGCCGGCAGCGCGTTCGCTCGAGCGACGACCACCGGTATCGGCCCCGGGAGCAGGCGTACTTCAACCTAGCCGCCACCCGGCGAGAGCTCGTGTGGACCGAGCCCTATCGCTATTACGAGGGCGCCCTGGGCGTGACCTGCGCCGTGCCCCTCCTGGACGCCGCGGGTGTGCGCGGCGTCTTCACGGTCGACCTCTCGCTCAGCGGGCTGTCGCGGTTCGTCGAGGACCAGCGGATCTCGCCCCGGGGCCGCGTGTTCATCGTCACCGGAGAAGGCGCCCTGGTGGCGGCGCCGGGAGGCGTCGACGCCGGGAAGGCGGCCCGGGACGACACCGCGCTCGTCGTCGAGGTCGTCCGCCGCATGCGCGCGGGGGAAGTCAGAAGCCACGCGTTCGACCGGGCCGGAGAGCGATACGTCGGCCGCGCCGCGGCGTTCCCGATCGGGGACCGGGAGTGGATCACGGCGGCGGTGGTGCCCGAGCGCGACTACACCGCGACCATCGACGCGCAGGCGTGGCGGGCCGGAGGGCTGGGACTCCTGGCGCTGGCACTCGCGATCGCGGGGGGCGTCGTGCTCGTGCGGTGGATCGCCCAGCCGCTCCGGGAGCTGGGCGCGCAAGCGCGTCGGATCCGGGAGGGCGACCTCGGGGTCGCCATCGTCCCGCGGAGCCGCGACGAGATCGGGACGCTGGCCCGGACGATGGCCGAGATGGTGCAAGGGCTCCGCGACCGCGACTTCATCCGAGGCGTCCTCGGACGCTACGTGAGCCCCGAGCTGGCCGACCAGGCGCTCAAGGACCGCAGCACCCTGCGGCTGGGCGGAGAGATCCGGACCGTCTCCATCGTGATGTCGGACCTCCGCGGCTTCTCGGGCCTCACCGAGCGCCTGGGACCCGAGCGGATGATCGGGCTGCTCAACCGGTACCTCGGACGAATGAGCTCGATCATCCTCGCCCACCGGGGGACGATCAACGAGTTCATCGGCGATGCCATCCTCGTGCTCTTCGGCGCCCCGTTCGAGCGGCCCGACGACGCCGAGCGGGCCGTGCGCTGCGCGTGGGCGATGCAGCGCGCGATGGTGGATTTCAACGCGGAGAGCCGGGCGCAGGGCCTGCCGGAGCTCACGATGGGCATCGCCGTCCATTCGGGCCGAGTGGTGGCCGGCAACATCGGGAGCGAGGAGCACATGAAGTACGGCGTGGTCGGCCCGGCGGTGAACCTGGTGGGGCGGATCGAGTCGCTGACCGTGGGGCCCCAGGTCCTCGTATCCGAGGCGACGCTCGAGCGCGTCCGGCATCTGGCGACGGTCGGCCCCGCGAGCCAGGTGGCGGTCAAGGGCGTGCCGGAGCCGGTGACCGTCTACGAGCTCCGGGGGGTGGTTGGCGAGGACGCGTGGGTCGCGCCGGACGGCGACCTGGGGCTGGCCGAGGTCGACCTCCGGGCTTCCGCGCACGTCGTGGTGGGCAAGCGGGTGGACGAGACCGCCTACCCGGTCCAGGTGATCCGCCTGGGCCGCGCCGCCGTGGAGTTCGTGGCCGGCCCCGCGCTTCCCGCGGACCAGCCCGACCTGAAGCTGGCGGTCGAGCTCGGACCGGCAGAGCCGCCCGTGGAGAGCTATGTCCGGGTGGCCGCCCGGGAGCCGGGTGCAACCGGCACCCGCATCCGCGCGGTGTTCACGTCTCTGGCCGAGGCCGACCGCGAGCGCTTCGAGCGTCTGACGGGTCAGGCAGCGACCAGCCACCCAGCCGCGTAAGGCGACGCGGGTCGCGGGAGCCCGCGATCCGGCGCCAGCTCCGAGCTGCACCCCCGCTCCCCCTCGGCGCGAATGCAGTAGGATGGCTGCGGCGCCATGCCGTCGGGCGACATGGTGGGCCGTGCACCGCCGGTCGCGCGACCAAGGGGGCTCCGATGAGGGCACGTCGTCCGTGGGTCGGGATCCTGACGTGGCTCGTCTTGCTCGGAAGCCTGCCACTCCTACCCGCGACCGGCGCGGACAAGGCGGCCGCGAAGCCGGTCGAGCTGCCGCAGCCGCTGACTCGCGAGGCGATCCGAGAGTTGGTGGCGCGGCTCAGCGACGCCGAGGTGCGGGAGCTGCTGCTGGCCCAGCTCGACAAGGCGGCCGCCCCGAGTCCCGAGGGTGCCGGGTCGATGGAGGCCGGCCTCGTGGGGGACATGCACCAGGCCCGGACCGAGATCGGCGCCGTGCTCGCCTCCTGGCCCACGATCCCCGCGGCGATCGGGGACTCCGTCCGCAGCTTCTCCATGGGCCGCGCGCCCTCCCATCTCCTCCTGGTCGGCGCGCTCTTCGCAGTCATGCTCGGGGTGGCCTGGCTCGCCGAGCGCCTGGTCGGATGGCTGCTGGGAGGCGTTGAGGCGCGGCTCGACCGCGGCTCGGCCGACGCGCCCGGAGCTTCGGGCAACCCGTTGATCCGGGCGGTGCTGGACCTGCTGCTGCTGGCCGTCTTCATCGTCACGGCGGTCTTGTTCTTCCTGGCCGTCTACCAGGGGCACGAACCCAGTCGGGCGCTGATCGTGCACGCGTTCCTCACGATCGTCTTCGCGCGCCTCGGCATCCTGATCGCGCGGTTCCTTCTGGCCCCTCAGGCCTCCACGCGGCGGCTCCTGCCGTTCGACGACGGGACCGCGCGCGTCCTGTACCGGGGAGTGGTCGGGCTCGCGTGGCTCTGGGTATGCCTCGACGTGGCCGTGTTCTTCTTCCAGCGCTTCGGCATGGCCCGTGAGCCCCTCATTCTCGTCTCCGTGCTCGCCCGGTTCGTGTTCGTCGCCGCGCTGCTGCGATTGGTGTGGGGCGTCCGCCGCCCGATCGCCGCGCTGATCCGAGGCGACGGCCGCCGTGCCGTTCGGCGGCTGCTGGCCGATCTCTGGCCCGCCCTCATGACGGTCTACGTCCTGGTCCTGACGGTCATCATGGCGATCGAGCAGCTGGCCGGCCGGCAGCGTACGAGCCGCGCGGGACTCCTGAGCCTGCTCATCCTGATCGCCGTGCCACTGGTCGACATGGCGCTCTGCCGGCTGCTCGAGCGCCGCCTTTCCCGGGCACCGGCGGGGCGCCCGGGGTCGCGGACGACCTTCCTGCCGGTGCTCCAGCGGGCCGTCCACATCGTGGTCACGGTCGCGGGCGTCCTGGCCATCGTGAACCTCTGGAACCTGGACCTCCTGGGAATGGCGGCCCGCGGCGTGGGGGCACGGGTGACCGGCGCGCTGACGGACATCGGGCTCACGCTCGCCCTCGCGTACCTCGTGTGGCAGCTCGCCAAGACGGCGATCGACCGCCGTCTCGAGCAGGAGGCCGGGCCGACGAGCGTGAGCGAACCGGGGGAGATCGGGGGGACGGGGGCCTCCCGGGCGAAGACGCTCTTGCCGCTCGCGCGCGGGACGATCTTCGCGGTGCTCGTCGTCATGAGCATCTTGACGGTGCTCGCCGCTCTCGGCGTCAACATCGGCCCCCTCTTGGCCGGCGCCGGCGTGGTCGGGCTCGCCATCGGGTTCGGCGCCCAGACCCTGGTGCGGGACATCATCTCGGGCGCCTTCTACCTGATGGACGACGCCTTCCGCCTGGGCGAGTACATCGACGTGGGCGACGCGAAGGGCACGGTGGAGAAGATCGGCGTCCGCTCCATGCACCTTCGCCACCACCGGGGGCCGCTGAACGTCGTGCCGTACGGGGCGATCCGGCGCATGACGAACCAGAGCCGCGACTGGGCGGTCGAGAAGCTGGAGTTCCGGCTGACCTACGACACGGATATCACGAAGGTCAAGAAGATCATCAAGCGGATCGGGCAGGAGCTCGCCGCGAACCCGGAGCTGGGCCCCCACATCATCCAGCCGCTGAAGTCCCAGGGCGTCACCGCCATGGAGGACAGCGCGATGATCGTGCGGGCGAAGTTCATCGCCAAGCCGGGCGAGCAGTTCATCATCCGCCGGGAGGCGTACCAGCGGCTCAAGCAGGCGTTCGACGAGGCCGGCATCCACTTCGCCCATCGTCAGGTGACCGTGTTCGTGCCGCCGGGAACGCCGTCGGCCTCCGCTGCGGCCGCGGGCGCCGCCGCGGCGACCGAAGTCCAGCCGCAGCCGGAGCCAGTCGCTTGAAGGGCGTGAACCGGCTCATGGCGGTCCTGTTCGGGATCGCCGCCGTCCTCCAGTACAACGATCCGGATCCGCTCCGCTGGATGGCGATCTACGGGGTCGCCGGGCTGGCGTGCCTGTTCGCCGGGCGGCTCCCGCGCCCGGCGCCCGCGATCATCGGGCTCGCGGCGCTCGCATGGGCCGCCGTGCTGGCGCCCGGCGTGATAGGCCGCGTCTCCATCGGGGAGCTCTTCGAGTCCTACGCCATGAAGAGCGAGCCCGTCGAGGAAGCGCGCGAGATGGGGGGGCTGCTCCTGGTGGCCGCGTGGATGACCGTGCTGGCCGTCCGCGGCGCCCCCGCTCGCCGGTAGCCCCGGCCCGGCCGGCCGCTCACCAGACCCGCGCGTTGACGCTCCCGCGAAGAGGTGCTTTGCTGGGAGCACGTTCTCCCGCCGGGGATAGTCCCGAAGAGCCGCAGGACCCTCGAAATGAGCCGCGTCCGCAGGGTGTCGCTCATCGCGCTGGCCAGCATCCTGATTCTGGCGGCCGGGCTGCTCTGGGCGCTTCCCGACATCGTCCGCCGCGTGGCGCTGGACCAGATCCCGAGACGAACGGGCCGCGCCGTGACCATCGGCGACGTCGATCTCAATCTCTTCGCGGGCCGTCTGGCGGTCAAGGACTTCCGCCTGGCCGACCGCGAGGGTCCGGCGCCGTTCGTGCAGTTCGAGCGGTTCGAGGCGCGGCTGTCGCCGCTGGCTCTCCTCCGCTCCCACGTCCACGTCACCGAGATCGCGCTGACCGGGCCGTCGGTCCGGGTCGTGCGGACCGGCCCGGCGGCATTCAACTTCTCCGACCTGCTCGGCCGCGGGGAGCCCGCCGCGGCCCCGCCCGCGCCGCCGCGGCGCTGGGCGGTCACCATCGAGCGCCTGAGCGTGGCCGGCGGGCGGGTGGAGGTGGCTGACCGGGCGGTCACGCCTCAGGCGGAGTGGCTGGTCCAGAACCTCGGCATCGAGGTCAGCAACGTCACGACGCGGTCGATGGGGGCTCCCGGCCGCCTGACCCTTCGCGCCCGCGTCGACGAGGCCACGCTCAGCCTGGACGGCGAAGGCGTGCGGCTCGATCCGCTGCAGTTCCGCGCACAGCTCGGGGTGGGGGAGTTCCACCTGCGCCGGCTCATCCCGTACGTGCACGAGCCGCTCGGCCTGCGTCACCGACCGACCGGGGGCCGGCTCGGGGTGGCGCTGACCGCCGAGGTCGACAGCGACGCGCAGGAGATCCGGAAGGCGACGGTGGCGGGCACGATCGGCCTGGACGGGGAAGCGCTGGTTCCGACCGGGAGCACGGCGCACTTCCTGGCCGCGTCTCGACTGACCTTCGAGGTGAAGGAGGCCGACGTCATCGCACGGACGCTGACGGTCGCGAGCGTGGCGATCGAGGGCGCCGATCTGAAGCTGCGTCGCGACGCGCGCGGCGTCATCGACGTGGCGGAGTTCTTCGGGCGGCGCGACGCGCGGCCCGCCCCGACGGGCACGGCGGCGCCGGCGCCGCGAGCGTCCCCGAGGCCGGCGCCCGAGACCCCCGGCCGGCGGACCTTGTTTCCGATCATCCAGGGGCTCGCGGCCGGCTTCGACCAGATTCACGTCGAGCGGGCGACCGTGTCTCCCAGCCGCGTGCTCTGGGTCGACGAGCGAACCAGGCCGACGACGCGGCTCGCGCTCGCCAACTTCCAGGCGCGCCTCGACGGGTTCACGTGGCCGTCGAAGGGGCCGGCGACCCTCGCGCTGTCGACCGGCATGCCGGGGGGCGGGCGCCTGGAGATCAAGGGGCCGATGCACGTGTCCCCCTTCGACGCCGAGCTGACCGTCGCCCTGCGGGACGCGCCCGTCGCGGCGTACCAGGGCTACCTTCCGATCCCGGCGCGCCTGTCGGGCCGCTTCAACGGGGACAGCAAGAACCGCATCGCGGTGCGGAACGGCGTGCTGGTGGCGCAGTCGAAGGGCAACAGCTGGGCGCAGAACGTCGAGATCCGCGAGCCAGGCGTCGAGCGGCCGGCGATCCGCGTCGAGCGCATGGAGCTCGCCGGCATCGACTTCGACTGGCCGCGGCGGGCCACGGCCGGCACCGCCGTCTTCCGGCGCCCCCGCGTGGAGGTGGAGCGCGCCGCGGACGGCTCGTTCAACCTGCGCCGCCTGTTCAGGACTCCCGAGCCGGCGAAGGCGGCGTCTTCGACGTCCCCGGCAGCGAAGCCCGCGGCGGCCCGATCGGAGTCGAACGGGGCGCTCGACACCATGCGCTTCGAGGTCGGCACGACCCGCATCGAGGACGGGACGATCCGCTTCCTCGACCGGACCACTCGGCCGGCCTTCTCGCAGGACCTCTCGCGGCTCGAGCTGACGCTCACCGACCTCGGGAACCGGCCCGACCGGCGCGCCAAGCTCGCGCTCCAGAGCGTCGTGGGAGGGGACGCGGGCCTCGACATCCGGGGCGAGATCGGGCCGCTCGGCGCGCCCGCCTACTTCGACCTGGTCGGGGAGCTGCGCGACTTCAAGCTGCCCAGCGTCGACCCCTACGCGGCGGCCAACATCGGCTGGGTGATCAAGAAGGGGGACCTCCAGTACAAGGTCCGCTTCAAGCTCGAGGGCGATCAGCTCGCCGCCCACAACGAGCTCGTGGTCGGCCAGCTCCAGGTGGCGCCCGCGGGCGAAAGCGACGAGGTCAAGCGCCGGATCGGCCTGCCCCTGGGGCTGATCGTCGCTCTCGTCAAGGACCAGAAGGGAGAGATCCGCGCCACCATTCCGGTCACGGGCAACGTCAAGGACCCCAACGTGAGCCTCCGCGAGACGATCTGGACGGCCGTCAAGAACGTCCTGGTCAACATCGTGACCGCCCCCTTCAAGGCGATCGGCCGGCTGTTCTCACGGGACGAGAAGCCCGGGGAACAGGAGCCCGTCGTCGATGCGGTGACGTTCGCCCCCGGCAGCGCGGTGCTGTCGCCCGCGATGGAGGAGCACTTGCTACGGGTCGCCGACTTCCTGCGCCGCTCGCCGTTCGTGAACCTGTCCCTGTCCGCGGTCCCGAGCCACAGCGACGTCGCCGCGCTGAAGGCCGAGGCCGTCGCCGAGCGGCTCCAGGCGTTCCGCAAGGAGCGCGGCCTCGAGGACGCGGCGGTCGCGCTCGACGCGTACTACCGGGAGCGGCTCCCCGACGCCGCGCGGCCGGCGACCACGGAGGAGCAGGTCGACCTGCTGCGCGAGCGCGAGGCGGTCCCCGATGCCCGGCTGACCGACCTGGCCCGTCGGCGCGTCGAGGCGGCGCGCGAGCGCCTGGTGGCGGCGGAGGGAATTCCGGAGGCGCGGCTGACCATCGCCGACCCCGTCGCTCCCGCCGCGTCGCCCGGCGCGGAAGGGCCCCGGCCGCCGACAGAGGGCGGCCGCGTCGAGTTCGCGGTGGTCGCCGGAGAGTAGGCCGGTCCGAATTCGTGCGGGGCCCGGCGCGCCCACGGCCGATAATCGGCTGGGCGATGAGCGGGCTGCGAATGCGCGTAATGGCCCGGGCGCGGCCGATTCGCCGTACCGCGGCGTGGACCGGGCGGTCGGTGTCCCTGTCCCTCATGGTTCTGGGCGGGATGCTCGGAGGCGAGACGTCAGCGGGGGCGCGGCCAGCCGGCGCCGAGGCCCTCGCCACCGGCGACCTGCCGGCCATCCGGAAGGCCGGCGCGCTCCGCCTCCTCGTCACCGCCCCCGAGCACCTCCAGCGGGCGGGCGACCCCAAGCGCGAGGAGCTGGCGCTCGCCGTGGCCTTCGCACGGAAGCTGGAGCTCCGGGCGATTCCGATCGCGGTGTCGGACCGGAGCCAGCTCATCCCGGCGCTTCGGGCCGGACGCGGCGACGTCATCGTCGGGTCGCTGGCCGTGACGCCGGAGCGCGCCGACGCGGTCGCGTTCACTCGTCCCGTGCGGTTCGTCGCGCAGCTGGTCGTGGTGCCGAAGGCGGAGCGCGCCGTGCGACGGCCGGCCGACCTGGCCGGCAGGACGGTGACCGTCCGCGCGTCGAGCTCCTACGCCGCCGCCCTCGCCCGGCTCCAGGCGCGCGTGAAGGGGCTCCGGATCAAGCCGGCGGGGGAGACGGAGGACACGTTCGATCTGATCCAGAAGGTGGCGCGCGGCGAGGAAGCCATCACGGTGGCCGACTCCGACATCCTCGAGGCGGCCCTCACCTTCGAGCCCGGCGTGAAGGCCGCGTTCGCGCTCACCGAGCGCGACCCGATCGCGTGGGGGATCCGCAAGGAGAACCCGGCCCTCAAGGCGGCCCTCGACGCGTTCCTCGTGGAGCGGGCGCTGACCGGCTCGAAGGAGCGGACCGGGCGACGGGTCGATCTCGACGCCATCAAGAGGCGCGGGGCGCTCCGGGTCCTGACCCGCAATTCGAGCACGACCTACTTCCTCCACCGAGGCGAGGAGCTGGGCTTCGAGTACGAGCTGGCGCGGGAGTTCGCCCGGACGCTCGGCGTGCGGCTCGAGCTCGTGATTCCGCCGTCCCGGGATGCCCTCGCCCAGTACCTCCGAGAGGGCAAGGGCGACCTGGTCGCGGCGGGCCTCGCGGTCACCGCCGAGCGGAGCCGGGAGTTCGCCTTCACCGCGCCCTACAACCGTGTCAGCGAGCTCCTCGTCGTCCCGGCCAAGAACCGGACGACGCAGAGCCTGGCCGACCTCAGGGGCCGGAAGATCGCCGTCCGCCTCTCCTCGAGCTACCACCAGGCATTGGCGCCGCTTCAGGCGCGGCACGGCTTCGAGCTCCTGGCGGTCGCCGAGGACGAGGAGACGGAGGACATCCTGGAGGCCGTCGAGGACGGCAAGTACGACGCGACGGTGGCCGACTCGAACATCGTGGACGTCGAGCTCACCTTCAGCGACGGGATTCGCAGCGTGAGCCCGATCGGCGACCCGCGGGACGTCGCCTGGATGCTCCGGAAGGACCAGCCGAAGCTCAAGGCCGCCGCCGACCGCTTCATCCGGAAGATCTACCGGAGCACGCTCTACAACCTCATGATGGCGAAGTACTTCAAGAACGAGCGGCAGATGCGCGTGGCCGCCAGCGAGGACCGCTCCGACAAGGCCGGGCAGCTGTCGCCCTACGACGACCTGGTGAAGAAGTACGCGGCGATGTACGAGCTCGACTGGCGGCTGGTCACGTCGCAGATGTACCAGGAGTCTCGCTTCGACCCGGGCGCGCGGAGCTGGGTCGGCGCGCTGGGCTTGATGCAGGTCATGCCCCGGACCGCCCGCGAGGTCGGGGTCGGCGACGTGCGGAAGCCGGAGCAGGGGATCCACGCCGGCGTGAAGGTGTTGGCGCGCTACTCCGGGATCTTCCAGGACTCGGAGATCAGCGAGACGGATCGGATTCACTTCGCGCTCGCCGCGTACAACTGCGGCCCCGGCCACGTCGCCGACGGCCGCCGCCTGGCCGCCGACCTCAAGCTCGACGCCACCCGGTGGTTCGGTCACGTCGAGAAGGCGATGCCGCTCCTCGCCAAGCGACGGTTCGCGCGGACGGCTCGGCACGGCTACTGTCGGTGCAGCGAGCCGGTGAAGTACGTGAGCGAGATCCAGAGCCGCTACGAGTCGTACTCGAAGCTGATCGCCGCGCACTGAGCCCCGGGCCCGTGTCGGGCCACCCGCCGGGCAGGCCGCCGCCCCCCGGAGCCTCCGGACCGTGCGAGAATGAGAGCATCGGGCGAGGCCGGTCTCCATCCACGCGGGGGTGACGGACAGATGTTCCCGTACCGTGACGAGAACCAGACGATCCGCACGCCCTACGCGACGTATCTCTTCATCGCGCTCAATGTCGGAAGCTGGCTCCTCCTGCAGGGGGCGGGATCGAGCGAGTCCTTGGCCCGGTCCATCTGCGAGCTCGGCCTGATTCCCGGCGAGCTGACGGGGCGGGTGCCGCCCGGCACGCGGTTCCCGATGGGGGAGGGGCTCGTCTGCCTGACCGATCCCGGCCGGCAGACGATGAACGTCTTCTCGTCCATGTTCCTCCACGGCTCCTGGATGCACCTCCTCGGGAACATGTGGTTCTTGTGGATCTTCGGTAACAACGTCGAGGACGCCATGGGCCACCTGCGCTTCGGCGTGTTCTACCTCCTGACCGGCATCGCGGCGGCGCTGGCGCAGGTGGTGCTCAACCCGGCGTCGGCCGTGCCCATGGTGGGCGCCTCCGGGGCGATCAGCGGCGTGATGGGCGGGTACATCGTCCTCTACCCTCACGTGCGGGTGTTCGTGATGGTCCCGATCGGCTTCATGCTCACCTCGGTCGCCTGGCCCGCGTGGATGATGCTGGGATACTGGCTCCTCATGCAGTTCGTGCTGGGCCTCGGTTCGGTGGGCCGGGAGGGCGGCGGGGTCGCCTTCTGGGCGCACTTCGGCGGGTTCGTGGCCGGCGTCGTGCTGGTCAAGCTGTTCGCGCGGCCGTCCTACGTCGCGGAGCACAAGGCCCGGCATTGGCGTCCACAGCGCGTCGGGCTCCGCTCGTAGCGCGACTTCTGATGCGTGCTCATGTCCGGCTCCTGGCGGCGGCCGCGCTCCTCGCGCTTCCCGCCTGCAGCGCCACGCGGCTCACGGACGTCTGGAAGGACCCCGGCCACCCGGGGGGTCCGTTCCGCCAGGTGGCGGTGTTCGCTTTCGGGGCCGACGCCGCGGGCGACCGCCTGACCGAAGACGAGTTCGTCCACCGCCTGCCGGCGACCACGCGGGGCGCCGCCGGCCACGGCCTCGTGCCGCGCGCCGAGCAGGGCGACGTCGAGCGCGTGCGGGAACGCCTCCGGGCCGGGGGTTTCGACAGCGTCATCGTCGTGTGGACGGCGGGCGGCGGCGAGGCGGGCAGCCGGCCCGTGTCGCACCGGACGTTCGGTGACACCTACGCGGCCATGCTGCAGGATGCGAAGCGCGCGGGAGACGGTCGGCGGCCCGAGCCGGCGCGGCTGCATGCCTTCGTGTACAGTGTCCCGGCCGACGCCCTCGTCTGGTCGGCGACCAGCCGGTCGGTCGCGCCCGACGACCTGCGCGAGGCGACCGCAGGGGTCGCCCGGACCGTCATGGAGCGTCTCCAGGAGGCCGGCCTCCTGGCGGAGATCTGAGGGGAGGAACCGATGCGACGAGCCGCTGCCGTGCTTCTGGTCGTGGCCCTGATCGTGGCCGTCGTGGCGCCACCGGCACAAGCGTGCCTGGAGTGCGTGGCCCTCGGCCTCGCGTCATTCGCGGTCTTCACCCAGCTGGTCTCGGCGGTGGCCGGGCCGCGCGTCGTGTATGCGCCGCCCGCGTACTACCCCTGGTACGGCTATCCGGCGGCGTACTCGACGCCCTACCCCGCGTACTACCCGACCTATTATTCGGCCTACCGGCCGGCCTATGCCGCCGCGACCCCGGTCGCCTGGACCGGGTCACGCGTGGTGCAGTATGCGCACGGGCGGTACGAGCTCAGAGGGGACGGGGTGTCCGTTCCGTACGCCTGGGTCTGGATCCCGAACGCGGCGCCCCCGGCACCGCGCTACGATGGGCCGGAGGGCGGCGGCGCTCGGACTCCCTGACGGGCGCGGGCCGGGAGCGGCCTCGGTCGATCAGATATCGTCGAAGTTGACCGAGTCGAGCTCGCCGATCACGTCTCCCTTCACGAGGACCTCCCAGTTGTCGTTCACCTGGAAGTTCGTCATCCTCGGCAGGGAACGCTGGAACCGCAGCAAGTTGACGCAGTTGAGTATCTCGGTGTCGAAGTGCGAGAGCAGGAGCCGCAGCGCGTCCTTCGGCCGGAAGTCCTTACAGCTGAACGCGTCGAACGCGTAGTAGTTGTCCTCGTCCCACGTGTGGATCGCCGCGTGGGACTCGGCCCAGATGCTGATCCCCGTCACGCCGCTCTCCTCCAGCTGCCGCTTGCGCAGGAATTCCCGCATGACGCGGACCGGGGCGAGGCTGAGGTCGACCGGCCGGTCGGTCGTCGCGATCGCCTTGGCCTTGGCCGTCAGCTCGACCTCGATGTCGTCGCAGAACGCGGTGATCTCGTCGTTGGCGAACGGGTAGCGGAACACGACCGGCGGCAGGACGAGCGTCATGTCGAGGTTGCGGGCGAGCGCTTCGAGCAGCGTGAACACCGTATCGGTCGACGTGAGATTGCGTCGGTTGAACGTCGTCGCATCGATGATCAGATGCCGCCCGACGAAGTCGTCTCGCTTGGAGTCGTCCATCCCTTTCTCCCTTCCGCCGAATCGCGACCAGAGTGATCCTACCCTCCAGTCCGCGCCGGCGTCGAGCCCGGGCTCGGCCGCCGCCGGTCGACGCGGACCGGCGGCCTGATCCCGGAGGCCGATCGAGACGCGGCGGGCGGCGGG
>JBIOVM010000041.1:0-46455 GCA_044867785.1 Candidatus Rokuibacteriota bacterium | reverse complement strand
TCTCCCGGTCCACCTCGACCACGGCGACGTGGGCGCCGAACGGGTAGAGGAGCTGCGAGACCCGGAAGAAGTCGGTCGCCTCCAGGCCCGACTCGATCCCGTCGGGCAGCTTGTCGCCGTAGGCGTGCCCCGCGATCTGGGCGAGAGTGAGGCCCCGGGACGGCACGCCCCTCACCTGGTATCGCCCGTCGTCGAAGACGACGTCGTCCTTCGCCGCCTCCAGCACGTGCGCGGCGATCGCCCGCGCGTGCTCCTGCACCTTCAGGGTCGCCCGCAGGATGGACGTGCCGCCGACCGCCAGGCTCCGGCTCCCTCCGGTACCGTTCCCCATGGGCGTGTTCGAGGTATCCCCGTGCCGCACGACGACCTGGTCGAACGCGACGCCCAGGTGGTCCGCGATGATCTGGGAGAAGGTCGTCTCGTGGCCCTGGCCGTGGGCCGACGTGCCCGTGTACGCCGTCACCGTGCCCGACGGCTCCACCCGCACGACCGCGCTCTCGAAGGGGCCGAAGCCGCACATCACCACGTAGCAGGCGAGCCCGATCCCGAGGAGCGTGCGGTCGTTCCGTGCGAGCCGGGCCGCCTGGTCCTTCCGGAGCGCGTCGTACTTCGCGACCTGGAGCGCCTTGGCCAGCGCGCGGTCGTACTCGCCGCTGTCGTAGCGCTGGCCGGTCGGCGTGGTGTAGGGGAAGGACTCGGGCGCGATGAAGTTCTGGCGCCGCACCGCCTCGGGCGCCAGGCCGAGCTCCTGGGCCGCGACGTCGACGATGCGCTCGATGTAGTAGCAGCCCTCGGGCCGGCCGGCGCCGCGATAGGCGGCGACCGGCGTCGTGTTGGTGAAGACGCACGTCGACCGGAGGTCGATGTTGGGGATTCGGTAGACGCCGACGCCCATCATGAGCGCCAAGTCGGGGATGAAGGTGAAGATCGGATAGGCGCCGATGTCCGCGAGGACGTGGACCCGGAGGCCGGTGATGGTGCCGTCTTTCTCGAGCGCCGCCTCGACGTCGGTCACGTGGGCGCGCCCATGGGTGGTGGCGACCATGTGCTCGACGCGCGTCTCGACCCAGCGGAGCGGCAGGCGGAAGACCTTGGCCATGGCGGCCAAGGCGGCGTCCTCCGGGTAGACGCCGAACTTCACGCCGAACCCGCCGCCGACCTCGGGCGCGATGACGCGGATCTGGTTCTGCTCGAGCCCGAGGATCGTCGCCAGCCCGTTCCGGAAGCCATGGGGCGCCTGGGTGGTCGCCCAGACGGCCAGGCCGCCGGTGGTGGAGTCGGGGGCCACCAGCACGGCGCGCCCCTCCATGGGCACGCCGCAGAGCCGCTGGCTGACCATCCGCTGGCGGACCACCTTGAACGCCTTCGCGAAGGCCTTGTCCGTGTCGCCGGCGGCGATGCGGTTCTCGTGCTCCACGTTGCTCGGGGCGTCGTCGTGGATCTGAGGCGCCCCCTCCTTCCGGGCCTCGAGCGGGTCGCTGACCGCGGGCAAGGGCTCCCAGTCCACCGAGACGTCGGACACGGCGTCGACGGCGAGCGCCTCCGTCGCGGCGATGACGGCCGCCACGATCTCGCCCACGTGGCGGACGCGGTCGATGGCGAGCGGGTAGTGCTTCCGCCCGATCGAGGTTTGACCTTCACCGCCCTCGGTCGACGCCTGGTCGACCGGGACGGGGCCACAGTGAGGCTTGAGGTCGGCGCCCGTCACCACCTTGACGACGCCGGGGCGACGGAGCGCCGCCGACGCGTCGATCCTGCGGATGCGCGCGTGGGCATGCGGGCTCCGGACGAATGCCACGTAGTGGAGGCCCGCCATGGTCAGGTCGCCGGTGTACGTCGACGCGCCGGTGATCAGACGAGGGTCTTCCTTGCGCTTGACCTCGGCGCCCATCAGCTTCACGGCCATCGGGATTCTCTCCTCGGGGTTGGGAGTGTGCGTCTCGCTCGTCGGGGCTCCGGACGTTCAGCGGATCAGACCAGGGGCCAAGGATATCGCATCCCGGTCGGATCCTCGGGGAAGCGCTCGGCGTTGCCGAGCGCGCGAGCGCGCCGGACGAGCGCCGTCCGCTCCTCGGCCGGGAGCAGCTCGGCGAGCCCGCCGGGCAGGTCGTTCGCGGCGAGCCGGCTCACGTCCGCACGGATCTCCTCGGGCACCGGGTCGCCGGCGAAGTCCCAGACCACGGTCCGGAGCTTCGGCTCGGCGTGGAAGCAGAGGCCGTTGTCGATCGCGTAGAGCCGGCCGTCACGTCCGAGCAGGCAGTGCCCGCTCTTGCGGTCGGCGTTGTTCGTGACGAGGTCGAAGGCGCAGAGCCGCGCGAGCGCCGCGCGATGCTCCGGGCGCTCGCGCAGCGTGAAGTAGTGCTCCTCGAACTCGGCGTCGACGAACAGCTGGATGGAGCCCGGGCCGTACGGGCCTTCGCGCTCGAGCGTCAGCGGGACCAGGCCCCACCCGAGGGCCTCGGAGAGGCGATAGGCCGCCACCTCGCGGCGGTAGAGTCCCCGCGGGAAATCCCAGAGCGGCCGCTCCCCGCGCTGCGGCTTGTACACGCCGAGGGCGCTCGCGCGCTTGCGCGTCACCTCGACCAGGAAGGTCGCGTTCGACGCCCAGGGGAGGCGCCCCTTGACGGCGATCTCCCCGCGGGCGAAGAGGTCGAGCGTCGCGCGCGCGGACGCCTCGGGCTTCACTTCGGCTTCCACGTCAGTCGGCGCCGTGTCCGTTGGTACGGGCGCAGCGATGCCCGCCCGGGTTCATCGGCCGCCCGCAGAGACGGCACGTGGGGCGGCCGGCCTCGACCAGGGCCCGCGCTCGCTCCACGAACGCGGCCACCTGGGCGCGCGTGAGGCGCACGCGGCCCGAGGCGCGGTCGCCCTGCTCGCCCTCGTCCTCGCCGTCTTCCTCGCCCTCGGTCTCGCCCTCGGTCTCCTCATCGGGCTCTTCGGCGGCGGTCTCCTCCTCGGCGGCGTCTTCGGCGTCCTCGGACTCGTCGTCCTGACGGACCTCCTCGATCACCAGGACCACGCGGTCCGACCCCTCGTCGTAGCCGACGCCGATCGAGCCGACGATCCAGGCGGGCGTGACCGGTTCGACCAGCGTGAGGTCGCGGGCGGGCGTCGCTCCCGCCGCCGTCAGCCGCTCGAGGAGGCGGCCCAGGTACTCGCCCAGCACGCGCACCTGCTCCTTCTCGCACTTGAGCGTGACGAGCTGGTCCCCCTCGCGCGCCTGCAGGTAGAAGACTCGCTGGCCGGGGGGGCCGATGGTCCCGACGGTGAAGAGATCGGGCTCCGCGAACTCGAAGGAGTCGCTCATCGAGGGTGTCGGCGCTCGGCTAGTTCGGCGACGGCATGGCGCGCCTCAGTGTCCCGCGAGGGAGGCGAGGTCGCCGCCCTTCGCGTTGACGGCCAGAACAGTGGGCCCGCCCGGCCCGTAGGCGACGGCCGAGATCGAGGCGGTGAAGATCGCGATGCGCTGGAAGAGGTCCAGGTGCGTGCCCAGCGCGTCCGCCACGGCCGCCTTGATGGGATCGGCGTGGGAGACCGCCACGATGGTCTGCCCCGGATGCGCCGCGACCAGGCGCCCGAGCGCGCCGGTGACCCGGGTCTGCATCTCGGCCAGCGACTCGCCGCCGGGAAACCGGAACCCGCTGGGATAGCGTTGGATCACCTTCCATTCCGGACGCCGGCGGAGGTCTTTCAGCGCGAGGCCCGTCCACTCGCCGTAGTCGCATTCGAGGAGCCCGGGCTCGACCGCGACCGTCAGCCCGCAGGCGGACGCGATCGGCGTCGCCGTCTCGTGGGCGCGCTCGAGGGGCGAGGAGTACACGGCGGCGATCCGCGGGAGCCGCGCGATCCGCGCGGCCGCCTCGTCCGCCTCCTGGCGTCCTCGATCCGCCAGGTGCAGACCGGGCGCCCGGCCGGGCAGCGTGACGCCCGTCGTCGAGGTCTGCCCATGACGCACGAGCAGGACCAGAGTGGTCTTCGCGCCGCGCCCGTTCCGGATCGTCCGCTCCTCGGTGGCTCTTGTCGGTAAGAGTAGCATCGTGCGCGCGGGTCGATGAGCCAAAGGCGGAGCCCGGCGGCCGGTCGCGGGCGGAGACCGCGGCCGATGTGGTACAACTCGGCACGGGCCAAGCCCAGGAGGAGGAGACATGCCGAACATCACGATCCAGTGGTACGCCGGACGCACGGCGGAGCAGCGCCGGGAGATCACGGCGGCCATCACCGACGCGATGGTCCGCATCGGCAAGACCACCGCCGACCAGGTCCACATCGTCTTCCAGGACGTCGAGAAGTCGCACTGGGGCTACAACGGCAAGCTTGCCAGCGACTGACGGGGTCAGACTTTCACTTCCCGACATTCCACCGCCCCGCCCGTCCGGGATCCCGCCTCGATCCCGTCGGCCGGTCAGGATTGTCGGGAAGTGAAAGTCTGACCCCGTAGGAAGAGGGCGGCGAAGGCCTTGATGGCGCGGCGCGCGTCATCGAGCCGGACGTGCTCGTTGGGCGCGTGGATGAGGCTCCCGCTGTAGCCGACGCCGGGCGGCAGCGCGGCCGGGGTGCCGCGGCTCGTGTAGAAGTAGGTCGACGAGGAGCCCCCCATCCAGGGGAAGACCGCCGGCGGGCGCCCGTAGACGTCCTGGCACGCGGCCATGAGGGCGCGCCCGATGCCCGAGGAGACCGGCGAGGCGCCCGGCTCGAAGGTGCTGTGCTGGATCACCTCGATGTCGCCGAACCCCTTCCGGCGGAGGTGCGCCTTCAGGGCGGCCAGGATCCGGAGCGGCCGCTGGCCGGGCAGCAGGCGAAAGTCCAGCTTGGCCGAGGCATGGGCCGGGTTGATCGTCTTGCTGCCCGGTCCCGTGTAGCCCGACACCAGGCCGTCGATGTTGCAGGTCGGGCTGTAGCAGTAGGCGACCAGCCGCCCGAGCCGCGTCTTGCCCCCGAAGACCTCGGTGACCCCGTACGCCTTCTGCCACGCCCGCGGATCGAAGGGGTTCCGGCGCAGGAGGCCGAGCGCCTCACGCGTCGGCCGCGGCACGCCGTCGTAGAAGCCGGGGATCAGCACGCGGCCGCGCGCGTCGCGAATCGTGCGGAGGGCGGCCAGGAGCCGCCACGCGGGATTCGGCAGCGACGCGGCGAGGGAGCTGTGCTGGTCCACCGCCGCCGTCCGGACGCGAAGCTCGACGTACAGGATGCCCTTGCTGCCCATGTAGACTTCCGGGACGCCCTCCGGAGTGTGGCCGGCCCCCTCGATCGTCGCGCCCGCGCCCTTGAAGAGGGCGGGGTGCTGGCGCGCGAACGCGGGCAGGTGAGGGCTGCCGACTTCCTCCTCGCCCTCCACCATGAACCGGAGGCTGATCGGCAGCGCTCCCACGACCTCGCGCACCGCCGCCTGGGCGACGGCCTGCGCGGCGGTGTTCCCCTTCGTGTCGGCCACCCCGCGGGCGAACAGCTTCCCGTCCTCGACGACGGGCTCGAAGGGCGCGCGCCGCCACTCCGCGATGGGATCGACCGGCTGGACGTCGTAGTGGTTGTAGAGAATGAGGGTGGGCGCGCCGGGCTGCCCGCCGGCCTCGCCCACCACCATCGGCGGCCCGCCCGGCACATCCATGAGGCGCACGCCCACGCCGTGCCGCGCGAGGAGAGCCCGCGTGGCCTCGGCGCCCTCCGCCTCGGCTTCGCGCCGGGCGCTGATGGTCGGCACGCGCAGGTATGCGCGGAGCTCCTCTACGAAGTCGTCGAAGCGGCGGTCGATCCGCGCGAACACTTCCCGGCGTGTCGTCTCGGTGATCACCAGCGCACCTCCTCGGGGTCAGACCGGCCGAACGCCAGAGTGTGGGGTCTGCCCCCGACTCTCGCGCGTCACATGAGCCCCATGAGCTGCCAGACGGGCACGCTGAGGAGGAGGGCGACCGGCCGGAGCAGGCCCTCCAGCACGAGCGGCCACCGCGCCTGGGCGTGCGTGAACAGCTCACCCTCGCTCGCAAAGTACACGATCGCGTACCCCGAGTTCACGTAGGGCAGGATCGTGTGGTCGCCGGCGATGAGCGCGACGAGCACGGGGATGAAGGGATGGAACCCCAAGCCCTCGGCGACCGGCATGGCCACGAGCGCGATGATGGTGGAGGCCGTCATCCAGGGCACGAAGAAGTGGAGGACGAAGGCGATGATCGAGATGGTCAGCACGAAGCCGTAGGGGTTCGTCACCATCGCCGGCATGCCGCTCTGGACCAGCGACGTCAGCCAGCGGTCGATGTGGAGGGTCGTGAAGACGTTGCCCAGGCTCAGGATCACGCCGGCGTAGACGAGGAGCCCCAGCGTCCCGCCCCCCTGGAACGCCGACTGGTCGAGCGCCCCCAGTGTGAACAGGAAGAGGAAGGCGGCGAGAGCGAGCCACGCCGGCGCGATGCCGTGGTACGGGCGGCTCGCGAAGCCCGCGATCAAGGCGACCAGCACGATCGCGCTCCAGATCTCGTTCCGAGTGAGGGGACCGAGGAGCGCCTGCTGGAGTCGCACCGCGTCGAGGTTCACGCGCCCCACCCGGTGCGGCTTGAAGAGGAAGAGCAGCGACAGGTAGGTGACCGACCCGATGACCACGAAAGGCGGCAGTGCGACGAAGAACCACTTCCACCACGTGATCTGGCTCCGGGCCGCCTCGGGGAGGAGGTCGTGCACCACCAGGCCGGTGAAGGTGCCGGTCTGGAACAGCTCGCCCACCTGGAGGAACGTGAAGAACGTCATCAACCCGACCGCGGCCGCGCCCGGGCTGCGCGGCGCGAAGCCCATGGCGTCCGTGATCCCCCGCGCGATCGGCACGCCGAGGGCGATTCGGGTCGAGCCGCTCGTCAGCCCCGCGCTCATCAGGACGCCCGTCAGGCAGAGGACCAGGCTCTGGGGGACGAACCGCGGCGGCAGGCGCTGGAGCGAGAGCAGCACTAGGCGGAACATGAGTCCCGACCGAGAGACCGCGACCCCCACCGCCAGGAGCGTGAAGATCATGAGCCACGCCGGCGCCGCGAACCCGCCGAGGATGTCCGCCGGCGTCACCAGGCCGGGCAGGACGAGCGCCAGGATCAGGAACAGCATCACGACGTAGTCGGGCAGCACGTTGGCCACCAGGAGCGGCACGGTCGCCACGATGCCGCCGAGCGTCACGAGGCCCCCGCGCCCCAAGCCGTCCGGCAACGGCAGGAGCCACCCCAGCGCGGACACGGACACTGCCGCGAGCGCGCTCAGGGTGCGCGCGGTCGCGAGCCAGCGGGCCAGCCGTCCAAGCAGGGGCGCGGCGAGCTCGCGGCTGCTCGGGGCCGCCTGGACGGCCGGCTGCATCCGCTCGGCGAGCCGGGCGCGCAGGGCGCCGAGCCGCATCCCGAGCGCGGGAGACCGCTCGCCGACCACGCGCAGCCATCGATCGAGGTCGCCCGCCGACGCGGTCTGGAGAAGACGCGCCTCGTGAGTGTCGACGAGACGCTCGGCATCCTCGACGGCGCCGGCGGCGAGCGCCAGGTCGGTCGCGCCGATCACGTCGCCATGGCCCACCAGCTCCTCGGCGGCGGCCCGGAGCCAGGCTGCGCTCGGCTCCCGACCGTCCACGCCCGCCACCTCAAGGAACGTCCGGTCGACGACGAGGTCCTCGCCCTCCGCGCGCAGCAGCCCGGAGTGCTCGACGAGCTCGGCCAGCGCTCCCTCGTGTCCCGTGCGTACGCAGACGCGCCGCAGCGTTTCCTTCGCCCATCGCGGGCGCGCGGCCACGCTCGCGACGAGGCGGCTCGCCTCCGGGCTCAGGCGACCCAGGGCCGCCGCCGCCAGCCGGTGCCCCAGGGAGCGGAGCCCCGCCGTCTCCTGGTTCATCGCCACGAGCCGCTGACTCAGCGACCGCTCGATGCTCCGGGCGATGTCCCGCTCGTGATCGAGCAGCGTCTCGAACCGAGCTCGAGACAGCCGCCAGGCGATCACGCTCGTCTCGGCCACGACGGTCGCGGTTCGGACAGAGTCGGCGAGGAGCGCCATCTCCCCGAAGACCTCGCCAGGCCCCAGGCTCCTGAGTACCGTCGCTCCTCCGCCGTCGGTGGCGGCGGGCTGGACGGCGCCGGCGAGCACGGTCGCGCACCCCTCCTTGATCACGTAGAAGCCGTCCGGGCGGTCGCCCTCGCGCACGATCACTTGACCCCCAGAAAACCGGTGCTCCTCGAGCTCACCCGCCAGTCGCGCGAGCTCCAGGCGACCCAGATGCGAGAAGAGAGGGGTCCGCGCGAGCGCCGTTGCCGAGTCGAGCCGAGCCCGGTCGTCCATGGGTGTCCGGAACCTGGCTATCTTCCGCGACGACCGGGTCGAGTGTAAAGGCGGGTGGCCCGGCCGGTCAGGTGTTGCGGGTGAGGGCGGCTCCGGCTTCGCGCACCGTGTCCACCAGGGCGTCGACGTCGCCCTCCGTGGTGCCGTCGTGGAGAACGCAGGCCCGGAGCGCGTAGCGCCCGCGGAGCGCCGTGCCGTGAGGAACGCGCGGCCCTCGGCCTGGATGCGCTCGCCCAGGGCTTTGTCGAGGGCGTCGAGCCGGGTCGCCCCGCCGGGGAAGCGCGGCGGCGCGTAGCGGAAGCAGACCACCGAGAGCCTGGCGGGAGCCACGGGCTCGAGGTCGGGCGCCGCGTCGACGGCCGCCGCGAGCTGTCGAGCCGGGCTCACGTGGCGGCCGACCAGCGTTGCCACGCCCGCTCGCCCGAGGTGCTGAGCGTCGTCCAGAGCTCGTCACGGACGCCTCCTTCCGACCGTGGCCTGGGCGCGACTCTGCCGGACGTGCGGTCCACCGAGCTCCATGGCGAGGTAGTACACGCACACCTCGCGGTCCGGGTTGACGAACTGATGGTGGCAGTCCCCCGCGTAGTAGACGCTGTCGCCGGCACGCAGGGTGTGCGGGGTCCCGTCGATGGTGAGCTGGAGAGTGCCTCGCTCCACCGCGAGGTACTCGCGGGACCCCGGCGCGTGGGGGGCGAAGACGCCCGCGTCGACGCCTGGGCCGATGGTCGTGCGCATCAGCTCGAACTCGACTCCCGGAAGCACCGGGGAGAGGATGCGCCGCTCCCAGCCTGCCGTGTCCCGCACGACGTCCTGGTCGGCCTGGCGCAGGACCAGGATCCGTGCGGAGCGCTCCTCCCCGAGCAGGCGGGCGATGCTCGTGTCGAGGGCCGTCGCGATTCGGTCCAGGACGAGGACCGTGGGCACCTTCCGGCCATGCTCGACGGCGGAGAGCATGCTCCGGCTGACGCCGGCGCGTCGCGCGGCGGCGTCGAGCGAGAGATTGCGCCCGCGTCGCGCCGCCCGGACCTGGGCGCCGAGGCCGGCCATGTCGAGGCCCGTGGAAAAGCGCCCCGCTCCGGTGCCGCTCGCCCCGATCGACCTGGGTGTCACGATAGTGAACGATATTCCACTATAGTGATGGAGGCAACCTCCTGGACCGTCACCTGCGCGACGGGGTCCATCGCTTCGACCGTGTAAGAAGCATCGTGTAGCGCCTACCTGCAGCCGGCGCCAGGGTGACGAGGCCGTCCGGCGGCCGCGCAGAAACCGACACCCTGTGCTCTCTTACGCACGATTCCGGTCCGGCGGGCGGCATCGTCCACCGTGGCATTCATCTTGCCCATCGGCGGGCATGCGTTACGAGACCGTCTACAGATCTCCGCTGCTCCTGACCGTGCCCGACACCGCCCGCCGGTTGCGCCGGCACGAGCAAACGGTCCGCGCGATGATCCGGCGTGGCGATCTGGCGGCGGTGCGCCTCGGCCGGCTGGTCCGCGTCCTCGCCGCCGCTGTCGACGGGCTGAGCCAGCCCGGGATGGCGCCGGCGACGATCCAGCCGCGCGGCCCGCGTCGCGCTCCGCGGCTCGTCGCCCGCGCCTGATACGGGAACGCCGCGGGTGCCGGGGGGCGTCGAGCGTGCCCAGGAGAGCCTTCTTTCCCGGGCGCGTGAGCACCTCACGGCGGCGGAGCGCGAGGAAGCCGGGGAACGCGGCGCGCTGATGGGCCTGATCGACCGGGATCGGCAGTTGCGCTACGCGATCGAGCAGGCCTCGGCGACGGTGCGGACCAGCCGGGACGTGGAGAGCTTGCGGCAGGCGCGCGCCCGGCTGGACGCGCTCGAGCGGGAGCGCCAGACGGTGATGGCCAGCCGCCGCGAGCAAGAGGCGGCGGTGGAGCAGCGCCGTGACCGAACCCGCGCCGCGCGAGTCGCGCTCGACGAGCTCGAGCAGCGGGCATCCCGGATCCGCGAGACGATCCGGCACACCGAGCATCAGCTCACGATGCGCGAGCGCGCGGTCGCCGAGCTGGAAGGGCAGGTCCTGCGGCTGCTCGAAGAGCTTCCCCGGGCGCGGACGCAGCACCGGGAGACCGAAGCCCGCCTCGCCGAGCTCCGGCGCGAGCTGGCGAGCCTCGACAGCTAAGCCCGCAGTTCCACGGGGTTCCTGAGCGCCTCTGTCAAGGACTTGACACGGGGCCGTAACTCGCTTCATATCCTCGGCCAGGGTTTGCGCCGGTCCTGTTCCGGCTTTTCTGGAAAGGGGGTCCCATGCGAGCTCTGGCCTGCCTCGTCGCACTGCTCCTCGCCGCCTGCGCCACGTCCGACACCGCCAACAGCGCGAAGTCCTCGGCCACGGGGGTGGCGGGTCCTCTGACGTGGGAGGTCAGTGACATCGGCCGCGTCGTGTCGGCCGACAATCAGCGCGTGCGCTGGAGCTACCTGATCACGCTCAGGAACACGAGCGATCGGGTCATCCAGGTGGAGCGAATGGAACGCGCGACGGACACTGGACCCGTTGAAAGTTGGGGCGGCACCCCGAGTTCACAGGCATTCAGGCGCACGATCGGGGCACGGGGGGAGCTGCGTGTCCCAACGTCCGAAAGTTGGGGATGGGCGTCCCGCGCAAACACGACCTTCGGGGGTGCGGCGACGCTGCATGCTATCAGGGTATACCGGACGTTCATCGGCACGGATGACGGAGGTGCGGCCGTCCGGGTTCAGGTGAGATTGCAGCTCGATCCCTCCACCGGCATGCTGGCAAGGCCTCTCGTGCCACCGTCGAGCTTGCCGGCTCCCAATGTCCTGAGCTCCGCCGACGGTCTGGCGTCCCTCGTTGGGTTGTGGCGAGGAAGCTATCGCGTCGACGATACGCAGCTGGACGTTCCCATCACGGGGACCATCGTGGCGGACGAGACGATCAGCCTCACCGAGAACGAGCCGGTGACGAATCGCTTCAGCCGGAAGGTCCAGGTCAAGGACGGCGGGTTGGAGTATTCAGGCGACCGGGAACGAGGGACACTGCGGTTGCACGAGTTGACCGGTCGGCGAATGCTTGTGGGACGGATCACGCCGATCGAGGGGCGTTCCTATGCCGTCTACCTCGAGGCTGAGGCGCCGGCTAGCGCGGCCGCGCCACCGGTCCCCACCGCCGGGCCGCCGGTTACTCCGACTCCGGTTTCGGCGCCGTCAGGCGCGGCCGCAGACCTCGTCGATCTCAGCGGAAGCTACCGCGGCACCGTCACCGGCACACGCACCGACAACTCCACGTACTCCGCTCGTGTGACGTTGGCGATGGTACAAGTCGGCCGCGAGCTTTCCGGAACGTGGTCCACCCCGTCCGCGTCCGGCACCCTGACGGGAACCGTGCTGGACCGCACGCGCTTCACCTTCCGGGTGCGCCAGGACTCACCGTGTCCAGCGGAGTTGAGCGGGCTCGGAGCGATCGACGACGGCGGCGCGAGACTCGCCGCGTCCTACCGGGGCGCGAGCTGCCAGGGCACGGGGGTGGCCGCCAGTATCGTGATCACGCGAGAATCTCGGTAGACCTGCTATTCGGCCAGCCGCGCTCGTCGTGAATTCACGCTACGGCTCCCTGGAGCGCGGGTAAAGCTCCAAGAGCGCCTCGAGCGCGGAGCGCACGTCGGGCCGCCGGCGGGCCTCGACGTAGCGGGCGCGGACCGCGGGGTCGCCGAGGTTCACGGCGCCGCGCTGGCAGCACATGATCGAGCCCGGGTCGCTCGCGTGGGAGAGTCCGAGCGCGTGGCCCAGCTCGTGTGCGGCGACCTGGAACAGCACGGTCTCGCGCGACGTCTCGCCCATCGCCGCCGGCTCGGCCAGGTCGACCGTGACCGGCAGGCGGATCGCGCCCGCGTCGTCCGTGTCGAGGTGCGCGTAGCCGAGCGGCTGATCGCGCGCGGCAGGGACGAAGCGCACGACGACGTCCGCGCCCTCTTCCCGCTCGAGCCAGCGGAATACCTCGACGCCGCTGAGCGCTTCCCGCGAGACTGCGTTCCAATCGTCGACCGCGCGGCGCACCGAAGCCTCCAGGCTGGGGTCCGGCGCCGGCACGAGATGGACGGCGAGGGGGAATCGACCGTGGGGATGCACGGCGAGCCGCGTCGCGTCGACCGTG
Source organism: Candidatus Rokuibacteriota bacterium (assembly GCA_044867785.1). Lineage (GTDB taxonomy): Bacteria > Methylomirabilota > Methylomirabilia > Rokubacteriales > DASRDR01 > DASRDR01. The sequence goes on along the minus strand of JBIOVM010000041.1, from coordinate 34,039 downwards.
TCGGAGGCGACCCCGAGGCCGGCGGGGCCGAGAAACAGGGCGGCGGCGAGCGCGACCGACGCGCCGCGGGCGGCTACGGCAGAGGCCCGGACAGGACGACCGTCGCCCGGTCGGGGTGGAGGTGGGCGCGCGCGGCCTCGTTCACCTGGGCGGCGGTGACGGCGCGGTAGTAGCCGGCGTAGCGGTCGATGTAGTCGTCGCCGAGGGCGTAGAACTCCATCGCCCACAGGATCTCGGAGACGCCCGCGTTGGTCTCCAGACGCAGCGGGAATCGACCGGTGAGGTAGGCGACCGCCTCGTCGACCTCGCGGGCCGTCACGCCGTCCCGCCGGATTCGCTGGATCTCCGCTTCGAGCGCCGCCACCGCCTTCTTGGCGTTGGTCGGGTTCGTCCCGAGGATCGTGCGGAACGGTCCGGGGTAGAGGCTCGCGTCGAAGTAGCTGTACACCGAGTACGCCAGGCCCTGCTCGTCGCGGATTGCGGTGCCGAGCCGGCTGACCAGCGCGCCGCCGCCCAGGATCAGGCTCATGACCTGCGCGGCGTAGAAGTCCGGATCCTGGCGCCGGAGCCCGCCCGCGTGGCCCCACACGATCGAGGTCTGGCTCTTGTCGGGGATGGGGATCTCCGCCGCGGCGGGCGCGGCCTGGATCGGCAGGTCGGGCGGCACGAGGGCCTGCGCGGCCGCGTTCCGGGGCCAGTCGCCGAGGCGCTTCTCGAGCGCCTCCCGCACGCGGTCGGTCGTGACGTCGCCGACCACGACCACGATCATGCGGTCGGGGCCGTACTGCCGGCTGTGGAAGGCGACGAGGTCGTCTCGCGTGAGGCGGGCGATCGCCGCTTCCGTCTCCTCGAACGTCTCGGGCCGGAGCGGGTGGCCGACGGGATACACGATCCGCTCGAAGGCCCGGTCGGCGACGCGGTCCGGGTTGGTCTTGGCCTGGGCGATCCCGGCCAGGGCCTCGCCCCTGAGCCGCTCGACGTCCGCCGCCGGGAACGCGGGCTGGCGCAGCATCTCCGCGAAGAGATCCATCACCAGGTCGAAGTCGCGCGTGAGCGCATGCCCGGTGACCGTGGTGACGAGCGAGTCGGCTCCCGCGCCGAGCGCCGCGCCGACGTCCTCGAGCGCCGTCGCGAACTCGAGAGCGGTCCGCCGCTCTGTGCCGCGTGTGAGCATGGACGCGGTCATTCCGGCGACGCCGAGCCGATCGCGCGGCTCCACCAGTCCGCCCGCCGCGACGCTCGCCCGGAGCGCGAAGGTCGGCGTCGCACGGCTCTCCTGGACGATCACCGAGACGCCGTTCCCGAGGGTGAAGCGCGACACCTGGCGGCTCGGCGCCTTCACGGTCGACGGTCGGGGGAGGGGGATCGGCCGGTCGCCCCGCTTCGGCCGGTCGACGCGGGCCGACGTCTCTCGCGGCGGGGGCGCCGGGGCGCTGCCGCCGTCGGCCGGCACGAAGAGCCCGACGGTCCGCGTGTCGGTGACGAAGTAGCGCCGCGCCACCGTGTGGACGTCGGCCGGTGTGAGCGCCTTCAGCCGCTCCAGGTACGTCTCGAGGTAGCGCCAGTCGCCGATCATCGCCCACGAGCCGAGCTGCCGAGCCTGCGCCGTCACGCTGTTGGTCTGGAACACGAACGAGGCCTCGGCGCGGCGCTGGGCCCGCGCGAGCTCCTCCGCGCTCACCGGCGCGGCCGTCACGCGCTCGACTTCCTCGAGGAGCGCCGTCTCGAGCCGCTCGGCGGTGACCCCGGGCCGGGCCGTGGCGCTCACGTAGAAGAGCGACGGATCGCGGAGGCTCGGCGACCCGGCGTCGATCCGGGAGGCCACGCCCTTCTCCACGAGCGCCTGGTAGAGCCGGCTGGTCCGCCCGTCGCCCAGGACCCCTGCCAGCACGTCGAGCGCGTAGCTGTCGGCGTGGAGGCCGTCCGGCACCTTCCACGCGATCAGCGCCATGGGGAGCGAGCCGGCCCGCCGCACGGTCACGCGGCGCTCGCCGCGCTGGGGCGGCTCGACGGTGTGGACGGAGGGGGGCTTCGGGATCGGCTTGAGCGGGCCGAAGTGCTTCGTGACGATCCGGAGCGCCTCGGCGGCGGTGACGTCGCCGACGACGACCGCCACGGCGTTGTTCGGGCCGTAGTGCGCCCGGTAGTACCGGAGCACCGCGTCGTGCCCCATGTTCTCGACGTCGCTGCGCCAGCCGATGACGGGCCACCGGTAGGGGTGGGCCTGGAAGGCGGCCGCCGAGACGGCCTGCCAGAGGAGACGGCCGGGATTGTTCTCGCCCCCCTCCAGCTCGCTCCGCACGACCGTCATCTCGGCATCGAGGTCAGCCTTGTCGACGCGGCTGTTCACCATCCGGTCGGCCTCGATCTGCACCGCGAGCTCGAGCCGGTCGGCGGCGACGGTCGCGTAGTAGTTGGTCCAGTCGTAGTAGGTGCTCGCGTTGAAGGAGGCGCCGTTGAGGAACAGCGTCCGGGGAATCTCCCCGAGCCGGTACTGCTTGGTGCCCTTGAAGAGCATGTGCTCGAGCAGGTGGGAGACCCCCGTGATCCCCGTGTGCTCGTTGCGGGACCCGGCCCGGTACCAGACGCTGAAGCTGACGACGGGGGCGTTCCGGACCTCCTTGACGAGGAGGGTGAGCCCGTTCGGCAGCACCGTCTCGCGGACGCCGGCGGTGAGGGCCGACGGCGGCGGCGTCGCGGCGCGGGCGGCGGTGCCCGCGGTGGCGAGCGCCCCGACAGCGGCGAGTAGCACGGCGCGCCGGCGGAGACGGCGCAGGGCGGGCATCACGGAGGACGGCGTCACGCTCACAGTATACGGATGTCCGGCCGGCGCGCACGGAGGCCTCGGCGGCGCCCGGTGCGCGGCGAAGCGTGGTATCGTGTGGCGGCCGGACGGGGCTCCGTCCGGCGCGCCTGGACGATCCAACCACGCGAGGAGCACATGAGCACCCAGGAGAAGAAGCGACCGGCGCCCACGCTTGGCCTCGGCCCCGACGAGATCGCAACTCGCTACGGGGCGTTGCAGGCGAAGCTGGTTCCCCTCTGGAAGTCGATCGCGACGCTCACCCGGGATCCCCAGACGATCGTCGTCGTCCCGTCGATCACGCTGGATCAGCTCAACATGCCGTCGTCCGTGCTCCAGGCCCTGGAGGAGCGATTCCTCTTCATGCTGTTCCTCCTCCGGCAGCCGACCGCGCGGATGGTCTACGTGACGTCGCGGCCCATCCTGCCCGACGTGGTGGACTACTACCTCGGTCTCCTCCCGGGCGTCATTCCGGCCCACGCGCGGGCGCGCTTCTTCAACCCGGTCCCGTACGACAGCTCGATCCGGCCGCTCTCGCTCAAGGTGCTCGAGCGTCCGCGCCTCTTGGCCCAGATCCGTGACCTCATTCCGGACACGGATCGCGCTCATCTCGTGCCCTACAACACGACCGAGCTGGAGCGCGATCTGGCGATCCGCCTCGGGATCCCGATGTACGGCGCCGATCCGCGGCACTTCATGCTGGGGACGAAGAGCGGGTGCCGCAAGCTCTTCGGGCGCGCCGGGGTGTCCTACCCGCTGGGATCGGAAGATCTGCAGACCCCGGACGACGTCGTCGCAGCGCTCCGGCGCCTGCGGGCGTCGCGCCCGGGCATCCGCACGGCGATGGTGAAGCACAACGAGGGCGTGTCGGGCGCCGGCAATGCCGTCGTCGACCTCGGGGGTCTGCCCGCGCCCGGCGATGCCGCCGAGCCGTCCGCGCTGGCGGACCGGCTCCGGTCGATGAAGTTCGAGAGCGCCCGTCAGCGCTATGACATCTACATGGAGAAGCTGGCCGAGCTGGGGGGCATCGTCGAGGAGCGCGTCATCGGCGAGGAGATCCGGAGCCCGAGCGTGCAGATGCGCATCACCCCGCTCGGGCAGCTCGAGGTGCTTTCGACCCACGACCAGGTGCTCGGCGGTCCCAGCGGCCAGAGCTATCTCGGGTGCCGGTTCCCGGCCGATCCCGGGTACGCCACCCTCATCACCCGCGAGGCCGTGAAGGTCGGCCAGGAGCTGGTGGGAGAAGGCGTGCTCGGCCGTTTCGCGTTCGATTTCGTCGTCGTTCGGCGCGGCGCCACGTGGACGCCGTACGCGATCGAGCTGAACCTTCGGAAGGGCGGAACGACCCACCCGTTCCTCACGCTCCAGTTCCTCACGGACGGCCGCTACGATCCGGAGGCCGCTGCGTTCTCGGCGCCGGACGGCCGGAGGAAGTGCTTCGTCGCGACCGACCACCTGGAGTCGGAGCTCTACCGCGGGCTCCTGCCGCAGGACGTGTTCGACATCATGGTGCGGCACGGGCTGCACTTCAACCAGACGCGGCAGACCGGTATCGTCCTCCACATGCTGACCGCCCTCTCGGAGCGCGGACGGCTCGGCCTCACCGCCGTCGGCGAGACGCAGGAGGAGGCCGACGGGATCTACCGGCGCGCCGTCGACGTCCTCGACCAGGAGGCCGAGGCGGCGATGCGCCAGGACTCCCTGCCCGCCTCGTGAACGAGAACCGGCCCGATCCCGACCTGCTCCGGAGCGTCTTCGAGGGGACCGAGATCCTCCGCAAGCCGATCAGCGGCATCATCTCCGGGCACCACGTGCTGCCGTACGTGCTGGTGGGTCCCCACTGGGACCAGCCCGGGCGGTCGGTCGAGGTACGCGGTCGCATCCGCGTGTCCCCGCGCCTGGTCCTTCCGGTCGGCGCGGACGGACCGACCTATGGCGACGTGTTCTCGGAGCGGGAGGTGATGCACCGGGCCCTCGTCGCCCGCATCTTCAGCTTCAAGTACGCGCCGAAGGTGCTCCTCGAGAGCGAGGACCTCCGGATCCAGCGCCAGGATCGGGCACCCCAGGCGCAGGTCGAGCTGGTCCTGGACGAGCTCCTCCGCCGGGAGGTCATCAACACGGGCGTGATCCGCTCGCCGGACGTCCGGTACTACCCGGTGTCCATCGACCGCTTCATCCGGGAGATCCTCGACCAGGAGTTCCGCGACTAGCCGGGGTCAGACTTTCACTTCCCGACATTTCCGGGCCGAGTCTCGCCCCCCGACCGGCCGCGAGCTCTGAAATGTCCGGGAAGTGAAAGTGTCGGGAGGTGAAAGGCTGACCCCGCGTTTCGGTGCCGCGTTTCGGCGGCGTCAGGGCGTGAGGCGGCCGGCCTCCTGACGGACCCAGTCGTCGAACGGCCCCGAAACGCGGACGACCTCGTTGAGCAGCCACATCGAGCGCGAGACGAGGATGAGGAACAGGTCGCCGGCGATGCCGGCGCGCCGCGTCTCGGGAGTGACGGGGGCGAACGCGAGCCCGCGCAGGAAGCTCCCGCTGCGGGCCACGGCGAAATCGAGCCGCCGCCCGTCGGGGGTGAGCGCGAAGAGCTGCCCCGTGCGGCGCTGCACGACGAAGAGCGCGCCGCCGGGACTCAGCGACATCCCCGCGGGCAGGGGCCCTTGCAGCACGAGCCGGGCGTCGCCGTCCGGCGCGACACGCCAGATCTCACCGCTTCCCCCGCCGAACGGCGTCTCCGCAGTGCCATCACCGCCTACCCAGAGATGGCCCGCCTCGTCGGCGAGCACCATCCGCGGCCGCATGATCTTGGCGTGCTGCGCGTTGACCACGCGGCCCTGGGCATCGAGCCGGAGGATCGCGCCCTGCTCGCGGTCGGTGACGTAGATGTGGCCCGCGGCGTCGATCGCCACGCCCTCCGGGTGGCGCAGGACGGGCGCCGCGCCGGCCGGCGGCCGACCGCCGGCGAAGAGGATGGGCTTGGGATCGAGAAACCGGTAGAGCGCCCCCAGCTTTCGCTCGCGATCGTACGTCGTGACCCAGACGGCCCCCCGCGCCGAGACCGCGCCGACCTGCGGGTTGGGAAGCGGCGGCCCGTAGAGGTAGCGAGACTCGGTGTCCTGAGTGACGCGAGCTCCACCGGCGGGGAAGCGATAGATCGCCGAGAGGTCCTCGACGTCACCGGAGCGAAAGCGGGCGCCCGTTCGCGCGAGATAGATGGTGCCGGCGGCGTCGATCCCGATGGTTCCGGCTGCCGGGATGCCGGTCACGCCGCGCTCGCCGGACGTGTCGAATCCCTGGCCCGTCACGTACACCTCGGAGGTGAAGCCGGGCGGGAAGCCGATGTCGGCGGTGGCGGGGGCGGCCACGAGGAGGAGTCCCAGGAGACACAGCCGCGCCCTCATCCGAGTCCTCCCGATCCCGCCCGGGGCCGGCCGTCAGATGGCCGCACGGGAATCCGAGACGAGTATACGCCGGGCCACGGCGCCCGCGGGCCCGATCGCCGTCAAGAGCGCTCCTCCCGGAGCCCGAACACCTCGGCCAGCAGCTCGTAGGAGCGCAGCCGAGCCTTGGGATCGTGCGTGATGGTGACGACGACCAGCTCGTCGACGCCGTACTCGCCGGCCAGGTCGAGAAGGCGACGCCGGACCTGCTCGGGCGCGCCGGCCACGGTGCGCTGACGCGCGTGATGGACGATCGCCTGCTCGCGGGGCGAGTAGGGGTAGCGCTCGGCCTCCTCGACCGACGGGTAGGGGCCGGCCCGCCCGGTGTACAGGCGCACGATGAACAGATCGCGGCTGCGCGAGAGGCGCGTCGCCTCGCCCTCGGTGTCGGCGCAGACGGCGAACACGGCGGCGCTGGCCTGGGGCGCCGCCAAGCGCGGCGACGGTCGGAACGCTCGAGCGTACGCGCGTGCCACCGCGGCGCCCCCGTCCGCGTTGATGAAGTGGGCGAACGAGAAGGCCGTCCCGAAGTGCGCGGCGCAGGCCGCGCTGGCGTCGGTCGAGCCGAGGAGCCAGATCTCCGGCACGCCGGAGCCCCCCGGCATCGCGCGCACGCCGGCGAAGCGGTGCTCCGGCGGCAGGTCGTCGCCGAGGAAGCCGATGAGGTCCCGCACCTGGTCGGGGAAGCCTGCGACCTCGTCCTCGGCCCAGGGATCCGGCAGGGGGACGCCCGACGGCGCTCCGGCACCCCGCCGAAGGGCGAGCGCGGCGCGGCCGTCTCCGCCGGGCGCGCGGCCAAGCCCGAGGTCGATGCGCCCCGGATGGAGCGTCTCCAGCAGCCGGAACTGCTCCGCCACCTTCAGCGGGCTGTAGTGGGTGAGCATCACGCCGCCGGAGCCGACGCGGATCCGCCGGGTCCGGTTCGCGACCTCGGAGATCAGGATCTCCGGCGCCGTTCCGGCCAGACCCGGGGTGGAGTGATGCTCGGCGAGCCAGTAGCGGTGGTAGCCGAGCCGGTCGGCGGCGCGGGCGAGGTCGAGGGTTTCCCGAATCGCCTCGGCGGGGGTCCGCCCCTCCCGGACCGGCGACTGGTCGAGGACGCTCAGCCTGAGGAGCGGCGAGTGGTCGGCCACGCGACGAGTCTACCGCGCGCCGCGAGGATCGTCCCGCGTCGGGCGGGGAGTCGACCGGACGACAGGTCCGGGAGCGTGCGACCTCGCCAGCCCCAATAATTCATGAACGCCACGCGCCGGACGGGTCCTGCCGCCGCGAACAGCCCCGCCGTGCTCACTCGGACCCAACGTGAAATGGTTCGACACGGTGCGGCCGGCCGCGTCGCGGCCGGTCTCGCGCGGCGGCGCGCCCCGTTCGCGGCGTCCCCCGTCCGGCACCAATGGTCTTCATGAATAGGTCCGGCTAGGGCTGGCGCGGCCGCTCGAGCTCCACGTCGATGGCCTTCAGCCGCTCGAGCAGGCGATCGAGCTCGGCCCCGCGCGCGACGTAGGCGACGAGGACGGCCCTCCAGGCTCGGGCGTCCTGGGCGTAGGCGCTCGCGGGATGCTCGCGGAGCAGCCGATCGAGGTGCCCGGCCGCCTGGCGATACTCCCGCGCACCGTTGGCGCTCAGGACCAGCGCGCGCGCCAGCTGGTACAAGGCCTCGTCGTGGGCCGGCGCGTCCGGATACCTGCGCACGACGTCCTCGAGGAGGCGGACGGCCTTCGACCAGTTCCCGGTCTGGATCTGCGCGTCCGCCTCACGGACGAGCCGGTCCGCTTCCAGCGACGACGTCACCCGCGTCCACGGGGCCGAGCTGCACGCCGAGAGGACGAACAGCACGAGCACGACCAGCAGCGGCCAGACCCGTCTCATGGGCTCGGCGCCTCCAGGGGAAGGGTGAAGGTGAAGCAGCTGCCGTGTCCCTCCTCCGACTCGACCCAGACGCGCCCCCCGTGCGCCACGACGAAGCCTTTCACGACCGCGAGACCCAGGCCCGTCCCGCCGCGCTCGCCGTGGGCCTGCTCGTAGCGTTCGAAGATGGTCGGCTGGAGGTGGGCCGGGATGCCGATCCCCGTGTCGGTCACCTTGACCACGACCTCCTGGGCATCGTCCTCGCCGGCCACTTCGGCGGCGACCGTGATGACCCCGCCGGTCTCGCTGAACTTCACGGCGTTGGCGAAAAGGTTCACCAGGACCTGATGGATCCGCTTCGCGTCGACGAGGAGCTTCGGGATGGAATCCGACACCGAAACCTCGAGGCGGAGACCGCGGTCCTCCGCCCAGGGCCGGATCTCGTCGACGGCCTGCTGCACGAGCGAGGCGACGTCAGTCGGATCGAGATCCAGGTGAAGCTTTCCGGTCTTGAGCTTGCCGAGATCGAGGAGCTGGCTCACCAGGCCCAGGAGGCGCTGCGTGTTCATCCGGATGTTCTCGAGGAGCGGCGCCTGGCGCTCGGCGAGGCCGGCGCCCTTCTCCAGCCGTTCCGCGGACCACGCGATGACCGTCAGCGGCGTCCGAAGGTCGTGGGTGATCGCCGAGAAGAGATGCTGCTTGAGCGCGTCCAGCTCCCGGAGCCGCGTCGCCATCCGGTTGAAGGCGATGGTCAGCTCGGCGATCTCGTCGCTCCCTCGCACGGGAATCGGACCGGCCGGCTTGCGACGCTCGATCGCTCGCGCCGCCATCCTGAGCTCCCGCAAGGGGCGCGCGATCCTGAGGCTCGCGAAGGCGGCGATGGCGAGCGCCACGGCGACGCTGGCCGCCACCGCCAGGAGCGCGACCATGCCGCTCTGCTCGTCGAGAAGGTCCGCCAGGGCGCCGCGGCGGCGAAGCTCGGAGCTCGACTGTCCGTACAGCCGGTGGACCAGCGCCTCCAGCCTGAGCGCGGCGTCCTCGGCCGCCGCGCGCTCGGGCGGCACGCGCGCGGCGAGCATCCGGAAGCTCCGGAGCTGATCGGTGACGTCGGCCAGGGTCGCACGTTCCTCCGACGTCGACACGAGGCGCGTCAGCGCGGCCAGCTCGGCTTCGACGGTCTGAACCCGTTCGGCGAGGAGGCGGAGGTACGCCGGATCGCGGAGGAGCGCGTGGCGCGCATCGAGGCGCCTGAGAGCCGAGACGCTCTCGATCAGGGAGACCTCCAAGCGCACGGCGGGGAGTGCGCGGTGGAGTATGGCCCGGTTCTCGGCCGTGAGCCGCCTCGTGGTGAGGAAGCTCCACCCGGCAAGCGATAGCACCACCCCGACCATCAGAGCGAAGGCCAGGAACAGCTTGTGGCTCAGCCGAAGCGCCCGCACAGACGGATAGCCCCCGCGCACCTCCTACAAGCGCGATGCCAGCCGCCCGGACCGCGGGGCGACCGGTTCGAACCCCTGGTTTCTCGCATGGTTCGACGACGCGCTCTCTCGCTGGGCGGCGCCGCCGGACCGGTCCCGAGTGACGAAACGCGGCGACGCGGGCGCGACATTCCGCGCGGAGGACGCCCACGATCTGGCTCGCGCGCGAGACCCCGGCTCCTGGGCCCGCGACGACAACAGACCTGCGGATGCTAGACTTCGAGCGGGACGGCCCTCGCCGTCCCGCTCCTATGCGACGCCACCGGATCCTCGCAGGCACCCTCCGCCGGCTTGCGCGGCCGGCGCTGCGTCCGGGGCGCGGCTCGACGGCCCGCGCGGTGTGTCTCCTGGCGCTCGCCGGAGCTCTGTTGGCGGCTCCCGTGCGGTCCCTCGGCCAGCCGGGCACGATCCTCCGGTCCGTCGCCGAGCCGGAGCGTCCATCGCTGCTCGACGACGGCGACGCGGACTCGCTTCGCTCGGCGATCGCTCAGAGCCTCGGCTGGCTCGACCGCCAGCCTCCCAGCCGGGTGCTGGCGTTCGGATCGTCCCGGCGCGTGACCATCGCGGAGTACGCGGCCGGGCTGCGCCGCCTGATCATGAACCTCGCCAACGACCCGCCCGCCGAGGTGCTCGAGGAGCGCGTGCTCGCCGAGTTCGACGTGCTGGCGAGCGCCGGCCGGCTCGACGGAGCCGTGCTCCTCACGGGGTATCACGAGCCCGTGATCGAGGTGTCGGACCGGCAGCGACCCGACTATGCCATCCCCGTCCTCGGGCTTCCGGCCGACTACACCGGCGGATGGCGGTATCCGGGCAGCCTGAGCCGATCGGATATCGAGGCCGGCCGGCTCGGCGCGGTGTCGCGACCTCTCGCGTGGGCGCGGGATCCGGTCGACGTCTTCTTCATGGAGATCGAAGGCAGCGGGACGCTCCGCTTCCCCGACGGACGCGAGATGCGGGTCGGCCCGGCAGCCACGAACGGCCAACCGTACCGCTCGATCGGCCGGCTCCTGATCGACGAGGGCCGCCTCACCGAGGAAAACGTCTCCATGCACGCGATCCGCTCGTGGCTCCAGCAGAACCCGTCGGAGCGCGCCCGGGTGCTCCGGCACAACCAGTCGGTGGTGTTCTTCCGCCGTCTGGACGGGCCGCCGCTGGGAAGCCTCGGCGTGGCGTTGACCCCGGCTCGCTCCATCGCGACCGACGCCCGGATCTTCCCCCCGGGCGCGCTCGCGTTCGTGCGCACGGAGCGCCCGGTGCGGCTGCCGGACGGGCGAGTCGTGTGGGCGCCCATGAGCCGCTTCGTTCTCAACCAGGACACCGGCGGGGCGATCCGCGGTGCGGGCCGCGTCGACGTGTTCTGGGGCCGCGGGCGCGACGCGGAGCTGGCGGCCAGCGAGATGAAGCAGCTCGGCGATCTCTACTTTCTCGTGCCCAAGCTCGCGCCCCGGACGGCGGTGAGACCGCGTCAGTCCTGAGGCTCCGCCGGCGACGCGCGGTACAATCGGCAGCGTGCCGGACGCGCCGGTCGAGGAGGAGCGAGCCCGCCGATGACGACCCAAGGTGGACTGGACGACGCGGAGCGCGCGACCGTCCAGGCGGTGGAGCGGCTCGGCGTGCCCTTCGATCTCTTGCCCTGCGACCCTGCCCACGCGGACACCGCCGCCTTCTGCGCCGCCTACGGTTACCCACCCGAGCGCGCCGCCAACACCATCGTCGTCGGGTCGAAGAAGGAGCCGAAGCAGTACGCGGCCTGCGTGGTGCTCGCGACGACGAAGCTCGACGTCAATCACGCCGTGCGCGACCTCCTCGGTGCCGCGAAGTGCTCCTTCGCGTCCGCGGAGGAGATGCGCGCGCTGACGGGGATGACGGTCGGCGGCGTGACGGCGTTCGGGCTCCCGCCCGGGCTGCCGATCTTCGTGGACGCGCGGGTGCTGGATCTCGACTGGATCATCCTCGGCACCGGCGGTCGCCACGGGAAGATCCGCATCTCCCCCGAAGTGCTTCGACGGCTGCCCGGGGCCAAGGCCGTGGACGGATTGGCCGTGCCCCAGCCCGCCCGCGCGGAATCCTGAGCGTGGCGAGCCCCGAGTCCGCCCTCGTCGTGGTGGAGCCCGACCGCCGGGATCTCCACGCCATCGTGCGCCGCGCGACCCCCACGCGGGGGCGCAGAGCTGGGGAGGCCTCCCTTGAGCGACGCTGAGCTCGGATACCTCGGGATCGCCGAGCTGGGCCCGCGGCTGGCGACGCGGGCCTTGTCGCCCGTGGAGCTTTGCCGAGCGCTCCTCCGGCGCTGCGAGCGCCTGGAGCCGACGCTGAACGCGTTCATCACCCTCGATCCCGAACGGATCCTCGCGGAGGCGCGGACGGCGGAGGCGGAGCTCGGCACCGGCCGCCCGCGAGGGCCCCTCCACGGCGTGCCGATCGGCGTCAAGGATCTCTGCTGGACCCGCGGCGAGCGCACGACCGGAGGATCCAAGGTCCTGGGCGGCTTCGTGCCCGACGAGGACGCCTCCGTCGTGACCCGGCTGCGCGCGGCCGGCGCGATCGTCTTCGGGAAGACCAACACCCCCGAGTTCGCGTACGGCCCGCTCAATGCCTACCACTACGGGCCGTCCCGGAACCCGTGGGATCCGAGCCGCTTCACCGGAGGCTCCAGCATGGGGTCGGCGGGCGCGCTGGCGGGCGGCCTGGTTCCCGGCGCGATCGGGAGCGACACCGGCGGGTCGATCCGGGGCCCCGCGCACTGGTCGGGAGTGACCGGGCTCATGCCGACGTACGGGCGAGTCCCGCTCCGCGGCGTGGTCGCTCTGGCGACCAGCCTCGATCACGTGGGCCCGATGACGCGCTCCGCGATCGACGCCGCGCTCCTGCTCCAGGTGCTGGCCGGGCACGATGCGCTGGATCCGACGTCCTGCGACGTCGCGGTGCCGGACTACACGAGCGAGACCGTCCGGCCGGTGCGCGGCCTGAGGATCGGCGTGCCTCGCGGGTACCTCTGGGAGCTGCTGGCGCCGCCGATCGGGAGCGCCGTCGAGGCGGCCCTCGCCGAGCTTCGTCGCCTCGGCCTCTCGGTGGAAGACGTCGCCTTGCCCGAGTGGGAGGCGGCGGCGGACGCCGGGCCGGTGCTGATCCGCTCCGAGGCCGCGACCGAGTACCGCCGCGTCCTCGCCGAGCGCCCCGAGGATCTGATTCCCGAGGTCCGCGAGCGCCTGGAGGCGGGGGTTGGGACCTCGGCCGTCGAATACCTCGAAGCACGCCGTGCCGGGGACCGCTTCGCCCACGCCCTCCGCCGCCTCTTCGCGCGCGTGGACCTCTTGGCGCTTCCCGGACGACCGCAGACGGCGCCGAAGATGGACGAGAGCGGCCGTCTCCTGGAACCCCTGTCTCCGCGAAACTACACGGGACCCCTCAACTATCCGGGCGTTCCGGCGCTCACCATCCCGTGCGGCTTCGACCCGGAGACCCTCCCGATCGGTCTCCAGCTGGTCGGCCGCCACTGGGCGGAGGGGACCCTCCTGGCCGTCGCCCACGCCTACCAGCAGGTGACCGACTGGCATCGCCGCCGGCCGCCGCTCTGCGCGTGACGGAGTCCCCAGCGCCCTGCGGCGCCGCGTGCCCCGCGTGCGAGGGGAGCTGGCCGGCGGCCGCCGACCGGATCGCGGAGCTTTCGGAGGGCACCCTCTACCTCCACACCGATCAGTTCTTTCCGGGCTGGTCGGTGCTCGTGCTGCGCCGGCACGCGACCGAGCTCTTCGACCTCGCGCGCGACGAGCGGGGGCGGCTCATCGAAGACGTGACCCACGCGGCCCGGGCGCTCAAGGAGGCGTTCGACGCGCGCAAGGTGAACTACGCGCTGTTCGGCAATCTAGTGCCCCACATCCACTGGCACCTGATCCCGCGGCTCGCCGGTGATCCGGCTCCGCGCGAGCCCGTGTTCGCCGTGCCGCACGACGCCATCGAGCTGCGGCCGGACGATCGCGCCGAGCGGATCGCCCGGATCCGGGACCGCCTGCGTCGATGAGCTCGAGCCGATGAGCTCGAGCCGCCTGGGGGCTCGCCGCGCGAGGTTCCGGCCGGCGGCCGCGCTGGTCATCCTGGCTCTCGGCGCGGGCTGCGCCGGGTCGCGAGGCCCCGTCGTCACCGAGCCCGCCCAGGCTCTCCGGCCGGTCCGGCACGAGCCGGCTCTCCGCGACGACGGCGATCCCGCGGCGCTCCGCGCGGCGGTCGTGCAGAGTCTCCGCTGGCTCGAGAGTCGGCCGGCCGATCAGGTGTTCGTGGCCGGGCCCCGCCGCGTGACGGTCGCCGAGCAGGCTCGGGCTCTCCAGGGCCTCTTCGACCTCCTCGGTGAAGCGCCGACGCCGGATCGGCTGGCGGCATACGTGCGCGGAGCTTTCGAGGCGCTCGAGAGCGTGGGCGGGGCGGACGGGCGCATGCTGGTGACCGGGTACTACGAGCCCGTCGTCGAGGCGTCTCCAGAGCGAAGCTCCGAGTACGGGGTGCCGATCCTGGGGCTCCCCGACGACCTGATCGAGGCGAGGCTCGAGGCGTTCGACCCACGCTACCGCGGCGAGCGGGTCGTCGGCCGGGTGGAGGGGCGACGGCTGGTGCCGTACTGGCGCCGGGCGGACATCGACGCGGGGCGGCTCGCCGGCCGCAGTCTCGAGCTGGCCTGGGCGCGCGACCCGGTCGACGTGTTCTTCATGGAGATCCAGGGGAGCGGAACGCTGCGCTTTCCGGACGGCCGGGAGCAGCGGGTCGGCTACGCCGGCGCCAACGGGCGTGCGTATCGGGCGATCGGCCGGCTCCTGATCGACGAGGGCCACGTGCCGCGGGAGGCCATGTCCATGCAGGCGATCCGCGCCTGGCTGGCCGCTCATCCCGAAGAACGCCAGCGTGTGCTGCAGCACAACGAGTCGTACGTGTTCTTTCGGCCGCTGGCCGGACCGCCCGAGGGAAGCCTCGGGCGCCCGCTGACGCCCGGACGCTCCATCGCGACCGACGCCCGGCTCTTCCCGCCCGGGACCCTGGCCTTCATCGAGACCGAGCAGCCCGAGCGCGCGGCCGACGGCTCGATCCGGTGGAGCCCGCTTGCACGGTTCGTCCTGAACCAAGACACGGGCGGCGCGATCCGGGGCGCCGGGCGCGTTGATTTCTTCTGGGGGCGCGGCGAACGGGCCGCCTTCGCGGCCGGGCTCATGCGGCAGCCGGGCCGTCTCTATGTCCTCGTGGCGCGCTCCGCGACGCTGCAAAGCGCACAGGCGCCCATCGCTCCCTGACGGTCGGCCGTCGTCTCCCGCTGCACGGGACCCGTGCAGCGGGCTCCGCGTCCTCCCGCGCGCAGCGCGGACTACCTACCAGCGATGGCCACCGTGACCGCGGAATCCGTGGCGAGGATAACCGTGATGGTAGCCGTGATAGGCATGCGGGTTGTGGTAGTGCGGACGCCCCACCGCCACCGGATACGCCGGCACCACGATGCAGCCGGCGACGAACAGGACCGCGAGCACCAAGGAGCCCATCAGCCAGCGCGCTGTCATCTCGTTCCCTCCCTCACGGGATTTGCCTGATACGACGCCGTCCGGCGCCGGGCTCTTCATGGGCGGCCAGGCCAGGCGGGGACCCGGGTCTCTCTTGCGACATCTCGGGAGGTGACGATTCGCGACGCCGCCGGACCCGAAGTTGGAAGCGAGTCCCCGGATCACCCAGGCGCGACGAGACGCAACTCAGCAGTCCGGCACGCATTTCAGGGATGACGGGCGGTGCCGCGTTTCGGGCATGCGCCTTGCACATCTGTCCCGCGGTTCGAGGCCCGCGAGGGCGGGAACGAGCCCACGAGGGCCCCACGGCGAAGGTGCAGGGGCCCCGCGGGATCTTCGAGATCACGGAGGCGCGTCGTGTCCGAAAGCCAGGTGGGGTCGGAGATCGGGTCGGCGGGAGCCCGGCGCCCGCTCGCGCTCGTCGCCGACGACGAGGCAGAGGTCCGCCAGCTGGTCGGCGACGCTCTCGTGGAAGCCGGCTTCGAGACGCTTTCGGCGCGCGATGGGCTGGAGCTGCTCGAGCTGGCCACGCGGCACTGCCCCGAGCTCATCGTCGCGGACGTGATGATGCCCAAGATGGACGGGTACACCGCCGTCGCCCGCCTGCGCGGGCACCCGGTCACCGCCACCATCCCGATCATCATGCTCACCGGCTGCACCGATCCAGCGTACGGGGAGCTCAGCGAGGGCATGGGCGCCGCCGCGCACCTCACCAAGCCGTTCTCCCCCGTGCTCCTCGGCGAGCTGGCGCAGGCGATGGTGCGGAGAGCGCGGGTGTGAGCGTTCCTCAGCGACTGGGCGACGTCCTGGTCCAGCGCGGCCTGATCACGCGAGAGCAGCTGGACGAGGCGCTGTCGCGTCAGCGGATGGGCGGCCGGCGCCTGGGTGAGCTCTTGCTCTCCATGGGCGCGATCACCCAGGAACAGCTCAGCTGGGCCCTGTCCGAGGCGCTCCACATCCCGTTCGTCGAGCTCTCCGACGAGGTGATCGACCTGGAGGTCGCGCGGGCCCTGCCCGAATCGGTCCTGCGGCGACACGAGGCGGTGCCCGTGCTGCGGGTGGGCGACGAGCTGACGGTGTTGCTGGCCGATCCCACGAATCGCCAAGCGGCCATCGAGCTCGAGGCGCTGACCGGCTCACGCGTGACGGTCGCCCTGGCCGCGCGCAAGGAGGTCCTGCACTTCATCGACCGGGCATTTCCCGCGTCCCCGGTCCTGCCGGGGCAGTACGCGGGCAACGGCGGCAACGGGCAGGGCGCCGTCCTGGATCTCACGGGCGTGAGCCAGGCGTTCGCTCTCCTGCTGGATGCGGCCCGCTCTCGCGCGAGCGAGCTGTACCTGGACCCGGCCCCCAGCGGCGTGCTCGTCCGCGTCCGGATCGACGGACGGGTCCTCGATCGGGCGTGGTTCGACCGCGAGCTGCTGGCGCCCATCACGTTCCGGCTTCGGCTGCTGGCGGGGCTTCGCGGGGAGAGCGGCCCGCGGGAGGCTCGCGTCCGAACGCGCCTGGACGGCCGCGAGATGGAGCTGGAGTTCTACTTCCTGCCGACGCTTTCCGGCGAGACCATCGCCGTCCGCTTCCGGCCGGCCAGCGTCGAAGCGCCGACGCTCGACACGCTCGGTGTGCCGGGTTCCGTCCGACGGCTGCTGGAGGAGCTCACCGGCCTCGAGGGCGACGCGATCGGCCCGGGCGGGCTCGTGATCGTCGCCGGCCCAGACGTGCGAGCCCGGGCCACCGCGCTCTACGCGCTCGCCCGCTCGGCCGCCACCGCGGGGCGGCGGGTGATGACGCTCGAGCGGCAGGCGTCGTACGTGGTGCCCGGGTTCCTGCAGGTCGCGCTGGGGCCGTCCTTCGAGGCGGAGGCGGCCGCCGCGCTCGCCCAGCCGGCGGACGTGATCGCCGTCGAGGACATTGCCGCGCCGGCCTTGGCCGTCGCCGCGCTGGCCGGCGCCGAGCACGGGGCCCTCGTCCTGGCCGGCCTCCCCCTCGGCTCCGCACGCAGCGCGCTTGCGTACCTGGCGGCTCTCGACCTGCGGGGCCCGCTGCTGGCGATGACCCGAGGCGTCGTCGACGTGCAGCGAAGCGGCGACGCGCTGAGGATCGATGTCGTGCCTTTCACCCCGGCGCTTCGCCGGGACCTCGTCGAGCGAAAGGACCCATGGACGTCGCCGACCTTTTGATCCAGACGAAGGAGCGGGGCGGCTCGGACTTGCACCTCTCGGCCGGGTCTCCTCCGCTGATGCGGCTCCACGGTCACCTCACGACCATCGAGGATCAGCCGCTCACCCGGGATGGCGTCCACCGGATGATCTACGAGATCCTGAACGACGACCAGCGACGGCTGTTCGAGGAGCACCGCGACCTCGACTTCGCCATCGAGGTCGGAGAGGTCGCGCGGTTCCGCGTCAACGTGTTCAACCAACGCAACGGCGAGGCGGCCGTGTTCCGGGTCATTCCCACCCAGATCCGATCGTTCCAGGAGCTCGGGCTGCCGGAGGTGGTCCAGACCCTGGCGCTCCGGGAGAACGGCCTGGTGCTCGTGACCGGCCCGACCGGCTCCGGGAAGTCGACGACGCTCGCCGCGATGATCGATCTCGTGAACTCGAGCCAGAAGAAGCACATCGTCACGCTGGAGGATCCCATCGAGTTCGTGCATCGCTCCAAGGGATGCCTCGTGAACCAGCGGGAGATCGGCTCGCACACGAAGTCGTTCGCGACCGCGCTGCGGGCGGCGCTCCGCGAGGACCCCGACGTCATCCTGGTGGGCGAGCTGCGGGATCTCGAGACGATCAGCCTGGCGCTGACGGCCGCCGAGACGGGCCACCTCGTCCTGGGCACCCTCCACACGAAGAGCGCGCCCAAGACGGTGGACCGCGTGATCGACGCCTTTCCCCCGGCCCAGCAGCAGCAGGTCAGGGTGCAGCTGGCCGAGGCGCTCCAGGGCGTCGTCTCGCAGGTCCTGCTGCCCACGAAGGACCGGAAGGGCCGGGTCGCGGCGCTCGAGATCATGGTGGCGACCGTGGCGATCCGCAACCTCATCCGGGAAGGGAAGACCCACCAGATGCCCTCGTCGATCCAGACGGGGACCCAGGCGGGGATGCAGAGCCTGGAGCAGGCGCTGCGGAACCTGGTCATGCAAGGCCGGATCGATCGCACCCATGCGG
Organism: Candidatus Rokuibacteriota bacterium; assembly: GCA_044867785.1. Lineage (GTDB taxonomy): Bacteria > Methylomirabilota > Methylomirabilia > Rokubacteriales > DASRDR01 > DASRDR01. Next base: position 15,769 of record JBIOVM010000041.1, on the reverse strand, counting down.
AGGGCATCCTGCAGTCGTCCTCGTCGGGCGCGACGCTGGGCCCGGCGCCCGCGGCCGCGCCGGGAGGGAGAGGGGCATGACGGTCTTCGACGTGGTGCTCGGCGAGGCGGTCTCCAGCGGGGCGTCCGACGTGTATTTCCTCGAGGGCGTCCCGCCCTCCGTCAAGGTGGACGGCCTGGTCAGCCAGGTCCCGGGCATCGACGCCCTGGACGCCGCCGCGATCCGCGGCATCATCGAGCGCCTGCTGCCCGTGCGAGAGCGCACGAGCTTCGCCGAGACCGGCGAGGCCAACCTGTCGCACGTGCACCCGGTCCTCGGGCGCTTTCGCGTCAACTGCTACCGGGCGATGGGAGTCTCCGGCGCGGTCCTCCGCCGGGTGAAGACCGAGGTGCCGACGCTCGAGGCGCTCGAGCTCCCCTCGGTGCTCGGGGGTCTCGCGCTCGAGCGCCAAGGGCTCGTGCTCGTGGTCGGGGCGACGGGCGCGGGAAAGTCGACGACCGTCGCGGCCTTGCTGCACCACCGCATCGAGCGGTCCCGGGGACACGTCGTCACGGTCGAGGACCCGGTGGAGTTCCTGCACGCGTCCGACCAGAGCCTCGTCTCGCAGCGCGAGGTGGGCATCGACACCGCGTCGTACCTCGTGGGCCTGAAGAACGCCCTCCGGCAAGCGCCGGACGTCATCTTCGTCGGCGAGCTGCGCGACGCCGAGACGGCCGCGGTGGCGCTCCACTCCGCCGAGACCGGCCACTTGGTCCTGTCCACCCTGCATGCGACGAACGCCACGACGGCGCTGGAGCGCCTCCTGCATTTCTTCTCGCCCGAGGTGCGGGCGTCGATCTTGCTCCAGCTGTCGCTCACGGTGCGCGCGGTGATCGCGCAGCGCCTGGTGCCGCGCGCCGAGGGCAAGGGGCGCGTGGCCGCGCTGGAGATCATGCTCGCGACGCCCCGCGTCCAGGCGCTCATCCGTCGCGGGGAGCTGGAGACCCTCCGGCAAGCCATCGAGGAGGGCACGAACGAGGGGCTCCAGACCTTCGACCAGGCGCTCTTCGACCTGACGCAGCGGAAGAGCATCGGCCAGGACGACGCCCTGCGCTTCGCCGACAGCCCGAACAACCTGCGGCTCCGCCTGAAGGGAATCCGGTGAGGGGCGTGCCCGCGGCGCCCGAGGGATGGCCATGACGCGTGTCCGGAACGCCCTCCTGACCGTCACGCTCGGTCTGGCCGTCTGCGCCTCGGTCGCCGCCTGCTCGTCGACCGATTCGGCGCCCGCGGGCGCTGCGCTTCCCGGCGCCGTCTACGCCGGCCAGCTGCCCATCTATCCGTCCGCCACCTTCGACGGCGCGATGGGAGGCACGACCTACGGGCAGGTCGGCGGACCCGCGGTCAATTCGAGCCTCTCGTGGTTCTTCGCGGTCGCCGACCCGCCGGAGAAGGTGCTGGCCTTCTACGAGGCGAAGCTCGCCGGCGCCCGCCGCGACGACAACGCCGACGACGAGCCCACGCTCACCCTCGTGCCGGCCGGCGCCGATGAGGGCGAGTATCTCCGGATCACGGTCTCGCCGGGGCGGCTCCAGATCACCGAGGTCGTCCAGGCGGCCAAGCGGAAGGACGGCTAAGCCAAGAACGCGCTCGCGCCGACGGGGATCCTGTTGGCCGAGCGAACGCCGTCAAGGTGATCACCCACCTGGGCGACGAGGTCATGAAGGTCTTCCGGGTCGGGTAAGCCGGTCCGGCGTTCCGACGTCCGGACTTCGTCGAACATACGAGCGTGCCCTCGCCGCTTGAGAACCTCGTCGGCAAGGGGGTCCATCGGGAGCCTCTAGGTGAAGGACAGGGGATTCTGGTCGGTGCGGGCCGGCAGCGATCTCCGGCTATCGTGCATCGGACCAGGCACAGCCTGCTTCTCTGCTACGTGGATCACCACGACAACGCGTGTGCCTGGGCCGTGCGCCGGAAGCTGGAGACGCATCCGCGGCCGGGCGCGGCTCAGCTGGTGGAGATCGGGAGCGGGTCCAGGAGATCGCCGTTCCGGCGCCCGCCGGGGCATCGGAGTCCTGCTCCCGCGAGGGCGCGGGTCTCGGCGGGCGGGGGCGCCGGCCCGGGCCGGCGCTCAGAGGCGGCCGAGGGCCTGTCGGAGGACGGGCAGGAGGCGCTCGGCCAGCATCGCCTGGCCCTCCGCGTTGGGGTGAAGGCCGTCGTAGGTGTGCTCGGGGACCACGCCCTGGAGGAAGTCCTCGACCAGCGTCGCACCCTCGGCTCGAGCGATCTCGCGGAGGTCGCTCCGGTTGCCGTCCCCGGCCATGCCCGGGACGGCGGCGTGGAGCAGCACCACCGCCGCTCCCTGGGCGCGGACGCGCTGGGTGATGGCCCGGAGGTTCGCCACCGTCGCGTCCCGCGGCCGCTGTCCGAAGGCGTCGTTCACGCCGAGCTCCACCACGACCACCCGCGGCCGGTGCGCGAGGACGTCGCGCTCGATCCGGCCGAGCCCTCCTTCGGTCGTGTCGCCCGAGATGCCGGCATTGATGGCGCGCACGCCCAGCGCCTGACCCAGCCGGTGCGGGAACGCCTCCTCCCGCGGGAGACGGTGGCCGTGCGTGATGCTGTCGCCCAGGAAGACGATCGTCGCGCCGGCCATCCCCTCGGAGGGCGGCCTGGCCGCGGGCCGCGGCCACACCGCCCAGAGCAACACGACGCCGATGACGCCGGCGGCGACCAGGAGGGCGAGGGCGCGGCGCGAGCCCATCGCGTGATCTTGCGGCGAGTGGGGCTCGCCGCGCAAGCGGGCGGGCCCGGGGAGTGGCGCGCCGCGTCTGATAGGATCGTCTCATGGGCGACGTGGGCCCGTCTCGCGGCCGCGTGGCTCCCGGGGCGCTCGCCCACGGCCGGCCGCTGTCCCGGCGCGGCTTCCTCCGGATCGGGCTCGCGGCGGCCGCCTCGCGCGCGGTCGGCGGCGCGAGGGGCGCGAGCGCCGCCGTCGACGCCCGCCGCGGGATGTTCACGGCGCGGGCGGCCTTGCTCTACGGCGCCTTCCGGTTCGAGGAGAGCGGGAGCATCGACGAATCGATCGATCGGGCGGCCGGGCGCTACGAGGTGCGCATGTCGGGGCGAGGCCCGGAGATGACGACCGAGATCGAGTCGACCGGCGTGCTGCACGACGGGCGCTGGGCGCCGAGCCGCTTCGCCGACCGCTTCGTGGTCTACGGGCGCGAGTCACGCCTCGAGATCGCGTACGACTACGAGCGCCGACTGATCCACTACCGCGGGCGGAGCGAGACGTTCCTGCTGCGGCGCATCCGCACCACGGACGACGCCGTCCCGATCCCCGCCGGCACGCACGTGGACGACGTCGTCAGCGCCAGCTTGAACTACTCCGAGCGCCGGTGGCTCCCCGAGCCCGACGGCGCCCTCACCACGCGCATCGTGCGCCGGCAGCGGATCCGGGGCGAAGGCCCGGACGACGCGCAGCGCGGCTACCGGGCCGAGATCGTGCCCTTCTCGCTCCGGATCGTGACGGGGGGCGATGGGAGCCAGTCCGCGGAGCTGGACCTGACGCGCTTCTCCTCCTGGGCGCGCGAGGACGAGCCCGCGCGGATCGTCTTCGGCCCCGATCGGCGACCCGAGGCGATCACCGCTTCGCTGATCCTGGGGACCAGCCTGACGATCCGGATCCAGCCGGCCGCCGCCTCGTAGCCGGGCAGCCCGCCGTCACCCCGCCGGCGCGGCGGGCAGGCGGATCGTGAACGTGGTGCCGACCCCGACGTCGGAATCGACGTCGATGGTCCCCCCGTAGCTCGAGATGATCCCGGAGACGATCGACAGCCCCAAGCCGGTGCCGCTGTCTTTGGTCGTGAAGAACGGCTCGAAGATCCGCCGCCGCACCTCCGGAGGGATGCCGGCGCCGGTGTCGGCGATCGACAGCACCACCCAGTCGCTCTCGCGCCGCGTCTCGAGCGTGATGGAGCCGCCCCTCGGCATGGCATCCACCGCGTTGAGCACGAGGTTGATCAGCGCCTCCCGCAGCTCCGCCGCCCGGGCCTGAATTCCGGGCACCGGCTGCAGCGCTTGACGCACCACCACCGGCGTTCCCGCGAGGTCGCTCTGCGACCAGCGTGGCCGTACGATCTCGATCGCCTGGCGGACGACGTCCCGGAGATCCACGTGCTCCAGCCGACGGTCGACGTCTCGCCGCGCGAAGCGCCGGATCCGGCCCACCGTCTCCACGCCGTCACGCACGGCCTGCTCGATCGTCGCCAGGCCGCGCCGGAGCCGCTCGGGGGACGGCTCGTGCGCGATGAGCTGCGTGTGGCCGAGGATGGCCTGGAGCAAGTTGGTGAAGTCGTGGGCCATCCCCATGGCCAGCTGCCCGAGGGCGGACAGCTTCTCGGAGCGCGCCATCTGCTCCTCCCACCGCCGCTGCTCGGTGACGTCGCGCACGATGAGGAGGAGGCCCGTCTCCTCCCGCCCGCCCCAGGGGATGGGCGAGCAGGTGGCGGTGAGGTCCTGTGCGGTCCCGTCGCCCTCCTGGAGGCGAAGCACCACGGTCCGGCTCGCCCGCGGGGCCGTCAGCACCGGCTCCAGCTGGACCATCGCGGCCGCCGGCATCGCGTCGCCGAGGAGCTTGCCGCGCGCCTCGTCGCTCCCGCGGCCGAACATCCGCTCGGCCGCGGGGTTCCAGGTGACGACCCGGCCCGAGGGGTCGACCGCCACGATCGACTCCGTGGCCGACTGGATGAGGTTCTCCAGGAAGCTCTTGGCCTCGGAGAGCTCGCGATGGAGATTGGCGTTGCGCACGACCAGGGCGACCGATTCCGAGAACATCCGGAGCAGATCACGCTCGCTCTGATCGAGCTCGCGGTTGGTCTCGACGACGAGCGCGCCCAGCCGACGTCCCTGCGCCACCAGGGGGAAGACGGTCGCTCCGCCCGCCTCCGGGGCCACGAGCTCGACCGGGTCGAGGAGCACCCGCACACGCTCGTAGCCCGCGCCGTGCTGGAGCTGCTCCGTGATCGCGGCGAGCGTCCGGTCGAGGGACGGATCCACCAGCACTGCGGTCGAGATCTGCCGCAGGATCTCGCCCTGGAGCGCCCGGAGCGACTGCTCGACCGCTTGCCGCGCGCTCGCGGTCAGGAGCGCGGCCGTCCGTACGGCCGTCACCATGAGGTCCGTCACGGGACGGAGCGCCGCCAGGTCCGGCGCCGCGATGCCGGGCGAGCGACGGTGATAGAGGGCCAGGTGAGCCGAGACCCGCGGCAGCCCCTCGTCCACGACCGGGACCACGACCACCGCCTCGAAGCCGGCGGCGTGGAGCTCCGTGGGCCAGGAGAGCTGCCGGGTCAGCCCCGGCCGGAGCTCGAGTGCCTCCCGCAGCGTCGGGAGTGCCGGGCGCCAGGTGGCCATGACGGCGTCGCCGATCTCGCCGGAGAGGTCCGAGTGCACGATCACGCCCGGCTCCGCGCCGAGGAAGGACGCGGCGACGGCGCCGGTCATGCGCTGCGCCTCGTGGAGGATGGCGCGCAGGAGCCCGGCGAGGTCGCTGCCGCTCTGGACCGGGTCTCGCCGGTGCGCGAGATCCCGCATCCGGCCGATCAGCGCCCCCAGCGCCCCGCCCGGAGCGTCGGCGCGCTGCCGCCGCCGGGCGAGGGCCCGATCGGCCGCTTCCTGGAGCTCCCGCGGAGCGAACGGCTTCACCAGGTAGTCCATGGCGCCGAAGCGCATCGCGCGCTGGACGGTGTCGAGCGACGCGTAGGCCGTGATCATCACGACCTCCACCGCCGGGTCGAGGGTCTTGACGCGCTCGAGGAGCTGGACGCCGTCCATTCGCGGCATCTTCACGTCCATGAAGATCACGTCCGGGCGGAGCCCCGGCATGACCGCGAGCACCTCCTCGCCGCTGCCGGCCGTGAAGACCTGGTAGCGCGGCTTGAGGATCATGCGAATCGCCTCACGCGGGCCTTCCTCGTCGTCCACCACCAGTACGCGCGGGTCCGTCATACCGGGCTCCTTCAGCTGGTTCGTGGGAGGGTGAGGACGAAGCGGATCTCGCCCTCCTGGCCGCCGAGGGTCAGGGTGCCGCCGTGGGCCTCGACGATCTTCTGGCTGACACCCGGGCCCACGTCGAGGATCTTGTCCGAGGCGATCGCAAGCGGGCTGAAGATGTGCTCGCGCTCGAGCGCCGACAGCTCGGCCGGTCGCCCGGTGAGCGCCAGGCGAACCCGGGTCGGATCGTCCGGGGACCCCTGGAGGTGGATCGCCACCCGCCCCTCGGGCGCGACCCGGTGGGCCAGGAACCGGACGAGGTAGCCGATCGCCTTGGTCAGCTGCTCCCGGTCCACCTTGACGAGGAGCCCCCGCTCCGGCGCATAGAGGATCGCGGTCAGCTGGTCGGCGCGCTCCGGGACCTGGAGGAGGAAGAGGGCCGACTCCCGCGGCTCTCGGGTGCGCTCCAGGCGCACCGAGAGCTCGGCGAGCGCGTCGTGCAGGAGTTGGCGGAAGTCGCAGAAGTCCGCCTTGTAGTCGCGGTCGCCGGCGAGCGTGATGAGCTTGTCCACCAGGGAGATCAGGCGCTGCGTGTCCTTGCCGACGACGGAGAGGAACGTCTCCCGGAACTCCCGGTCCTCGTAGCGCTGCGGCAGGAGCTCGAGGAAGGTGTAGATCGACACGAGCGGATTCTTGATCTCGTCGGTCAGCCGCAGCAGCACGCGGTTCAGGAGGTCGAGCGTTTGGCCGGCCTGGCGCTCCCGGTGCAGCTGGTGGCGGGGTGTCGGGTCGTCGAAGATCATGACGGCCCCGCTCGGGGCGCCGGCGGCGTCGAGGATCCGGGAGGTGCTCACCTCCAGCACGGTCTGGTGGCGGGGCACCGGCACCTCGACCAGTCGGAGCTCGCGCCCGCCGCGCATCGCCTCGTGGAGCAGATCCCCCAGCGGGGACGGCAGGCTCCGGAGATCCTGGCCGAGGACGTCGTCCAGCGCGACCCCGAGGATCCGCTCGGCCCGGCGGTTGAATCGCGTCACGCGGCCGGCGGCGTCGATGGTGATGGCCCCGCTCTGCAGGTGTGCCAGCACCTGCTCGATGAACGCGTGCTGCGACCGGACGGTGTCGAAGAGCCTGATGTCCTCGACGGCCATAGCGACCTGGCTGCCGAGCGTGAACAGCCGCTCGAGGTCCTCCGCCCCGTACGGCTGGCCGGTGATCCGCGGTCCCAGGGCCAGGATGCCGACCAGCTTCGCCTGCACCGAGAGCGGCACGGCGACGTCGCCGCCCAGGAGGGCCAGCTCCCGGGCGGCCTCGATCCACTCGGGCTCGCGCTCGAGCTCCGTACGCATGGCCAGCCGGACGTGTTGGCGGAACCACGCGGCGAGCCCTTCTCCGCTTTCCAGGCGCAGGCGCTCGGCCAGGGCGGGATCGAGGCCGCGAAAGCCGCGCAGCCGGTAGCGCTGGTCGTCGTCGACCAGCAGCAGCGCCACCCGCCCCGGGCGCACCAGCTCGGCGATGGCGTCCAGAAAGAACTCGACGACCCGCTCGATGTCGAAGTGGGTCGCCAGGAGCTTGCCGAGCTCCTTCAGCACCGTCCCGAGCGCCGCCGGGTTCCCGTAGCCGTTCACGGGCGGCGGGGTGAGGGGGGCGTCCCGCCGCGTGCGGTCCCGGCGGAGCGAGGCGAGCTCCAGCTCGAGCCGGCGCACCCGCAGCCCCTGCTCGATGGCGAGACGCAGCGCGGCGTCCGGCAAGGAACGGGAAAGGACGAGATCGCATCGCTCGACTCCGGACGGGAGCGGATCGTCGCCGTCCAGGAGCCCCACCAGGAAGGGCCGCGGCAGGGCCCGGGCGGCGGCCGCGAGCTCGTCGACGTCGACGCGAGCCGATCCGAAGTCGACCACCAGGACCTCGGCGGGGCCGGCGGCGCCCGCGGCGCCCGCGTGAAGCGCCTCCCCGAGCGAGGCGCCGCTCCCGACGTCGAGATTCCCGTTCAGGACCCGGCGCAGGCGGGTCGCGAGAACGGGATCCCGCGAGACCACCCGAACGCTCTTCATCGGATCGCCTCGGGCCGTATGGTCTCGGAGACCGCCCCCACCAGCGCCGGGAACTGGACCACGAAGGTCGTCCCGATCCCCGCTGGCCCGGGCTCGGCCCACAGCGCGGCGCGGTGCGCGTCGGCGATGCTCCGGCAGATCGCCAGCCCCAGGCCCGTGCCGCTCGACTTGGTGGTGAAGAACGGCTCGAATACGCGCGCGAGATCCTCCCGGGGGATGCCGGGGCCGGTGTCGGTCACGCGCACGGTGACGAGGCCCCGGTCGGGTCGCTCGCGGTCGGCCCGGACGGTGACGCTGAGCGTGCCGCCGGCCGTCATCGCCTCGAGGCCGTTCAGGAACAGGTTCAGGAAGAGCTGCTTCAGCTGATCGGGCTCGCCCAGGACGGGCGGCAGGTCGTGCTCGATCTCGACGATGGAGCGGGCGCGGCGCCGGTCCGCCTCGCCCCGGAGCAGGTCGAGCGTCTCGGCCAGCGGCAGCTGGAGATCGAGCGGGCGCAGCGGGAACGTCGTGGGGACGGCGAGCGCACGCAGGCGGGCCAGGAGCTGCTCGATGCGGTGGATCTCCTTCACCGCGACCTTGGCGAACGTCGAGCGGAACTCCTGGTCGTCGGCCCGCTCGGGCAGGAGCTCGGCGAAGGTCTTGATGGCGACCAAGGGGTTCCGGATCTCGTGGGCGATGCCGGTCGCCATGGCGCCCAGCGCCGAGAGCCGGTCCGCGCGGCGCTTGTCCTCCTCGAGCGCTTTGAGGCGGGAGTGGTCGTTGAGCACGGCGATCGCCCCGCTGACCGCGCCCTTGTGATCGTGGAGCGCCGAGGTGTGGACGACCAGCGGCAGCACCCGTCCCTCGGGGTGGCTGATCGTCACCTCCGCCTCGGCTTCCGCCTGCTCGACCAGGCTCGACCGCAGCACGCCCCGGATCGCCGGGTCGAGCACGTCCAGTGGCCGGCCGAGGACGCGGGCCGCCTCGATCCCGAGAATGCGCTCCGCGGCCGGATTCAGCGTGGTGATGACGCCGTCGTCGCGGGCGGCGATGACGCCCGAGTCCATGCGGCCGAGCAGGCGCTCGTTGTACTCCTTGATCGACACGATCTCGTGGTAGAGTTGCGCGTTCTTGAGGCCGATGGCGAGCTCGCTGGCCAGGGTCTCCAGGATGTCCAGCTCGTCGGCGAAGAACGAGTCGCCGGAGAGCTTGGGGCCGGCCAGGATCACGGCCATCAGGCTCCCGTTGCGCACGGGGACCGCGACCTCTGCGCTCCACGCGCGCAGGCTTTGCAGGACGGCACCGGCCTCGGCGGCACTCGGCCGCGCGGCGACGTGGTCCCGCACGAGCGCCGCCGTGCCGTCGGCCAGCTCCCGGATGAGCGGGCTCCCGGCGGAGACCGGCTCGCCCGGTCGCACGGCGGCGGGGTCGACGTGCCGGTTCACCAAGGGCCCGAAGGCGTCGCGGTCGCGGATCCGCACGAGGATCGTGAGGCTCTCCGGATGAAGGGCCCGCTCGATCAGGTCGGCCATGGCGGTCGCCACGCGGGCGGGATCGGCGAAGGTGCCCATCGCCCGGCTTCCCTCGCGCACGAGCGCCCGGGCGTCGTAGGCCGGCCGGTACAGATACCGGTCGGCGAGCCGCCGCATGCGCGGCGCCAGCACGAGGAACAGCGCCGACGCCACCAGGCCGAGCAGCACGGCGGCCAGCGGCGTCAGCGTCAGGTCGGTCCTCGGCAGGAGCCGGTCGAGGAGCACGCCGCCACCGACCAGCACGCCCGCCGTCAGGCACCAGCCCGCCGCGTACGCCGCCGAGCGGCTGATGACCACCCGCACGTCCATGAGCCGGTGGCGGACGATGGAGTGGGCCGTGAAGCCGAGCCACAGCAGGCTGAAGTAGGGCCCGTACACGCCGAGCCGGGACGATCCGGTGACCAGCGGCACGACGATCCCGAGCGTGAGCGCGCCGAGCGCCGTGAGGGCCGCGCCGAGCAGCACGTAGTGGAGCTGCGCCCGCGCGAAGCCCGTGGCGTGCCGGAGCTTGCCCGCCAGGTGGGCGAGCGCCCAGGTCGAGCAGAGCGCCATGTAGACGCCCAGGACCGGGAAGGCGGGGCCGTACACGGGCTGGATGTAGCCGGCCTGCTCGAGCCGGACGTCGGCGACGATCCAGGGCGAGAAGGACAGCCCCGACATGAACAGGCCCAGGAAGGACACCGTCGGCGTGAGGAAGGACCGCGGTCCCGCCGGGCGCGGGAAGACGACCGCGAAGTGGGCGAACGTGACGGGGATGAGCGCCGCGGTGGCCCACAGGATCCGGACGACGGCCAGGACCACCGCCGGGTCCTCCAGGCTGCGCCGGACGCCGACGAGCGTGCCCCAGACGGCGAGCGTCGTGGCGAACGCGGCGAACCAGCGGTTGACGGACCGCCGCGGGTTCCGCATCCAGACGACGATCCCGAGCGCGATCTCGATCAGCGCGACCAGGAAGAGCCCGACGATCGGGGTCACGGCGCCGCCTCGCTCACCACCCGAGCGCGGCTTCGCGGGATCGGACGGCCGCTGATCGACGCCCTTTCGTCGGTGGCGACGTGGGGGCTCACGTCAGGTCCAGGCGACCGAGGATGACCGCCGAGTGCGTCGGCCCGATCGCGCGCGAGGTCACCATGACACGCTCGACTCGTGCCGGACGACCACGGCCCGGGACGTAGTCGAGGTCGCAGCCGGCGGCGGGGATGTCGTGGTTCATGGTCGGCGGCACGAACTGCTCGGCAATCGAGAAGCAGGCGGCGACGACTTGCAGCGCTCCTCCGGCGGCGAACGGCTGCCCGATCATGCCCTTGATCGACGTGACCGGGATGTTGTAGGCGTGGCGTCCGAGCACTGTCCGGTAGGCGGCGGTCTCCGCGTGGTCGTGCTTGGGGACGCCGCCGCCGTGGGCGTTGACGTGATCCAGATCCCGGGCCTCCAGGCGCGCTTCGCGGAGCGCGACCCGCATGGCCGCCTGGAGGGACGCGCCCGTGGGATCCACGGTGCGGAGGTCCAGGCCGTCGGTGCCGCTGCCGTAGCCCAGCACCTCGGCGTAGACGTGCGCCTGCCGCGCCCGGGCGTGATCGAGGTGCTCCAGCACGTACATGCCGGCGCCCTCGCCCAGGACGGAGCCGTCGCTGAGCGCGTCCCACGGGCGCAGCGCCTGCGGCGGCGGACCGCTCCAGCGGGACAGCCACCCCAGCTTGCCCCAGGCCGCATGCACCGAGGTGGCGAGGGGCGCGTCGGCGGCGCCGACCAGCGCGCCCTCGATCCGGCCCGCCTCGATCTGCGCGCACGCCCACTGGATCGCATCCACGCCGGAGGCGCATCCCGACCCGAGCGTCATCGTCTGCCCCCGCAGGCCGAGATCCACGGCCGCGTAGTTCGTCAGCGCGTGCCCGATGCTCTCGACGACCATCGAGGCGTCGCGGCGGCGCATCGGCCGGCCCTGCAGCCGATCGAGAACCTCCTGGAACTCGGCCACCGCGCTGGCACCGCTCGCCACGCACACGGCGAAGCCGCTGGCGGCCCGCACGGCCGGCAAGCCCGCGTCCTCGTACGCCATGCGCGCGGCCGCCATTCCGAACTGCGCGAACCGCCCGGCCGGCGTGAGCCGCTCGCCGGCCGGCTCGAAGCCCCTGACCTCGGCGGCGACCCGGCAGGGAAAGGGCGACGCGTCGAAGCGCGTGATCGGGCCCACGCCGAGCGTTCCCTCCCGGAGCCCCTGCCAGAACGCCTTGACGCCGATGCCGATCGGCGTCACCGCGCCGAGGCCCGTGATCGCGATGCGGCGTCTCACTCGGGAGCCTGCCCGGTGCGGCTCTCGACCAGGGCCAGCATGTCGGCCACCGTCTTGAGCTTGGTGAGCTCTTCCTCCGGGACCTCGATGTCGAACTTGCGCTCCACGGCGATGGCGAGCTCGACGGCGTCGAGGGAGTCGAGGCCCAGGTCCTCCACGAGCCTGGCTTCCGGAACGATCTGCTCGGCCGTCAGCCCGAGGCGGGCGGCCATGATCTCGCGCAACGCGTCCGCGACGTCTTGCGTCGCCACTCATGCCTCCCCGTGGCCCAGGACCAGGATCGCGTTGGTCCCGCCGAAAGCGAACGAGTTGGACATCGCCGTCCTGATCGCGGCCGCGCGCGCCTGGTTCGACACGTAGTCCAGGTCGCAGGCGGGGTCAGGCGTCGTGTAGTTGATCGTGGGCGGCAGGATGCCGTGGCGGAGCGCCAGAACGGTCGCGACCGCCTCGACGGCGCCGGCGGCGCCGACGAGGTGGCCCGTCATCGACTTGGTCGAGCTGACCGCCAGGCGTCGCGCGTGGTCGCCGAACACGGCCTTGATGGCCTCCGTCTCGTGCTGGTCGTTGAGCGTGGTCGACGTCCCGTGCGCGTTGATGTACTCGACCGCCTCCGGAGCGAGGCGGGCGTCGGCCAGCGCGAGCCGCATGGCCCGGGCCGGCCCTTCGGACGACGAGGCGGTGGGGTGGTGGGCGTCGGCCGAGATCCCGTAGCCGAGCACCTCGGCCTGGACCCGCGCCCCGCGCGCCTCGGCCGACTCGAGGGTTTCCAGGACGAGGATCGCCGCCCCCTCCGCCAGGACGAAGCCGTCGCGGTCCTTGTCGAACGGCCGGCTGGCGAGGGCGGGCGCGTCGTTACGGGTGGACAGCGCCCGGATCGCGGAGAAGCCCGCGATCACGAGCGGGTGGATCAGCGAGTCCGTCCCGCCGGCCAGCATCACGTCGGCCTCGCCGCGCTGGATCACCCGGAACGCATCGCCGATGGCCTGCGTGCTCGCCGCGCAGGCGGTGGTCGGGCTGAAGAGCGGGCCCCTGGCGCCGGTGCGCATCGACACCCATCCGGCCGCCATGTTCGGCAGGCTCCCCGGCAACGCGTACGCGCTCACGCCCGCCATGCCTTCACGACGGAGGGTCTCCCACGAGGAGAGGAGGAGAGGGATCCCGCCCATGCCGGTGCCGATCGACACGCCCACTCGATCGTTCTGCCCCTCGATCTTCACGCCCGACTCCGCCAGGGCCGCCTGGGCGGAGATGAGCGCGAAATGGATAAAGACATCGGTGCGCACGATGTCCCGGCGGGGGAGGTGAGCGCTTGCGTCGAAATCCGGCACCTCGCCGGCGATCTGGCTGGGATATGGGGAAGGATCGAACCGAGTGATGCGGCGGACGCCGCTCCGTCCGTGGACAAGACCGTCCCAGAAGGCGGGGACGCCCACTCCGAGGGGCGAGACCACACCCATACCGGTGACGACTACGCGCCGCATTCGCCTCCCCGGGACGAGTCAGAGTGCGTGAAAGACCGACGTGACGCTAAGTTACACCCGGTATCTCGCGTAAGCTTGCAAAGAAAATCTTCCCGCGGGATGGCGCGGTTCGCCAGAAGCAGGCCCTACGATGTCGTCATCTGTCGGTCTCGAGGCCCGCGCGCGCCGCGATCTCCGACAGGAGCTCCCGGTGCTCGGCGCAGCCGATGACGCTCGGGCCGGGTCTCGGCGCCGCCCCGTCGACCCACGCGCGGAGCGCCCGGCGCCGATGCCGCGCCGCTGCCGCGGCCTCCGGGGTGAGATCGCCGCGGTCGAGAGCCTGCCGAATCGCGGTCACCGCCGCCCGCTGTCCCTCGGGGTCCCGGCAGATGAGCGCGAGATCGCCGCCCGCCAGGAGGAACCTGAGGGCGGCGCCGTCGACGCCCCACTCTCGCTGGACCGCGGCCATTTCCAGATCGTCGCTCAGGACCAGGCCGCCGAACCCGAGCTCCCGGCGAAGCAATCCGTCGATGACCGGGATCGACAGCGACGCGGGCCAGCCGGGGTCGAGCGCGGGGTAGCGGACGTGGGCCACCAGCACGGCAGGGCATCCGGCGGCGAGCGCCTTGCGGAAGGGTGCGAGCTCGGTCGCCTCGAGCTCGGCGCTGGAGACGGCCACCTCGGGCAGGACCAGATGGGAGTCGAGCGGGGTGCGCCCGTGACCGGGGAAGTGCTTCGCGACCGGGATGAGGCCTTCCGCCAGGGCCGCCCGGACGAATGCGGCCCCGCAGCCACCGACCGCGTCCGGGTCGCCCCCGTACGCCCGGTCGCCGATCGCGACGCTCTCCCGCGCGAGCAGGCAGTCCAGCACCGGAGCCAGCCCCGAGTCGAAGCCTGCGGCGCGGAGCTCTCGCGCCATTGCCCGGGCGACCGCCTCGACGAGCCCGGGGTCGTCCACGCGCCCGATGACCCCCGCCGGCGGGAAGTGGGTGAAGGGGGGCGGCAGCCGGTGGACCCGGCCTCCCTCGTGATCGACGAGGACCAGGACGTCCGGCCCCAGCCCGCGCGCGGCCTCGGTCAGGGCGAGGACCGTCTCGAGGTCGGGGCAGTTCCGGCGGAAGAGCACGACGCCGCCCAGCCCGGACTCGGCGGCGAGCGCTGGGATCGGCTCGGGCAGGGCGGTGCCCTCGAAGCCGAGGGCGAGCAGCTCCCCCGGGCGCGCGCTCACGGGGCCGGCGCGCGCTCGGGCCGCGCCGGGATCCAGGACGCGACCACCGGCACGAGACAGAGACCGGGCAGGGACGCGAGGAACGTGAGCGCGAAGTAGGGCCCGTAGCCCCACTGCTCGGCGCCGATCCCGCTCACCGCTCCGGCGAGCCGGCCGGTCAGCGAGAAGAGCGACGACAGGAACGCGTACTGGAGGGTCGCGCGCTCCGGGTCGCACACGGCCAGGAAGAACCCGAGGAACGCCGCGGTGCCCAGGCCGCCGGCGAACGAGTCCACCATCGACGCCGCGTAGAGCGCGGGACGCGGCAGGCTCCAGAGCGCGACCGCGGCGTAGCCGAGGTTCGAGATGGCCTGGGGCAGCCCCAGCGCCCAGAGCCCGGTGAGCGTGCCGTAGCGCTGCATGAAGGCGCCGCCCGCGAGCGCGCCCGCGATCGAGAGCACGATCCCGAGCGCCGTCGGCACCAGCCCGATCTCGAGCAGCGAGGCTCCCCGATCCACCCAGAAGGGCTTGACCATCGGCCCGATGGCGAACTCGCCGAGCTTGTAGGTCAACACGAATGCGACGAGCGGGACGGCGCGCCACGTGCCGATCCAGGCCAGGAACGGCCCGAGCCAGCGCTGGCGCGCCTCGGCTGGCACGTCGAGGCGCGGCACCCGCTGGACGAGGAGCCCGAGGGCGGCGAACACCACGGCCACGGCGGCGAAGAGCACGCCCCACGGCAGGAAGTGGGCGAGGGCGACCATCCCGCTCCCGATCAGGACGAGCGCCACCCGGTAGGCCGAGGCCCGAACGCCGTTGGCCGCGCCCTGCTCCTCTCGCCGGACCAGCGCCACGGTGTAGGCGTCGATCGCCATGTCCTGGGTGGCGGCGGCGACGGTGAGCACGAGGACGAGGGCGAAGAGCACGGTCAGCCCGCGCGCGGGATCCACCGTGGGGAGGAGCGCCGCGACCAGCGCCACCACGAGCATGGCGCCCGTCACCCACGCGCGGCGGTCCCCGTAGCGCTGGACGAGCGGCGACCAGAGGAACTTGAGCGAGAACGGCAGCTCGAGGAGGCGGAGGCCGCCGATGGCGCGAAGGGAGGTGCCGTGGATACGCAGGTACACGGGCAGCACTTCCCACAGCACGCTGACCGGGCTGCCCTCGATGAAGTAGAGGAGCCCGACGACACCGAGCTTGGACCGCGACGCTTCCGGCAGCCCGCGGGCGCCGAGCAGGGTCCACAGGAAGCGCATCGCGCGCATTGTACC
>JBIOVM010000040.1:0-23173 GCA_044867785.1 Candidatus Rokuibacteriota bacterium | reverse complement strand
GCGAACGACCTCGATGATAGCAGACGTGACGCGACGAGGGCCGTGAATCGTCCCGGCCGGCGGTCGGGCGGCGGGCGATCGGGCTCGCGCGGCTCGAACGGGGAGATGCGGTGGCCAGAGTCTGCGTGATCGGCAGCTCGAACCTCGACTTCACGGTGTCGGTCCCGCGCCTCCCGGGCGTCGGCGAGACGGTATCCGGCGGGACGCTGGCGACGTCGCCCGGCGGCAAGGGCGCGAACCAGGCCGTCGCCGCTTGCAGGCTCGGCGCCGAGGTCGCCTTCGTCACCTTGCTGGGCGCCGACCCGATGGGGGACCGGCTCGCCGCCGCGCTGGCCGAAGCGGGCCTTCCGCCCGGACCGATCGGCCACACGACCGAGACGTCGACCGGCGTCGCGCTGATCGCGGTGGACCCGGAGGGGCGCAACCAGATCGCGGTCGCGCCGGGCGCGAACCACCGCCTGACGGTCGAGCGCGTGCGGGATCACGCGGACCTGCTCGCGCGAGCCGACACCGTGCTCCTCCAGCTCGAGACGCCGATCGAGACGGTGCGGTGGGCGCTCAGGGAGGCGCGGCGTCTCGGCAAGCGCACGGTGCTCAATCCGGCCCCCGCGCGCGTGCTGCCGCTTCCCGCCGATCTTCTGCCGCTGGTAGACTACCTGACGCCGAATGAGATCGAGGCGGGGCTCCTGACGGATCGCGTCGTGCGAACGCTCGACGACGCCGAGGACGCGGGGCGGGCGCTCGTCGAGCGGGGCGTCTCCACCGTGGTGGTGACGATGGGCGCGATGGGCTCGGTGGCGGTCAACGCGGCCGGCGTCCTGCGGGTGGCCGCGTTTCCGGTCGAGGCGATCGACACGGTGGGCGCCGGCGACGGCTTCAGCGGGGCGCTGGCGGCGTGCCTGGCCGGCGGGGCGTCCGTCGAGGACGCCCTCGTAGTGGCCAGCGCGGCCGGAAGCCTGACCTGCACCCGGCGAGGCGCGGTCGAGGCGCTGCCCACGCGCGCGGAGGTTCTCCGGCTGATGGACCAACACGAGCGCCGGCCGCGAGCGCTCTGGCGGGACGGAGGCGGCGAGTGACGGGGAGCCGGTCCGGGCGCGTGCGCCACGCCTGGTTGCTCCTCGTGGGCGTCACCTTCGCGCTGTCGGCCGCCGCCGGACTGCGCAGAGCGTTCGGCGTGTTCATCAAGCCGATGGAAACGGAGCTCGGGTGGGACCGCACCGCGCTCTTGTCCCACCAGATCGGGTCGGCCACGGACTCGATGGCGGGCGGGCTCCTCGACGACCGGTTCGGCGACGACACGGTGGCGTTCCACTCCGCCGCGTTCGTGGCTTTCGCCGCCACGCTCATGGTCTGGGCGATCCGCGAGCACCCGGTCTCCCGGCGGCCGGCGCCGACCGTCGCGGTGGCCCCGGCCGGCGGCGCCTGACCGGCTGAGGAGGGCACCGTGGGGATGGGCACGCCCTCGATCTTGACCGATCGCGCCGACGGCGTCGCCACGATCACGCTCAACCGCCCCGAGGCCCGAAACGCCCTCGACATGACGATGCGGAAGGATCTCGAGGCGGCCCTCGTGGCCCTCGAAGGGGATCCGGCCGTGCGGGTCGTGGTGGTGCGGGGGGCGGGGGAGCATTTCTGCGCCGGCGGGGACGTCAAGCAGATGCGGGACAATCCCCTGACGGCCGCCGAGGGGCAGTCCCGCGTCGAGGCGATCAACCGCGCCATCCTGGCCCTCGCCCGGTTTCGCGCGCCGACGATCGCCATGGTCGACGGGGCCGCCGCGGGCGCCGGCTGCAACCTCGCGCTCGCGTGCGACCTGGTCGTCGCCTCGGATCGGGCGCGGTTCGGGGAGGTGTTCGCCCGAATCGGCCTGATCCCCGACGCCGGCGGCACGTACTTTCTCCCGCGTCGCGTCGGTGTCGCGCGAGCGAAGGAGCTCGCGTTCACCGCCGACAGCGTCGACGCGCGCGAGGCGGAGCGGATCGGGCTGATCAACCGCGTGGTGCCGGCGGCCGAGCTCGAGACCGAGACCTACGCGCTCGCGCGCCGGATCGCCGAAGGCCCGCCGCGGGTGCTGGCGGCGGCGAAGGCGCTGATCGATCGGGCGGCGGGGCTCGATCTCGAGTCGGCGCTCCACTGGGAGGCACTCACGCAAGGAGCCATGATCGCCTCCGGCGACCACCGCGAAGGCATCCGCGCGTTCTTCGAGAAGCGTCCGCCGCGGTTCACCGGCGCGTGAGGGCCGGGCAACGCGAGCGGCCGCTCAGCCGGGGCTGGCCAATCCTTGACAGCTTTTGCGAGCGGGTAGTAGGCTGGCGACGGTCGTAACCCTCCGCTCGCGAAAGGCAGCCATGCGCAAGGCGAAGATCATCGGGACGGGAATGGCGGTGCCCGATTGCGTGGTGGACAACCACCTGCTGGCGCGCTGCTTCAGCACGTCCGACGAGTGGATCATCCAGCGCACCGGGATCAAGGAGCGCCGGGTGCTGCCCAGCACGTACCGCTTCCTCCAGAGGCTCGCCGAGGCGCCCGACAAGGCGGCGCTCGTCCAGGCAGCCTACGATCAAGGCGTGGACGGGAACATCGACGCGGAGCTCACCCCCGCCGACCTGGGGCGTGAGGCGTCCGAGATGGCCCTCAAGAACGCGGGCGTCGGGATCGAGGACATCGATTTCATCATCGTCACCACCACCATTCCCGAGTACGCGTACCCCCACACCGGGGCGGTGATGTCCGCGAAGTTCGGCCTATCCTCCACCCCCGTGCTGAACCTCCAGCAGGGGTGCTCCGGGTTCGTGTACGCGCTGGCGGTGGCCGACGCCTTCATCCGGATCGGCACGTACCAAAAGGTGCTCGTGGTCGGCGCCGAGGGGTTGTCGACGATGCTCGAGTTCTCCGATCGAGGCCGCGACATGGCCGTGCTGTTCGCCGACGGCGCCGGGGCCGTCGTGCTGCAGTCGGTGGACGGGAGCTCGCGGAGCGGGTTCATCGCGCACCACCTCCACCAGGACGGCACGATCCTCGACAAGCTCTACGGCGAGATCTACGGCTCCTCGACTTACCCGATCGTGTCCAAGAAGAAGATCGACGACGGCCGGGCGCGACCGACGATGAACGGGCGCGGCGTGTTCACGCACGCGGTGCGGCGATTCAAGGAGGTCATGCGGGAGACGCTGGACGCCCAGGGTCTGACGTCGGAGGACGTCGACTTCTACCTGTTCCACCAGGCGAACCAGCGCATCCTGGACGCGATCGCCGAGTACGCGAAGATTCCCGAGCACAAGATGTTCAACAACGTCCACAAGTACGGGAACACCTCGGCCGCCTCGGTGCCCATCTGCATCCACGAGGCGTACACGGCGGGGCGGGTCCGGGAAGGTGACTTGGTCCTCACGGCGGCCTTCGGCGCCGGCTTCGCCTGGGGGGCCTCGCTCTTCCGCTGGTAACGTCGACCCCGCCGGGCGGCGGCGCGCCCGCCGACCGATCAGGCCGGCGGTACGGGTTCGGGTTCGGGCGGCGGAGGTTCCGGCGTGGTCCCCGCGCAGTTCGCCTCCGAGTCCTCTCCACCCGTCAAGAACACCACCGTGATGGCGCCTTCGGTCTCGACGGAGTTGCCCCGCCCGTCTCGCCCGCGGAACGTGACCTCCGCCGTCGCGTTGAACGGGAGCGGGGTCGGGGGGCGCACGCGAGGGTCGAGCTTCGCGCTCGACGGGACCAGGATGACCGGGAAGATCGCGGTGTTGCCGGTCAGGACCGGCGACGTCGCCGACGTCGTCCCGGCGGGCACGATGACCGCGGTCCCGAAGGTGAAGGGGCCCGGCAACCCGCCCCCGCTCAGCGCGGTGAGCGTCACCGTGTAGGACTCGATGATGACGTTGTCGAGCGCGTTGGTCCCGGTGACCGTGGGGCTCTTGAGATTGTTCCGGAGAGTCACGCACACCTGCGTCGAGGTCCCGGTGTCGATCGAAGAGTTGACGCTGGCCGTGAGCGTTCCCGCGCTCAGCGAGAACCCGTCGATCGACAGGAAGACGAACGCCGAGCCGCTCTGACCGGAGCCTCCCTCGCAGCCGGAGAGGAGGGCCGTGACGGCCAGGAGCGCGAGGGCGGCTCGGACCCGGGCCCGCCGGGCTCGGAGGGGGCGCGGCGAAGACCGGCCGCTCACGGCTTGGACGCCGGCGCCGGCTCGGGGCGCAGGATGCTCGGGTGGACGCGCAAATCCCTCTCCAGTCCGGGACGTTGTCCGCGCACTTGCTGGTAGATCTCCAGTCCCTCGCTGGGGTCCCCGATCACGCGAGGGGTGATGAGCAGGAGGAGCTCGGTCCGCTCCATTCGGTCGACCGTCGCGCCGAACAGGAAGCCGAGGACGGGGATCTTGGAGAGCCACGGGATGCCCTGCTTCGTGCTGTTCCGCCGCGTCCGTATGAGCCCGCCCAGCACCAGGGTCTGGTTGTCGCGGAGAACCACCGAGGTTTCCGCCTCACGCTTGATGATGTCCGGCGAGAGGCTCGGGGGCCGGGGGTCGCCGACGTCGTTGACCGTCTGCTTCACGTCGAGCGCGACCACCCGCTTGTCGCTGATGCGCGGCGTGACCGTCAGGATGATACCGGCGTCCCGATACTCGACGCTCTGGGTCAGGACCTGCGAGGGCACCTGCTGTTGCTGCACGACCTGCCCGGTGGCCGTCGACGTGGAGACCTGCTGCTGCGTCACGATGGGCACCGAGTTGGACACGTTGATGACGGCCTTCTTGTTCTCCGAGGTCAGGATCGTGGGGCTGGAGAGGACGCTCAGCTGGCCGTAGTTGGCGTAGAGGTTGAGCAGTCCGAGGAACCGGTCGGTCTCGAACAGAAGGAAGCTGAACCCGGCGGTGGCCGGCCCCGCCGCCGTCGCCAGGATCGGGCTGGCCAGGGTCGGGAGCGCCTGGTTGCCCGGTAGGGGCGACATCGGGCCGACGTCCACCTTCGAGACGGTGCCGACGTTGTACGGCGTGCCGTTGATCGTGATGTCCCGCTGGGTCCGGAGCGTCCACTCGATTCCGAGGCGGTTCTCGTCGTTCAGGCCCACCTCGGCCACCAGCACCTCGATGAGGACCTGCTTGGGCGTCCGGTCGAGCTTGCGGATCGTGTCCTCGATGAGGGGCCAGTTGCGCGGGAACGTGGTGACGATCAGGGCGTTGTTGGGCTCGTCGGCGACGACCTTGACCTGGCCCTCGACCACGCTCGGCTCGATGTCGGTTCCGGTCGCGACCACCGTCACGACCGGCGGCGGGATGGGCGGCGCCGGCGGGCTGCCGACTCCCTGGTACGGCCCCGCTCCCGGCGGCTGATCCCGGCGCTCGGATCGCACCGCGGCCTCGCCGGGCTTCCCGAAGATCTCGGTCAGCGTCGTGGACAGCTCCTTCGCCTTGACGTTCTCGACGTAGTAGACGAACACGCGCTTGTTCGCCTGCGTGTCCACGTCGAGCTGCCCGGCCAGCTTGGAGGTCAGCTCCACGTCGCCGCGCCGGCCGGACACGATGAGCGCGTTCGTGCGCTTGTCGGCGATGATCAGCGGCGGCCGGTCCCCGGAGTCGCCGGCGGGCGAGGGGACGCTCGGTGGCGCAGGCGCCCCGGGGCGCGGGGCGGGGGCCGGCGCCGGTGGCGTCACCGTCGGCGTCCGGACTCGCCGCCCGGCGAAGAACTCGTTCAGGATCCGCCCCAGCTCGACGGCGTCGGCGTATCGGACCGTGATCAACCGGAGATCGTCGGTGGCGACCTCCACGTCGAGCACCCCGACGATCTGGAGCAGACGGGCGATGTTGGCGGCGGTGTCGGTGACGATGAGGAGGTTGCCCTGGACCAGGAGGTTCCCGCCCTGGACGAACGGTCGGAGCGTGGCCGCGACCCGATCGGCCGGAGCGTGCTGGAGCGGCACGATCTGCGTGATCACCTCGTCGTCACGGCGGGTGGGATCGGCCTGGCCGCCGATGACGGTCGGCACGGGCCGCTCGCGGGCAGCGGTCGTCGGCATGATCTTGTAGAGGTTGCCGGAGCGGATGGCCGTGACGCCATTGACCTCCAGCACGGCGAGGAGGACGTTGAACACTTCGTCCTCCGGGATGCGCCCCGACGTCTGGATCGTCACCTTCTTGCCGGCCACGCCGGGCCCGATCGTGTAGTTGAACCCGGCGATCTCGCTGGCCGCCTGGATGACCGCCTCGATGTCGGCGTTGTCGAAGTTGAGAACGATCTGCCGCCCCGGGCGCGCCGGGGGCGTGATGGGCCGGCCGGGGGTCGCTTGGGCCACCCCCGGCCGTGGGCCCGCGGGCGTCGACGCCGGCGGGGCGGCGGGCGCGGCCTCCGCGCGCGGCGGAACGCTGGGAAGGGCGACCGGCCCGCCCGGCGCGGCCGGCGTGGCGGGGGGTGGCGCCGTGACCGTCACCACGGGCGCGCCCTCAGGAGCGGGCGGAGTCTTGGGTGCGCGAGCCTCGGGCGCCGCACACCCGCAGAGAGCCGCGAGCCCGAGGAGCGCAACCCGGTGACGCGCCAATGGCTGGATCATTCCTCCTCGTTCGGCTCCTGTTCCTCGGCGCCCTGGGTCGGTGCCGGAGCCGGTGCGGGCGCGCGGGGCCGCCCGGGAGCACGAACGCCTGGGCCGGGTGAGGGCGCGGGCGTTGGAGGCCGTCGGATCACCGGCCGACCCGATCCACCGGCTTCCGGCGATTGTACGCCAGCGGGTGTGGGGGATTGTCGAGGTTTCGCAGGGTCATAGAGTAGCACTTCGAAGGTTTCGGCGCCTCGGCGCAGCACCACCCGGTCCGATCTGATCTGTTCGAGCCGAGAGTCTCCCACCTGGTCGCCTACCGAGTAGGCGTGAACGCGCCGCCGCTGAACGTCTTCCAGGTACGCCCGGCCTCGCCCCTCCGGAAGGAGCACGACCCCGTGAAGCCGAGGCCGCGGGCCCGGCGGCGGTGGCGCGCCGGCTGTCGTCGTCGGGCGCGTCGGCTCGGGCGGCGCTTCGGTCCGGGTCGAGCTGAAGAGATTGCGCTCGGCGATGACCGCGTAGGCGGTGAGCGGCGGCCGCGTCGACGCCGCCCGCGGCGGGGGTGGAGGGTCGCTCACCGCCGGGGCGCCGGCCTCGGCGGGCGGCGTGGGGGCCCGCGCGCTCCACGTCTCGTACAGGCGGACGCCGAGGAAGACGGCGGCCAGCAGGAGCATCGCATCGACGAGGAGCAGGAGACGTCGCCCCATGACGTCAGGCTCCCGGCCGCGCGGCCGGCGCATTGGTGGGCGGGCGCGGTGAGGCGCCTGGCCCTCCCGCAGCCGGAGTGCCCGCGGGCGCCGGGATGAAGCCGCTGAGCGAGATCGTGGCGGACAGGTCTCGGGCCGCGCCCGTCGTCGGCGCCCGCACCTTGAGGTCGTTGAGGGCGAGCAGGACAGGCGCGCCATCGAGCCGGTGGAGGAAGGCCGTCAGTCCTCGAATCGGTCCCGCGAGGGTGACCTCGACCGGCACCTCGGCGTACCCGCCCCGGTCCACGGGCGGGAGGATCCGCTCGCTCCGGACCTCGATGCCGGCCTCCTGGGCGGTGGACTTGACGAGCTTCTGGAGCTCGGAGGCGGCGATGGGCACCTTGTCCGCGGCCAAGAGTCGCGCGCGGCCGCGTCCGATCTCCTCCCGGAGCGTGCCGAGCTCTAGGCGATACGCCTCCGTGCGTGCCACGAGGCGCCGCTGCCGGGCGAGCAGGCCCTGCCGGGCGACGACGAGCTCGCGCGTCGCGGCGTGCGCTTCCACGAGGGGCTCGACGGCGTACACGTAGCCCACGACGCCGAGCGTGACCAAGCCCGCGAGAAGGAGCAGCCGGCGCTCGCGCGGACGCAGAGTCGGCATCCTCACCGCCCTCCGCCCCGACGCTCCCAGGTCGCGCGCAGCCGGAACTGCTCCCGGTCCCGGCCCTTCGTGACCGGCGACGTGAACTCGACGCGCTCGAGACCCGGCGAGGCCTCCAGCAGGGGGATGAGCTGGGAGGCCGCGTTGGCGAAGCCGGCCAGCTCGAGCCCGTTCCGGTCCACGGACAAATTCGTCAGCCACGCGTCGGCGGGCAGCGTGTCGGTGAGCTCCTGCAGCACGGGAAGAGGTCGCACGCCTTGATCGTCGAAGGCGCGGATCGTCGCCGCCTCGCGGCGAGCGCGCTCCACGTCGGCCGCGAGCTCCTCGGCGCGGCGGACCTCGGGGGCCAGCCGCGCGATGTCCGCCTCCAGCGCGCCCAGGACGCGCCGCTCCTTCACGAAGGTCACGGCCGGAATCGCGAGGCCGATGCCGACGGCGAGCAAGGACAGCGCCGCGGTCGCGGCCAGCGGCCACGGGAACGGCCGCGGACGGAGCTCGTCCGGCAAGAGGTTCGCGACGAACGGCTTACTGCCGGGGCGCTCCAGCGCGACGGCCAGGGCCAGGGGACTGGCATGCGCCGGCGCCGCGACATCGGGCGGCACCGCGGCGGCGAGGCGCACCGGAATCGCGTCCGCCGACACCGGCGCCGGAGCGACGCCGTCGACGACGACCTCCGCGACGTCGGCCCGGTCAGCCTCCGGGAGGGCCGCGAGGGTCCGGGTCAGCTCCGCGTTCAGCGCCTGCTCTCGCGCCTCCCCGTCCGGGGGCAAGGGGAAGGCGCGGCTTGCCACGACCCGGCCCTTGTTGACCACCGCGAGCTCGGCGTCGCTCGCCTCGACCCAGAGGAAGATCCGTCCGCGCCCGTCCTCGTCGGCCATGCGGGCGAGGCTGTGTACGCCGACGGTGACCAGGCGGGGTGTCAGCCCGACGTCCTGCAGGATCTCCCGGACCCGTTCCTGGCTTCGCCGCTCGGCGGCCACCAGGAGGACACGGACCGGCCCGCCGGCGCTCCCGTCCAGGACCTCGAAGTCGAACATGGCGTCAGACGGCGGGAAGGGGAGATGCCGCTCCAGCTCGTAGCCCACCATCCGGCGAAGGTCCGAGCCGGGCACCTGCGGCAGCTCGACCGCCTTCGCGACGACGGCGCGTCGCGGGAGTCCCACGTGGGCGCGCCGGGCCCTCACACCCGCCTCGGCAAGCTGACCGCGAATCGCCGCAGCGGCCTCGTCGTCGGCCGGCACGCTGAACGCGGCGATCACAGTCCGCGCGCGCAGGCCCATGCGGACGGCGACGACGTCGACCCGTCCGTCCCGCAGCGCAAGGCCGACGAGATCGCTCACGACGGGATCCTGACTCCGCGGGACTCCGCGGGGGCCCGCGTGACGGGACGCTGCGCGTCCGACCAGCGCCAGGCCAGCGGCACCGCCTCGATCTGCCCCGCCTCGGCCCGACGCTCGACGACGACGGTGAGGACACGGCCCGCCGGTGTCTGGCCGCCGGCCCAGGCCTCGACGCGAAACGTGTCGGAGCGCGTCTGCATCCGTCCGCGCCGAAGCCCCGGAGGCAGCTCGCCCAGGTCGACGTACGGACGGCGCGACGTCAGGAGGTCGATCTCGGCGGGGGCGAAGCCGACGGCCCGGAGCACGGCGGGGCTCGCCGTGTTGACGTTCACCGCGCCGTTGCCCCAGACGGTCAGGTGCTCGATCAAGCCCGGGGCATCCGGCCGGCCGTAGAGGATCTCGCGCGTGACGCCGCGCACCTGCAATAGCTCGTCCACCGTGTCGAAGTTCGCGTTCTTCGAGCGGTAGGGCACGGGCAGGGTTTGGTAGTAGTCGCTCTCGGCCCCGTTGAGCCGGTGCTCCTCGTTGGGGTCGCGCCAATCCTGGATGGAGTCGATGATGACGTCGCGCGCGGACTTCTCGAGGGCGAGATCCTGGAGGAGCCGGTCGAGGACGTCGCGCGTGGCCAGGTTCAGATTGAGCCGCGAGTTCTCGTCGGTCAGCCGGTACGAGAGCCGGCCCGGATTCAGCGCCACGTCGAGGCGCTCGGGGACCTTGGGGACGACGCGCCGCACGCGGCGGAACGCGAGGGCGCCGCTCAGGTCGAGCTCGTGCGCCAGCGCCTCGGGAAGGATCTCCGCGAGGGCGCGCTGGTGCCCGGCCTGGGCCACCCACGTCTCCGCGATGGCGGCGCGGAAGTTCGTCGCCGTCAGCGCCTCCAGGCGCATCGCCTGGGTGAACTCCGCGACGATCGTGACGAGGAGCGCGAGCAGCAGCATCACGACCATGAGCGCGACCCCCGTCTCGTCGCGCAACCGATCCGAAAGGACAGCCGGCTGTCTCACTCGCTTCGCTTCCCCAGGGGCAACGGGATCACCACCGCCGGCGCCGCGCGAGCGGGATCGACGACGAGCTCGAGCCGCACGGCGGTCGGGATTCCGCCGGCTTCCTTGCCGTCCCAGCGCTCCTGCCACGCCCCGGCGTGATCCCGATAGGCGAGGCTGAAGCGGGCGACGGAACGGGACAGGACGCGCTCCGAGCCCGGGCCGAACGGCTCGTCCGTCGGGACGATCCTCTCGGCGAGGAGCAGCTCGTCGGATTTCTTCCGGCTCAGGACCACGGCGTGAAACGGCGCGTTGGGAGCGTCGAGGACGAACGGCGGCGCGCTGGTGACGAATCGGACCTCGTCGGTGTCACCCTCGAACAGGACGATCCGCTCCGGACTCAACCCGATCCGCCCTTGATACGGGAAAGCTCCGGTCAGGGTCTCGCTGAGCAGCTCGACCAGGGCGCGGCTCTCCTGCTGGAGGTCCACGCGCCGCTGTCCCGCTTCCCACGCGCGCATCCCGACGCGCAGCGCGGACGTCGCCAGGAGGACGACCACGGCCAGGATCGACACGGCGAGGACGATCTCGATCAAGCTGAACCCCCGGCTGTCGGAGCGAGCGACGACGGGCGAAGCCGGCGGTCTCATGACCCGATTCGCCAGACCCGGAGGGTGGCCAGCTCGAAGCGCCGATTCTGGCCCCAGCGGACCTCCACGTTCACCCGCGCCAGGCGGAGACGGCCCACCTCGTTCTCGGGTTCCGGGGGAAGCAACCCGGGGTCGAGCGTCACGCGCCGAGTCCAGCGGTACGGGCCCTCGGCGCCGTCCGTCGTGCCTTCCGTGAGGGGCCCGGGCTCGAGGTCGGCGAGCTTGGCGCTCGCCAGGAGCGCGGCGTCGGAGTGATCGCCCGCCGTCCGGGCCAGGCGAAGGCCGCCGCCGAAGAGCTGCAGGATCGCCACGACGGCGGTCGCCAGGACGACGAGCGCGACGAGAACCTCGAGGAGCGTGAAGCCGTCGTCGCGTCTGCAACGGCGAAGCGTCTTCATTCGGGGGGGCTCGTCACTGCGCCGGCGCCGTCACCGACACGCGGCCGGTCACGCCGTTGACCTCGACGGCGAGCCGCCGGCCGCCGGGGCCTTCCACGATCCAGCGGGCGTCGCGCGTCACGCCGCGCGTCGAGAAGGTCAAGCGCTCCCCGCCGCTGGCGGGCTCCACGCGAAATCGCTCGGGCAGCTCCACTCGACGGAGGTGCTCCTCGGCGTCCTCCCACCCGAAGGCGGCGCCGCGGCCATGACCCTCGAGACCGACTCGTGTGGGCCGACGGTGGCTGACCGCCTGCTGGCGGGCTTCCCGCACGAGCGACGCGACGCGGCCGGCGCCCGCCCGGAGCTGAAGACCCTCGCTTCCCCGGCGGACGGCGGGAAGCGCGAACACGGCCACCACCGCGAGGACCGCGAGGACGACGACGAGCTCCACGAGCGTCATCCCGGCCCCGCCGCGGGCGGGGGACCGGCGCTCCCGGCTCACCGGCTCTTGCCCTCGCCCCAGCTCGTCATGTCCGAGGCCTCGCCCTCGCCGCCCGGGGTCCCGTCGGACCCGAGGGAGGCGATGTCGTATTCCCCATGCTCTCCGGGGCTGCGGTACTGGTAGGGATTGCCCCAGGGATCCCGCGGGACGTCTTTCTTGAGGTACGGACCTTCCCACCCCGGGGCGTTGCCCGGGCTTTGCTGGAGAGCCTGAAGGCCTTCCTGGGTGGACGGGTACCGTCCCACATCCAGCTTGAACTGATCGAGGGCGGCTCCCAGCAGCTCGATCTGCACGCGGGCCGCGGCCTGACGGGACTGGCCCACCCGCCCGAACAGGCGCGGGCCGACCAGCCCGGCGAGAACGCCCAGGATAATGACCACGATCAGGAGCTCGATGAGGGTGAAGCCCGCTTGGCTCCGGCCGACGCCCATCCGGCGAGCGGACCGGGCGCGTAGCGGGAGCCGAGCGCGACGGACGATCGGCATGGGTGACCTCACAGGGGCAGCTCGTTCACGCTGAGGATCGCCAGCAGGATCGAGAGGACGATGGCCAGGACCACCGCGCCCAGCACCACGATGATGGCCGGCTCGAGCGTCGCGACCAGGCGGCGGACCGCGACGCGCACCTCGCGCTCGTAGGCGCCGGCGACCCGCCCCAGCATCTCGTCGAGCCGCCCCGTCTCCTCGCCGACTCGCACCATGTGGACCACGAGCGGCGGGAACACCCCGGTCGCGGCCATGGGCCGCGCCAGCCCCTCGCCCCGCTTGACGCCGCCGTGGACCGCGACCAGGGCGTTCGCCACCAGGAGGTTGCCGGCGCCCTCGCGGGCCACGTCGAGCGCGCCCAGGAGAGGCACGCCGGACGAGAGGAGCGTCCCCAGCGTTCTCACGGCCCGTCCGACCTCGACCTTGCGAAACACCTCTCCGGCGATCGGGAGCGCGAGGAGGGTCTCGTCCATCCAGAGCCGCCCGCCGTCGGACCGGACCACCGCCTGCCAGGCGACGGTGAGCCCCAGCAAGGCCGCCGCGATCGCCCACCAGTACGTGACGAACGCGTCGCTCGCCCCCAGCATCAGACGAGTCGGCAGGGGAAGCGTCTGGCCGAGGTCGGCCAGGATGACGGCGAACCGCGGCAAGACGAACGTGAGCAGGAAGACGACCGCGCCCGCCCCCACGACCAGGAGGAGCGCCGGATAGATCAGCGCGGAGACGATCGCCTCGCGCAGCTCGCGCGTGGCCTCCAGATGCTCGGCGAGGCGCCGGAGGGCGAGCTCGAGCACGCCGCCCCGCTCACCCGCGCGGACCGTGTTGACATAGAGCCGGGAGAACGGCCGCGGGTGGTGCCGGGCGAGCGCGTCCGCCAGCGTGGATCCCGCCCGGACGCTCTGGGTGACCTCCTGCACGATCTGGCGGAGGCGCCGGTTGGCCGCCACGTCGCCCAGAACGACCAGGGCGCGCTCGAGCGGCAGCCCCGCCTCCACCAAGGTGGCGAGCTGCTGCGTGAACGCGAGGATGTCCTGAGCGGGCACGCCGGAAGCCCCGAAGAGCCGCCGGCCGAGTCGCCCCTCCTCGCGGGCGGGCTCGACCCGCAGCGGGTAGAACTCCTCGCGGTGGAGACGCTCGACGACCGCGTTGGCGTCGTAGGCCTCCATCGTCCCGTCGACCGTCCGGCCGGCCCGGTCGGACGCGCGGTAGGTGAAGACCGGCACTAGCCCTCCGAGTCTTCGCGCGTCACGCGGAGCACTTCCTCGAGCGTCGTGACGCCCTGGCAGCACCTCTGCCAGCCGTCCTGGCGGAGCGTCGTCATGCCGCCCGCGACCGCCCGCTGGCGGATCTCGTGGCCCGGGGCCTTGCGGATGGTGAGACCGCGGAGCTCCTCGGTCATGAGCATGAACTCGTAGATCCCGGTGCGGCCCCGATATCCGGTGCCGCGGCACTCGTCGCAGCCGGCGCCGCGCGAGATCCGGGCGCTCGGGGGCACGCGGTCGACACCGAGCGCCCGGAGCTCGCCCAGGTCGGGCTCGTGAGGCTTCCGGCACGCGACGCACACCAGGCGGACGAGACGCTGGGCGAGCACGCCCTCCAGCACCGACGCCACGAGGTAGGGCTCCACGCCCATGTCCAGCAGCCGGGTCAGCGCGCCCGGCGCGTCGTTCGTGTGGAGGGTGGAGAACACCAGGTGCCCGGTCAGCGCGGCGTGGATGCCGATGTCGGCGGTCTCGACGTCGCGGATCTCGCCGACCATGATCACGTCGGGGTCCTGGCGGACGATGTGCCGCAGGCCGGCGGCGAACGTGAGGCCGATCTTCGGCTTGACGTGGATCTGGTTGACGCCGCGGAGCTGGTACTCGACGGGGTCCTCGATCGTGATGATCTTCTTGCCCGGGGAGTTGATCTTGTCGAGGGCGGCGTAGAGCGTGGTGGTCTTGCCCGATCCGGTCGGGCCCGTGACGAGCAGCATGCCGTGCGGCAGCTGGATGACGCGCTCGATTGCCCGCTGGGCCCGCTCCTCGAAGCCGAGCCGGTCGAGCGGAAGCAGGATGGCCGCCCGGTCCAGGATCCGCATCACGACGCTCTCGCCGTGGAGCGTCGGGATCGTCGAGACCCGGATGTCCAGGCGTCGCCCCTCGAGACTCATGCGGATGCGCCCGTCCTGGGGCAAGCGGCGCTCGGCGATGTTCAGCTCGGCCATGATCTTGATTCGCGAGGTGATCGCCGCGCGCAAGCGCTTGGGCGGCGTCTCGGCGTCGAAGAGGACGCCGTCGATGCGATACCGGACCCGGAGCGAGTCCTCGAACGGCTCGATGTGGACGTCGGACGCCCCGGCCTTGATCGCGTTCTCGATCAGGAGGTTCACGAGCCGCACCACGGGGGCGTCGAACGCCATGTCGCGGAGCGACGTGAGGTCCTCGCCGCCCGCCTCCTCGCCCCGTTCGTCCTCCCCCATGGTCTCGATGACCTTCTGCACGGCGGTGGATCCCGCGCCGAAGTAGCGCTCGATCGCCTCGAGGATCGCCGTCTCGGTCGCCACGGCCAGGCGAACGTCCAGCCCGAGCGAGCCCCGCAGCTCGTCGACGACGGTGGGGTCGGTGGGATCGGCACATGCGATGAGCAGGGCGCCGCCGTCGACCGCCAGGGGACAGAAGCGGTACTGGCGCATGTACTGGGGCGAGAGCCGCTGGAGGAAAGGCGGGCTCGACGGGAATTCGGCGCGGTCGACGTAGGCGATCTCGAGGTAGCGCGCCAGCGCCTGGGCCACCTCCTCGGCGCTCGACAGCCCGAGCCGGACCAGGGCGTCGGGCAGGCGCTCCCCCGTCGGCTGGCGGTGGGCCTCGGCTCGCGCCAGCTCGGCCTCGGACAGCAGGCCGGCTGCCGTGAGCCATCGTCCAAAGGACGGGGAGTGGCGAGAATTCATTCGGCGTCAGCCCGCGTTCGAGCCGGCAATTCAATACGTTACCGGAGATCGTCGGACGGCCGCAAGGAATGTTTCCCTTGACAGCCGGTCGGCCGTTTTGAAAACTCTTTGCATTCATGGCGTTCAGGGAGTCGCCCGCATGTCCCCGCCCGAGCTCTCGCTGATCCTGGGGACGGTCGCCGGCCTCGCCGACGTGGTCGGGGGGGCCCTGGTGGCCGGCCGTCGCCAGTGGGATCGCACGGTTCTCCAGTACTTTCTCGCCCTGGGGGCGGGTTTCATGCTCGCCGTCGCGTTCCTGCGCATGGTCCCCGAGAGCCGGGAGGCGGTCCCCCATGCGTACCTGTACGTGCTCATCGGCTACTTCCTCGTCCACCTCACGGAGCACACGCTGCCTCCCCACTTTCATTTCGGGGAGGAGGTCCATCACGACGCCCTCGTGCATCCGTCGGTCGGGTACATGGGCCTCGCCGGGCTCTGCATCCACACGTTCTTCGACGGGGTCGCCATCGCCTCCGGCTTTTACGTGAGCCAGCCGCTCGGGTTCGTCCTGTTCGCGGCCGTGCTGCTGCACAAGCTTCCCGAGGGCTTCGCCGTGGGCTCGCTCATGCTGGCCTCCGGCGCGTCGCGCCGAGCCGCCCTCCTCGCCTCCGTGGTGCTGGGCCTGGCGACGGTCGCCGGTACCCTGTTCCTGAGCGCGTTCACGGGGATCGTGGGGCAGGCCCTGGCGCTCTCGGCGGGGGTCACGATCTACGTCGCGGCGTCGGATCTGATCCCCGAGGTCAACAAGGAGCGAAGCTGGGGGGTCGCGCTCGCCGTCTTCGGGGGCGTGCTCCTCTACTACGTCGCCGAATCGGTCCTGGAGGCCTCGGGCCTCCACGGCCACTGACGGCCATCCCGGCGCGCGTCCATGCGCGTGCGGGTCGACGCCGTCTCCAAGGTCTACCCGGCTCCTCGGGGGGGCGAGCTCACGGCGCTCGAGGACGTCTCGCTGGAGATCGGCGACGGCGAGTTCGTCACGATCCTCGGCCCGTCGGGCTGCGGGAAGTCGACGCTGCTCCAGATCGTGGCGGGGCTCGAGACGCCGACCGGCGGGCGGGTCACCTTCGAAGGGGCCCCCCCGGGAGTGGCCCTCACGGCGGTGGTGTTCCAGGAGCACGCGCTCTTTCCGTGGCGAACCGTCCACGACAACGTGGTGTTCGGGCTCGAGGTGCGGGGCGTCGCGGCCTCCGAGCGCGAAGCAGCGGCCCGGCGCCTCCTCGAGCTGGTGGGTCTCGACGGCTTCGCCGATCGCTACCCGCATCACCTTTCCGGGGGCATGCGTCAGCGCGTGGCCATCGCCCGGGCGCTCGCCGTCGAGCCGGCTCTCCTCCTGATGGACGAGCCGTTCTCGGCGCTGGACGCGCAGAGTCGCGCCCTCATGCAGCTCGAGCTCCTGGCGCTCTGGGAGCGGACCCGGCGGTCGATCCTGTACGTGACCCATCAGATTCAGGAGGCGGTGCTCCTCGGCGACCGGGTCGTGGTGATGACGCGACGCCCGGGCCGAATCCTGGCGGTACGGCCGGTCCCGCTGCCACGCCCACGGAACGAGCGGACGATGCTCGATCCGGCGTTCCTCGGCCTGGTGGACGAGTGCTGGCAGCTGATCAAGCGCGACGCGCGCGATGCCATGGCCGATGTCCGCTGAGCCCGGGCGGCGGCACGTCGTCTACCAGAGCGGCCCGGCGGCGACCCCGCGACCGGCGTGGCTCCTCGGCGTGGCGGGGCTCGCCCTGCTGGGTCTCGCGTGGGAGGTGGTGGCGCGCCTCGCGTGGGTGCCCGCGCTCTTCCTGCCGGCGCCGACCGCGATCGCCGCGGAGGCGGCGCGTATGGCGTGGAGCGGGGAGCTCTGGCGACATCTGATCGTCTCGCTCGGGCGCGTGGGCGCGGGCTTCGGCCTCGGAGTGGCGGCGGGCACCGCGCTCGGCCTCGTGCTGGGCTCCTCGCCGGTCCTCTGGGCGATCGGCAATCCGCTCATCGCGGCGACGTACCCGATTCCGAAGATCGCCCTGCTTCCGCTCATGATCCTGTGGCTCGGGATCGGCGAGGCCCCGAAGATCGCGATGATCGCGCTCGGCGTCTTCTTCCCGGTCGTCATCAACGCCTATGCGGGGGTCCAGGGGACGGATCCGCTCATGGTGAAGGCGGCGCGGAGCCTGGGCGCGGGGCGGTGGCACGTTCTCCTCAAGGTCGTGCTGCCCTCCGCCCTCCCGACGATCCTGGCCGGCTATCGTCTGGGAGCCGGGATCGCCCTGCTCCTGGTCGTCTCGGCGGAGATGATCAACGCGACCGCGGGCATTGGCTTCCTGATCCTGCACTCCGGCGACCTGATGCTGACCGCCAAGCTGATGGTCGGGCTGGCCGTGCTGTCGCTCCTCGGGCTTGCCAGCGCCTGGGGCCTGCGGGCCCTCGAGGCGTGGCTGGTCCCGTGGCGGGAGGATCAGCGGGGCTAGGTCGACTTCGGGGTAGCTCGCCCGCTGTGCTAGTCTCCGGACGGGACGGCGGTCGCCGCGCCGCCCGACGATCGTCGGAAGCAGAGGGCGCGAGCGTGCCCTCGCGGGGAGACGCGACATGACCGCCATCCTGGTCCTCCACGGCCCGAACCTGAACCTGCTCGGCCAGCGGGAGCCGGGCGTGTACGGGAGAGCGACGCTGGCGGACGTCGACGCCTCGATCGCGGCTCACGCCGCGTCGCGCGGGGCCCGGGTGGAGTGTCGCCAATCCAACCACGAGGGCCT
This sequence comes from Candidatus Rokuibacteriota bacterium, assembly GCA_044867785.1. Classification (GTDB taxonomy): domain Bacteria; phylum Methylomirabilota; class Methylomirabilia; order Rokubacteriales; family DASRDR01; genus DASRDR01. The sequence continues at coordinate 5,270 of JBIOVM010000040.1, read as the reverse complement.
GCTGATCGACGCGATCCAGGGCGCGGCGACTCAGGGATTCGCGGCGATCGTGATCAACCCTGGGGCGTTCACCCACTATTCCTACGCCATCCGGGACGCCGTCGCCGCCGTGCCGTTGCCTGTCGTGGAGGTCCACCTTTCCAACGTCCACGCCAGGGAGTCCTTCCGTCAGCACTCGGTCATCGCCGGCGCCTGCCGCGGCCAGATCGCGGGCTTCGGCCCCCACAGCTACATCTTGGGGCTCGACGCCGCGCTCGCCTGCCTCGCCCGGGCCTGAATGCGCGGCCGCCGCGCCGAGTCTGACCCAGTGGTGGGGGCTGTCCGGAGGTTCCGGAGGCTGGAGACCCGGGCGGCGCGGCCCCCCGCCAGGTAGGCCTCGTGAGCGACGACGACCGCGAGGCGGTCAGGCGGGTCCAAGCCGGCGACACGGACGCCTTCGAGCCCTTGGTCGAGAAGTACAAGCGAAAGGTGTTCCGGCTCGCCTACCAGGTGCTCCGGGACCAGGAGGAGGCGCTCGACACCGCCCAGGAAGCCTTCGTGAAGGCGTTCCGCGCCTTGCCGGGTTTCAAGGGCGACTCGGCGTTCTACACGTGGCTCTTTCGCATCACGATGAACGTGGCGCTGGACCGGCGGCGTCAGCGGGCGGCCCGGACGAAGTCCCTGGGCGCCGGGGACGTCCCACCCGAGGAGTGGGAGCGCACGGCCGTCTCGACGGATCCGGACCCCGAGGACGTGGCGACCAGCGCGGAGCGGCGTGCCCGCATCCAGAAAGGTCTCGATTCCTTGTCAGAGCACCATCGCGCCATTATCATCCTGAGCGACATCGAAGGGCTCCAGTATCGTGAGATCGCGGAGGTGCTCGGCATTCCGATGGGGACGGTGATGTCCCGGCTCCACCACGCGCGGAAGCGCCTGCGAGAGGTGCTCGGCTCCGGGTTCGTGCTCCTGCTCGTCGCCCTCGCCGGGCTCCTGGCCGCCGCCGGTCCCGTGCGAGCGCAGGTGCCGCCGCTGCCGCCGCCGGGCGTCCTTCCGCCCCCCGTCGCCTCGCGGGAAGGGGTGCCGGCCCAAGAGGTGTGCGTCTACGCGCTCGTGATGTTCGCCTCGAACCCGGCCGGCGGTCCGCCGCCGGGAAGCGCGCCGCCCGGAGGCGCGCCACCGGCGGGACTCGCGCCGACGCCCGATCTCGCCAACCCCGGGCGCGCGCCGGGCGCGCCGGCTCCGCCGGGTGCGGATCCGCAGGCCGCGTGCGGGCATCCCGTCCGGCTCCGGCTCTGGGTACCGAGGCTCCAGAAGGTGTTCCTCTATTCCCACTACGAGCCCGTGAGCGCCTTCGAGACGACGATGCCCATCGGCATGCTGCAGCGGTTCGCGCTGCCGGGCGGACGCGAGATGGAGCTCCAGCCGCTGGGCGTCCGCCCTCCCGTCGTCCGCGTCCTGGTCCGCATCAAGCGCGGAGCCGTCGGAGAGATCGCCACCGTCATGGACGTGCCCGCCCGGCGCCCCGCGCTGATCGGCGGGCTGCCCCACGAATCGGGCGTCCTCATCATCGCGATCCGCGCGAACTAGCGCGACCGACGGCCCGGGCCGCCTCCGCGGCCCACCCCGGCCCCCGTGCTACCATGCCGGGCGTGAGCGAGCAGCGTCTTCGCGGCGAGATCGCGCGCGTCCAGCAGGGGCACGTCAAGTACCGGGAGAAGCTCCGCGCGGAGGGCAAGCTCTTCGTCCGCGATCGCCTGCGGCTGCTCCTCGACCCCGGCGCGGAGTTCCAGGAGGACTGGCTCCTGGCCCGCTCCGAGGAGCCCGACACTCCGGCCGACGGCATCGTGACCGGAGTCGGCACGATCCTGGGCCGGACGATGTGCGTCATGGCCAACGACTTCACGGTGAAAGCCGGGTCGTGGGGCGAGAAGACCGTGCAGAAGATCATCCGCATCCAGGAGAAGGCGGCGCGCCTCGGCGTCCCCCTCGTCTATCTCGTGGACGCGGCCGGCGCCCGCATCTCGGAGCAGATCCGCATCTTCCCGGGACGGCATCATGCCGGGCGGATCTTCTACAACGAGGTGCAGCTGTCCGGCGTCGTCCCGCAGGTCTGCATCCTGTTCGGGCCGTCGCCGGCGGGGTCGGCGTACCTGCCCGCGCTCACCGACGTCGTGATCATGGTCGAGGGGAAGGCATCGATGTACGTGGGCTCCCCCCGGATGGTCGAGATGGCGATCGGCGAGAAGATCGACCACGAGGCGCTCGGGGGCGCGCGGATGCACTGCGAGGAGTCCGGCTGCGGCGACGTGCTGGTGGCCTCCGACGAGGAGGCGATCGCCGTCGCGCGGCGTTACCTCGCCTACATGCCGCAGAGCGGCCGGGACCGGGTGCCCGACGTCGATGCGGCGGACCCCGAGCCGGGGCGGCCGATCGACGAGATCGTGCCCTACGACCAGCGGAAGTACTTCGACATGCAGGAAGTCGTCCGGGCGATCGTGGACGCCGGCTCCTGGCTCGAGATCAAGGCGCTGTTCGCCCGCGAGGTGATGACCGGGTTCGCCCGACTCGGGGGCCGCGCGGTGGGAGTCGTCGCCAACCAGCCCAAGGTCAAGGGCGGCGTCCTGTTCGTCGATTCCTCCGACAAGGCGGCGCGATTCATCTGGCTCTGCAACGCCTACAACGTGCCCATCGTGTACCTCGCCGACGTCTCGGGGTTCATGGTCGGCTCGAAGGTCGAGCGGGCGGGCATCATCCGCCACGGGGCGAAGATGATCTTCGCGACGTCGCAGGCGACCGTGCCCAAGATCTGCGTGGTGGTCCGGAAGTGCTACGGTGCCGGCCTCTACGCGATGTGCGGCCAGGCCTTCGAGCCCGACGCGGTGCTGGCGCTGCCCCAGGCGCAGATCGCGATCATGGGCCCGGAGCCCGCCGTCAACGCCGTGTACTACAACCGCATCAGGGATCTCGAAGGCGCCGCCCGTGAGGCGTTCGTGCGGGAGCGGCGCGAGGAGTTCCAGAAGGACATCGACGTCTTCCGCCTCGCCTCGGAGATGTTCGTCGACGCCGTGGTGCCGCCGGCCGAGCTGCGCGAGGAGCTGATCAAGCGGCTTCGCTACGCCGGCACCAAGCGGCACCGGTTCCCTCCGCGGCGGAACGGCGTCTACCCCGTCTGACGGATGGGCCGTCCGGGCCCTACGGCCAGAAGGCGGATGTCCGCCCTCGGGGGCGCGCTCGTCGCCTTCCGCTACCTCACGGTTCTGCCGCTCCCGCGAAGCCGGACGCCGGGAGACCTCGGTCGCGCGGCCGGCTGGTTCCCCGTCGTCGGGCTCGCGCTGGGCGGAATCCTCGCCCTGGCCTCGCTCGCCCTGGATCGCCTCGTCCCGCCCGCCGTGTCCGGCATGCTGCTGGTCGTGCTCTGGGCGGGGTTGACCGGCGGCCTGCATCTCGACGGGCTCGCCGACACGGCCGACGGCTTGGGCGGCGGATGGTCGCGTGAGCGCGCGCTCGCGATCATGCGAGACGGCCGGAGCGGGCCGTACGGCGTGACCGCCATCGTGCTGGTGCTGGGCCTCAAGACGGCGGCCCTGGCGAGCTTGCCCGACGGGCTGGTCTCGCGAACGCTCGTCGCGTCCGCCGTGCTGGGGCGGACCGGGCCTCTCCTGCTCGTCGGGCTCTGCCCGCCGGCCCGTCCGGAGGGTGCCGGGCATTCCTTTGCGGCCGGCGCGCGGGTGCCCGGCCTGCTGGTCGGCGGGCTCGTGACCGTGGCGGTCTGCTGGATCGCGCTCGGCCCCTGGGGGCTCGTGCCGCTCGCGGCGGCCGGTCTCGCGACCTGCGCGCTGGCCGCCGTCGTCCGGCGCCGGCTCGGCGGGTTCACGGGAGACACGCTGGGGGCGCTGGTGGAGGGGATCGAGGCGGGGGTGCTCACCGTGGCGGTAAGCCTCGACTTCCTGGCGCTCGGATGACGGCGTCGACCTGGATCTACCTCGCGCGCCACGGCGAGGTCCTCCACGCCGGCGAGGGCCGGTTCTTCGGTCACACCGACGTGTCCCTGTCGCCGGCGGGCCTGGTCCAGGTCGACGCCCTCGCCGAGCGCCTCCGAGGCGAGCCGATCGACGCCGTCTACGCGAGTGACCTTCTGCGCGCTCGGCAATCCGCCGCGCCGCTGGCGGAGGCCCGCGGGACCAGCGTGGTACCTGTGCCGCCGCTCCGCGAGATCGCGATGGGTCGATGGGAGGGGCTCACGTTCGCCGAGATCCGCGCGCGGGAGCCGGAGCTGTGCGACCGCTGGCTGGCCCAGCCGTTCGCCATACCGTTCCCGGGCGGCGAGAGCCTCGGCGACGTCCAGGCGCGCGCCTTGCCGGCGATCCGGGCTCTCGTCGAGCGCCATGCGGGCGGGCGGATCGCCGTCGTCGCGCACGGAGGGACCAACCGCGTGATCCTGGGCGAGGCCCTTGGCCTGCCGCTCGCCAACATCCTGCGCCTCGCGCAGGACTACGCCGGCTGGAGCCTGATCGAGTACCGGGACGGCGCGGCCGTCGTCCACTCGCTGAACCAGCGGGCCGCCGGCTCGTCCGGCGCTCCGCCGGTGGAGTCGACGCTGTCCCGCCGGGGGGATTCGTGACCGAGGCGCTGCGTCTCGACAAGTGGCTCTGGGCGGCCCGTTTCTACAAGAGCCGGAGCCTTGCGCAGACCGCGTGCGACGGCGGCAAGGTGGACGTCAACGGGCAGGCGGCCAAGCCATCGCGCGCGGTCAGACCGGGCGACCGGATCCGCATGACCGTGGGCGAGTGGCGGAGGGAGCTCGTCGTGAAGGCGTTGTCGGACCGGCGCGGCCCCGCCGCCGCCGCGCGGACGCTCTACGACGACCTCTCGCCGCCGCCGCCGCCCAGGGCGATCCGGCCACGCCCGGCCGTCGTCCGCGAGCCGGGGCTCGGACGGCCGACGAAGCGCGAGCGGCGGCTCCAGGACCGGCTCCGCCGCTTCTGATCGGCCGCCGACGAGTCGCGGCGCCGCGGCGGGTGGGGTGCGATGTCCTGCCTGGTCTGATACCGTGGAAGGCCGACGGTGCGCATCCGACACCTATTCGGAGAGGAGCCACTGATGGCGGGGCGGGAGCGGGAGACGCATCCGGGCGGGTCGACGGTCGAGGCGAGCAGGTTCAGCTGGACTCCGGACCGCTTCAACGCGCGCGTGCGAACGGACACCCGTGCACCCCGTGCGGGCGCGGTTCCCCCGGACGTCATCTCCCTCGCGTACGGCATGCCGGACCCCGCGCTCTTTCCGGCGGCGGG
>JBIOVM010000039.1:0-21283 GCA_044867785.1 Candidatus Rokuibacteriota bacterium | reverse complement strand
CGGGGCGTCGGGCCCCGGAGCGGCCGGACAGGGGGGCTCGACTACTCGGGGAGCGCCTGGAGGGCGTACATCAGGACGAGGGCCGGCGTGGGCTTGCCGAGCGAGCCGAACCACTTGGCGTAGATCGCGCCGATCGCCCCCGAGCGGTAGATTCGGGCCAGCGCGCGGTTGGCGACCAGGCGGAACGCCGAGTCGTTGCGGCGCACCATGAACCCGTACGGCTCGTAGGACAGGTCCTCGGAGACCAGCGCGTAGCGCGCGGTGCCGCGGGCCTGGAGGATCAGGCCGACCAGGATGATGCGGTCGGAGGCGTAGGCTTCGAGCTTGGAGGTCTGGAGCCCGGCCAGGCCCTCGTCGTGGTCCTTCACGGGCACGACGGTCGCATTGAGCGACTGCTGGCGCAGGAAGTCGGCGAGCACGCGCTCGGTCGTCGTCCCGCTGACGACCCCGATGCGCTTCCCGGCCAGGTCGGCGACGGTGCGGACGCCCGCTCCCTCGACGGTGAGAAGGGTCGCCCCGTCGACGAAGGTCATCAAGGTGAAGTCGACCTTCTCCTGCCGCGACAAGGACGCGGTCGTCGAGCCGCACTCGATGTCCACGGTGCCGTTGGCCACCGCGTCCACTCGGCTCTCGGGCGTGACCGGCACCCACTGCACCGCCAGGTTCGCGAGCTTCAGCTCCTGCTGCACGGCGACGGCGATCTCCTTGCAGAGATCGATGGAGTAGCCGGTGGGCTTGCCGTCCGAGCCGGTGAAGGAGAACGGGAGCGCGTTCTCGCGGTAGCCGACGACCAGGGTGCCGCTGTCGCTGATTTTCTTCAGCGTTCCCGTGAGCGTCTGCGCCTGGCCGGTCGTGCCCACCAGGGCTGCCATCGCCGCCAGAGCCAGCATCAGGTGTCGCCGCATCGAAGCCTCCCAGTTCCTCTCGGTCGTGGTGCCGGAACTCGAGCGAACACGTCGTTCCCGGGAGTCTACTCGGGAGCGCGCGATGCCGTCAAACGCGCCGCGCGGCGAAGCTACTCCGCCACGCGCACGCCGGTCACGAAGTAGCTGGTCTCGCCGAAGCAGGCCGTGGGGAGCCCGCGGTGCTCCCGGTAGCGCAGGACGACGCGCTTGCCCAGCGCGGCGTTCAGCGCCGGCATGACGCTCTCGTCCCTCACGCTGAAGTGCCAGATGACCGGCGTCACACCCGGCACGATGGAGATCGCCAGCTCGCCCTCGTGGGTCTTGCAGACCCAGCCCTTGCTGGAGAACTTCTGCAGGATGCCGGCCCGCTCGCCTTCGGAGTAGGGCCAGGAGAGGATGATCCAGACGTAGAGACCGGCGAGCAGCACGCCGACCAGCAGGATGACGCCCAGAACGGACCCGACTCGTCCGCTCATGCCGGCCCCTCCATGATCCCTACCGTACACCACCGCGACCGGGCGGGCACGAGGCGGCCGCCGCGCCGCGCCGGCCGGCTGGTATGATCAACCGCACCCCACACGACCGAGAGGAGATCAGGATGAGCGCGAGCGGCCCAGGGAAGGTGGCGATCGTGACCGGAGCGGGAAGCGGCATCGGCAAGGCCACCGCAGTCACGCTCCTGAACCACGGATACTCGGTGGCGCTGGCCGGGCGCCGGGCGGACGCGCTCGCGGGGTCGATCAAGGAAGCCGGCGACGCCGGCGCACGAGCCCTGGCCGTTCCCACCGACGTGGGCGATCCCGCTTCGGTGCGTGCCCTCTTCGCCCGTACGAAGGAGCGGTTCGGGCGGCTCGATCTCCTGTTCAACAACGCGGGTGGCAATGCCCCCGGCATCGCGCTCGAGGACCTGACTTACGAGCAGTGGCAGAACGTCGTCAACGTGAACCTGACCGGCGTGTTCTTGTGCACCCAGGAAGCGATCAAGATCATGAAGGCCCAGACCCCGCGCGGGGGCCGGATCATCAACAACGGGTCCATCTCGGCGCATACCCCCCGGCCGAACTCGGCGCCGTACACGGCGACCAAGCACGCCGTCACCGGCCTGACCAAGGTCACGTCGCTCGACGGCCGGAAGTACGACATCGCCTGCGGTCAGATCGACGTCGGCAACGCCCTCACCGACATGGCGGCGCGCATGGCGAAGGGCGTGCCGCAGGCGAACGGCACCGTCGCCCCCGAGCCGCTGATGGACGTGCAGCAGGTCGCGGACACCGTGCTCCACATGGCCAGCCTGCCGCTGGACGCCAACATCCTGTTCGTGACGGTCATGGCGACCAAGATGCCGTTCGTGGGACGGGGCTGAAGGGCGGTGGAGCTCGGTCAGCTTCGGCTGAGACGTAAGCGGAGGCGCCCGCTCTCGTCGACCAGCTCCAGCGCGTCGCCCGCCAGCCGGTAGCTGCGGACCGCCGCGAGAGCGGTGACGAAGCGGCTCTCCAGCTCCATGACGGCGGGCGAGCACGCCACGCGCGTCATCGCGACCTCGCCCGCGCGGAGCCCGGAGCCGGCCGCGGTCAGGGATGCCGTGTAGCGGTTGCACCCGCTGGAGCCCGACACGCGCTGGGCGCCGTCGAACGAGAGCGTCGGCGCGCCGGGGTCCTGGACGCGCCGACCGTCGATCTCGTCCACGCGCCACGCGGAGCCGCCGAGAGGGAAGGGGGCCGCTGCGGGCGCGGACCCGGCCGTCTGGCAGCCCAGAGCGGCGAGCCACGTCGCGATCGCGACGCTGAGCGCCGCCCCGGGCCGGGCGCGTCGGCCGGCGCGGTCGGCGCGCCTCACCGCACGTGCCAGGCCTGGGTCAGCGGCTTCGCCCCGTTCAGCTCCCCGTAGCCCGCGCCCGTGGTCCCGCCCGGGTTCGGCCCGAAGTAGCGCGGATCGATCGGCTCGTCCGCCGGCTGGTAGCGGACGTCGCAGGAGAGGCGCACTCGTCCGGCCGTCGAGTGGTTGTCGAGCGACCCGTGGAGCGTCAGCATCCCGAACACGCACACGTCACCGGCGCGGAAGTCGGCGGTCAGGAGCCGGCAGTTGCGGGCCGCGACGAACTCCCCGAAGTCGGCTGCCACCTGGGCCTTCCGCGAGGAGTCGTAGGCCACGTCGAACCCACGGACCCCCTGGTGCATGTCGGTGAAGCGATGCGAGCCCTCCACGATCACGAGCGGGCCGTCCGTTGCCGGGACGTCGCCCAGCGGCACCCACGCGGTGCAGACCCGCTCGGTGGCGCGCGCGAAGAACGGGTAGTCGAAGTGAAGCCCGGTCGTGCGCCCGACGGGGGCCGCGCGCAGGAACAGGTAGTCATGGGCGCGGACCGGACCTTCAGCGATCCGCGTCAGGAGGCTGCGGAGCCGAGGGCCGTGTGTCACCTGGCGCAGCGCCCGACCCTCGCTGACCGACTTCCAGAAGGCGCCCAGGTCACCGACGGATTCGGCCCGGTGGCTCGTGCCGGTGGCGATGCCGTCGGCGGCCGGCGGCCGGATCTCGCCGACCTGGACGAGCCGCTCGAGCACCTCCACCCGCGCGGCCCGCACCTCGTCGACGTCCAGCACGTCCCGCAGGAACACGTAGCCGTCGTCGACCAGCCGCCGTGCGAGCGCGGACGCGTCGCCGGCCTCGGCCGCGCTGTCGCGGAGCTCGCCGACGCGCTCGTCCGGGAGCGGACGCCCTTGCGTCCAGCAAGCACCCGGGGCGAAACTGACCGTTGGGGTGGACATGGATGGTCTCCTCCGATGGTCTCGCGCCGCCCGGAGCCCATCGCCGCCGGACGGGACCGCGCGAAGCCGCCTCAGGGTATCATGGCGCCGATGCGCCGGTCGGGGCGTCGGTTCCGGCTCGTCCTGCTCTTCGCTCTGTCGCTCGCCGGCGGTTGCGCTGTCGCGCGGCCGGAGTGGCTCCAGAAGGAGGACGAGGCCTGCTTCGCCAGACGTGACTTCACGGAGGAAGTCCCACAGATGTACTGGGGAGATCCCGTCCAAGACCCCTGCTGGCGCTACCGCGGCCGGCTCGGGCCCACCGACAGTTGAGGGCGGCCTGATCGGCCGCTCACGCAGTGAATCCTGAAGGGGGAACGACGACATGAGTCGACTGCTTCCGGCCGCGCTGGGTGTCCTCTCGATCGTCCTCGCGGCGTGTTCCGCGAAGCCCGCGGCACATCACCACGCCGTCTCGGGCGACACGTCTCCGGTGCTCCTCGATGGCTTCGGCCGGCACCACCAGACCGTCACCACCACGTCGCGCGAGTCCCAAGCGTACTTCGACCAGGGCCTGCGGCTCGTGTACGCCTTCAATCACATCGAGGCCGAGCGCGCCTTCAGAGAGGCGGTGCGGCTCGATCCCAACTGTGCGATGTGCTACTGGGGCATCGCGATAAGCCAGGGGTCGAACTACAACAGCCCGACCAACGTCGAGCGGGAGAAGGCGGCCTTCGCCGCGGTCCAGCAGGCGGTGGCGGCGGCCGGCCGCGCCACCGATCGGGAGCGTGCCATCATCGAGGCGCTCGCGAAGCGGCACTCGGCCGACCCGCCGGGCGATCGCGCGGCGCTGGATCGCTCGTACGCCGATGCGATGCGGGACGTGACGCGGCGCTTCCCCGGCGACCTGGACGCCGCGACGTTCTTCGCCGACTCGCTCATGAACCTCCGGCCGTGGAACCTCTGGAAGCCCGACGGCACGATGCAGCCCGAGACGCCGGAGATCCTGGCGACGCTCGACCGCGTGATGCGCGCGAACCCCGATCATCCGGGGGCGCTCCACCTCTACATCCACGCGATCGAGGCGGGACCGGATCCGCGGCGAGGGGAGGTTGCGGCCGACCGGCTCCGTCCTCTCATGCCGGGCGCGGGACACATGGTCCACATGCCGGCTCACATCTACTGGCGCATCGGTCGCTACGCGGACGCCGTCGATACGAACGTCGACGCGGTGAAGGCGGATCGAGCCTACATGGCGAAGCGCGCGCCGAGCCCGATCTACCGGGGGCTCTACTATCCGCACAACATCGATTTCATCTGGCAGTCCGCCAGCATGTCGGGACGGAGCGGGGAGACGATCCGGGCCGCGCGCGAGTTCGCCGAGACGGCGCCGCCCGCCATGCTCCGGGAGATGCCGGACATGGAGACCGCGGCCTCGGCCCCGCTCTATGCGCTCGCGCGATTCGGGCGCTGGGACGAGATCCTGCGCCAGCCGGCGCCGCCCGCCGAGTTCCCGTACGTCAACGTCGCCTGGCACTACTCGCGAGGACTCGCCTTCGCCGCGACGGGGCGCCGCGCCGAGGCCGAGGGAGAGCTGGCCGCGATCCAGCGGATCAGCGGCAGCGTGCCGCCGGACCGCTCGCTCGCGTTCTTCTTCAAGGCGAAGTCGATCATGGACCTGGCCGCCAACGTCCTGGCCGGAGAGATCGCGACGCGCTCGGGCCAGACCGACATCGCCGTCCGCCACTTCCTGGCCGCCGTCGCGGAGCAGGACGGCCACTGGTTCACCGAGCCCCCGCCCTGGTACTTCCCGGTCCGGCAGTCGCTCGGGGCGGCCCTCCTGGCGGGGAACCGCCCGATCGAGGCGGAGGCGGTCTACCGGGACGACCTCAAGCGGAACCCCGACAACGGCTGGTCACTCTTCGGGCTCGCCCAGAGCCTCCGGGCCCAGGGGAAAGCGGCCGACGCCGCCGCGGTGGAGGCGCGCTTCCAGCAGGCGTGGCGTCGCGCCGACGTGACGCTCTCCGCCTCGCGGTTCTGACCGATCGAGCCGGCGGCCGGGAATGACCTCCCGGCCGCCGCCCGCTTCAGCGGAGGAGCGCGGCGTGCAGGTCGATGAGCGGCAGGACGCGCTCCCGCCCCTCGGAGGGTAGCGGCAGGACGAAGCGGTCCACTCCCGCCGCCCGGTAGCGCTCGAGCGTCCCGGGGTCGGCCTTCCCCCCGAACACCGACACCGAGATCGTCTTCGGGTCGCGCCCGGCGCGCTCGGCGCGACTCCTGAGCTCGGCGAGCTGCGCCAGGTTCGCGTCGACTCCGGCGCGACCGCGCGGAAACCAGCCGTCGCAGAACTCGACCACCCGCCGGAGCGTGTGGGGGCCCTCGCCCCCGAGGAGGACCGGGGGATGCGGCTTCTGGACCGGCTTCGGGTAGGACCACAGGCGATCGAAGCGGACGAACTCGCCGTGGAACTCCGCCTCGTCCTTGGTCCAGATCTCCTTCATGGCCAGCACCCGCTCGCGCATCACCCGGAACCGCGTCTCGAACGCCGTGCCGTGATGCTCCATCTCCTCCGCGTTCCACCCGGCGCCGACGCCGAAGAGGACGCGGCCTCGGGACAGGAGGTCGAGGCTGGCGACGACCTTGGCGAGGACGATCGGGTCGTGCTCGATGACGAGGCAGATCCCGGTCCCGAGCCGGAGCCGCGACGTGACGGCGGCCGCGGTCGCCAGCCCGACGAACGGGTCCAGGGTGTGGGAGTACTCCCTGGGCAGCTCGCCGCCACCCGGCCACGGCGTCCGGCGGCTCGTCGGGATGTGAGTGTGCTCGGTCACGAAGAGGGACTCGAAGCCTCGCTCTTCGAGTGCCCGCGCCAGATCGTCCATGCGGATGGAGTACTCGGTGGGGAAGATGAAGGCGCCGATCTGCATGAGTGCCCTCCTCGGGGCGGTGAGTGGCGGCGGCCGCCCGGTCGCCCGAGGATCGGGTCGGCTCCGCCTACTCTCTCACAGGTGCCGGAGGCGGGTGCGCCGCGCCGTCCCACCGTGCGGCCGTCCCGCCTTGACTTGGATGGAGGGGCTGCCGAGAATGGCGCCGTCACCGTGAGGTCGAACCCGCTCTGAACCGGAGGTCTCGCATGAGCCGACACGCCGAAGGCCGTCCGATGGAACTCCCGCGGAGAGACAGTGGCCCCGCGAGCCGGGGACGCCTCCTCCGGGCCGGGCTGGCCGGCCTGGTCGGCGTGCTCCTCGCGGCCGCCGCCCTCACGGCGGCCGACGCCAAGGTGCTCCGCACCAACCTCCGCGCGGATCCGGCGATGGTCGACCCGGTCACGTACTCCGAGCTGGTGGCCGGCGACGTGATGAAGAACCTCTACGAGGGGTTCACCGACGTCGACAAGGACGGCAACGTCGTCCCGGCGCTGGCGGTCCGCTGGGAGGCGCATCCGGACAACAAGGGCTTCCGGTTCCAGCTGCGCAAGGGAGTGAAGTTCCACAGCGGCCGGGAGTTCTCCGCGAAGGACGTCAAATGGACGTTCGAGCAGATCCTGGCGCCGGGAAACAAGGGTGGCCTGACGCTCACCTACCTGAAGGACCTGGAGGGGGCGAAGGAGATCCAGGAGGGGAAGGCCACGCAGCTCTCGGGGGTCAAGATCGTCGACCCGTACACGGTCGAGGTGCGGTTCATGAGCCCGGACGTCCTCTTCCCGATCTACACCTTCCAGTTCATGGACAGCGGGATCGTGGCGCAGCACGGCGCCGACTGGCCCACGAAGGTCTCGGCGGGGACCGGCCCCTTCAAGTTCGTGCACTGGAAGCGCGGCCAGGAGGTCCGGCTGGCCGCCCACAAGGAGTACTGGGGCGGAGCGCCGCACGTCGACGAGGTGGCGATGCTGATCGTCCCGAGCTACGACACGGCGGTGTCGATGTACGAGGCGAACTCGCTCGACGTCATCGAGCTCGAGGCGATCCAGGCCCGGCGCGTCCTGAGGGACCCGCAGTTCAAGGACCAGATCCTGGCGGTGCCGGCGGCGCAGATCCGCTTCCTCGGCATGAACCAGAACCTCTACGAGCCGTTCAAGGACAAGCGGGTCCGGGAGGCGATCTGCCTCTCGTTCGACCGCGAGGGTCTGGTGAAGGGACTCTACGGCGGCGCGGGAGCTCCGCTCTACGGCCAGATCACCCCGGGCGTCGCGGGGTACAACCCGAACGTCAAGCCGATCCCCTACGACCCGGCGCGGGCCAAGCGTCTCATGGCCGATGCCGGCTACCCCGACGGCAAGGGCCTGCCTCCGGTGAAGATCACCTGCGAGCCCACCTTCAAGGACGAGCTGACCTACTACGCCGATCAGTTCAAGAAGGTGCTCGGCATGCCGGTCGAGATCGAGATCCAGGAGCGCGGCACGTTCATCAAGCGGATGAACGCGGGCGAGGTGCCGTTCTTCCCGTGGGGCTGGACGGCGGGGTACCCGGACGCGATGTACTTCCTCTCCCAGGTCTGGTACGGGCCGAGCCCCTACAACCGCGCCCGCTGGAAGAACGCCGAGTTCGACCAGCTGATCGTCCGGGCGCAGGCGACGGCGGACGCCCAGGCGCGCTACAAGCTCTACCACGCCGCCGAGCAGGTGCTCCTGTCCGACTGGGGGACCTGTCCCCTGGTGGTGCGGATGCAGATCGCGCTCCGGAAGCCGAATGTCGAGGGCGTGCACCTCACGCCCTTCCGGTTCTTGCCGTTCAAGACCGTCAAGCTCAACTGACGGCCGGCGGCCGCGCCGCCCCGGAGGGCGGCCGGCGGAGGCGCGGCGGCGGGTCCCCGCCCCCCGCGGACCCCGGGGCGCCGCGCGGAGCCCGCCGCTGAGGACCTACGCGGTCCGCCGCCTGTTGGGGCTCGTGCCCGTCCTCCTGACGGCCGTCGTCCTGACCTTCGTCGCCAACCAGTTCGTCCCGGGCGACCCCATCATGACCCTCCTCAGCGACAAGTCAGGCGATGCGGCCCTCGAGGCGCGGCTCCGGGCGGAGTACGGACTCGACCGGCCGCTCTGGCGGCAGTTCCTGAGCTACCTCGGCGGCATCGTGCGGGGCGATTTCGGCCTCTCGTTCCGCTTCGCCAGCACGCCGGTGATCGACGTCATCGCGCCGGGGCTCCTGGTGACGCCGCTTCTCGCGGGCGGCGCGCTCCTCGTCGCCGTGCCGCTGGGCGTGGCGCTCGGCACGTTCGCCGCCCTTCGGCGGAACTCCCTTGCCGACACGCTCGTCGTCTTGGGCCTGGTCGCCGGGACATCCATCCCGAACTTCGCCCTCGCGGCGTTCCTCGTCTATCTCCTGAGCGTGCGGCTCGGCTGGCTGCCCGTGGCCGGCTGGGGCGCCTTGTCGCAGGCGGTGCTGCCGATCCTCCTCCTCGCGATCCCGCCGACCGCGTACATCGCGCGGCTCGCCCGCACGTACATGCTCGAGGCGCTCCAGCAAGACTACATCCGGACCGCCCGCGCGAAGGGCCTCCGCCGCCGGCTGGTCGTCTATCGCCACGCGCTCCGCAACACGCTGGTGCCTCTCCTGACCACGATCGGCATCATCCTCGGCGGGCTGCTGTCGGGGACCTTCGTCGTGGAGACGCTCTTCAACATCCCCGGCCTGGGGCGCATGGCGATCCAGGCGATCTTCGCCCGCGACTACCCGGTGACCATGGCGATCGTGCTGCTCTTCACCTTCTTCTATTCCGGCATCAACCTCGTGGTGGACCTGCTCTACGGCGTGATCGACCCTCGGATCCGCCTCGCGGCTCCCCGGGCGGGACGCGCGTGACCGGGCCGGTGGCGCCCGTGGCGGCGTTGGAGGTCCCGGACGGCGGGTCGGACTTCTGGCGCCGCTTCCGGCGGAGCCGCAACGCGTGCCTGGGCGGCGCCCTGGTCGTCCTCGTGGCGGCGGTCGCCCTCGGCGCGCCCTGGCTCGCGCCCCGCGGGTACGAGGACACCGACCTCCTGGCGGTCTGGGCCGAGCCGTCGTCGGCCCATCTCCTGGGAGGCGACGCCCTCGGGCGCGACGTGCTGAGCCGCCTGATCGTCGGCGCCCGGAGCTCGCTCCTGGTCGCGGCATGCGTGCTGGCGCTCACGCTCACGGTCGGCACGCTGGCCGGGATGGTCGCGGGCTACTTCGGCGGGTGGGTCGACACGGTCCTCATGCGGGGGGCCGACATCCTTTTTGCCTTCCCCGAGCTGATCCTGGCGATCCTCGTCGCGGCGATGCTCGGCCCGGGGACGGGGACGGTCGTCGTCGCGCTCGCGATCGTCTGGTGGCCCGGGATCGCCCGGCTCACCCGCGCCCTCACCCTCGCGCTCCGGACGGAGCTGTTCGTCGACGCCGCGGTGGTCAGCGCGACCCGGCCCTTCCGGATCCTGCTCCGGCACGTCCTTCCCAACATCGTGCCGCCGCTCGTCGTGCGGGCCTCGATCGGCGTCGGCTTCATCGTGATGGCCGAGGCGACCCTCAGCTTTCTCGGGATCGGGGTCCAGGAGCCGCTGCCCACGTGGGGCGGCATGATCCGGGACGGCCTGGTCGCGCTCCGCACCGAGCCCTACCTTGCCCTGTCGGCGAGTGCCGCGCTGGGCGTGACCATCATCGGCTTCAACCTCCTGGGCGACGGGCTGCGGGACCTCCTGGACCCGAGGGTGCGCGACCGGTGAGGGCCGGCCACCGGAGGGGCGCGCCGGCCGGAGGGCCGCAGGCCCGCCGCGGCGCGGCGAGCTGAATGACCGACCTGCTCGAGGTGCGCGGCCTGTCCGTCTCCTTCGCCACGCCCCGCGGCCCGGTGCCGGTGCTCGACGGAGTCTCGCTGACGGTGCGGGACGGCGAGGTGGTGGGGCTCGTGGGGGAGAGCGGCTCGGGCAAGTCGGTCACGGCGCTGTCGATCCTCGGGCTCCTCGGGGAGCAGGGGCGGGTCGATGCGGGCGAGATCCGTCTCGATGGCCGGGACCTCGTGCCGCTGCCGGAGCGCGAGTGGCTCAAGGTCCGGGGGCGGCAGGTGGCGATGGTGTTCCAGGAGCCGATGACGAGCCTCAATCCGCTCCTGCCGGTCGGGTTCCAGGTCGCCGAGGTGCTGGAGGAGCATCTCGGCGTCGGCCGGCCGGAGGCACGCCGGCGGGCGGCCGAGCTCTTCCGCGACGTCGGCATCCCCGACGCGGAGCGGCGTGTCGACGCCTACCCGCACCAGCTCTCCGGCGGCATGCGCCAGCGCGTCATGCTGGCGATGGCCATGGCGTGCCGGCCGCGGCTGCTCATCGGCGACGAGCCCACGACCGCGCTGGACGTCACCATCCAGGCCCAGATTCTCGCGCTGCTGCGCGACCTGGGGCGGGCGGCGGGGACGGCGGTCCTCCTCATCAGCCACGATCTCGGCGTGGTGGCGGCGATGGCGAGCCGCGTGGTCGTGATGTACGCGGGCCAGGTGGTCGAGGAGGCGCCCGCGCGGGAGCTCTTCGCCCGGCCGGCGCACCCGTACACCCGGCTCTTGCTGGCGGTGGTGCCACGCGTCCACGAGAAGCGAGCCCGGTTGTCGGCCATCGCGGGCGGCATCCCGGCGCCGACGGCGCTTCCGGCCGGCTGCCGGTTCCACCCGCGCTGCCCCGACGCGATCCCGCTCTGCCGCGAAGCGCCGCCGGCCCTCGAGCCCCACGGCTCCGGTCGCCGCGTCCGCTGCTGGCTCGCCCACGGGGTCACCCCGTGACCACCGAAAATCAAAGTCTGGGCCTGACCCCGCTTTTGGCTTTCGAGGGGGTGGTGCGGGAGTTCGCGGTGGGGGCGCGGACGTTCCGGGCGGTGGACGGGGTGAGCTTCCACGTCGGGGCGGGGGAGACGCTGGGGCTGGTCGGGGAGAGCGGGTGCGGGAAGACGACCGTCGGCCGGCTGATCCTCCGGCTCCTGCCGCCGACGGCCGGCCGGATCGTCTTCGACGGCCAGGACGTGACGCACCTCCCCGAGCGGCGCCTGCGGGCGTTCCGTCGCCAGGTGCAGGTCGTCTTCCAGGATCCCTACTCGTCGCTCAATCCGCGGCTCACGGTCCGTGACATCGTCGGCGAGCCGCTCCGCAACTTCGGCGCATCGCGCCGCGAGGCCGCCACCCGCGTCGCCGAGCTGCTCGACAGGGTCGGCCTGCCGCCGGCGTACATGAGCCGCTACCCGCACGCCTTCAGCGGCGGCCAGCGCCAGCGGATCGGCATCGCGCGGGCCCTCGCCCTCAGCCCGCGCCTCCTGGTGTGCGACGAGGCCGTCTCCTCGCTCGACGTCTCCGTCCAGGCGCAGATCCTGAACCTTCTGGGCGACCTCCAGCGGGAGCTCGGGCTCGCGCTCCTCTTCATCTCGCACAACCTGGCGGTGGTCCGCCACGTGAGCCACCGCGTAGCCGTGATGTATCTCGGCCGGCTGGTGGAGCTGGCGCCCGAGCCGGCTCTCTTCCGGCACCCGCGCCATCCCTACACGCGTGCGCTCCTGGCCGCGGTGCCCGAGCCGGACCCGGCCGTCCCCGCGCCGGCGGTGCTCCCCGGCGAGCTTCCCAGTCCGCTGGATCCGCCGGCGGGCTGCCGCTTCCAGACACGCTGTCCCCGCGCCGAGGCGCGCTGCCGGACGGCGGAGCCGCCGCTCACCGAGGAGCCGCCCGGCCACTGGGTTCGCTGCTATTTCCCGGAGCCGGCGCCTCTCCGGCGGACCGCGTGAGGATCGCCATGCTCGTCGAGCGCACGCACTACTACGCCAAGCCCGGCCGGGCCGCCGAGGTCCTCGCGACGCGCCGCCGCGCGTCGGCGGTGCGGGTCACCCTCGGCCTGCCCCACGGCCGGATCCTGGCGAAGGCCGCCGACGGCGGCGACGGCCCCGACGTCACCTGGGAGTGCGCGTTTCCGGACGCGGGCGCCCAGGCGGCCGACCTCGCCGCGCGCGGACGCAGCGCGGAGTTCGAGGCGGTGCGCGCGCGGATGGTGACCCTGATCGACCGCTTCGAGCGCCTGGTCCTCGTCGGCGACGACGACCCCGCCGCCGGCCAGGCCGACGCGGGGCGACCGGTGGTGCCGGCGGAGGTGCGCGTCCCCAGCGGCGGGCGCACGCTCGCCGCGTACCTCTACGCGCCCCCGGGTGCCGGGCCGTTCCCCGGCCTCGTGTTGAGCCACGGCAGCACGATCCATCCCGGCACCAGCGACGTCTGCCGGCCGGGCACGGCGGCCGTGCTCACGGGGTGGGGCTACGCCGTGCTGCTCCCGCACCGCCACGGATACGGCAACTCGGAAGGGCCTCCCTGGCGCCAGGACGTGACGGCCGAGCTCGGGACCGAGGAGTACGACCGGGCGCTCGCGGCGCGCCTCGGGCGCGAGGCCGAGGACGTGGCGGCGGCCATCGACTGGCTCGCGACCCGCTCGGAGGTGGCGCCCGGCCGGGTGGGCGCGATCGGGAGCTCGTTCGGTGGCGTGATGTCGCTGCTCGCCGCCGCCCGGCGGCCCGGGCTCCGGTGCGCCGTGGACTTCGCCGGCGCCGCGATGAACTGGGAGCGGACGCCGATGCTCCGAACGACGATGCTCGAGGCGGCCCGGCGGCTCGCGGTGCCGATCTGCCTGGTCCAGGCGGAGAACGACTACAGCACGGCGCCGACCCGGGAGCTGACCGCCGAGCTCGAACGGCACGGCAAGACCCACGAGGCCCGCGTGTTCCCGGCCTTCGGGCTCACCGCGGACGAAGGGCATCTCTTCTTCCAGAACGGCGCGCCCATCTGGGGCCCGTTCGTGCGCGCGTTCCTGGACCACTGGATGCGGGGGAGGTGACCAGGCATGCGGGGGGCGTTTCTCGAGGATCTGACGTGGCCGGAGGCGGACGACCGCATCGCGGCGCAAGCGGTCGTCGTGATTCCCGTCGGCGGCGCGGCCAAGGAGCACGGGCCGCATCTGCCGCTCCGGACCGACTACCTCGTGGCGCGCGAGCTGGGGCGGCGCCTGGCCGAGGCGCTGCCGGTGCTGGTCGCGCCGGTCATCTCGTTCGGATACTATCCCGCGTTCGTGCGCTATCCGGGCAGCCAGCACCTGCGGGCGGAGACCTTCATGGCGCTCGTGACCGACGTCCTCACGGGGTTCGTCCGCCAGGGCGTGCGCCGGCTGGCAATCGTCAACACCGGGGTCTCGACCGAGGGGCCGCTCCGGGTCGTCGTGCGCGACTTCTACGCGGAGCACGGCCTGCGCGTCGCGGTGGCCGACCTGGCGTCGCTCGGGCGCGCGGTCAAGCCGCGCCTCCGCCAGAAGCTCGGCGGCCACGCCGATGAGCTCGAGACGTCGCTCGTCCTCGCCATCGAGCCCGACGCCGTGCGGATGGATCGGGCGGAGCCCGACTACGGACATCCGGCGGATGCCCCGGCGAACGTCTTCTACCAGCCGGTGATCTTCGACGGCGATCCGGCCTCCGGCCCGGACTGGAGCCGGACCGGCGCCCGTGGCGACCCGTCGCTCGCGACGCGCGAGACCGGCGAGGCCGCGCTCCGGGAGATCGTGCGCGAGCTGGTGGACGGGCTGGTCGCGCTCCATCCCGATCTCCGGTAGCCGCCGCGTCCACGCGCCTTGACGGTGCGCGGCGAGCAATGCTCTAGTCCTACTGCGCGCCAGGAGGCGCGCGACGGAGGCGCTCGATGGATCTCGGTCTCGAGGGAAAAGTGGCGATCGTCACCGGGGGGAGCGACGGGCTCGGGCTCGCGACGGCGCGGCGGCTGACCGCCGAGGGCGCGGCCGTGTCGATCTGCGGTCGCGACCGGACGCGCCTCACCGAGGCGGCGGAGAAGCTGCGGGCCGACGGCGGGATGGTCCAGGACGTCGCGGCGGACGTCACCCGGGCGGAGGATCTCGATCGGCTGGTGTCCCAGACGCTCGCGCGATTCGGGCGAATCGACATCTTGGTCAACAACGCGGGCACGTCGGCGGCGCGCGGCTTCGACACGGTGGACGACGCGGCGTGGCAGGCCGACCTCGAGCTGAAGCTCTTCGCCGCGATCCGCTGCGTGCGGCTCTGCGTGCCGGCCATGCGGAAGGCGGGCGGGGGCCGGATCGTCAACATCCTCAACACCGGTGCGAAGACTCCGGGCGCGCACTCGCTCCCGACATCGGTCAGCCGGGCCGCCGGGCTCGCACTGACGAAGGCCCTCTCGAAGGAGCTCGCGTCGGAGCGCATCCTCGTCAACGCGGTCTGCATCGGACTCGTCAAGAGCGGCCAGTGGGAGCGACGCTGGGCGAGCGAGGGTCGGCCCGGCCTGCTCGAGACGTACTACCAGCACCTCGCGCGGGACCGCGGCGTGCCGCTCGGCCGCCTGGGCGAGGCGGACGAGCTGGGCGCGCTGGTCGCCTTCCTGGTGTCGGCGCCGGCGGCGTTCATCACCGGAGTCGCGATCAACTTCGACGGCGGTCACTCCGCGGTGGTGTAGGTGGGGCCCGCGCCCGGCCGGCCCGTGCCCGGCCGGGGCCGGCTGGCCGACGCCGTGGCCTGGATCGCGCTCGGGCTCCTGGCCACGTCCATCCTCGCCGCCTCCCACTGGGTCGATCCCGACCTGTGGGGGCACATGGCGGTCGGCCGCGAGACGGTGCGCCTGGGCTGGCCGCCGCTCGAGGACCCCTTCTCGTACATGCCGACGATCCGGCCGTTCGTCTACCACGAGTGGCTGTCCGGCGTGACGTTCTACACGATGCTCATGCACGTCGGGAGCTGGAGCCTCAAGGCGGCCACCGTCCTACTGGGGCTCGCGACGCTCGCCTTGGCCGGCCTGGCGGCCCGGCACCTCGGCGCCTCGCCGCCCGCGATCTTCGTCGTGATCCTGGTGACGCTGCCGTCGTTCGCGATCGGCTACGTGCCGATCCGCCCCCAGGCCTTCACGTTCCTGTTCTTCGCGCTGACCCTCTGGATTCTCGTCGCCTGCGACCAGGGACGTCGGGGAGTGCTGCTCCTGCTCCCGCCGCTGTTCCTCCTCTGGGGGAACCTGCACGGCGGGTTCGTCGCGGGTCTCGGGGTCATCGCCTTGTTCTTCGCCGCGCGCGCGCTGGGCGGCCGCCCGCCGTGGCGTCTCGCCGTCGCCGGCGTCGTCGCGCTCGCGGCCACGCTGGCGAACCCCTACGGCGTCCAGTACTGGCGGTATCTCGCGCGGGCGCTCTCCATGACGCGGCCTTACATCGTGGAGTGGATGCCCGTCTACCATCGGCTGCTCGAGCCGGTCTACTGGGACGGCCACACGCTCCTGCGGGACGCGCTCCGGCTCGTCTTCATCGGGCTCACGCTGCTGGCCGTCATCGGCGCGCGGTCGCGCTACTGGCCCGGAGTCCTCGTCCTGGCCGTGACGGGCTATCTGGGGCTCCGCCACTTGAAGCATCTGCCGCTCTTGGCGATCGCGGGCATCGCGTTCGTCCCGGGCCACCTCACCCCGCTGCTCCGGCGCGCCCTCGACGGGCTGCGGGCTCGCGTCGCCGGTCGTCGGCGCCTCTGGACCGCCGTCGCCGGCGGGGCGTGGGCCCTGCTCGCCGCGCTGCTCGTCGCCGACCTCGCCGTGCTCACGCCCTGGGTGCCCATCGTGTCGGCGCGCGCGTTTCCGGTGGAGGCGGTGGACTTCCTGCGGGTCAACGGCGTCCGGGGCAACCTCGTCACGCCGTTCGACTGGGGTCAGTACGTCCTGTGGAAGCTCCATCCGGCCGTGAAGGTCTCGTTCGACGGCCGCTACGAGACCGTCTACCCGGAGGAGGTCGCGGCCGACAACTTCAACTTCATCCGTGGCGAGGGGGACTGGCGTCGGCTGCTCGCGCGCTACCCGACCGACATGGTGCTGGTGGGCCGCGCGCATCCCGTCGCGCCGCTGATGGCGCTCGAGCCGGGCTGGCTTCTCGTCCACCAGGACCCCGTCGGCCTGATCTACGTCCGGGCCGAGCGGAGCCGAGCGGCGTGGCGGCCGCCGTCGACGGCCCGGGGCACGCTGCCCTGACGGTGCGGGACGCCCCGGCGCCGCCGGCCGAGCCTCCGCCTCCCGCCCCGCTGCCGCCGCGGCCGCTCGCCGCGGCCCGATCCGCGCCCGTCACGGTCGGGGCGGGGCCCGACGCCTTGACGGCACGCGTCGAACGGTGTTGTAGTGCCCTGGGTGGTGCGCAACCACGTACATAGTCGCTGAGAAGATCTTCCGCTTTCAGGGTTGCCGGCATGCAGTGTCGCCGGGTGTTTTTCGAGACGGCTCGTCTGGCACGGAATCGGCAGGTCCAGGCTGATCCATGGATGACCGACAGGGCCTGGCCCGAGGTCTCACCCTGAACGGGGCACACAGATGACCAAATACGTCTACTTCTTCGGCGCCGGCCGGGCGGAAGGCTCCTCGGTCATGCGGAACCTGCTCGGCGGCAAGGGCTGCGAGCTGGCCGAGATGACCAACCTGGGGATCCCGGTCCCGCCCGGGTTCACGATCACGACCCAGGCCTGGGTGCACCGGCAGCGCGGGGGCCGCCAGTGGCCCGACGGGCTCTGGGAGCAGATCCTCGAGCATCTCGCCCGCCTCGAGCAGGTGGCCGACGCGCGGTTCGGCGAGCGCGAGCGCCCCCTCCTCGTGTCGGTGCGGTCGGGCGCCCGCGTGTCCATGCCGGGGATGATGGAGACGATCCTGAACCTCGGCCTCAACGACGTCACCGTCGAGGGGCTCGAAGCGCGCACGGGCAACGAGCGCTTCGCCTGGGACTGCTACCGCCGCTTCGTCACGATGTTCTCCAGCGTCGTGCTCGGCGTCCGGCGAGAGATGTTCGCCGAGCACCTGGACGACGTGAAGGCCCGCCTCGGCGTGACGGCCGACTCCGACGTCCCGGCCGGGGAGCTGCGCAAGCTGGTTCAGACGTACCAGGAGGAGATCGCCGCGCGCACCGGCCAGCCGTTCCCCCAGGACGTGCGCGAGCAGCTGCGCCTGGCCGTCGACGCGGTCTTCGACTCCTGGCTCGCCAAGAAGGCGACCGAGTACCGCCGCATCCATGGCGTGCCCGAGGACTGGGGCACCGCGGTGACCGTCATGTCGATGGTCTTCGGCAACCTGGGGGACACGTCGGGCACCGGGGTCGGCTTCACCCGCGACCCTCGCACGGGCGAGGCGCGCTTCTACGCCGAGTTCCTCCCGAACGCGCAGGGCGAGGACGTGGTGGCGGGCATCCGGACGCCGCTGCCGATCGAGGCCCTGCAGGAGCGGATGCCGTCCGTGTACGTCGAGCTGCGGGAGATCGCGACCCGGCTCGAGCGGCACTACAAGGACATGCAGGACATCGAGTTCACGGTCCAGGAGGGCACCCTCTACCTCCTCCAGACGCGCGGCGGCAAGCGCTCGGCGCGGGCCGCGGTGAAGGTGGCGGTCGACCTCGAGAAGGAGCATGTGATCGACCAGCACACGGCGATCCTCCGGGTGAAGCCGCCGGAGGTGAACGAGGCGATCCGGCCCGTCTTCGACGAGCGCGAGCGGGCCGCCGCGGTGGCGGCCGGCCGGTTCCTGGCGCGCGGGCTGCCGGCGGCACCCGGCGCCGCGGTGGGCCGGGTCGTGTTCGACGCGGACCGGGCGGTCGAGTGGGCCAAGAGCGGCCAGCGCGTCGTCCTGGTGCGCCCCGAGACGTCGCCCGAGGACGTGGCGGGGATCTACGCGGCCGAGGGCATCGTGACCTCGCGCGGCGGACGCACCTCGCACGCGGCCGTCGTCGCCGTCGGCATGGGCAAGGCCTGCGTGGTCGGAGCGGGCGAGCTGTCCATCGACGAGGGGCGCCGTCGGTTCGAGGTCGGCGGACGCGTCGTCCGGGAGGGCGACGTCGTCTCGGTGGACGGCGGGACCGGCGAGGTGATCCTCGACGCGATCAAGACCGTCGAGGGCGAGCTGAGCGACGAGGTGCGGGAGCTCCTCGGCTGGGCCGACTTCTACCGGAAGGGCGGCCTCGGAGTGCGGGCGAACGCCGACAGTCCCGCCGACGCCGAGCGGGCGCGCGCCTTTGGCGCGGAGGGGATCGGGCTGGTGCGGACCGAGCACATGTTCTTCGCGGCCGACCGGCTGCCGATCGTCCGCGAGATGATCATGGCCGCCGACCAGGCGACGCGCCGGACCGCGCTCGAGCGCCTGCGGCCCTTCCAGCGCGAGGACTTCGTCGGGATCTTCCGGGCCATGGATGGCCTCCCGGTGACGATCCGTCTCCTCGATCCGCCGCTCCACGAGTTCCTCCCGAACTGGAAGGAATACCGGGAGATGGTCGCCGAGAAGAGCCGCCTGGAGACGCTGTCCGTCGAGCCCGAGGAGCAGCGGCGCCTGGACGCGCTCATCGCGGCCGTCGACAAGATGCGGGAGGCGAATCCGATGCTCGGGCATCGAGGCTGCCGGCTCGGGATCACGCACCCCGAGATCTACGGCATGCAGGTGCGGGCGATCATGGAAGCGGCGTGCACCGTGGCGGAGCAGGGCGTGCGCGTGGAGCCCGAGATCATGATCCCGCTCACCGGCACCGTGGGCGAGATGAAGGAGACGTTCGAGCAGACGCGCCGCGTGGCCGACGGCGTGATCGCCGAGATGGGTGTCGCGGTGCCTTACCTGGTCGGGACGATGATCGAGGTGCCGCGCGCGGCGCTCATCGCCCAGAAGATCGCCGAGCACGCCGAGTTCTTCTCGTTCGGAACCAACGACCTGACCCAGCTCACCTTCGGTTACAGCCGCGACGACGTCGCGAGGTTCCTCCCGAAGTATCTCGACATGGGCCTCGTTCCGGCCGATCCGTTCTCGGTGCTCGACCAGGAGGGCGTCGGCGAATTGATCGCGACCGGGATCGACCGGGGGCGCCGCCGGCGGCCGGGTCTGAAGATCGGGATCTGCGGCGAGCACGGGGGCGAGGCGTCGTCGGTGGAGTTCTGCCACAAGGTCGGGATGAACTACGTGTCGTGCTCCCCGTACCTCATCCCGGGAGCGCGGCTGGCGGCCGCCCAGGCGCGGATCCGCGAGCGCCTGGCCGGCGGCGCCGACCATCGCTAGCCCGGGGCGGCCGCGGCCCGCCGCCGGATCCGGCGCGACCCGTCCTCTCCCGTGAGGGTGCGCTTCGGCCTGAGCGTGCCCAACCGGGGCGTCGTCATCGGCGCGGGCGCGCCCCAGGACCTGGTCGCGATGTGCGAGGCGGCCGACGCGTCGGAGCTCTTCGACGCGGTCTTCACCGGGGACAACCTCGTTTCCAAGCCTCGGATCGACGCGATCGTCTTCCTGTCGCTCGTGGCCGGGCGCACTCGCCGGGTCGTGCTCGGGACGGCGTGCATGGCGAGCTTCGTCTTCCGGCATCCGATCGTGCTCGCCAACCAGTGGGCCGCGCTCGACCTCCTGAGCGAGGGGCGTACGCTCCTGGTGGCGTGCATCGGTGGCGG
Organism: Candidatus Rokuibacteriota bacterium; assembly: GCA_044867785.1. Taxonomy (GTDB): domain Bacteria; phylum Methylomirabilota; class Methylomirabilia; order Rokubacteriales; family DASRDR01; genus DASRDR01. The sequence goes on along the minus strand of JBIOVM010000039.1, from coordinate 1,246 downwards.
TCCCGACACGCGCCGCGGGCCGCCGTCCCCCAGCGGGGCGAAGTGGGCGACTGAGTTCGCCGCGATGGGCGTGCCGGTCGCCGAGCGCGTCGGCCGGATGGTCGAGGGGATGGGGATCCTGCGCGCCTTGTGGACTGGGGAGGCCGTCACCCACCAGGGCCGTTTCTATCGCTTCGACGACGTGCGGCTTCACGTGACGCCCGTGCAGGATCCGTGTCCGATCGCGATCGCGTCGAACCCGCGCCCGCCCCACGCGGACGAAGCCACGATCGACCGAGCGCTCCGCCGGGTGGGCGAGATCGGCGACGGCTGGCAGGTGGAGATGAGCACGCCGGCGGAGTTCGGCGAGCGGTGGGACCGGATCCGCGGGTACGCGCGCGCCGCCGGACGAAGCCCGATCCCGGACACCTCCATGATCCACTTCTACGTGAACGTCCAGGATCGGGCGGCGGCCGCCTTCGACGAGGCGCGCCGTTTCTACGAGTCCTACCACCTCGGGAGGTTCCCCGAGGACTATCTACGCTGGCGGCTCGTCACCGGCACGCCGGCCGAGGTGACCGAGCGGCTCGCCGGCTTCCTGGACGCGGGGTGCACGCTCCCGATCCTGCGCTTCGCGAGCTGGGATCCGATGGGGCAGATGCGGCGCGCGATGGCCACGGTGCTCCCCGCGCTGCGGGACCACGCCGCCCGGCTCCGCACGCCCGCCGTCTGAACACGGCGCTCGCGGCGCGCGGCGATGGCCGGCGGTCCCGGACGGCCCGGCCGGCGCGTCTATTCGCGTCGCGCGGGGCGGGCGAGCGCGGGGCTCGGACCCGGGCCGACGTCGCGTCGCCCTCGGGATGCGCCGCGCCGGCGGCGAGGCGCGCCTCCGGGCGGGCCTTCACGCGGGCCACTCCGCCTCGAGGACCGAGTAGTAGACCGTGTCGCTCTGATAGCCCGCACGACGACCCGCGACGGGAACCCGGCTTCTCGACAAGGGCCGCCCGGGCCCGGCGGCGGGGTCACTCGGCCGGGCGGCGTCACCGGGGCGGCGTGGCGCAGACGCGGAAGATCCCGTAGTCTCCGACGGCCCGGCTCTTGGTCTGGTCGGCGTCCGTGAGAACGGCGACGCCCCGCGCTCGGCCGGGAGCCTCTCCGTAGAGCCGCTCGTAGTCCCGCCGGACGTCGGCGGTCTCCGTGACCCAGCCGGCGTCGGCCGGCGGTCCCGACCGGAGCACGATCACGCGGGCGGTGCCCGTCGGCAGCG
>JBIOVM010000038.1:0-28413 GCA_044867785.1 Candidatus Rokuibacteriota bacterium | reverse complement strand
AATCTGCTGCCGGCCGGCAGCGAATGGGCGATCCGCTTGTCGGGAGAGTTCTTCGTCGAGCAGCTCCTGGACGCGTTGCAAGGCGCCCTTGCCACTCCGCCGCCCGGCGCGACGATCGAGGAACCGGCAAGCGCCTCGTGGGGACAGCAAGACGGCAGCTGGGCGGCGATCGGTCACGTGGGACTCGAGAAGAAGAACGCCTGCCCCGGACTCCTCGAGGACGTCGACCTCTCGATCGGTGTCGATGTCGTCCTGACCCCCTCCGCAACCGTTGTCGAGCCGCCGCCGCCGCCGTCTTCGCTGAACCTGACCCTCCGATTGAGCAGCAACGTGTCGGACTGGGACACGTTTCGGTGCTGGCTCGGACTCGGCGGTCTCGGCAGCTCGATCTTGGGCTACATCGCGACGCCGATCGTCGGGCCGGGCGCCGGAGGGCTCGGATTCCTGGTGGGGAGTATCAGCTCCCTGATCGCGATCGCCGAGACCGTGAGGCTGGACGCCGGCCACGAGATCACCGATACGAACGTCGCCAACTTCACGCCCGTGAGCAGCAGCTCGACCACGGCGACGTACACGAGCACGATGGGTCTTCCCGCATTGGTGTCCACGGCGCCCGACGGCTCGCGGAACGGCACGATCGCCGCCGCCACGACCGGGCCGAGTGGAATGTTGATCTCCGGGACTCTCGTCGTCTATCAACCGCTGCACAAGCCCACGTTCGTTCCCAGCGACACCCTCACCGGCGTTCTTCAATTCTCGTTCGACTGTGGACGCTTCACGTGGCTACGAGAGGCCGACATCGTGCCGATCGAAATCCAGGACCCCGTCGAAGTGCTAGGCACGAACATCGGTCGCGCGCTCGTGAGCGTGTTCCCCTCGAGCGTGGTGACGCCTCCCCATCTGTGGTCCGTGGCGAGCCCGCCTCCCACGTTCACCCAGTCCGTCGCGATCTTGGGCAGCGAGCTCGTCAAGGCCAACGACGCTGGTCGCCTTTACTTGCACACGTCCGCCGGGCTCCGCCGCTACGACATTGCGCCGCTGGCCGACGCCAAGGCGCCGACGCAGATGGACACGGTCGAGGCCGTCTCGCGCTGCATGCGCAGGGTCAAGGCATTCACGACAATCGAGGAATTGACCTGGTTGGTCGATCCCCCGCCCTATGACTACGGATTCCCGCCGTTGCGGCAATGGTTGTTCACGTTCGGCGACCTGCCTGCGGGGACGCACCTCACGATCCACCGCGTTCGCGACGGCATTCGGGGCGATCTGGCGCTCCACCTCGTCGCGGACACGGCCGGCGAGGCATCGTTCGAGTTGGTGACGGACGCGGCCGGTCAGCTTGTGCTGGAGCACAATCGTGCATCGAGTGTCCAAGGCCGCCTGCTCCAACGGTGGCTGCTGCCGACGACGGTCGTCGACGTGGGCCGAGCGGGGCGCGGCTTGGCACGCTCCGGTTCGACGCTCATCGTGCTCCAGCGCGACGGGCTCGTGGAATACGACGTGTCCCGTGGTACGACCAGGCGGCGGCTCGGCAGGCTCCGCGTGCAGAGGCTCGAGGCGGGAAGGCTCGAGATCGTAGAGGAGATTCGACGGCACATCGACGGCGGGACGATCGGCCGCGCAGCTGCGCTGCTCGATCCGGCGCGCCGCGGCCACGACACATCGACGAACGCGCCCCCCTTCAGCCTCACGTTGCGCGACGGCAAGGTCGCGGCACTCTTCGAGAACACGCTCGTGATCGGCCGACCGTGGCACGCACCTCGCGTGGTGCGGAGGTGATGCGGGCGGCTCACCATCCTACGGATCCGATCGAGCTCCGGCGGGACGAGCGTTCGCGTTCGCCAGCGCCGACCATCGGCGCCCCGCTTTCGGTAGGTCGTTCCTCGCCGGCGACGACCGTTTCTCGTCACCCTTCCCGGGTATAGGTGAAGTCGTAGGGGTTTGGCTGTCGCGGCGGGTTGATCGCCTCGTCCAGGCACGTGCAGATCAGCTGGATCGCCAGCGACTGACCGTACGGATCACCGGGAAAGGGGATATCGAGGAGCGTCGTCAAGCCCGTGCCGGGTCGCACCTCCATGCGCTTACGCGGGGTCACGGGATCCCAGTCGTCACCTTCCGCGCTCTCGGACTTCTCCACGCTGAGGCTCCATTCCTGCCCCGTGATCGAGATGTCGACGGGATTGAAGTAGTCCAAGTGATAGCGCCCATCCGCGTCGTCGGAGCCCGAGATCAGGAGGCTCTGTCGCAGATACGGCGCCGAGTACGGTTGATACTGCTCGATCCGCCAGGGGCCATAGAACGCCTCAGCCATTCCGCCGACCCTCCCCGTTCGCCGGCCTTCTTCAGGTGACCATCACCGTGAGCAATCGCGAATCCTCGCGCTTGCCCAATCGTACGGTGAGCAGGAAGAGGTATGCTCCGCCCAGAGTCGCGTGAATCTGTTGCTGGCCCGCCAGCGGGAGGCCTTCGGCGCTGGTCTGGACGACGCTCGGATCCTGCATCCGAAGACTGACCGTCGTCGCGGGCGGGTTGTTGACGCAGTTCCAGAATATGGTCACCGCACCCCCGACAGACGCGGTGCCGGGACTCGCGGCAAAGATCCCGACCTTGGGCTGGACGATCTCGAGCCCGGTCCCGCGCGTGAACTCGCTGCTGAAGCCGCCGAGGCGCCCATTGTCGGTGATGTCGCTGAGCTTGTCGCGCCACGTCTTCAGGCTTCCCGTTTGCGACGCGAAGCTGTCACCGAAGATGCGCTCGATCTCCGCCTGGGTGTGATCGTTGCGCTGTCCCCAGTGCAAGATCCCGTTGAAGGTGGGGCTCCGGGCCAGCGCGACCGCGAAGTCGACGACCTCCTGAGAGCCTGTCATGTCCCGGAGACACGCGACCTCGATCGCGCACGTGCGCGGGTAGCGCTCCATGCCCAGCAAGGCGCGCGTCTGCCCGACGAACCTGAGCGACGCGTAACCGAGGAACGCCTTACCACGGTACTCCTGCAGTTTCTCGAACTCGATCAGCGCATCGACGAAGGCCACCAGCCGGCTGTCGGTCGCATCGAAGAACACCTCGACCGAGTCGACGTTCGACCGGCAGCTTTGCTCGAGGTAATCGTGCGTCTCCATGACGGCGTAGCTGATCGCGTCACCTTTGCGACTGTATTGCTGTGACTCGAACGCGAGGAGCGCGATGAGCTGCCACACGAAGATCCCGGCGGCCCCGCGCGGCAGAGGTTCGTCCTCGTCGCCGAGGATCAGGTCCTTGATGTGTTCCATCTGCTCGCCGAGGCGATCGTCGAGATCGAAGACCTCCAGAATGTCGTCGATGATCTCGATGACGAGGAGCAGCCAGGGGGCGAGCGCCAGCAGACCGGTTCCGCCCGATCCGGCAATCGCCGGAATGCCCATGCCCAGGATGGCGCCATTGCTCTCGACGAAGCTCTTGACCTCTTGGCCGGCCGCCTTCAGGATGCCGCGAAGAAAGCTGCTGTCGGCACACGCGGCTTCGAGCAGCGACGGGTTCCCCGTGTTTGGCTTGTCGGGGTCCTGATCGAGGTCGTAGGCATGGCTGTTGCCGGCGTGGCTGAAACGTGGCGCCTGAATCTGGGGGTCGATTGGTGGTTGAAGTTGTCTCTGGCCAACTCGCTCCTCTCGACCGGCGACCGTGATCGGCGGGAACAGTCTCCAGCGCTTCGTGACAGCCGCCCGGTTCTTGGTGCAGAACTGATACGGTGTGAGACAGACGGCGATCTGGAGAAACTCCTGCGGGATGTTGATGTAAGGGGACCCGGGAAAGGGCACCGAATACAGCTGGTTGTACAGGCCGCTGCTCGGATTGTTGATGTGGCCCTTCACGTCCTGCCAGTCGACGAGCACCCGCTCTTCGTGGAGGGAATACTGGGGGATGGCCAGAAGGACGACCGAGTAGACGACGCCGAACCGCCCCGCGGACATCAGCACGGCGTTGAACATGTCGTCGTTGCGAATGATGTCGAAGTTCGAGTGCCCGCCCGGTAGCGTGCCGTATTTGGGCACGTCATAGAGCTGCCTCAATTTGCCGTCGTTCACCAGCGGCATCTCGAGCGTGCTGGTTTCAGGCTCGATCCAGTAGTGCTTGCCCCCATCGGCCACCAGGTGCATGGCCACGACGGAATCGGCGATGGGAGGCTCTCGAAAGTCACCGCCGTGGGTGCCGGTGGTGAGCGCGCCGAACACGGTCTGACCGCCCGAGTCGCCGAGCGTCCGGAACGCCCAGGGACCCCGATACCTGTTGTTCTGGCGGTCATTGCGGAGGACGGCGGCGAGGGTCTGGCTGTTGCTGAAATCGTCGACCTGGTCGAGCTCGGCGTAGAGCTGGTAGATGCGCTTGCCGGACTCGACGTGGACCAGCGTGAAGGTCGGGGTGAAGTCGGCGGCCAGCTTGTCCAGTAGCTGCGGGTTCATGCACCCGGGGACGACCTCGTGAAGTGTGCGCCCCATCGCTTGATGCGCGTTGCTGGGGTCGTGGGTCTCGATGAAGGTGTGGTCGCTGATGGCGGCTCCGGATAGCGCCCAGTGACTCCCCGCGGCTTTGAGTCGCTCGCTCCGTGGGTGGGTCCGGCAGATCTCGATGAGGTCCTCGAGCGTTTTGGGATAGAGAATCCTCGGCGCTTCGTCGATGAGCGAAGAGTCCGGGTTGTCGTGCTTCCGGGTCCACGGGCTGAGAAGCGCCTGATCGATGGGCATGTTCCCTTCCCCGTCACGTCCACGATAACGGAGCGGTGGAGACCGAGCGTCGATGCTATGGCCGGGGGCCCGCCTGCGTCAATCGGTCGCGGCTCCCCCATTTCGACTCCCGTCGCATGCATGCTTCCGAGGCGCGGCGGAGGCGTTCACCGGCGACGCTCGCATGCGGCGGAGCAGCGAGTGTCGCGGAGCGACCCGCGAAAGCGCGTCACCGTGCGACAGGTAACGGTCCTCGACCGCCATGCGGGCCGCGCAGCAATCGACGTGGGTCAGGGGCGGCCGCGTCAACCGGCCAGGGAGAGACGAGCCGAGCGTGATGGCGATCGTGAAGGCGACGGAGACCTCCGAGGCGGCGCGCGCTCCGCTACCTCACGATCCGGGGTCGACCGTCACCCACCCCCCCGTGCCGGCCGATCGGTAGAGCGCCTCCACCACGGCAAGCGCCTTGCGGGCTTCCGGACCGTCCACCAGCGGCGGCCGGCGCTCTCGAACGGCCGCCACGAAGTCCGCGATCTGCGCGGCGTAGGGCTCGACCGCGGGTGCGGTCGGATGGGTCTTCGACGGGATGTCCACGTCCGACGGCGCGGGGTCGGTGCGCAATCGGAACGCGAGATGGCCCCAGCTGCCGCTCACCGCGGCGGTCCCCCGGTCTCCGCGGATCTCGACCGACGGAGGCTGGTCGGGGACGGCCGCGGTCGTGGCCTGCAACACCCCCATGACGTCTCCCTCGAACTCGACGAGCCCGACAGCGACGTCCTCCACCTCGACGTCGTGCGCGGCGGTGCCCGTTCGCGCCACGACTCGTCGGGGCATGCCGAGCACCCAGACCAGAAGGTCGATCATGTGGATCGCCTGGATCATGAGGACGCCGCCGCCGGCTTCCGCCTTCCGGCCCCGCCAGGGAGAGCTCAGGAAATAGCTCGGCGCCCGGTACTCGTTCACCGTCACCGAGGCGAGGAACACACGGCCCAGTCCCCCGTTCCCGACGATGTCCCGCAGCCGGTGGGCCGCCGCGGTGAACCGGTTCTGGAAGATCCCGGCCAGGGTGACGCCGTGGCTCCGGCAGGCGTCGATCAGCTCGTCGGCGGCGGCCAACGTGTGCGCGAGCGCCTTCTCCACGAGCAAGTGACGCCCGGCCGACGCCGCCGCCCGCCCGTACGGCAGGTGCAGGTGGTGCGGAGTCAGCACGGCCACCGCGTCCACCGCCGCGCGGGCGGCCAGCGCCTCGCCGCTCTCGTGAACCTCCGGGATCCCGTACCGGGTCGCCAGAGCGCGGGCCCGCTCGGGCACGGCGTCGGCGACAGCCTGCACCTCGACGCCCGGCACCGTCCGCATCGCGGCGACGTGGATCTCAGCCGCCACGCCGGCACCGATCAGGCCGAAGCGGAAGGGCCGCGTGGGGTCGGTCACCGCGCGTGGCGACGCCGGGGCGCGGCCGCGCTCCTAGGCATCCCACCGCTCGCGGAGCCCGAGACGGCGCGGCTCGAAGATCCCAGGGTCCATGGGCCGGAGGTCCGGCGCGATGGCGGGACGGAACTCCATCTCGGCGAGCACGTCCCGCTCGAGATCGCAGCCGGGCGCGAGCTCGAGGAGCTCCACCCCACGGGGGCCGAGGCCGAAGACCGCTCGCTCGGTGACGTAGCGCACCGGCTTCCCGGCGGCCATCGCCCGCGCGCCGCTGAACGTGACGTGCTCGACCTGCTTCCGGAACTTGGCGACCCGCCCGTGGGCCACGACGTGGAGGCGCCCGTTCTCCAGGCGGGTGTCCCCCGCCTTCCCGAAAAGCCCGCAGAAGACGACGCCCTTGGCGTTCTGGGAGATGTCGATGAACCCGCCGCACCCCGGCAGGCGCGAGCCGAACTTGCTGACGTTGACGTTCCCGGCCGCGTCCACCTCGGCGAACGACAGGAACGCGAGATCCAGCCCGCCGCCCTGGTAGAAGTTGAACTGGGAGATCTGGTCGACGATCGCCTCCACGTTCGACTGGGCGGCCAGCGCGCGGCCCCGCATCGGCAGGCCCCCGATCGTCCCCTGCTCGATCGTGATGGTGAGGTCGTCGAGGAGCCCTTCCTGGGCGGCGACGACCGGCACCCCGTCCGAGATCCCGAATCCGATGTTGATCACGGCGCCAGGACGGAGGGCCATCGCGGCGCGCCGCGCGACCAGCATGCGCTCGTCCAGCGTCACCGGCGGAGCGTGACCGCGCGGCGCCCGCAGCTCGCCCGACACCGTCGGGTTGTGGCGCTCGACGCCGTGGATCTGCCAGGCGTCGGGGTTCACGACAACCGCGTCGACCAGGATGCCGGGGACGCGCACGAGCTGCGGGTTGAGGCTCCCGCGTCGGGCGACGCGCTTGACCTCGGCGATCACCAGGCCACCGTTCGCCCGGGCCGCCTGAGCGAGGGTCAAGGGCTCGAGGATCGCCGGCTCGTGCTCCATGCTCATGTTCCCGAACTCGTCGGCCGTCGTGCCGCGGATGACCGCCACGTCGATGGGCACCACGGTGAACGAGAGCCAATCGTCCCCGTCGACGCGCACCCGCTCGACCATCGGCACCGTCGTCACGTCGTTCAAGCGCCCCCCACCCTGCCCCGGATCGACGAACGTGTCGAGGCCGACGTGGGACAGGATCCGCGGCTTCCGGCTGGCGGCGGCCCACACCATCTGGCACACGACGCCCTGCGGGAAGCAGTAGGCCTCGATCTTGTTCGCGAGCGCGAGGGCGGCCATCCGCGGGGAATCTCCATACCCCGGCGAGATGACCCGCCGCACCAGCCCCTCGTGGGCGAAGTGGCTGGCCCCGGCGTCCCCGTCGTCGCCGAATCCGCACGGCTGGAGCAGGGTCAAGCCGCGCGGCCGCCCGGTGGCCACGTATCGCCGCTCGATGGCCGACATCACCGCCTCGGCCAGCAGGAGCCGTCCGGCCCCTTCGACGCCGACCGTGGCGCCGTCACGGATGAGCTCCGCCGCCGCCTCCGCGGTGAGGACCTTGGAGCTCGTGGCCCGCATCGGCACGATCGCCGCCCGCGTCACTCGGCGTAGGCGGACTTGGCCACCTTCCGCGTCTCGACCATGAGCCGGTGCTCGCCCTCGTGGACGACCTCGCCACGCTGGTTCACCAGCTGCAGCGCGAGGAAGAAGATGCCGCGCCCGGGGTCCTTCGTCGTGCGCTTGTCCCGGAGGCGACACCGGACGTGGATGGTGTCCCCGAGGAACACCGGCTTCCTGAAGTCCCACGTCCAGCCGAGGGACGCGATCCCCGCGAACCGATCCGCGCCCCCGCGCAGCTTCAGACCCTCGGTGATCGCCAGGCCCAGAAGGCCGTGGGCGATCCGGCGACCGTAGGCCGTGCCCTTGGCGAACTCCTCGCTGATGTGGACCTCGCTCCAGTCGTCGGACAGGCTCGCGAACGTGACCACGTCGGTCTCCGTGATCGTCCGCGTCCGCGACCGAAACTCCTCGCCGATCTCGACGTCCTCGTAGTACCGGATCGCCCCCATCGAGCTCCTCTCTTCCTGCTCAGCGGCCGTTCGACGCGCCGCGGGCGCCGTCCTTGCCGTGCAGCACCCCCATCTCCTCGAAGAGTCCGTAGATCGCTTGCACGTGCTCCTCCAGCGCCGGCGCCTCCCCCAGCGCCAGCGGACGGGGGCGCGGCAGGTCGATCGTCATCTCCCGCACGATCCGGCCGGGCGACGGCGACATGACCACCACGCGATCCGAGAGGCCCACCGCCTCCTCGATGCTGTGCGTGATGAAGAGCACCGTCTGCCGCTCCGACAGCCAGAGCCGCTCCAGGTCGGCCCGGACCTGGAGACGGGTCAGCGCGTCGAGCGCCCCGAACGGCTCGTCCATCAGGAGGACGGCCGGTCCGTGGACGAGCGCGCGGGCCAGCGAGACGCGCTGGCGCATCCCCCCGGAGAGCTGCCGCGGATAGCGGTCGGCGGCCTGCGCCACGCCCAGCTGCTCCAGCAGCTGCATGCCCCGCGACCGCACCTCGCGCATGTCGAGCCGCCGGACACGCCCCTGGAGCAGCACGTTGTCGAGCGCGCTCCGGAACTCGAGCAGCAGGTCGTCCTGGAACACGATGCCCACGTCCGTCAGCGGAGCGGTGAGCGCCTGGCCCGCCACCCGGATCGCCCCGGTGGTCGGGCCGAGCAGCCCGGCGGTCATGAGCATCAGGGTGCTCTTGCCGCAGCCACTCGGCCCGACCACGCTCACGAACTCGCCCGACCGGATGCGGAGGGAGATCTCCGTGAGGGCCTGAACGGCCCGTTTCCCTTCGATCGGAAACACCTTCGTGACGCGATCGATGTCGATCGCGGCACCGCGCTCACCCGACATGCGCGACCGTCTCCGGTTCCCGCCCGGTGTCTATCCGAGCGGGCACTTGGTCGGCAGGGCCGCCGGCAGGAACTCGTACGTGTAGTAGGCCGAGGCGGGCACCGACGCCGACAACCCGAGAACCTGCTGGGCCACGCTCACCGTCCGGGTCCACGCTTCCGGTTCCGCCTTGCCGACAAACTTCGCGCCGTTCTTGCACATGAGCGCGATGGCGGCCTTCAGCTCGCCGAGGTTCCGGGGCGGCTCGGTGTCGGTCGGGAACGTCTGGACGAGCGCCTTGATGGCGTCGTCCGGGCGCTTGATCGCCGCGTCCCAGCCCTCCAGGCTCGCCTGGATGAACTTCCGCACGACGTCGCCCTTCTGGGCCAGCGCCGCGTCGGACGCCAGGATCGAGGTGCTCACCGTCGCGACGCCGAGGTCGGCAAAGGGCAGGCTCACGATGTCCACGCCCCGCTGGCGGAAGATCAGGTCGTAGTTGTCAAGGGAACCGAGCATCGCGTCCACCTGCTTCTGGAGCAGGCTCGCGATCATGGCGTTCCCCGGCATGTTGACCAAGTTCACGTCGCCTTCGGACAGGCCGTTGGCCTTCAACAGGATCGGGATCATGGCGGTCTGGGACTGACCGGTGGGCACCGCCACCGACTTGCCTTTCAGCTGCGCCATGGACTTGATCCCCGAGGTGCTCAGCATCGTGACTGCGTTCGGGTTCGACTGGTAGATCGTCGACACGATCTTCATCGGGGCGCCCTTCGCGATGAGCTGCATCACGGCGAGAGCGTCTGCGTAGGCGATGTCGGCCTTGCCCGACGCGACGAGCTGAGCGGTGACGCCCGAGCCCTGTCCCTTGATGATCGTCACGTCCAGGCCCGCCTTCTTGTAGATGCCCTCCTGCAGGGCCAGCGCGAATCCCGCGTTGTAGCCGCCCGCGGTGAAGTTCAGCTGGAAGGCGACGGGCGTCAGGGACTGCGCCGAGGCCGGCGTCGCCCACCGGCTGCCGACGCCCGCGGCGACGGCGAGGGCCATCGCGCACGCGGAGACGACCGCGATCCAGGGTCTGCGCACGGGAGCCATGAGGGACCTCCTTGTCCGGGGTGAGACTACTCGCGCGTCCGTTGCCACGGCATGGCGAAGTACGCCACCGCCTCGATGAGGTAGTTGAGCCCGATCCCGATCACCGTCAGGATCAGCAGGATCGCGAAGATGAGCGGCGTGTCCAGCACGCCGGTCGCGACGAGGAGCTGGTAGCCGAGCCCGGCGTTGGAGCCGACGAACTCGGCGACGATGGCGGCGGTGGCCGCGATCGTCGCCGTCGTCTTGAGCCCGGCGAAGATCACGTGAAGCGCGCTCGGGAACCGGACGTACCAGAACGTCTGCCAGATCGACGCGCCCATCGACCGGGTCAGGTAGAGCAGCCGGGGGTCGAGGGCCTGGAACCCGGCGATGCTCGCCAGCAGCAAGGGGAAGAAGGACAGGAGCACGGTCAGGAGCACCTTCGACTGGATGCCGAAGCCGAACCACACCAGGAAGAGCGGGGCAACCGCGATCTTCGGGACCAGCTGGATGAACACCAGGACCGGGTACGCGATGCGGCGCGCGACGAGCGACAGCGCGATCAGGAGCCCGAGCGGGATGCTCAGGACCACCGTGATGGCGAACCCGATCACGATCTCCCTGAGAGTGAAGAGCGTGTTCTGCCAGAGCGCCTGCCGGGCCTCGATCAGCTTGGGGATGACCGCCTGGGGCGCGGGCACCAGGTAGTCGGGCACCCGGAAGATCGCCACCAGCGCACCCCACACCGCGATCAGGGCCACGAAGGTCAGGACCGGGGCGCACGCCCACGCGATCCGTCGCAGGCGGGACTCGCGGTCCACCGCGCCCTGCACCGCGAGATCGGCGCCGGCCACGCCTTGGACGTCCGCCTCCATGGCGACCGAGCGGCCGACTTCGCGCCCCGCGCGCGAGGGCGCGCTCATCCGAAGAGGTCCCGCGGCATCGAGCGCACGTCGGGGGCGATGCGGACCGGAAAGCCGACGTGCGCGAGGACGTCTCGCTCGAGGTCCACCCCGGGCGCCACCTCGATGAGGACCATGCCGGCCCGCTCGCGGCGGAAGACGGCCCGCTCGGTGACGTACAGGGCTTCCTGGCCCTTCTTGACGGCCGCCTCACCGTTGAACGTGATCAGCTCCACGTCCGGCACGAACCGTCGCAGCTCGCCCTCCCGCTCGATCCGGAGGCCAGCCGGCGTCACGGTCGTCCGCAGGCCCTTGGCGGTCAGAGTGCCGCAGAACACGACCTTGCGGGCGGCGTGCACGATGTTCACGAACCCGCCGGAGCCGGGCATCATGCCGCCGAACCGCGTCACGTTCACGTTGCCGAAGCGGTCGACCTCGCCGAACGACAGGCACGCGACGTCGATGCCGCCGCCGTCGTACCAATCGAACACCTGGAGCGAGTCGATGATCGCCGACGGGCCCACGGAGATCCCGCCGACCCCCGGGAGTCCGCCGATCGGTCCCTGCTCGATGGTGAAGGCGATCTGCCGGGCCACTCCCTGCTGGGCGGCGACGTGCGGAACGACGTACATGGGGATGCCGGCGCCGAGGTTCACGACGTCACCGGGCCGGAACTCGCGGACCGCGCGGCGCGCGATGACCACCTTCTCGTCGAGCGGCAGCGCCGCCGGTGTGAGCGGCGCCTGGATCTCGCCGCTCATCCGCGGATCGTGCTCGTCCTCGAACTCCTCCGGCGCCACCACCACGTAGTCCACCAGAGCCGCCGGGATGACCACCGATCTCGGGTGCAGAGACCCGCCGGCGGCCGCGCGCGTCACCTCGACGATGACCGTCCCGCCGGAGTTCCGCGCCGCGAGGGCCATGTAGAAGACCCCGAGCGTGAAGGGGTCACGCTCCAGCGACACGTTCCCCTGCTCGTCCGCCGTCGTGCCCTTGAGGACCGCCACGTCGATCGGCTGCCGCGGATAGAAGAGCGCCTCCTCGCCGCCGAGCGTCACCAGCTCCGCCAGCGGAGCGTGCGTCGCGGCGTTCATGCGGCCGCCCTCGCGGCGGGGATCGACGAACGTGTCGATCCCCACCGGTGTCAAGAGGCCGGGGGCCCGGGAGGCCGTCGCCCGGATCCAGGCGAAGATGGTGCCCATGGGCAGGTTGTAGGCTTCCACGGCGTCCCGCGAGACGAGCGTGTTCAGCTCCTTCTCGGCGTCTCGGCTGAAGGAGCCCGCCACGACCCGCCGCATCAGGCCGGGCCGCGCCAGGCGGTTCACGCCTGTTCCGCGGCCCCCGCTGCCGGCCCGGGCCCGCTCGCCCATGATGGGATAGATCACCTGGAGATCCCGCGGGCGTCGTTCGGCGAGGTAGCGCGCCTCCAGCGCCGTGAGGACGGACTCGGCCACGAGACGGTACGTGTTCCCGGACAGGACGACGGTGGCGCCGTCCCGGACCTTGTCCGCGGCCTCGCCGGCGCTCACGAAGACGGCCATGTCGCCCGCCCCTCTACCGCTCCGCGTCGCGGGTCTTGCGGTCGCGGAACGCCCGGATGCGGGCCTCTCGGTCCGGGAACGAGTAGCAGAGGGCGATCAGCTCCCGCTCGTAGTCCACGCCCGCCTCGGGGCCGACCCGATCCGCCATGCGCAGCGCCGCCTTGAGGAAGACGAGCGCCTCGAGGCGGTTGCGGGCGATGAGCGCGGCGATCCGCTCCGTCTCCGCCTCGAGCGACGCGTCGGGGACCAGGACGTCGACCAGGCCGATCGCGTGCGCCTTCTCCGCGTCGATGCGCTCGCCCGTGTAGAGGAGATAGGCGGCCATGCCGCGACCGACGAGCCGGGGGAGGTACTGCGTCCCCCCGGCGCCCGGAATCCACCCGAGGGTCACCTCGGGTAGGCCGAACCGGGCCGTGTCCGACGCCACTCTCAGGTCGCAGGCGAGCGCCAGCTCCAAGCCCCCGCCGAGCGCGTACCCGCGGACCATCGCCACCACCGGTTTCGTGCAGCGCCGCAGGAGATGGGGCGCCTCCATCTCGACCGTGTCCCGCTTCTCCACCGGCGTCCGGCCGGTGGTCTCGTAGATGTCGCTTCCCGCGGAGAAGGCCCGCGTCCCGGCTCCCCGCACGATCGCCACCCGGACCTCGGGATCGTGGTTGATCGCGTCCACGTGATGGGCCAAGGCTTCCCGCATCGCGTCGGTCACGGCGTTCAGCTTCTCGGGGCGGTTCAGGGTCAGCGTGGCCACGCCGTCCTTCACCTCGTAGAGCAGGTCCATGTCGCGTCGCCTCCTCTGCTCGCGGGATGCGCCGGGCGGGTCAGCCCGCGATCGAAGCGCCCCCGTCGACGACGAGGTTCTGTCCCGTGACGAACTCGGAGTCCGCCGAGGCCAGGAAAACCGCGCAGCCCGCCACGTCCTCGGGCGTGCCAAGGCGTCGATACGGCGTCCGTCGCCTCACCTCGTCGAGCTTGCCGGCCGCCGCCAGCTCGCGGGTGGCGTCCGTCACGATGAATCCCGGGCAGATCGCGTTGACGGCGATGCCGTGGGGCCCCGCCTCGACGGCGAGCTGCCGGGTGAGGCTCGACACGCCCCCCTTGGCCGCGCAGTAGTCGGCGCGCCCCGGCGCGACTCCCTGGAGCGCCAGCCGGGACGAGACGTTGATGATCCGGCCGCCCCGGCCTTGCCGGATGAGCTGCCGCAGCGCCGCCTGGCACCCGAACCAGACCCCCGTCAGGTCGACCCCGATGACGGCCAACCATTCCGCCTCGGTCTTGTCGACCGCGGGGGTCATCGTGGACTGGATACCCGCGTTGTTGACCATGACCGCGAGGGCCCCGAACTCCGCCACCGCCCGCTCGACCAGCGCCTCCACGTCCGCTCGCCGGGTCACGTCGGTGGCCAGGAAGGCCGCCCGGCCGCCCGTGGCGCGAATGACGTCGGCGGTCGGCGCGCTGCCGTCGGCCGGACCCTCCCGCACGTCGCCGATCGTCACCACCGCGCCCTCGCGGGCGAAGGCGAGCGCGATCGCGCGCCCGAGACCGGACGTCCCCCCGGTGACCACGGCGACCCGGCCCTCCAGCCGCCTCTCGCTCACCAAGCCGCCTCCCTCATGCGCCCGACAGGAGTCCGGCGTGGAGGAGCGCCAGCCGGACCGCCGCTCGCTCCTCGTCCGACGCGGACGGGAGGGGCGCGCGCACGACCGCGTTCTTGAGCACGCCCTGGAAGACCAGGGCTTCCTTCATCCGCACCCGGTAGTTCCGGAGGGGGGGCGCGTAGATCGCCTGGCAGAGGGGGTCGAGTCGGTCGCGCAAGCGGGCGCCGGTCGCCAGGTCGCCGCGGCGCACGGCCTCGAGCATCGCGATCTGCGGCGCCGTCGCCGTCGCCCCCATGCCCAGCAGGGCGCCGTCCGCGCCGAGGAGGTACGACTCGTAGATGAAGGTGTCGTTCCCGGTGAGGATCTTCAGCGGCCGCGGGAACGCGCGGTTCGCCCGGACGATCTGGATGAAGCGCGTCGCGTCGAAGCTCGCTTCCTTGAGCCCCACCACCCCGTCCTGCTCGGCGAGCTGGCGCAGCGTGTCGGTCGCGTAGACGACGCCGCCGAACTGGGCCGGCCGGTGGAAGAGGATCACCGGGAGCCCGCTCGCCTCCACGATCGCGCGGTGGAACTCGACGACCGTCCGGCTCGGCAGCCCCTCGCCGCCGAACGCGCGCGGGGGGAACACCAGGAGCCCGCTGGCGCCGGCCCGGCTGGCGCTCCGCGCCTGGGCGGTCGCCTCCTCCGTCGACTCGCCGAGGACCCCGGCGACGACGGGCAGCCGGCTCCCGACCGCCCGCACCACGCGGTCGAGCACCTGGTCCCGCTCCTCCTGATCCAGGAGCTCGCCCTCGCCGGCGCTCGAGTTCACCACGATCGCCTTCGGGGCGTCGTCGGCGATCCAGCGGACGTAGCGCTCCATGGTGGCGAGGTCGATCGCCCCGTCGTCGCGGAGGGGCAGCACGGGCGCGGCGATGTAGCCCTCGACGTCGAGCGATCGGATCCGCGTCATGGGTCCCTCACCCTTTCACGGCGCCCGCCGCCAGGCCGGCCGCCAGGTACCTCTGCACCGCCGCCCCCAGGACGGCGGTCGGGAGCAGCACGAGCATCCCTGCGGCGGCCACGCGGTCCCAGTAGACCGCGCGCTCGGTGATGAAGCCGGAGATCATGACCGGCAGCGTGCGGGCGCCGCGCCCGGTCAGGATCACCGCGTAGATGAAGTCGTTCCACGAGTAGAGAAACGTGAGCACGGCGGTCGCCGCGATGCCCGGCGCCATGATGGGGATCACGACGCGCCAGAGCGCCCCCAGCCGTCCGCACCCGTCCACCTGGGCCGCTTCCTCCAGCTCCACGGGGACCCGCAGCACGAACCCGCGCAGGAGCCAGACGGAGAGCGGCAACGTGAGCGAGATGTGCGTCACGATGAGCCCGAGCTGGGTGTCGAGCAGCCCCAGCCGCGAGTAGATCACGTAGAGCGGGATGATCATCGCGATCGGCGGCATCACGTGCACGCACAGGACCGCCAGGGACAGCGGCTCCCGGCCGTGATAGCGGAAGCGCACGAAGCTGTAGGCGGCGGGCAGCCCGATCGCGATGGCGCCCGCGCTGGTGCACACCGCCACGACGAGGCTGTTCCGGAGATAGCGCGCGAAGGGATGGAGCGTCAGCACCTCGCGGTACGCCGAGAGCGACGGCGTGAACCACCAGACCGGCGGCAGCTCGATCAGGAGCGTCTCGGGCAGGATGGACAGGCGCGCCAGCCATAGGATCGGGAACGCCACGTAGGCGACCAGCAGGGCGCTCCCGGCCACGAGCGCGATCCGGCGGACGCCCGCCCACGCCGGCGTCGACATCAGTCCGTCCCCCGGACGCCGCTCGAGGCGCGGTAGTAGACGACCGCGACCGACGCCATGAAGAGCACCATGACGATGGCCACGGTGGCCGAGTAGCCCAGCTGCCCGTAGCTGAACGCCAGCTTGTTCACGAGGATGCTCAACGTCTCCGTGGACTCGGCGGGCCCGCCGCCGGTCATGACGAACACGATGTCGAACACGCGGAACGTGGCCACGAACCGCCAGAAGACGGCCACGAACACGACGGGCGCGAGCAGCGGCAGCGTGACGTGGAGGAAACGGAGCGCGGCCCCCGCGCCGTCGACCCGCGCCGCCTCGTAGTACTCCTCGGGGATCGACTGGAGCCCGGCCAGGAGGAGGAGGGTCACGAACGGCGTCTGGTTCCAGGCGTCCGTGGCGATCACCGCGATCATGGCCCAGGGCGTCGACGCCAGCCAGACCACGGGCTCCACGCCGATCCGTCCCAAGACGTAGTTGACGATGCCGTAGGAGTAGTTGAACAGGATTCGGAACGTGATCCCGAGCACGACCGGCGTCAGCATGAGCGGGAACAGAGCCACCGCCCGCAAGAATCGCCGGCCCGGCAGCCGCTGGTTCAGGAACAGGGCGATGCCGAGCCCGAGAGTCAGCTCGATCGTGACCGCGCCCACCACGAACAGGGCGGTCTGCGCCAAGGCGTTCCACACCAGCGGGTCCCGCGCCGCCGCCAGGTAGTTGGCGAGCCCCGCGAAGCGCCCCCCGGTCGCGAACTCGAAGAGCTGCATCTGGCGGGTGCTCAGGTAGAGCGAGTAGAGCACCGGATACAGGAACACCGAGACCAGGAAGAGGCACGTGGGGGCGACCAGCAGGTATGGATACGCGCGCCCCAGGCGGAGCCGTCGCGGGCGCGCCGGGGCCAGCCCGTCCGAGGGAACGGGCCGCGATCCGGCCCCGGCGCCGGACTCCCTCGCCGCACCGGCCCGGCCGGGGCGCTCTGGCACCACCGCCGACCCCATGGTGTCGCTCACATGTTGATGGACATGCCCCCGTTGACGTTCAGCGTCACCCCGGTGATCTCCCGCGCGTCGTCGGAGGCCAGGAACGCGATCGCGGCGGCGATGTCCTCGGGCTGCTGGAGCCGCTTGAAGGGCGCCCCCTGGATCTGCTGCTCGATGCGCTGCTCCTTGCTGATCCCGAAGTGCTTCATGTACCCACGGCCGATCTCGTCGGCCATCAGGGTCGGCACGAAGCCGGGACAGACGGCGTTGACGTTGATGCCGTGCGGGGCGAGCGCGATGGCGGCGGACTGGGTCAGACTGATCACGCCCATCTTGGCCGCCCCGTAGGTCATGCAATTCGGGACGGGCACGCGGGCGGCCGTCGACGACAGGTTGACGATCTTGCCGCGCCGGCGGGGCATCATGACTCGGGCCGCCGCCTGCATGCCGAAGAACACGGCCTTCAGGTTGATCGCGAGAATCCGATCGTAGTCGGTCTCCGTGATCTCGACGAACGGCGCGATGTGCTGGACGCCGGCGTTGTTGACGAGCACGTCGAGCTGCCCATGCTCGGCCACGACGCGCTCCATCAGCGCCGTGAGCTGCGGGACCTGGGTCACGTCGACGACGGACTCGGTGGCGCGCCGCCCCGTCTTGTGCCGGACGACCGCCGCCGTCTCCGCCATCAGCGCCGGGCTGATGTCGGCCAGCGCGACGTCGCTGCCTTCCTCCGCGAGTCGGAGCGCGGTGGCGCGGCCGATGCCGCCGCCGGCGCCCGTGATGACCGACACCTTGCCCTCGAGACGCATGGGCCTCTCCTTCCGCCGAGGGGATGCGGGGAGTCCGTCCCGGCCGGAGCGGGCTCCCCGACGATCGAGCGGGCGACTACTTCAGGTAGCCGCCTTCCTTGAGGATCCGAGTCCACTCGGCGGCGCAGTCGTTCATGGCCGCCTCGGGGCTCTTCTTCAGGTTCGCGGCCAGATTCACCTCGCGCGCCCAGACCTGACGGAGCTGCTCCGTATGGGGCATGCGGGGGAAGAGCTGGGCGAAGGCCATCGTCTCGGCCATCAGCGGGAAGTCCTTCCGCACCTTGAGGACCTCGGGATCCGCGTAGACGGCCTTGTTGACCGGGTCCCCGCCGTTCACGGCCCAGACGCTGGCACCTTCCTTCGATGCGAGGAACGTGAGGAAGGTCTTGGCGGCGTCCTTTCGGGTCGAGCTGGTGGGGACGATCCAGCTCTCCGCGCTCATGAACGCCCCACGCTTGATGGCGCTGCCCTCGCGGCGCCCCGGGACGACGGTCGCGGCGATGTCCTTGCAGATCTTCGGGCTCTTCTCGCACGACGTGAGCAGGTCGAACGCGGCCGACCACTGGACCGCCATCGCCGCCCGCTCCGACTGGAGATACTGGTTCTTCTCGAGGTAGCCGATCGCGTCGGCGTCGGGGGGCGCGAGCTTCTCGGTGCGGAGGAGGTCCACGAAGTACTTGAGCGCGGCGATCCCCTGCGGGCTGTTCATGACGGGCCGGTTCGCCGAATCCAGCCACGCGCCGCCGAAGCCGAGGAAGAACGTGGCGAACTCGATGCCGCCGCTCACACCCGGCACGCCGGTCCGCAGCACCGTCCCGTAGCGCTCCACCTTGCCGGAGGCGTCGACCTTCTGGAGCTTCCGGAGCGCGACCAGGTAGTCGTCCCAGGTCTGCGGCACCTCGACCCCCGCCGCCTTCAGCAGGCTCGGCCGATACCAGAGGTAGACGGGGTGGTACTCGGTCGGCAGCCCCCAGAGCTTCCCCTCGAAGGTGCTGGTCTCCAGGCCCTTGAGCTCGCCGAGCTGCTCCTTCGTGAACATGCCGTCGACCGGCGTCATGGCGCCGGCCTTGGCGAACTCCGGCACCCACTCGCCCGGAAGCCAGACCACGTCCCAGGCCGGGGCCTTCGACAGCAGCGTCGTGCTCACTTTGGACCGGTAGGCGTCGCGGGCGATCTCGTCGATCTCGACCTTCAGGCCCGTCTTCTGGGCGATGATCGGCGCGGCCCGCTTGAGGTTCTCGGCCTCGGGGCTCGTCCACACCGCGACGACGACCTCCTTCGCGGTGGCGACGGCGGCCCCCGCCGCGAGGACCAGGGTGGCGACCGCGGCGACGAACACAACTCCGCGGAGCTGGCGCGACATGCGACGCTGCATGGTGGCTCCTTTCGTTTCGAACCGAGCGGATGTCAGGATGCTCCGGGCCCGTCCACGGCTCGTCTCTCGGGGCCTGAGATGCCAGACTGATATCTCAGTCTCTCCGACGTTGTCAAGAGGACCCCCTCGCTCGCTTCTGCCGACCCATGGATCAGCCTCTCGACGGCTCTCGCCTTTGACACGACGCCGAACCCTGTGATATCAGACTCCCCATGCGACGGACCAAGCGCCGCGCGACGGCGCCGGCTCCGACGAGCTCGCCGCTGCCGATCCGGCCCCAGAGCCTCAACGAGCTCGTTTATGGGGAGCTGCGCCGGCGGATCCTGTGGGGTGAGATCGCTCCCGGGAGCATCCTCTCCGTTCGCCGGCTCTCGGCGCAGTTCAGCGTGAGCCCCATGCCCGTCCGCGACGCCATCCGGCGCCTCGCCGTCGAGGAGCTGGTCGAGGTGACGCCGCGAAGCTCGACGCGCGTCAGCCTGATCTCGCCCGAGGCGGTCCGGGAGATCGCGGAGGTGCGCAGCCGCCTGGAAGCGCTCGCCGCCCGTCTGGCGCTGCAGACCCTGACGTCGGCCGACGTCAAGCGGCTCCGCGAACTGTTGAGGGGCATGCAGGTGGCCGCCGCCCGGAACGACCCGGAGGCGTGGCACCAGGCGAACGCCGAGTTCCACCGGGTGGTCATCCACCGCTCCGGCAATCGGCTGCTGACCCGCATGACGGAGGGACTGTGGGATCGGAGCATCCGCCACTTCAGCGGGCGCGTGCTGAGCCAGGCGCGCTTTCGCCGGCTGCGTGACCGCGAGCACCAGCGCATCCTCCAGGCGATCGTGAAGCGAGATCCCGACGAGCTCGAGGCCGCCTGGCGGCACCACGTCTACCAGTCGGGGCTCGAGACGGTGGATTACCTTCGGTCGCTGGCCGTGGGGATCGCCCCCCTGGCGCCGCGGCGGGGGCCTTCGGCCGACGCGCCGGCGCCCCGCGGCTCGGGACGAGCGCCGCGCGGTCGCGGGCCGAGGCCCTTCGCCGTCACCATCCTCCGGCCGCCCCGCTGATCGCTCACATCCAGCCCGGGTCTCCAGGCCCGACCGACGAGGAGCGCCGATCGTGCGCGTGACCGATCTCACCGCCCGCCTCTACCGGATCCCGCCGCCCATCCGCATCCAGGACTCGATCCAGCGGGTGACGCACTGGGAGTGGATCGTGACCACGATCACGACCGACGCCGGGCTGACCGGCACCGGCTTCGCCTACACGGGCGGCATGGGCGGCACCGCGATCCGTGAGCTCGTGGACACGTATCTCGCGCCGCTCGTCCGCGGCCAGGACCCGCGGGACGTCGAGCGGATCTGGACCCGCTGCTGGTGGGAGCTCCACTCCCTCGGCTCCGGCGGGCTCACCCGCCACGCGCTCGCCACCGTCGACGTCGCCATCTGGGACGTGCTCGCGCAGCAGGCCCGCGTGCCGCTCTACCGGCTGCTCGGCGGCGCCCGCGACCGCATCCGCGCCTACGGCAGCGGCATCAACATGCACCTGGACGGCGAGCCGCTGCTCGACCAGATGCGGGGCTTCCTCGACCGGGGCTACCGGGCCGTCAAGATGAAGGTGGGGCGGGACAACCCGGAGGAAGACGTCGAGCGAGTGGGCGCGGTCCGGCGCCTCGTCGGCCCCGAGGTGCTCCTCATGCTGGACGCCAACCAGAAGTGGACCGCCGGCGAGGCCATCCGGCGGGCGCGCATGCTCGCGCCGTTCGCCCCGTTCTGGCTGGAGGAGCCGGTGCTGGCCGACGACCGGGCCGCGCACGTCCGCGTCCGGGAAGGCGCGGGCATCCCCCTGGCCGCCGGCGAGAGCATGTACACGCGCTACGAGTTCGCCGACTTCGTGCGGAGCGGCGCCCTCGACGTGGTCCAGGCCGACGTCGTCCGAGTGGGCGGCTTCACCGAGTGGCTCAAGATCGCGAAGCTCGCCGAGAGCTTCAACCTGCCGGTGGCGCCCCACTTCGCGATGGAGCTGTCGATCCACGCCCTCTGCGCCGTCTCCAACGGGCTGATCCTCGAGGACCTGCAGGGCGGCTCTCTCACCGACCTCGGGCTCCTCGCCGAGCCCATCCGGGTCGAGCGGGGAGAGCTGGCGCCGCCGGCCCGCCCGGGTCACGGTGTCGTGCTGGACGGCGCGGCGCTTCGCCGCTACGAGGTCACCGGGAAGCCCACCGACGTGGCGCCGACGCGCAGCTGAGCGCGCCGCCGCGCCCCCAGCCGGGCCGTCCTCAGCCGGGCCGTTTCAGCGCGGCGAGGAGCCGGTCGACGAAGCCGCCGAAGGCGCCGTTGCTCATGACGAGCACGGCGTCGCCCGGCCGAGCGGCCTCGGCCACCGCGCCGACCAGGCGGTCGACGTCGGCCTCGGCACGGGCGTCGACCCCGCGAGCCCGGAGCTCGGCCACGACGCGGTCGGCGTCGAGGCGCTGGTCGGCGGGCACCATGTCGTGAGGCTCGGGCACTCGGAGGGCGACACACGGGGCGCCCGCCAGCGCGTCCACGTACTCCTGCTGGTGAATGCGCCGGCGGCTGGTGTTCGACCGGGGCTCGAAGACCGCCCACAGCCGTCGCCCGGGGAAGCGCGCGCGGATCGCGGCGATCGTCGCCCGGACGGCGGTGGGATGGTGCGCGAAGTCGTCGATGACGAGGATCCCGCCCGTCTCGCCGCGGATTTCCTGCCGGCGCCGGACGCCCGCGAAGGTCGCGAGACCCTGCGCGATGGCCCCGAAGTCCAGGCCCAGCTCGCGGGCGACGGCCACCACGCCGAGCGCGTTCTCGACATTGTGGGCGCCGCCCCCCGGCAAGGTCGCGGTTCCGAGCAGGCGCCCGCGCTCCCGCACCGTGAAGCGCACGTCCTCCGGACCGTGGGCGAGGTCCTGCGCGGCGTACTCGGTGGCCGGCGCCCCGGCGGGCCCGGTCCCCAGCGCGTACGTGACGACGCGGGCGGCCGTGCCTCCGGCGATGCGCAGCACGCCCGGGTGCGCCGCGTTCGCCACGAGACAGCCGTCGGCCGGGAGGATGCGCACGAACCGCTCGAACGCCGCCTCGTAGTGGGCGAGGTCCCGGAAGATGTCCGCGTGGTCGAACTCGACGCTGGTGAGGATGGCCGTCCGCGGGCGGTAGTGCAGGAACTTCGGCCCCTTGTCGAAGTAGGCGGTGTCGTACTCGTCGCCTTCGACCACGAAGTGCGGGCCGCTGCCCAACCTGAAGCTGGCGTCGTAGTTCCGGGCCACGCCGCCGACGAGAAAGGACGGATCCCGGCCCGCCGCGGCGAGCACGTGCCCCAGGAGCGCCGTCGTCGTGGTCTTCCCGTGGGTGCCCGTCACCACGACGGAGTGGCGGGCCTGCAGGAAGAACGTCCCGAGGGCCGCCGGGAAGCTCATCTGCGGCAGGCGCCGCGCGCGCACCTCCGTCGCCTCGGGGTTCACTCGCCGGATCACGTTGCCGATCACGACCAGATCCGGCTTGACGATGTCGAGGTTGGCCGGGTCGTACGGCGTCAGCACCGGTATCGCCCAGCTCCGGAGCATGTCGCTCATGGGCGGATAGACGTTCTGGTCGCTGCCGGTCACCTCGTGGCCGGCGGCCTTCAGCATGCCGGCGAAGGAGCCCATCCCGGTGCCGGCGACACCGACGAGATGGATGCGGCGGACACTCGCCGGCTCGACGTCGTCCCAGACGAGGCCGTCGTCCGGCGTGCTCACGGGGACGAGCGTATCACTCAGCGGACGAGATCGGCGAGTTCCGGGACGACCCACTGGGGCCGCTCCCCCCGCTCCACCCTCGTGATGTTGGCGTAGGCGTTGCCGAAGCGCCGCGGCCAGCTCTGCCAGGTCGGGCCGGCCACGTGCGGCGTCAGGACCGTGTTCGGCGTCGCCAGGAGCGGATGGTCGGCGGGCGGCGGCTCCGCCGACAGGACGTCCAGGCCGGCGCCGCCGATTCGGCCGCCCCGAAGCGCCTCGACCAGGGCCGGCTCGTCGACAAGCTCCCCGCGCGAGGTGTTGATGAGCACGGCGGTCGGCTTCATCCGGGCCAGCGCCCGGCCGTCGATCAGGTGACGCGTCGCGGCCATGAGGGGGACGTGCACGGTGACCGCGTCCGCCCGCTCGAGGAGCTCCGAAAGCGGCACGAACGCGACGTCGAGGTGCCGCTCGCGCTCGGGCGTCAGCCGGACGGGGTCGAAGTAGATCAGCGTGGACCCCCAGCCGCCCAGGCGCCGGGCGACTTCCTGGCCGATGCGACCCATTCCGACGATGCCTACCGTCGAGCTCCAGAGCTCGTAGAGCCGCTTCGAGCCGGCGCTCCACCGCCCCGCCCGCACGCCGGCGTCGAGGTCCGTGAGGTGGCGCAGGGTGGCCATCATGAGCAGGATCGCGTGCTCGGCGACGGCGATGGCGTTCGCCCCGCCGTTGACGGCGACCGGCACGCGGGCCACGCGGGCTCCCCCGAGGTTGAAGCGATCGTAGCCCACGCTCAGGAGCTGCACGAGCTTGAGGCGGCGGGCGGCCGCGAGGGTGGCGTCGTCGAGAGGCCCGATGAATCCCATGAGGTATTCGGCGTCGCGCAGCTCGTCGGCCAGGCGCTCGGCGCTCACCAGTCGGAGCTCGAACCCCGACGGCAGCATCTCCCGGGCGATCCCGAGCACGTCGGGCTCGAGGTTCCGGCTCGGCGGCATCAGGATGACCGGGTCGGGCATGGTTCTACTCCGGCCGCGACGCGGCCTTCCGCACCAGCTCCTCCAGCGCCTCGTACGGCTGGGCGCCGACGACGCCGTAGCGGCCGGCGACGAACGTCGGCACGCCGGTGATCCCGTACTCCCGCGAGAGGGCCCAGTCGGCGTCGACCGCTTCCTTGAACGTCCGCCGCTCCAGCACCTCCCGGGCGCCGTCCACCGACAGCCCCGCCCGCTCGCCGATCTCGAGGAGCACCTCCGGGCGGGAGATGTCACGGGCCTCGACGAAGTATGCGCGGAACAGCGCGTCGTGGATCGCCTCGCCTCCAGGCTGCGTGTCGGCCCACTTGCCGAGCTCCTGGGCGAGGCGGCTGTTGTACGTCATGGTCCGTTCGCCGTACGGGAGCCCCTCCGCCGTCATGCGCGCCTTCATCTGGGCGTGCATCGCGCGCAGGTCGACGTTGCGCCCGGCGAAGAGATCGGTCAGCGCGCGACCTTCGGACGGGGTGTCGGGGTGGAGAGGAAAGTGCAGCCACTCGATCGTCACACCGTGTTCCTTCCGGAGCCGCTCAATACGCACGGTACTGAGGTAGCACCAGGGTCAGACGTAGTCGGAGAAGATCCTGAGCGTCACTGGTTGGGTCACGGGCGCCTCCCTGGTGTGATGTTCCGGTGACGGCGGGGCGCCGCGCCGGCCACGGTCCGGCCCGGCGAACGGTCGCCCTCCCCTTATCATTGTACCGGCCCGGGACTGGTGGCGGCAGGGCATGGCCAGTCGCGCCAAGCCCGGTGGTCGGCGAGAGACAACGGTAGCGGGCGTGTCCGCGCGCTAGAGAAGCGCTCCCGCTTTCACGCGACGCGCGATCTCCGCCGCGGCGGCGAGGCCGGAGAGCGCGGCCCCCTCCATGAACCCCTGGAACTCGTAGAACGAGTTCGCGTGCTCGCCGGCGAAGAGGATGTTGCCGACCGGCTTCCCCTCGTTGCCGGCGATGGTCGTGAACTGTCCGGGAAGGTAGCAGCTGTAGCTCCCCTTCGTGAGGGGGTTCGAGGGCCAGTGCTCGAGGTGGGCTCGGACCTGTCCCTTCGAGTCTCGGAACGCCGCCGCGCTGGCGCCGGGAAAGACGACGTCGAGACCCGCGAGGAACGCCTCCGCCTCGGCCTGGACCGCGTTCGGGTTCAGCCCCGCGCCACGGGCCCCGCCGGAGTAGTCGGTGAGGACGGCATGGCTGCTCGTCGCCAGCGAGGGGTTCGTCTCCCACGTCGTCTGGACGTCATCGAGCTCGGCGTAGGCGGTGCCCGTTCCGCGAGGATCGAGCGTGGCCCAGTGCGGCCCGTTGAACTGGACCATCATCTTCGCGTTGTCGCCGTAGCCGAGGCCGTCGATCGCGAGCCGTGCCGCCGCCTCCTCGGGGACCGCCGGGTCGAGGTCCATCTCGACCTCGCGGAGCACGGTGAACGGGATCGCGAGAACGGCGACGTCGTGCCGGAAGACACGCGTCCTGGACCCCTCCCGGAAGGTGAGCTCGACGTCCCCGCTCGCCAACCGGCCGACGCGAACGAGCCGCATCCCCGTCCGGAGGGCCGAGGCGGGAAGCCGCTGCCGGATCCGCTCCGGGATCTGGTCGTTCCCACCGACGAGGTGGAAGCGCTCGTCGCTGAAGACGCCGAAGGGCGTGAACTTCGATCGTTTGTCGAGGTGGATGAAGAGGAGAAAGTTCAGATAGCTCTGCTCGTCCGTCTCGCGCCCGTACTCGGCGACGTACGCCTCGTCGATCGCCCAGCGCGTGAGCGGATCCTCGACCCGCGTCTCCAGCGCCTCCCGGAGGGTCGTGTTGTCCAGCTCGACATCCGCCGGTGTATGGGAGTCCGCGGTCGGCGCACCCGACCCGGCATGGAGGTCGTCCTGCAGGGCGGCGACCGCCGCCCGGAAGCCGTCGACCACCTCGGTCTCGTCGTGGCGTTGTCCCTGGAAGAAGTAGTAGATCTCGCCGGGGACCTTCGTCACGTCCTCCTTCGCCAGGTTGAACTCGTTCGCGTAGGCGAGCATCGTCTTGTGGGCCGTGTCGATGAACTCACCGCCTCGCTCGGCCGATTGGCCCGTGAAGAAGGAATTGACCGGGAAGGAGAAGATGCGGCCGCCGAACCGGTTCGAGGCTTCGTAGAGGGTGAAGGCGACACCCATCTTCCGGAGCTCGTCGGCGCAGGCGAGGCCGGCGAGGCCCCCGCCGACGATTCCGACGCTGGGCCCTCCGGCTCCGCCCGGCGGCTTCGGGGCGGCCGTCGCGGCGCCCGCAAGCGACGCCAACGCCCCGGCCGCCGCCAGCTTCCCGCCGCTCGCGAGGAACTCGCGGCGACTCTGCCGCCCTCCGGCCGCACGCGCTTCGGCCTCGGCGGCGCGCTCGAGCCCCTCGGGCGTCGCGATCCGGTTCGCCTCGCAGAACATTGCCAGACGGATGTTGCGCATGAGGCGGTCGAAGAGGGGAGTGCGTGCCATCGGTCGTGTCCTCCCGACGAGCTCGCGCGCGCTCCGGTCGTTGACCGCGCCCGGGTTCGTCCTCAGTGCGCGAGCGGATCCGGACGCAGCTGGAAGTGCACGACGATGGGACGCCTCCCCTTGCCGCCTTCCATGAGCCACGGCGTCCGGTCGCCGCTGGTCGTCCAGAGTCCCCTGCCCTTCCAGCCCGCGCTCGGGTCGTCGATGCGCCCGTCGAACCCCTTGGCGTAGAAGCCGAGCGGGTACGGCACGCGCAGCAGGATCATCCGACCGTCCTTGAGCGCGACCAGGCCGTCGTTGAGGTTCGCGGTCGACATCGGCACGTCGGCCCCGAGACCGAACGTGTTGTGCTGGTCGACCCAGGTGTAGTAGCTGGACTCGGCGCTGTTCTCGCCGATTCCCTGGAAGCCCGGTCCCGGATACTGGTGGAACGTCCAGCCTTCCGGGCAGTGATCGCCGGTGGCCTTCGCCCCGTTGAGCGGGCCCTTGCACTTGCGCCGGTCGAAGCTGCCGAGATGGCCGCTGCCCAACGACGCCCACACGACACCCTGCCCGTCGATGTCGGCCCCCCGGATCCCGAAGTAGGGCTTCGGCACGTTGTACACCTCCGCGAGCGCGGTCGCCGGCGGGTTCGGCCCCGGAGCGAGCCGGACGACAGCCGGCGCCGTGCCGCTGCCGAAGACGCCGACGGAGCCCCAGATCGACCCGTCGACGGGGCTCGGCATCACCGCGTAGAACCCGCCGGGGATGCGCTTGTCCTTGGTCGGATCGACGGGCTGATCGGGCTCCACGTAGGCGTCGCGCCGGCCGTTGCCGTTGGTGTCGAGGACGAAGGCCGTCCAGCCCTGCGACCTGACAGCGTCGCCCGTCTCGTCGAGCATCTTGGTGTTGACCCAGCCGATCACGGGGCCGCCACCGCTGGTCCAGAGCGTGTCGTTGGCGTCGTAGCCGAACTGGAGGTGATGCGTCTGGAAGCAGGTATCAACGAACGTGTACCGCATCGTCCTCGGGTCGAGGAAGGTGAGCGCGCGGTGCGTTCGCTCCAGCGGGAACAACCTGGCCGAGGGATGGTCCGAGCCCTTCTTGCAGAAGCTCGGATTGTCGGGCCCGCGCACGGCCGCCGCGAACCAGACCCTGCCCCTCCGGTCGAACATCCCGTTGTGGTTGTTGGCCTTGGTGTCCCAGATCTTCTCGTCGCCCCAGTAGGGCGACGGCTGGAGCGGCCGCTCGAGCGCGGCGTGCCCGGGTCCGAGCGCTTCCGGGGTGTCGGGGTCCCGCACCGGCGCCTTGAAGGTGGTCACGGTGTGAGTCGCGGGATCGAGGATCGGGTACTCGTCGGTGGAGTACTCGGGCGAGCCATACAGCTTCCCGTAGGCATTGACGGTCGGGTGCCGCCGGTCGGAGGCGATCAGATCGTGGAGATACTTCTTCGGGTCCCCCCACTCCCAGGTCGTGACGACGATGCTGCGCTCGACCCCCTGCGGCCGCGGGGGCTTGCCGTGGGGCAGCTCGCCGCGGGCGATGCGGTCGGTCCAGTCGGCGTAGTACTTGAACGGCGCGCCGCCGAGCGTCTGGGCCAGAGGCGTCAGCATGGACAGCCCCGCCTGGCCCGACTGAACGCGGCGGGTCCACGCCCGCTCCGACGATTCGAACCGACCGAGCGAGGCCGGGAACGTCCGGGTGGACAGCTGACCGAGCTGGTGGCAGCCGATGCAGTTGCGGTTCTTCACGACGGTGAGCCAGTCGCGCTGGGTGACGTTCGCGGGAATGCCGCTCTTGCCGCCGAACTGATCGGCGTCCGGGATCCTGAGCATCGAGTACCAGTAGATCGCCGGGTAGTACTGCGCGGCCGCGGCCGGGCTCGGCGCCGGCACGGCGGCGAGGTCGAGCCGCCGGCCGGGCTCGCCGCCGACCTTCGGCGAGTCGACGAGGCCGTAGCCCCGCACCCACAGCGTGTACCGGGCCCTCGGCAGATCGGGCACCACGTACCGGCCCCGGTCGTCGGTGACCACGCTGCGTGCGAAGCGCGTGGGCAGATCGGTCGTCTCCGCGATGACCCAGACGCCCGCCTCGGGCCCCATGGCGCTCGTGACGGTGCCGCCGATATCGCTCTCGCC
>JBIOVM010000037.1:0-55932 GCA_044867785.1 Candidatus Rokuibacteriota bacterium | reverse complement strand
AGAGGTGGACTTTCAGAGCGGCCGGGTTCATCGCCACCAGGCAGTCGAGCCGGTCCCCGGGGGTGTACACCCTCCGGCTCCCGAACTGCAGCTGGAAGCTGGACACGCCGAAGAGCGTGCCGGCCGGCGCGCGGATCTCGGCCGGGAAGTTCGGCAGCGTCGAGATGTCGTTGCCCGCCCAGGCGGCCTCCGTCGTGAACTGCTCCCCGGTCAGCTGCATGCCGTCGCCCGAGTCCCCGGCGAAGCGCACCACGGCGCGGTCCAGGATGCGCCTGGGCTTGACGGGAGGCGGCGCGGTGGCCGTGGTCTCGGTCATGGGACGTCAGTCTCCTTGCGTTTGGTAAAGGGCTCGAGCAGGCCAACGCGACGGTCGGCGGGGACCCGGGGGCGAGGCATCACCCGGCCGCGAGCGCACGTGGCCCATGGTACCCAAACGGCGTTCAGATCGCAAGATTGAGACGCTTCGGAGCGGTCGTTCAGCTCCGATTGCCCCGGGCGGTCGAGGCGGAGGCTCGGACACCCCCCGGGGCCTCGTGGGCGCCATCGTCGGCCTTTCGCAGGACCTCGACGAATCGCGCGACGGCCGGCGTGAGGCGCTTGCCTCGCCGGTGGATGATGGCGATCGGCCGGACGAGGCCTCCGATGGCCAGCGGGACGGTGGCCAGCGTCCGGATGCCCGCCTCCTTGGCGACCGCCGCCCGCGGCAGAATGCTCACCCCGGCAGCGATCGCGATCGCCTGCTTGATCGTCTCGATGTTGTCGAACTGCATCACCACGTCGACCCGTACCCCCGCCCGCTTCAGCACCCGGTCGATGGCCCGGCGAATGGCGAGGTCGTGGTCGAAGGCCACGAACCGCTCGCCCTGGAGGTCCGCCGCGCCCGCGGCCCGCCGGCGGGCGAGCCGGTGGCTCGGGTGGCAGACGAGCACCATCGGCTCCTCCCGGAGGGGCAGCACGGTCAAGGCGCGGGAGGCCGGTGGGTACGACAAAATGCCCAGGTCGGCCTCGTCCCCCAGCACGGCCTCGACGACCCGGTGGGGGTGAAGGCACTGGAGCAGGACGCGCGCGTGCGGATGCGCCGCCATGAAGGGCTGCATGTGCCGGCTCATGTCGTGAAGCCCGACGGAGTAGATCGCGGCCACCCGCACCGTGCCCTCCACGCGCTGCCGGGAGGCGGCGAGCGTGCTTCGCGCACGCTCGAAGTCGGCCAGGAGCGTGCGGCAGGCCTCGTAGAAGCCGCGCCCCTCCTGCGTTGGCTGGAGCGGACGGCGCGATCGGTCCAGCAGCCGGACGTCCAGCTCCGTCTCGAGCTGCTGGATGGCCTGGCTGGCGGCGGACTGCGTCACGCCGCTTTCGGACGCTCCGCGGGAGATGCTCCGGAGGCGCACGGCGTCGCAGAAGAGCTTGAGCGTTTCGAGCTGCACGGGAGCCCAGCGTACACCATTAGATCGCCTAATGCCGTGATTTTGGGCTTTTAGCCTTGGCTAATGTTCACCGCTGGTGTAGTGTCCTGCCACCGGCTTGTCTCCGCGTTCACACGAGCGAGCCGTGAAGGACGACGCAGGGAGTGAGTCGATGACGACGCCAGGCGTGCCAGCGGCCCAAGGCCTCTACGATCCCCGTCACGAGCACGACGCGTGCGGCGTCGGCTTCGTGGTCGACCTCAAGGGCCGGCGATCCCACCGCATCGTCGAGCAGGCGCTCACGGTGCTGAAGAACCTGCTCCACCGCGGCGCGTGCGGCTGCGAGCCCAACACCGGCGACGGCGCCGGCATCCTGCTCCAGATGCCCGACCGGTTCCTCCGGCGCGAGTGCGCCCCACTGGGCATCCCCTTGCCGGCTCCGGGTGAGTACGGTTGCGGCCTGGTCTTCCTGCCGCGCGAGACCGCCCAGCGCCACCGGGTCCAGGCGCTTCTCCACTCCATCGTGGAGCACGAAGGCCAGAGCCTCCTGGGCTGGCGCGACGTTCCGACCGACGACACGCTCCTCGGCGAGACCGCCCGCTCGGTCGAGCCCGTCATTAAGCAGGTGTTCGTCGCCCGGGGGACGGACGTCCGAGACCGGCAGCACTTCGAGCGCAAGCTCTACGTCGTCCGGAAGCTCTTCGAGAAGGCGGTAGCGGCCGCCGACGTGCGCGAGCAGACGTTCGCGTACCTGCCGAGCCTGTCCTGCAACACGCTCATCTACAAGGGCATGCTGAGCGCCGACCAGATCGAGGCGATGTACCCGGACGTGACCGACCCGGACCTCGAGTCGGCGCTCGCGCTGGTGCACCAGCGCTTCAGCACGAACACGTTCCCCTCGTGGCCGCTCGCGCATCCGTACCGGTACGTCGCTCACAACGGCGAGATCAACACCCTCCGGGGCAACATCAACTGGATGCGCGCCCGCGAGGCGCTCTGCCGATCGAGCGTCTTCGGGGACGACCTCTGGAAGGTGCTGCCGGTCACCCGCGACGGGCTGTCGGACTCCGCGACCTTCGACAACGTCCTCGAGTTCCTCATCATGAGCGGGCGGTCCCTGCCCCACGCGATCCTCATGATGATCCCGGAGCCGTGGCAGAAGCACGAGTCGATGAGCCCGGAGCGGCGCGCGTTCTACGAGTATCACTCGGCGCTCATGGAGCCGTGGGACGGCCCGGCGTCGATCGCCTTCACCGACGGGACGGTCATCGGAGCGATCCTCGACCGGAACGGCCTCCGACCCTCCCGCTACTACGTGACGAAGGACGGCCTGGTCGTCATGGCGTCCGAGGTCGGCGTGCTGGACATCCCGGCCGAGGAGGTGCTCATCAAGGAGCGCCTCCACCCGGGCCGGATCTTCCTGGTCGACACCGCGCGCGGCCGGATCGTGGACGACGAGGAGATCAAGGCGCAGCTCGCCGCTGAGCACCCATACGCCGATTGGCTCCGCGAGAACACCGTCCACCTCGACGACCTGCCGAAGCACCGGGCGCCGGCGGCCGACCACGACACGGTGCTCCAGCGGCAGATCGCGTTCGGCTACACGCACGAGGACCTCCGGATCCTGCTGGCGCCGATGGCGAAGAAGGGCGAGGAGGCGCTCGGGTCGATGGGAACGGACACGGCGCTCGCCGTCCTGTCGAACCGGCCGCGGCCGCTCTACGACTACTTCAAGCAGCTGTTCGCCCAGGTCACGAACCCGCCCCTCGACCAGATCCGCGAAGAGCTGGTGACGTCGATGGAGTCGACGATCGGCCCGGAGGGGAATCTCCTCGAGCCCCGGCCGGAGTCCTGTCGCCAGATCGTGATCCCCGACCCCGTGCTCTCGAACGGCGAGCTGGCCCGGCTCCGCCACATCGAGCATCCGTGGTTCAAGTCCGTCACGCTGCCGATGCTCTATCCGGTGGCCGAGGGCGCGGAGGGGCTGTCGCGAGCGCTGGAGGCCCTCCAGGCGCAGGCGAGCCAGGGGATCGCCGACGGGCACAACGTGCTCATCCTGTCCGATCGCGGCATCTCCCGCGAGCTGGCGGCGATCCCGAGCCTCCTCGCGACCGGGGCCGTCCACCACCACCTCACGCGGCGCGGCGAGCGTACGCGCGCCGGGCTCCTCCTCGAGACGGGCGACGCGCGCGAGGTGCATCACATGTGCCTCCTGATCGGGTACGGCGCCGGCGCGGTGAACCCCTGGGTGGCCTTCGAAACCCTGGACGACATGATCCGCCAGGGTCTCTTGCCGGGCATCGAGCACCGGACCGCCGTGAAGAACTACATCAAGGCGCTCAACAAGGGAATCCTGAAAGTCATGGCCAAGATGGGCATCTCGGCGCTGCAGAGCTACTGCGGCGCGCAGATCTTCGAGGCCATCGGGCTCGACAAGGATGTCGTCGAGCGCTACTTCACGGGCACGCTCTCGCGCGTCAGCGGGATCGGGCTCGCCGTGATCGCCGAGGAGGCGCGCCGCCGGCACGAGCGTGCCTTCCCGGCTCGGCCCGTCGGTCCGGCGGAGCTCGACTGGGGCGGCGAGTACCAGTGGCGCCGCGACGGCGAGTTCCATCTCTTCAATCCGGAGACGGTGTTCAAGCTCCAGCACGCGACGCGGAGCGGACAGTACCGGATCTTCAAGGAGTACACCCGCGCCGTCGACGAGCAGAGCGAGAACCTCGCCACGCTGCGGGGGCTTTTCGAGCTCCGGCCGGCGGGCACGCCGGTGCCGCTCGAGGAGGTGGAGCCGGTCGAGTCGATCGTCAAGCGCTTCGCGACCGGCGCCATGTCGTACGGCTCGATCAGCCAGGAGGCCCACGAGACGCTGGCGATCGCGATGAATCGGCTCGGCGGCAAGTCGAACACCGGCGAGGGCGGCGAGGACGCCGCGCGCTACCGCCGGGAGGCCAACGGCGACCTGCGCCGGAGCGCGATCCACCAGGTCGCGTCGGGGCGGTTCGGCGTGACCAGCGAGTATCTGGTCAACTGCGACGACCTCCAGATCAAGATGGCGCAGGGCGCCAAGCCCGGCGAGGGCGGCCAGCTGCCGGGCCACAAGGTCTACCCCTGGATCGCCAAGGTGCGGCACTCCACCCCGGGCGTTGGCCTCATCTCGCCTCCGCCGCACCACGACATCTACTCGATCGAGGACCTGAAGCAGCTGATCCACGACCTGAAGAACGCCAATCCCCGGGCGCGCGTCCACGTGAAGCTGGTCGCCGAGGTCGGCGTCGGCACGGTGGCGGCGGGGGTGGCCAAGGCGTTCTCGGACGTGGTGCTGATCTCCGGGCACGACGGCGGGACCGGCGCCTCCCCGCTCACGTCGATCAAGCACGGCGGAGTGCCCTGGGAGCTGGGTCTCGCCGAGACCCAGCAGGTGCTGGTGCTGAACAAGCTCCGCGACCGCATCGTCGTCCAGGTGGACGGACAGCTGAAGACCGGCCGCGACGTGGTGATCGCGGCGCTCCTCGGCGCCGAGGAGTTCGGCTTCGCGACCGCGCCGCTGGTCGTCATGGGCTGCGTCATGATGCGCGTCTGTCACCTGAACACCTGCCCGGTCGGCATCGCCACCCAGGACCCGGAGCTCCGCAAGCGCTTCACGGGCGCCCCGGAGTTCGTGACGACCTTCTTCCGGTTCGTCGCCGAGGAGGTCCGCGAGCTGATGGCCCGGCTCGGCTTCCGGACCGTCGAAGAGATGATTGGCCGAGTCGAACGGCTGGACGTGCGGGCGGCGTTGGATCACTGGAAGGCCCGCGGGCTGGATTTCTCGCAGATCCTGCACCGCCCGGACGTGGGCGCCGACGTCGCCATCCGCCGGGTGCGGGGGCAGGATCACGGACTCGAGCGCTCGCTGGACATGACGACCCTCGTCCCCCTCTGCCGGCCGGCGCTGGAGCGGCGAACCCCGGTGGACCTGCGCCTCCCGATCCGGAACGTGCACCGCACGGTGGGAACCATCCTCGGCTACGAGGTGACGTCGAGGTTCGGAGCGGACGGCCTGCCCGACGACACCATCCGCGTCCACTTCACGGGATCGGCCGGGCAGAGCTTCGGCGCCTTCGTTCCGCGCGGCGTCACCCTGGTCCTCGAGGGAGACGCCAACGACTATCTGGCCAAGGGGCTCTCGGGCGGCAAGGTCATCGCCTACCCGCCCCGCGAGGCGACGTTCGCTCCCGAGGAGAACATCCTGGTCGGGAACGTCGTCCTGTACGGCGCGACCAGCGGCGAGGCGTACGTCCGCGGGGTCGCCGGCGAGCGGTTCGCGGTGCGCAACAGCGGCGCGCTCGCCGTGGTCGAGGGGGTCGGCGACCACGCCTGCGAGTACATGACCGGCGGCCGGGTGGTGGTGATCGGCCGCAGCGGGCGGAACTTCGCGGCGGGCATGTCGGGCGGGGTCGCCTACGTGCTGGACACGGCGGGCGACTTCCGCCGTCGCTGCAACCCCGGCATGGTGGACGTCGAGGCGCTGGTCGACCCGGCAGACGTGGAGGAGGTGCAGGACCTCCTGCGACGCCACGTACGCTACACGGGCAGCGTGGTCGGCAACGGGATCCTGAAGGACTGGGCCGCCGCCCAGCCCCGCTTCGCGAAGGTCATGCCACGCGACTACAAGCGGGCCCTGGCCGCGATGCAACGCGCCCGGGACGAGGGCATCCCCTGGGAGCGCGCCGTCATGGAAGGGGCGCACGGCTAGCCGGGCATGGGCAAGGTCACCGGCTTCCTCGAGTTCACGCGCGACAAGCAGCCCTACCGGCCGGTCGCCGAGCGCCTGCACGACTACCGGCAGGTCATGCTGCCGTGGCCGACGGCGAAGCTCCAGACGCAGGCGGCCCGCTGTATGGACTGCGGCATCCCCTTCTGTCACCAGGGCTGTCCCCTGGGGAACCTCATTCCCGACTGGAACGACCTGGTCTACCGCGACGACTGGCGCGAGGCGATCGACCGTCTCCACGCGACGAACAACTTCCCCGAGTTCACCGGCGCGCTCTGTCCCGCGCCGTGCGAGGGCTCCTGCGTGCTCGGGATCAACGACGATCCGGTGACGATCAAGCCGATCGAGCTGGCGATCGTGGACCGGGCGTTCGCCGAGGGTTGGATCGCGCCCGAGCCGCCGGCGGCAGAGACCGGGAAGCGCGTCGCCGTCGTGGGGTCAGGGCCGGCCGGGCTCGCGGCCGCGCAGCAGCTCCGGCGCGCCGGCCACCAGGTCACCGTCTTCGAGCGCGCCGACCGGGCCGGGGGCCTGCTCCGGTACGGCATCCCCGAGTTCAAGATGGAGAAGCGCGTGCTCGACCGGCGCCTGGCGCAGATGCGGGCCGAGGGCGTGGAGTTCGTCACCGGCGTCCACGTGGGCGTCGACGTGGACGCCGAGCGCCTCCGCCAGGAGCACGATGCGCTCCTTCTCGCCGGCGGCGCCTGTCACGCGCGCGACCTGCCCATCCCCGGCCGCGACCTCGGCGGGATCCATTTCGCGATGGAGTACTTGCCGCTCCAGAACCGGCGCTGCGAGGGCGACGCGGTCCCGGACGCCGAGTTCATCAGCGCGCACGGGAAGCGCGTGGTGATCCTCGGCGGCGGCGACGCCGGCGCCGACTGCCTCGGCACGGTGCACCGCCAGGGCGCACGCTCCGTCCACCAGATGGAGATCATGCCCCGGCCGCCCGACCAGCGGCACGCCGACAACCCATGGCCCCAGTACCCGAACGTCTACCGCGTGTCGTCGGCGCACGAGGAGGGCGGCGAGCGGGTGTACGCCGTGTCCACGAAGCGCTTCCTCGGCGACGAGCGCGGCCAGGTTCGCGGGCTGGAGGCGGTGCGCGTCGAGCTCGGCCGCGAGCAGGGTCGACCGGTCTTCCGCGAGGTGCCGGGGTCGGAGTTCACCCTGCCCTGCGAGCTCGTGCTCCTGGCCATGGGATTCCTCGGACCGGAGCGCCCCGGGATGCTCGAGAAGCTGGGCGTCCGCCTCACCGAGCGCGGCAACGTCGGGCGTGACGCCGGCTGGATGACCAGCGTCCCCGGCGTCTTCGCCGCGGGGGACATGCAGCGCGGCCAGTCTTTGATCGTGTGGGCCATCGCCGAGGGCCGGAGCGCCGCCCGTGGGGTCGACGAGTACCTGATGGGCCGCTCGGACCTGCCGGCGCCCCTTCCCTAGAGCGGTCGGAACTCAGGCGGAGCCCGCCCCGGTCGTAACGGCTCCTGGTCGATCCTCGGATCGACCGCTTCTACGCCTCGCCTGGCCTCGCGTAGAGACCCCCGGCGTCGATCTCCCCGGCTTTGGCCCGCGAGCGGCGCGCATGCGGTCGCCGAGGGTACGGGCGCGACGGTCGACGCGGGCGTCGGCAGACATGTCGGACGGCGCGTCGTGGGGACCCCGGACGCGGTCGCACGGGCCCCACGGCCTCGCGCAGCGCACGCGAGCAGTAGGCCGTTGGGCCGGCGTCACGGGGAGACGTCTTCCAGAGACGTCGCCGGCTGGCCTGCCATGACGGCGAATCGCGTCCGCCGTCCCGCTCCGTCGATGGTCCCGACCAGCCCGTCCACTCCCGGCTGGAGGCACTGGACGTGCTCGGCACCCGGCGCGAGATCGAGGGGCAGCCACGTCACGCTCGCCACCCCGGCGCCTTCCCTCCCGGCGGTCGTCACGGTGAGCCGGCGACCGGGGTACAGCGGAAGCCACCCCGGACCCGGATTCCGGAGGACCACGCAGGCTCGTCCCGCGTCGGTGCGAGCCGCCACGCGGAGGGTCGCCGACTCCGGGGGGAGGCGATCCGTGACGCGATACATCACGTGGGTCGGGAAGACACGCTCGGGCCGGAGCCCGACACCGGGCTCGGCCAGCCGGCCGGCGCGGCCGGGCGTGAGCCATGTACGGTCGATCAAGAGGACGTCCGCGCCGAGACCCCGGACCAGGGCGAGCGTCCGATCGTCCGGGAACGCCTCCATGGCCGCCACGAGATCGACGTAGCGTGGGGGCTCGAAGCTGGACCAGCCGTTCACCGTGCGGCGGAGGTGCAGAGCGGACGCGGCGACGTTGACCCAGTCTCCCATCGGCACGCCGAGCGTGACGGTGCCTGGGGGCGCCGTTCGGAGCCAGCGGTACGCCTCGGGGAGCGCCGCGGGGTCCAGGCGCGGGACGGCCCCGGGGAACGGGATCAGGACGGCCTCCAAGAGCACGAGGGCGGCGAGCGCGACGACTGCGGCGGTTCGTCGGGGAGCGGAGACCCGCGCGAGGAGGCGCCTGGCTCCGGCGCCGGCCAGCAAGGCGAGCGCGAGGTCCACGTACTGGAGGAAGCGGGCGGGCGTCCGAATGGCCTCGAACCCCGGAACGAAGGCGTAGAGCGCTCGATAGGGCAGCGGGACGGCGCCCCACGCGGTGTGGAGCGCCGGTCCGAACGCCATGACCAGCGCCACCATGCCGACGGCGACGTAGGGCACGAGGGACCACTGGTCTTCACGTCGCTCGGGCCGGAGGCCGCCGAGCCCGAACGCCGCCAGCGCGGTCAGCGTGATGCCCAGGAGAAGGCCTTCGACCGGGCTGACCGTCCCGTTCCCGGTCAGGGCCCAGCGGACGAGCGACTCGGGCGGGAGCCGGGCCGCGTGGACGAGTGTCGTGGCCCCGTCCTGGACCTCGGCCAAGGTGCGCTCGAGCTGCCACTCGCGCGCCGCGCGGCGATACGGCGCGACGTAGGCCCACAGCACGACGGCGCCCGGCGCGCCGACGACCGCCAGCCGGCCGACGTGGCGCCAGCCGATGCGACCCTGGGCGGCCGCCGCGCCGATCCAGACGAGCGCCGCGACACCCGTGAACGCGAGCATGTTCATGCTCGACAGGGCGAGGCCGAGGCCGAGCGGCAGGATCACCGCCGCCCGGGCGAGCGAGGGCCGGTCCGCGAAGCGCTCGAGCGCCAGGAAGAGCCAGGGCACCCAGGCGATCGCCATCGTCTGGAGGTTGTACGACTGGTCCAGCAGGCGTGCCGAGAAGGCGAAGCCCATCCCGGCCAGAGCGGCCGGCCCATCGGCGCCCAGGAGGTGCCGGGCGAGCACGTGGACACCCAGGGCCGCGGCCGCGTAGAGGACGACGAGCACCACGTTGTGGGCGGCGACGGGATTCCCGGTGAGCGCGATGACCGGGATGGCGATCGGGGCGTACGCGGGCAGGTACTCGCCCAGGGCGAGCGTGTTCGCGTGCGGCGCGAACATCGGCGCGTCCAGGAGCGCGACGCCCGGCGTGGTGAGAGCGTGGGCGACCCACGCGAGGAAGTAGGTCGAGACGAGCGGATCGGGAGGCGGGCCGAGGCAGCGGCCGAGGCAGCGCGCGAGCGGCCAGGTCACGAGGAGCGCGAGACCGAGCGCGGCGGCGGCCGCCGCGGCGAGACGGATCATCGGCGTCCGGAGGTCACGGGCGACCCCGTCCCGAGACGCCGCGCGGCCGCGTCGCTACGCCGCGGTGCTCCGCCAGAGCACGTGTCCGACGAAGAAGGGGCCGAGCGTCTGGATGAACTCCGACGTCTGCGCCGTGCGCCGCATGGTCTGAACCAGGTGCGAGAGGGGGTGCAGATCCCGCCCCACCAGCCCGATCACGAAGTCGTTGTCGTGCGTGTCGAGCCCGTGGCACGCCAGCCGCACGTCGTGCGCCAGGTCGGCCTCGCCGTAGGTGCGCCCCAGCATTGCATGCTCCTTCAGGATGCTCCCCTGCTCCTGGGGCGTGAGCCGGGCGAACGTCCCGGTCCGGCGGAGCGGATACCAGATCGCCCACGGCCACTCGGGCGCGAGCGCCGTCCGGCGCGGGCGTCCGAGGAGCCAGTCCTCCAGATCCGCCTCGTAGCCGCTCGAGTAGGTGCGCCCGAACATGGTCAGCTCGGGCTTGCGCCGGAGCCCCAGGAACGGCTCGCCGCCGAGGAGCTCGCGCCAGCGGCCGACGAAGAACGCGGGGTCCTCAGCGATCCCGAG
Source organism: Candidatus Rokuibacteriota bacterium (assembly GCA_044867785.1). Lineage (GTDB taxonomy): Bacteria > Methylomirabilota > Methylomirabilia > Rokubacteriales > DASRDR01 > DASRDR01. The sequence continues at coordinate 45,541 of JBIOVM010000037.1, read as the reverse complement.
CAAGGCGACGCCGAGCGGATCCGCCGCGTCCGCGTAGAGCACACCCTCCAGGCTTTGGCGCTCGAGCGCCACCACCAGGCGCTTGGGGTCGTCGCAGTCGCCGAACGCCTGGAGCTGCATGTAGAGGCGGCGCGTGGACGTCCGCTGGTTGGCGCCATGCTCGAGGATGTCGACCTTGCTGCCCTCCGGTCCCGTCATGGCTGGCCTCCGCCGGGCCTCGGGGAGCGGACCGCGCGGGTCAGACCGCCGCCGCCGGCTCCGGCGAGAGCCCCGCCCGCTGATGCTCCCGGATCAGCCCCGCCTTGCGCACCCCGACGTCGAGATGGTCCCACGGCATGGTCTCGTCGAGCGTCCGCTCGCGGTGCGTGTAGAAATCGGGGTCGGCGTCCCACTCGCGGACCGCCGTGCGCCAGTCGCCCTGGAGTCGCGCCGCTCGCTCCAGCAGGTCCGCGACCCGACGGTCACCGCGCGCGAGGAGCGCCTGGAGGTACGCTTCGCGGGGATTCTCGTGGAGGACGCGCACGTTGTGCAGGCGGCGCACCCCCGCCTTGATCGCCCGGAGCTTGGCCTCGAGCCGGCTCACGGAGTCGAACGCGACCCACTGGAACGGCGTCCACGGCTTCGGCACGAACGAGCTGATGGAGAGCGTGAGCCGGCCGAACGGCTCGCCCTGGCGCGAGGGTACCCGCAGCCGCTCGAGCAGACGCGCGGCCAGGCGCGGAATCGCCTCGACGTCCTCGTCCGTCTCGGTCGGGAGGCCGATCATGAAGTAGCACTTCAGGTTCGGGATGCCGTGGGCGCGGACCAGGTCGCAGGCCTCGTCGAGCTGAGCGTCGGAGATGTCCTTCCGGATGACGTGACGGAGCCGCTCGGTGCCCGCCTCCGGCGCCACCGTGAGTGTGCGGTGCCCGCCGCGGCGGAGCGACGAGACGAGCTCCTCGGTGAGGCTGTCGGCCCGGATCGACGAGATGGAGACCTCGACGCCTTCTTCGGCCAGGACGCCCATGAGCCCGCCGATCCACGGATAGTCGGAGACGCAGGCGCCGACGAGCCCGACGCGCTGAGAGTCCTTCTTGATCTCCCGGACGGTCTCCCGGAGGGTGTCGAGGCTCCGATGGCGGACCGGTCGGTAGATCTGGCCCTCCAGGCAGAACCGGCAACCCCGGCCGCACCCCTTGCCCACTTCCAGGAGCGCCAGGTGTCCGTACTCCGCGTTCGGCGTCCGGAGGAGCGAGATGGTCCGGAAGTCGTCGACCTTCTTCAGGCGGCGCTTCGTGACGATCGCGGGGGCATCCCGCTCCGCCCGCACGCCGGCGATCGTGCCGTCGTCCCGATAGGAGATCGCGTAGCGCTGAGGGACGTAGATGCCGGGAATCGGCGTGAGCCGCTCGAGGAGCGCCTCGCGGCGGCGCGCCGCGTAGGGTGCGCCGCCGTAGGTCTCGCGGTAGGCCGCGACGATCTCGGCGACGATCTCCTCGCCTTCTCCGACGACCACGAAGTCCATGAACGGCGCGACGGGCTCGGGGTTCGCGAAGGCGCAGACCCCGCCCATCAGGACGAGGGGGTCGTCGACCCGCCGCTCCGCGGCGCGGAGCGGGATGCCGGCCATCTGGAGGAGGCGGAGGGTGTTGATGTAGTCCCCCTCGTACGTGATCGAGAACCCCACCATGTCGAACTCGGCCAGCGGGCGCTTGGACTCGAGCGAGAACGGCACGGTGGCGGTGCGCTGGTACTCGGGGAGGTCTTCGGGGTCGGGGAGGAACACGCGCTCGCACACGACGTCGGGAAGGGCGTTCAGGTGCCGGTAGATCGTCTGGAAGCCGAGGTTCGACATGCCCACGGCGTAGGTGTTCGGGTAGACCAGCGCGAAGGAGACGCGGCCCCCCCAGTCCTTGTGGGCCGTTCCGGTTTCCTGCGAGAGAAGTCGGTCCGCTTTTTCCTTGAGATTCCAGGACATGCGCCTTACAGCCTAACAGACCCACGGAGCGCGAGCAAGGAGCACGGAGGTAACAGTCACTTTTGAGCCGGGACGGGACGCCGCCTCTGGGTCCGCTACTCCGACTCGGGCCGCCACGTGGGCCAGGCTGGCAGCGTCGGCAGCGCGCGGAGCGCGTCGGCGAAGGTGCTCCAGAGAAAGAGCTCTTTCCCCCATCCCGGGCCGATCACGTGAGCGCCGCGAGGCCCCAGCTGCGCCATCGCCGCGCGCGACGCCTCCCCTAGGTCCTCGAACGCCTGAAACGTTCCGTCGGCGCGCCGACGGCTCAGCGTAGGCGGTCCCGCGAGCGTCCCGCTCGGCTGCGCGTGGAACCCGAGGAGGTATTCCTGCCCGTCGCGTCCCTCGATGAGGATCCCCCTGACGTTCATGGCTCCTCCCTGGACGAGGCGTCCCGCTGTGGCTTTCGAAGGCGGGGTCTGACCCCGCTGCTAGCCTTTCACCACGCCGAGGGGGCGGAGGCGCGCGACAATGCGCGAGAGTCCGGCCCGCTCCACGACGTCGACCACGTTGGCGACGTCCTTGTACGCCTCGGGCATCTCCTCGGCGAGCGACTCCCGACCGCCGGCTCGGGCCACGATGCCCTTGGCCCTGAGCTCGTCGGCGATCGACCGCCCGCGGGCCGCGCGGACCGCGGCCGTCCGGCTGAGCACGCGCCCCGCCCCGTGACACGTGCTGCCGAACGTCTCCCGCATCGCACCAAGCGCGCCCACGAGCACGTAGGAGTACCGGCCCATGTCCCCGGGGATCAGCACCGGCTGCCCCACGGCCCGGTAGGGCTCCGGGAGCTCGAGGTGACCGGGAGGGAACGCGCGCGTGGCGCCCTTCCGGTGGACCAGCAGCCGGCGAGCGCGGCCCTCCACCTCGTGGACTTCCTCCTTCGCGATGTTGTGGGCGACGTCGTAGACGAGCCGCCAGCCGAGCTCCCGGGGCGAGACGGCGAGGACGCGCTCGATGGCCTCCCGCGCGAAGTGGGCCAGGCACTGGCGGTTCGCGAAGGCGAAGTTTGCCGCCGCCCGCATCGCGCCGAGATACGCCTGCGCCTCGGGGGATCCGATCGGCGCGCACGCGAGCTGGCGGTCCGGCAGCGCGATCTGGTATCGGCGCATGGCGTCTTGCATCACTCCGAGCGCATCGGTGCAGACCTGATGCCCGAACCCGCGGGACCCGGTGTGGACCATGACCGTCACGCGACCCTCGGCGAGGCCCAGCGCGGCGGCGACATCGGCAAGGAACACCGTCTCCACGACCTGGAGCTCGAGGAAGTGGTTGCCCGAGCCCAGAGTGCCGAGCTGGGTCCGGCCGCGCTCGTAGGCCTTCGCCGAGGCGGCGTCCGGATCGGCGCCCGGGAGCCGGCCATGGGACTCGATCCGCGCGAGGTCGTCCCTCTCTCCGTACCCCTGCGCCACCGCCCAGCCGGCTCCGTCCCGGACCGGGCCGCGCCGGGCCTCTTTGACCGTGAGCGTGATCCGTCCGGTCGAGCCCACCCCCGACGGGACAGCCCGGGCGAGGCCGTCGACCACCCGCTCCACCTGCCCCCGGAGCTCCGCGGCGACGAGGTCGGTCGCTAGGAGACGCACGCCGCAGTTGATGTCGTAGCCGACGCCGCCCGGGCTCACCACCCCGTCCTCCACGGCCGTGGCGACGACGCCGCCGACGGGCAGACCGTAACCCTGGTGGATGTCCGGCATCGCGAGCGACGCCTTCACGATGCCGGGCAGGGTGGCGGCGTTCGCCACCTGCTCGAGCGCGGCCTCGTGCCGGATGGCCGCCATCAAGGTCTCGTCCGCGTAGATGAGCCCCGGAACGCGCATGCCCGGGCGAGCGTCGGGAGGGATGCGCCAGAGATACGGACGGATGCGCTCGACCTGCACGGGAGCCTCGACGCCGCCCCGACGTGCGGGCGGCGAGCTACGCGAACGCTACCGCGTGACGGACCGCCCGGGGACGACGGGGCCGGTCTTGCGCGTGGCCACGTCCGCGGCCAGCGACAGTCGCTCCACCTCGACCTCGAAATCCGTCTGCGAGGTGGCGGTGCGCCGGGCCTCCTCGTAGGAGACCATCCCCTTCTGGTACCACTCGATGGCGCTCTGGTTGAACGTCTGCATGCCGTAGGTGTCCCGGCCCTCGGCGATCACCTGCCCCAGCTGCGCCGTCCGGGTGGGCTCCTCGATGCAACGCTGCACGGTCAACGTGCCGACCAGCACCTCCACCGCGGGGATGAGTCCCGGCTCGTCGGAGCGCTCCATCAACCGCTGGGAGATGACGCCGCGCAGGACCTGCCCGAGCTGCTGGCGGATCTGGCGCTCGTAGTCCGGCGGGAACTGGGAGATGATCCGGTTGACCGTCTCGGCGGCGGTGATCGTGTGGAGGGTCGAGAGGACCAGGTGCCCGGTCTCCGCCAGCGTGAGCACCGTCTGCATCGTCTCGACGTCTCGCATCTCGCCGACCATGACGACGTTCGGATCCTGCCGGAGACAGATCCGCAGCGCCTCGGCGAACCCGGGCGCGTCCATGCCGACCTCGCGCTGGGTGATGATGCTCGTCCCGTCCTCGAAGAGGTACTCGATCGGGTCCTCGATCGTCACGATGTGGTCGGCGCGCTGGTGATTCATGTGGTTGACCATGGACGCGAGCGTCGTGGTCTTCCCGGAGCCCGCGGGGCCGGTCACGAGGATCAGTCCCCGGGGCTCCATCGCCAGCTTCGACACGATGGGGGGCAGGTGCAGCTCCTCGAAGGTCGGAGGCTCGTAGGGCACGACCCGCAGGGCGATTCCGATGGCGGCCCTGGCCCGGAAGATGCTCGCGCGGAAGCGCCCGATCCCCGCCACCGTGTACTGGACGTCCACGCCGCCTTCGCGGTCGAAGCGCTGGCGCTGGAGCGGGTTCAGCATCGCCCCGGCCATCTGCTCGAGGTCCTTGGCGTCGAGGAGCGGCCAGTTCTCCAGCCGGATAAGGTGGCCGCGCGCCCGTAGGACGGGATACTGACGGGCCTTGAGGTGGACGTCGGACGCCCCAAGGCTCATCGCCTCGCGCAGGACGCCGGCCAGCTCCATCACTCCTCCCTGTCATTCGCAGCGGGAAACGCCCGCCCTGGGTGCGGCGCGCACGCGCCGCCCGGGCTCCAAACGGCCTCATTCTCGTCGCCGGTCCCCGCGGAAGTCAAGGTTTGCAGGGCCTCCCCAAACCCGTGAGAATATGGCGCTGGAGTCGAGGGCGCCGCCGGGACCCCCGGGTGCCTTCGCCGCCACGCGCGATGCCACCCCGCAAGGACCCGCTCGTCACCACCGGCCGCTTCGGAGCCGGATTGGCGCTCGCCGTCGCGCTGGCCGCTTCGGCCCGCCCGGCTTTCGCGGATCACCCGATCGCCGCCCCCCCGGCGGGCGGGTTCGGCTGGCTGTCGTGGCTTCTCGTGGCGGGGGCCGTCGTGGCCGTCGGCCTGGCGGCGTGGGCTTTCTTCGCGCCGGATGATGACGACGCGCCCTCCGGGCCTGCGCCGACGGACCGGACCGGCCTCGAGCCGCCAGCCCGATGAGCGGCGTCACTCTCCGGCGGCGTCGCGGCGCCCCGCGCCGCTGAGCCCGGTCGGCATGGAACTGCTCGGCGTCGCCATCCGCTTCCTCCACGCGGCGGGCGCGGTGTCGCTCGTCGGCGCTTTCGCGAGCCTCGTGCTGGTGGCCCGCCCGGCGATTCGCTCGGGCGGCGACGTGGCCCAGGCGCGACGTTCCGAGCTGGACGACCGACTGGTCCGGCTCGCTCGCGGCGTCCTCGTCCTGACCTTGGGGGCCAGCGTCCTGGACCTCTGGCGCCAGGTTGGCGTCGTCACCGGGGTGGGGCCCCGGGCGGGCCTCGACTGGGATCGCACCCTGGCCGTGCTGATCGACACGCGGTTTGGGACCATCTGGCTCGCGCGAACGGGCCTGCTGGTCCTCCTCGGCACGTTGCTGCTGCTGGGCGACGAGGACAGCGAGCGTGACCGGCTCGCGCTCCGACTGGAGGGGCTCGCGCTGTCCGGAGCGAGTCTCGCCCTCGCCGCGGCCTCGGGCCACTCGGCGGCGGCCGAATCGGGGGCCCTGGCCATGGCGGTCGACGCGCTCCACCTTCTGGCGGCGGGAGTCTGGGCGGGCGGGCTCGTGCCGCTCGCGCTGTGCCTCGCGTGGGCGAGCCGACTGCCCGACCACGCGGCCGCCGCCGCGGCCGCCGAGCGCTTCTCCCGCCTCGGCCTCGCGGCCGTCGCGACGCTCGCCCTGACCGGAGCCTTCGCGACATGGCAACAGGTCGGCTCCGTCCCGGCGCTCGTCGGGACGGTCTACGGGCGCTGGCTCCTCGCGAAGCTGCTCCTCTTCGCCCTCCTCATCCCGATCGCCGCGCGAAACCTCCTCGTGTGGCGCCGCCGGCTCGAGCGCGGCGGGTCTCACGCCACCCCCGCCCTGTCGCGGCTCCGGTGGGCCGTGCTCGGAGAGGTGGCGCTGGCGGCCGCAATCCTCGGCGCGGTGGCGGTCCTCGGGCTGACCACGCCGGCGCGCCACGCCGAGATCACCTGGCCGCTCGCGTTCCGGTTCGACTGGGAGGCGACCAAGACCCTGCCCGGAGTCCAGCCCCGGGTGGCGATCGGCAGCCAGGTCGCGACCCTCGGCCTGATCGCGCTCATCCTGGCGGTCCTGATCCGGCCGCGGCGGTGGCGGATCGCGGCGCTCGCGGGAAGCGTCGCCCTCGCGCTCGGCGCGGCGGTGGCGCTCCAGCCGCTGGCCGTCGACGCCAACCCGGCCACGTACCTCCGGCCAACCGTGCCGTATGCTGCGGCCTCCATCGTGGCGGGCCAGGCCCTGTATCGGACGCATTGCCAGAGCTGTCACGGCGTGGCCGGATACGGCGACGGCCCGGCCGGGAGCGCGTTGCCCCGCCGGCCCGCCGACCTGACGGCGAAGCACGCCGGCGACCACACCGCCGGGGACCTCTACTGGTGGGTCAGTCACGGCATCCCGCCGGCCGGGATGCCGGGCTTTTGCGGCCAGCTGACGCCCGAGGAGCGCTGGGACGTGATCAACTTCGTGCGGGCCCTCGGCGCCGCCGAGCGCGCCCGGGACCTCGGTCCCGTCGTGTCGCCTCGGCCCGTCGCCGTCGCCCCGGACTTCACGTTCAGCACGGGCGTCGGCGAAGGGCGCGCGCTCAAGGACTCGCGTGGGCGCGGCATCGTGCTGCTGGTGTTCTTCACGCTCCCCGGCTCGGCCGACCGCCTGGAGGCGCTGAGTCGCATCCTGCTGGCGCTGAAGCTCCGCGGCGCGGAGGTACTCGGCGTGCCTCTCGCCGACGCTCAGGGCGTCTACCGGATGCTCGGAGAGCGCCGCGTCTTCTTTCCCATCGCCGTGGAGGGCGCGGCGGAGGCCAGCGCGGCCTACGGGGTCTTCCGTCGCGACCTGACGGCGGAGGGGCAGCGGCCCGAGCCGCCTCCCGTTTCCCACATGGAGCTGCTGGTGGACCGTCAGGGGTATCTCCGGGCACGCTGGATCCCTCGGATTCTCGGTCCCGGCGCCGATGGCTGGGCCGACACGGCGCGACTCCTGGCCGAGATCGATCGGCTGGCTCGCGAGGCGCCGGCCGGCCCGGTCGCGGCCGAGCACGTCCACTGAGCGCGATGCGGGTGCCGGAACCGCGAGCCTGATGCGGCTCTGGAAGGTCGTCCTGTTGCTGAACGTCGCCCTCGTCATGGGGATCGGGCTCGGCTACCTCCGTTGGGCGCGCGAGGTCAGGCGTCTCGAGGAGCAGGTCGAGCGGCTCCAGGCGGAAGCGGCTCGATCGAGCCTTTCGTCGTGGACGGTGCGCGGGATCGTGCGCGCAGTGGTGCCGCAGGCGAGGACGGTCTTTCTCACGCACGAGGCCATGCCGGGCCTCATGGAGGCGATGACCATGGGCTTCGAGGCAGAGAACCCGAAGATCCTGAACGGGCTCACGCCCGGCGATCCGGTCCGGTTCACGGTCCGGAAGAACGGTGAGCGCCTGGTGCTCGTCTCGATCGAGAAGCTCCGCGCGCCGTGACGCCGTCCGTCCTGGCTTCATCGCTCGCCCTCGCCGTGCTGGGATTCGGGTCCCCGCTGTGGGCCGTTCACGCCCCGACGGATGCGCCCTTGGCGATCGCTCCCGAGGACGTCCAGCGGCTGCGCGAGGCCGGGGAGACGGTCGTCCTGGTCGATCTCCGCCCGGCCGACGCGTTCGGCCGCGGCCACGCGGCCGGGGCCCGGTCGCTGCCGCTCGCCGAGCTTCGGCGACGCCAGGCCGAGCTTCCGCGAGCCGGGCGCGTCGTGCTCTACGGCCAGACGGCCGAGGAGACGGCGGCCGCGTACCAGTCCCTGCGGGACGCGGGCTACCGGAACGTCATGGTGCTGGCCGGTGGACTTCGAACGTGGATGAGCCTCGGACTCCCCGTGGAGACTCGGCCATGATCCGACAGCCGCGCACGGGCCACATCCCTGCGGTCCTCGCCGCAGCGCTCGCCGTCGCCCTGCTCCTCGGGGGCCGGCCGGCCGAGGGTCAGTCGGCTGAGGTCCAGGAGCAGGTCGTCCTCGAGAACGACACGGTGCGGGTCTCCCTGCTCGTGTTCCCGCCCGGCGCCGCCTCCGGCGAGCACGTCGGGCTCGATCCCGAGCTCGGCATCGTGCTCGAAGGCGAGCTGACCCTCGTCACGCAGGCCGGCCGTGAGGTCCTGGGTCCGGGAGCGGCCCGGTGGCTTCCGGCGCTGGTGCCGCACGACGCGCGGAACGAGAGCGCGCGCCCCCTGCGCCTCTGGGTCGTGGTGGTGAAGCGCTGAGCGTGACTCGGTGGCCGCCTTCCGGGCGACCGCGGTGACGCTTCCCCGTCAGGGACGCCGAGGCATCCACGCTCGCGCGATCAGGTGATCCAGCGAGACGGCCCCCGGTCCTCGCGTGAGCACGAAGAGGAGGATGGAGCCCCAGACGAGGTGCTCGGCCCAGGCGCTCGGGTAGACGAAGAGCTGGATGGTCGCGATCATCCCGAGGAGCGGAAGAGTCGCCAGGCGGGTACCGAAGCCGACGATGAGCATGGTGGAGCAAAGGAGCTCGACGGTCGTCGCCAGGACCGCCGCCAGCGCGGGCTGGAGCACCGGCACCCGGTACTCGTCGCGGAACAGCGCCACGGTCGACTCCCAGCTGGAGGCCTTCACCAGACCCGCCTTGAGGAACACGCCGGCAACGCCCAGGCGGAACAGCAGCAGATGAATCGCGAGTGGGACGCGCTCGAGCCCGCCGATCCACCCGGCCGCCGCGAATCGCGAGGCGAGGGCGGTCCCGCGGCACGCGGCCGTCGTCATGATGGCGGTCCTCCCTCCTGCGAATGGAGGCTGAACCCCGTGAGGAGCCCTTCCTCCAGCAGCGCGCGCAGCGACGCCGCGAGATCGAAGCCAGGATCCTCCGCCGCAGCGGCATCGGCGGCCGCCTCGAAGGTCGCTCCGGCGCCCAGAGCCGCGCGGAGTGCGAAGTCGGCGGGCTCGAGGGCGCGCAGGGTCACGTGGTCGTCCCGCCGGCGGATCTCGAGACGGACCGGACCTGTCGCGAGATCCACGATGGCCCCGGGATCCGCGCCGGGCTGATTGGTCCGCCAGATCCGATCGACCGGCCACGGCGACCGGAGCCAGGCCGCGCTCGGGTCGACGCGGAAGACGAGCCGTCCCACGTTCTCGGGGTGCACCTCGCCCAGCCTGGCTGGCTCCATGGCGCGGGCATCCTCCGCGTGCAAGGCCACGTTCATCGTCCACTCGAGGCGCGCGACGTCCGCCAGATACGGGTGGCCCGCGCACGGAGGAAAGCCGGCGAGGAACTCGGGAAAGCCTCCCCCGTACTCGAACAGGCAGGGACCGGTCGGCGGGTGGCCTCGGATGAAGCGGTCCGCCGCGAAGCCGAAGAAGCGCCGGTCCACCAGCCGGCACACGACCGGATAGGTCGCTGCCAGCGCGTCGGTGAGACTCGCAAAGACGTGGTTCCGGTAGACGGCCACCCTGGCGGCCGGCGCGAGACCGTCGGAGGCGACCGCGCCCCCGATCTCCCGCGCGTCCTCGCGGAGGAGCGCCACGGCGAGCCGCGCCTGGAGCTCAGGCAGCCCGAGCATCTTCGCTCACCGCCCGGCGTCGCGCGTCGGCCTGCCGGGCTTCTCCCATCAGGACCTCCAGTGGCGGGATGGCCGTGTCCCACTCCACGAGCGTCGGCACGGCGCCGAACCGGCGAAGCGCATGCTCGTAGAGCGTCCACACGGCGGCGTCGACGGGAGCGCCGTGGTCGTCGATCAGCAAGGTTCGCCCGTCCACGTCGTTCGCCGAGTGCCCGGCCAGATGGATCTCCGCGACCGCATCGGCCGGCATGGCGTCCAGGTAGCCGACGGCGTCGAGGCCGAGGTTGTGCGCCGTCACGTGCACGTTGTTCACGTCGCAGAGCAACCCGCATCCGGTCCGGCGCGCCAGCTCGGCCAGGAACGCCGCTTCCGGGATCGTTGAACACGCGAACCGGAGATAGGCCGAAGGATTCTCGAGCAGAATGCGTCGACGGAGCGCTGTCTGCACCGCGTCGACGTTCCGGCAGACCGCGGCGAGCGACTCCTCGGTGTACGGCAGTGGGAGAAGGTGGTTCAGGTACGCTCCCCCGCTCCGACTCCACGCGAGGTGCTCGGAGACGAGAGCCGGCTCGAACCGCTCCACGAGCCCGCGGACCCGGTCGAGATGACGGCGGTCCACGCCCTCCGCGCTCCCGATCGACAGCCCCACCGCGTGAAACGCCATGGGGTACTCGCTCCGGAGCTGGTCCAGGGCGCGCACGGCCGGGCCGCCGCCCAGGTAGTTCTCGGGATGCACCTCCAGCCAGGACAGTGCGGGACGGGCGGCGAGCACCTCGGCGACGTGCGGGCTTCGGAGCCCGATGCCGGCCCGCGCGGGGAGCGACCGGACGCCCACCCCTTCCGAGGCCACGCCGCTCGCTCGCGTCGCCGCGCTCAGGCCCGGGGCTGCAGGCTGCCGTTCACGAGCCGGTCGCAGGTCCCCTTCGGGACGTACACCCACGCGTCGCGCTGGCCGTCGCGCTTGGACGTCCCGGCGCAGGAGGAGTTGGCGGTCTGGCAGTCGTTCTTCGCGGCCTTCGAGATTCCGTAGCACTTCTCCGCCTCGAACTTCGGCATGGGAGCCGGCTGGGCGCCGGTCACGGCCGGCACCGCGATCGCGCTGGCGATTGCGGAGACGAGGAGCAAGCGCGTCTTCATCGGTCGTCCTCCCGTTGGCCCTGGGCCAACGTGTGGGGTGCTGAGCATGCCCCGCTCCTTCCACCGGAGCGGGAGCTCACGCTCGGGCTGGAGTCTGGACCCCCATCGCGCCGAGGGTGTCACGAGGATGTGAACTCTCGAGTCCGGTCGACCAGGCCGGCGATGGCTTGCTCGTCGGCCGCGCCGACCGCCGTGAAGCGGATGCGTACGAGCCCGCCGGCATCCGGGCCGATCACCTTCGCGTAGATCGCGTCCGAAGGCCGGTCGACCGGCGAAGGGTACCGGAAGCGAAGCTTCACGTTGGTGAGCGGGTCGGGCGGCGGCTCGAGCCGGGCGGCCACCTCCCGGCGGCCCAGCCGGACGACGCGTCCCACTGCCGCGTCGGGACGCACGACCTTCCCGTCGATGACCCAGCATTCGAGCGGGAGGTCGACGATGGCCTGGCGGTCGGCCGCCGGCGACGTTCCCGGGGTTTCACGGGCGAAGCGGCCAGCGAGTCCCCGGAGCTCGTGGAGGGTCAGAGGCTCGGAGAGGCCCTTGACCTGGACCTCGACGTGCGGCCCCACGCGAGCGAGGTCGCCGAGCTCGGCGAGCGTGGCGGCGGTGAGGAGCACCTGGCCGCCCACCGTGGCGCTCTCGACCCGGCTCGCGACGTTGACGGCGCTGCCCACGACCGCGTACTTCGCCCGCTGCTCGGAGCCGATGTTCCCGACGACGGCCTCTCCGCTGTGGAGGCCGATGCCCATCTCGAAGGCCGGCAGCCCCCGGCGCGCGTGCTCGGCGTTGATCTCCTCGAGCGCCGCCTGCATCGCCAGCGCCGTGGCGGCGGCGCGCTCGGCGTGGTCCGGGTGCGCGACCGGCGCGCCGTAGACGGCGAAGATCGCGTCGCCGATGAACTCGTTGATCGTCCCTCCGTGGGCGATCACCACTTCGGCCATGCGCGCCAGGTAGTCGTTGAGGATCTCCATCACTTCCTCGGGATTCCCCTGCTCGGCGAACCGGGTGTAGCCGCGGAGATCGGACATGAGCACGGTGACCACGCGCTTCGTGCCGCCGAACCGGAGCCCGTCGGGGGATTCCAGGATGGCCTGCGCCACCTCGGGCGAGACGTACCGGCCGAACGCGGACCGGATGAAGTCACGCTGGCGCAATCCCTCCAGCATGGTGTTGAAGGCCCGGGTGAGCCGGCCGACCTCGTCGCGGGACGTGACCGGGAGCGGCTGCGAGAGATCGCCGGCCGCGACCCGCGACACCCCACCGGTGAGGAGTGCGATGGGTCGGGTCAGGCGGCGGACGACCAGGAGCCCCAGCACCAGGGTGGCGAGCGCTCCCACGCCCGTCGCGAACAGGAGCGTGTTGCGGAGCTCGTTCAGACGGTCGAGGTAGATCTCCACCGGGTAGGCGACGTGCAGGAGGGCGGTCGGGTGTCCCTCTCCGTCGAGGACCGGCGCGAACGCGGAGATCCAGAGCCCGCCCTGATGGCGGTAGACACGCGTGTAGCGGGCGACGCCGTCGGCGAGCGTCCATCCCATGGGCTCGATCAGCTCCGGCGCCAGCGGATACGCGTCGTCCGGTTGGGCGGGCCCGCTGCTGGCGACGACCAGCCGGGCCTCGTGACGGTCGGCGTCGATGTCGGTCAAGATCGTGATCGGGGACGTCAGGAGCGTCTCGTCCTGGATCGCCGCCAGGAACTCCCGGAGCCGCGTGCGCACGGCCGGATCCGGCGAGGGACTCGCACCGGCGCCGCGCCCCCAATCCAGCCGCAGCGCGCTCACGCGGGCGATGTTGAGGAGCTGCGTGCCGACCGTGTCCTCCACCTCGCGCTGCTGGCGCGTGTAGGTGAGGACGCCGACGGCCCCAACCGCCAGGAGCGTGATGGCCGCGAAGAACGCCGCCAGCCGGACGCTCAGCCGCTCCCACGGCCGGAGCCCGGCGTCGCCGGCCGTTCCGGTCCCCGTCGACGGGGTGCCGCGTCCGTCCGCCATGGAGTCCTAGGATGCGCCCCGCCGCCGCGCGGGTCCACCCTGGCCACTCGAGGGTGTGCGCCATCCGTCGAGCCGCGCCGCGCAGGAGTCCGGCCGGCCGGCTCCTCCGATGCGGTATCCTGGGGTGGTGTCGATCATCGACCAAGGCCGAGGAGGGATCGCATGACGGTCGAATCGCGCGTGACCTTGCCGATGCTGGCGCTTCTGGCGGCGCTCCTCCTGCCCGGGGCATCTCCCCCGGTGAGCGCTCAGAAGCCTGAGTTCGAGATCATCAAGGTGGCCGAGCTCAACGCCCTCCTGAAGAAGGGCACGAAGGTCGCCATCGTGGACGTCCGCAGCCGGCAAGAGTACCTGACCCGCCACATCAAGAGCGCCGTGTCGATCCCGCTCGACACCGTCGAGATCCGGGCCGGCGAGATCCCGCGGCAGGGTCTGGTAGTCCTCTACTGAGCGTGCCCACACCACCTGGCCAGTTTGGCCTATGGCAAGCTCCACGGGCTGGGATATCGGAATCTCAAGGTTCTGGACGAGGGAATCCCTGGCTGGGTCCAGCAGGGTCTCCCGACCGAGGGGTGGCAATCGCGCGGGCCGTTCGTCCCGCACGGTGACGAGACCTATCGCGCCGTGGGCGTCGAGCCGCCTCCCCGCGTGACCCAGTGACCGCTCACGCCGCGGCGCCCGCGGTGGCCGAGGATCCCCGGGACGCGATCCCCCGGCTCCTCGCGCGCCGCGGCTACCGCATCACCGCCCCGCGTCGGGCGGTGCTGGAGGCGCTGGCGACCGCGCGGGAGCCGCGCACGGTCGCCCAGCTCCACGGAGCGCTCGGGGGCGAGCGCGTCAACCTCGTCTCGGTGTACCGGACGGTGAAGCTCCTCTGCGACACCGGGCTGGTCCGGGAGACGGACGCCACCCAGGGGCAGCGTCGGTACGAGCTGGCCGAGCCCTTCACGGCGCACCACCATCACCTCATCTGCCGGCGCTGCGGCCAGATCGAGGATCTCAAGGGGTGCCTGCTCGAGTCCCATGTGCTCACGCGGCTGGGTCGCCGCGTGCGCCAGTCCCACCGGTTCCGCGTCACCGACCACGAGCTGCGCTTCTTCGGAGTCTGCCGCCGCTGCGAGGGCGACGCCTGAGACGACGTCAGAAGGAGAGCGTGAGGCTCGCGTAGGGTCCGCTCAGGTCGAGGTCCGCTTCCTTTCCGTCATCTTCGCCCTCGCCGTGGAAGTAGCGGTAGCCGACCCGGATGGCCAGCACCGGGATCGGGAGCCACTCGAGCCCCCCGTCGACGTCGAAAAAAGTCCCGCCGTCGCCGATGGTGCCGCCCGCCGCTCGAACGACCAGCGCCAGCGACTTCAGGATAGGCACCGGCGCGAACGGATGCAGGATGAAGTTGACCCCGATTGCCGGCAAGGCGGCCTGAAGCTCCCCCGAGCCTTCCAGCCCGAGGAGCGGCGCCTGGATCGAGGCGTCGGCCGACAGGAACCGGGCGCCCAGCGTGAGACCGAGGGCGGCGACTTCGGTGTGGACCAGATCGAAGCCGTAGTCGGCGCCGAAGAAAGCGGTGTCGGCCTCGGACGTCACCCGAGTCGACACCGGATACGTGCTGCCGTCGAAGTTGAACGTCTTGTTCGTGAGCGCGTCCCCGTCGAGGCTGAAGCCGAAGCCATGGATCCGCAGCGTGTGACGCTGCAGAAACCGGAAGGCGATCCCGCCCTGGAACACCACGTCGGGATCGTCGATGCCGATGTCGCTCTCCCGGATGAGGTCGCCGGTCAGCCCCGAGGTGGAGACCCGAACCTCGGCGTCCAAGCTGGGGAACCATCCGCCCGCTTCCGCGTGCAGCGTGGCCTCGTGGAACGCGGCGACCGTGCTCGCCCCCGGTCCCACAAGACCCAGGGCGCCGAGCGTCAGTCCCAGCGCGAGAGGGATCGCCCTTCGGTTCATGCCATGGCCTCCTGGTCGACCTTGGGATGCTTCAGTGTGCCACTCGCCCGACCGCCGGCGGCCACGAAATCCGATCGCGCGGCGGCGACCGGCCGGAACCTCGCCGGCCCGCCCCATGGTTGGCTGGCGCTCTGGGGGCGCCGCGAATCCGCCAGTGCGGGTCGGGCGGTGGTCAGTGACGGGGCAGCCTGGAGGGCATCGTCCACCCGAGCCACGCGACGCGGAGCCGCCAGAGCCGCTCCTCGCGCCGCTTGAAGCGCGGCGCCGCGGCGTATGCACGGCGCGCCTCGTCGAGCGCGGCCCGGGCCCGCGCCGGTTGCCCCGTCGCGAGACAGGCGCGGGCCAGCTTGTAGCGGCCCTCCACGCTCGACGCGTGCATGTCCGTGAAGCGCTCGAGGTGGCCGAGCGCTTCGGCCGGCCGACGCTGGTCGAGATAGTAGTCGGCCAGCCTGAGGTGCGGCTCGCCGTACCCGATTCGCGAGTCGCGGGCGAGGGCCTGCTCGATCAGCGCCCGGCCGTGGGCTTCGTCGCCCAGACGGAGCTTGGCGGCGCCCAGGTGGTAGGCGGTCTCCGTCACCTCGGGCGCGCGCGCGTACGCGACTTCGAGATGGAGCGCGGCGGGGCCGGGCTGACCCGCCTCGAGCAGGAGACGCCCGAGATCCGCCTGGGCCGTCGCGTCGTGAGGGTTGGTGCGGACGGCTCGGCGCAGCTGCCGGATGGTCACCCATCGGTCGACGACCCGGGGGATCCGGAAGAGGTGGCCGGAGAGGTATCCGTAGCCCGCGGCAGTGACGAGAAGGACGCCCAGCAGGGCCAGCACCGGATTGCCCGTCATCCACGTCAGGACGCCGAAGAGGAACAGGTTCCGCATGGCCAGGCGATAGGCAGTCTCGGATCGAGAAATGGTGCCGGGGGAGGGAGTCGAACCCTCACACGTCTTGCGACGTAGCGGATTTTAAATCCGCCGCGTCTCCCAGTTTCGCCACCCCGGCGCGTCAACGCATCGACGGACCCGACGCGAGTCTACCCGAAGAGGTCGGCGCTACGTCCCCTGCCAGGTTGGGTCAGGTCGGACGATTCCGGGCGGGCTCGATGCCGTTCGACGACGCCGAGCCCCGGTTCGAGCTCCTGCTCCCGGCCCAGACTCCCCGGAAAGAGGCTCCGGCGGGTCCCAAACGCCCTGAAATTCGTCGCCGAACGTCCTCGCCGGGGACCCACCCTTGTGGCACGGGCCTTGCTCATACCCAGCGGACCGTGGTTCGCTGACGGATGGCGAGGATCAGGAGGATCGGATGATCCGTGCGCGCAAGGTCGTGACACGTCCCGCGCTGGTGCTGGCGCTGCTCCTGGGCCTCGCCGGCTGCTCGGTTGCCGGGAGCGACGGCAGCGGGCTCACCTTCGCCACCCCCCTCACCGAGTCGCCGCAGCCCGCGGCGACGGTGTCGGAGGAGCTGGTCCTGGAATAGCGGGAGGGTGGAGGCGGCGGGCGGATTCGAACCGCCGAGTAACGGTTTTGCAGACCGTCGCCTTAACCACTTGGCTACGCCGCCGAGCGTGACCTGACGCGGGAGTACGCGTCAGCCAACCAGCACAACGGGCTCGATTCTACCACCCTGCCCCGAATCCTGTGGTGACCCGGTGCGGTCGCCCGCGTCGTCACGCTTCGAGCGGCCCTGCCGTGCCTCGGGGGGCGAGCAAGAGGCCGATGCGGGTACCGGCTGGGCCACTCCCGCGTCCAACGAGACGAGAGGGACGGATGAATGCGCCCGACGCGTGCGCCCTGAGAAAGCGCGACGGGGGAGGCAGCTCATCGGCGACCGCCGCCGTCCTGCCCTCCCCCGTCCGCGCGGTGAGGCTGGAGCGGGAAACGGGATTTGAACCCGCGACCCCGACCTTGGCAAGGTCGTGCTCTACCCCTGAGCTATTCCCGCTCGACGCCGAGGATTCTAACAGGGGCCCTTCCGACGGTCAACGCGCGAGAGCCCCGGAGCTCGCTCCGTCCGGCGGCGGCGCCGCGCGGCGAAGAAATCGGGCCGCGTCTTCCGGCGGCGTCGGGTTGATGAAGAAGCCCGTTCCGAGCTCGAACCCCGCCAGATGGGTGAGCTTCGGCATCACCTCGAGGTGCCAGTGGAAATGCTCGGGATCCCCCGCCCTGATCGGAGCCGTGTGCAGCGCGAAATTGTAGGGCGGATCGCCGAACAACCGGCCGAGACGACCGACGAGGTCCCGAAGCAAGCGCGCCAGCGAGTCGGCCTCGTCCGCCCCGAGCGTCTCGAAATTCGCCCGGTGTGCCGTGGGGAGGACCCACGTCTCGAAGGGGAATCGCGGAGCGAACGGCGTGATCGCGACGAACCCGTCGTCCTCCAGAACCAGCCGGCTTCCGTCGCGCCGCTCCTGGCGCACCACGTCGCACCAGACGCACCGCTCCTTCATCCGGAAGTAGCGCATCGCGCCTTCGAGCTCCTCGGCGACCAGCTCCGGCAGAATGGGCGTCGCGATGAGCTGGGAGTGCGGGTGCTCGATCGACGCTCCGGCCGCCACGCCGTGGTTCTTGAAGATCAGGACGTACTCGAGACGCGCGTCCTTCCGGAGGGCGAGGAGCCGCTCTCGGTACGCCATCAAGACCTCGGCCACGTGCGGCGCCGGAAGGCTCGCCAGGCTCGCGAAGTGCTCAGGGCTCTCGATGAAGACCTCGTGCGCTCCCACGCCGTCCATGCGGTCGTAGATGCCCTCGCCGGCGGCCTGGACCTCCCCGTCCGGATGGAGGGCCGGAAACTTGTTCGGCACCACCCGCACCGCCCACGCGCCGCTCTCCGATCCGCCGGAGCGATAGAGCTCGGGCGGCGTGCGGTCCTCGCGCCCGGGACAGAAGGGGCAGCCGTCGGGGCCGCGCGACTTCGTGGGCTCCGGCGTGAAGTCCATGGGCCGACGCGCGCGCTCGGTGGCGATGATCACCCACCGCTCGACCACAGGGTCCTTGCGGAGCTCAGGCATCGTCGACGGCCATCAGGTCGTAGGGCTCCTCCTCGGGCCGGGCGGACCGGGACAGCAGGGCGAGCAGCGCCTCGCGCGGCGCCTTCCGCTCGAAGAGCACCGCTGCGACCTCGGCGATGATCGGCGCGTCGACGCCGGCTCGCCGGGCCAAGGCCAGCCCGGCCTGCGCGGTGCGAACACCTTCCGCGACCGACCGGGTTCCCGCTTGCCAGTCGGTCAGCGACTGACCCCGGGCGAGGGCGAGGCCGAGCCGGCGGTTACGCGAGAGCTCACCCGTGCACGTGAGGATGAGATCGCCCAGCCCCGCCAGGCCGGCGAACGTGCGCGGGCGCGCGCCGAGCGCCACGCCGAGGCGCGTGATCTCGGCGAGCCCACGGGTCAGGAGCGCGGCGCGGGCGTTCGTGCCGAGCTCGAGGCCGTCCGCGATCCCGGTGGCGATCGCCATGACGTTCTTCAGCGCGCCGCCGAGCTCGACCCCGGCGACGTCGCGCTGCGTGTAGAGCCGGAACGTCGGTGTCGAGAGCGCGGCCTGCAGCTCCCGGGCGACGTCGCCGTCCAGGGAGGCGACGACCGCGGCCGTCGGTCGCCCGTGGCCGACCTCCTGGGCGAACGTCGGTCCGGACAGCACGGCCACCCGGTGCCCGGCCTCGGCCGGCAGGGTCTCGACCAGAATCTCCGACATCCGCGCCAGGTGCTCTTCCTCGATTCCCTTCGCCGCCGACAGGACGCGGGCCCCGGCGGCGAGGTGGGGCGCCACGGCCCGCGCAACGCTCCGGAACACGTGCGACGGCACCGCCATCACCACGGTCGCCGCGCCCGCGACGGCCGTCTCCAGATCGTCGAGAGGCTGGATGGACTCGGGCAGCCGCACTCCCGGCAGGTACCAGGAGTTCTCGTAGGAGCCACGCAGAATCTCGACGAGCTCCCGCTCGAACACCCAGAGACGAGGCGCGAATCCGGCACGAGCGGCCTGGACGGCCAGCGCCGTGCCCCAGGCGCCGGCCCCGACGACGGAGAGTCGCCCGGACGTCACCGCGAGACGCCCGCTCCGGGGCGGGGCTGGCCGAAGCGATTCTCCGAGCCGGCGAGGAGCCGGCGGATGTTCTCGTGGTGGCGCCCGACGATGATGACTGCGATGACCAGTCCCGCCGCCGCGAGGACCGGCGGGTACCCGAGCGCGAGGATCGCCGGCGGCAGCCCGATGACGGCGCAGATCGACGCGAGCGACACGAACCGGAGCGACGCGACCAGGACGAGCCACACCGCCGCCGCGGGGACGACCGCCCACGGCGTGATGCGCAGGAAGGCGCCCAGCCCCGTCGCCACGCCCTTGCCCCCGCGGAACCCCAGGAAGACGGGCCAGCAGTTTCCCGCCACGGCGAGGACGGCCGCCGCGCCGGCCCATCCCGGGTCCGCCCCCGCGTGGCTACCGATCCACGTCGCCGCGTACCCCTTGACGACGTCGCCGACGAGGGTGAGGAGCGCGGGAGTCCAGCCGGCGGTGCGGAGCACGTTGGTCGCGCCGATGTTGCCGCTCCCCCGCCCCCGGATGTCCACGCCCAGGATCCGCGCGATCACGTAGCCGACCGGGATGGCCCCCACCAGGTAGGCGCCGGCCAGCCAGAGCGCGCTCAGCGCCAGCGATCGTCTCCGCGGGCCAGGGCGTCGACGTCGGACGCGCGGTAGAAGCGAACGAAGTAGTCGATCCCCGAGAAGATCGTCAAGAGCAATGCCGCCCAGAGCGTTCCGCGCGACAGGTACACAAACTCCGAGTCGAGCCCGGTCGGGATACCGCGCTCGAGGATCAGGAGGATCACGGCCAGGTACTGCGCGACCGTCTTGTACTTGGCGAGGTCCGACGCCTCGATCACGACGCCCTGCGCCGCCGACACGCTGCGCAGGCCGGTCACGGCGAACTCCCGGCCGATCATGATGACCACCATCCAGGCGGGGACGGTGCCGACCTGGACCAGCGAGATGAGGGCGGCCGACACCAGGACCTTGTCGGCGACCGGGTCCAGGAGCTTCCCGAGCGTCGTGACCTGCCCGCGCCGACGAGCGATGAGCCCGTCGAGCCAGTCGGTCGCCGCGGCCCCGGCGAAGAGAACGGCGCCCACCAGGGCGTGGATGGACTCGTTCGAGATGAGGAAGACGACCACGAGGGGAACGAGACAGATCCGCCCCACGGTGAGCTGCGTCGGCAGGTTCACGCATCGCCTCCGGGCGTCTCTCGCACCACGTCATTATGGCGAACCGGCCCGAGAGGGGTCAAGTTAGGCGGACCGACCACGAGGGCGCCGTCGCGCGCCACCGGCACTACGTCGTACGCGTCGAGGGCGACGCAGAGCGGCAGGTCGGCTCCCCGCCCCTGCGCCGTCAGGACCTGGGCCCAGGTGGCGTCGCGCAGCATCTCCTCGAGATCCCCGGCGTAGCGGTTCCACAGGCCCTGGGCGGCGCGGGCGGCATCGGTCAGGGCGCCGCGCCCGCGCGCCAGTCTCGAGACGAGGAGCCCGGCGCACACCGCGTCCTCCAGGCAGAAGCGCCCCCGCTCGCCGGCGCACACCAGCAGGAGGTCGCCGGGCTCCGCTTCCGCCCAGCGCGTGACCGCAGCCGCGTTCACGAAGCCGGCCACCGCGACGCGCCGCGCGCCGGCCACGGCCAAGAGGGCTCGCGTCCCGTTCGTCGTCGTGAAGATCACCGTGCGGCCGGCGACGCGGGCCGGCGTGTACTCGGTCGGTGAGTTGCCGCAATCGAAGCCGGGCGGCGGGTTGCCTCCGCGCTCGCCTCCGACGAGGACGAGGCCGTCGCGCCAGGCTCGGCCGCGAGCCCGGGCGTCCTCGGGGCTCGAGACCGGCACGACGGCGCGGGCGCCGCCGGCAAGCGCCGCGACGATCGTCGTCGACGCGCGGACCACGTCGATGACGATCGCGCTGACGCCGGCGAGCGGAATCCCTCGCGCCTCCTCCAGCGTCAGCGCGACGTCGATCACGAAGGCCGGGACTCAGCCCCGATCGCGGAGGGCGCGGATCCGGAGACGCAGGGCGTTCAGTCGGATGAACCCCTCGGCGTCCTTCTGGCGGTAGACCGAGTCGGCCTCGAAGGTCACGACGTCCTGGCGGTAGAGCGAGCGCGGGGAGCGTCGTCCCGCGACGGTGACGTTCCCCTTGTACAGCTTGAGCCGGACGGTGCCGGTCACGTCGCGCTGCGCGTGGTCCATGAACGCCTGGAGCGCCTCGCGCTCCGGGGCGTACCAGAAGCCGTAGTAGACCATCTCGGCATACCGGGGCACCAGCGAATCGCGGAGATGCAGCAGCTCCCGGTCCATCGTGATCGACTCGAGGGCCCGGTGCGCCGCGTGCAGGATCGTGCCGCCCGGGGTCTCGTACACACCGCGGGATTTCATCCCGACGTAGCGGTTCTCGACCAGGTCGATGCGGCCGACCCCGTTCTCCCCGCCGAGCCGGTTCAGGCGCTCGAGGAGCGGCACCGGGCCGAGGCGGCGGCCGTCCACCGCCACCGGGTTCCCCGCCTCGAACTCGATCTCGACCGCCGTCGGAACGTCCGGGGCTTCCTCGGGGGAGCGGGTGAGGAGGAACATCTTCTCCGGGGGCTCCGCCCATGGGTCCTCGAGGATGCCGCCCTCGTAGGAGATGTGGAAGAGGTTCCGATCCATGGAGTAGGGGCGCGCGGGCGTCGTCGGGACCGGGATGCCGTGGCGCTCGGCATAGGCCATGAGGTCGGTCCGCGAGCGCAGGTCCCAGTCCCGCCACGGCGCGATGACACGCAGCTCGGGAGCCAGGGCCGCGTAGGTCAGCTCGAAGCGCACCTGATCGTTGCCCTTGCCCGTCGCGCCGTGGGCGACCGCATCCGCGCCCTCCGCCCGGGCGACGTCCACCTGGGCCTTGGCGATCAGCGGGCGGGCGAACGACGTGCCGAGGAGATACCCGGCCTCGTAGGTGGCGTTGGCGCGGAGCACCGGGAACACGAAGTCCCGGACGAACTCCTCGCGCAGGTCCACGACGTGCACCGAGGTCGCCCCGGTACGGAGCGCCTTCTCGCGCACCGGGATGAGCTCCTCGGCCTGTCCCAGATCGGCCGTGTAGGCGACGATCTCGGCGCCGTAGGTCTCCCTGAGCCAGGCCAGGATCACCGAGGTGTCGAGGCCGCCCGAGTACGCCAGGACGATCTTCTTGAGCCCGTTCATCGCTGCGCCACCGCCTATCCCTTGCCCAACAGCCGGAGCAGGACGGCCTTCTGCACGTGCAGTCTGTTCTCGGACTGGTCCAGGACCACGCTCCGGGGCCCGTCCAGGACCGCGTCGGTGATCTCCTCGCCCCGGTGCGCCGGCAGGCAGTGCATCAGGACCGCTCCGGGCTTGGCGAATCCCATCACCCGGTCGTTCACCTGATAGCGCGAGAATGCCTCGAGGCGGCGCTCGCGCTCCGCTTCCTGCCCCATGCTGATCCAGACGTCGGTGTAGATCGCGTCGGCGCCGCGGGCCGCCTCGGGCACGTCCCCGGTGACCGTGATGCGCCCGCCCCACCCCCGGGCGGTCTCGAGCACCCGGGGGTCCGGCTCGTAGCCCGGGGGGACCGCGGCCACCATCTCGGCCCCGAGGAGCGCGGCCAGGAGGATGAGCGAGTGGCAGACGTTGTTCCCGTCGCCGATCCACGCGAGGCGGATTCGGCGAAGATCGAGCCCGCGCTCCCACAGCGTGAAGAAGTCGGCGAGCGCCTGGCACGGATGCTCGTGGTCGGAGAGGGCGTTCACCACCGGGACTCCCGCGTGGCGCGCGAGCTCGTCCACGGTCGCCTGCGCGAACGTCCGGGCGACGACGGCGTCGACCCATCGTCCGAGGTTCCTGGCCACGTCCGTCACCGACTCCCGCCGGCCGAGTCCGATGTCCTGCCCGGCCAGGTACACCGACGTCCCTCCGAGCTGGGCCATCCCGACCTCGAAGGTGACCCGGGTACGGAGCGACGGCTTCTCGAACACCAGCGCCTGCGAGTAGCCGGCGAGCGGCGTCCGGGCCTCGCGCGATTTCGTCCGCGCCTTCCACTCGGCCGCCAGGCGGAAGAGCTCCTCGACGTCCGTCGTGGACAGGTCGCTGATCGACAGGAAGCGCTTCATGGCTTCGATTGCCGGAGCGCGTCGCCGACGATCGCCACCGCCCGATCGGCGTCGCCCTCGTCCACGATGAGCGGCGGCGTCATGCGCAGGATCTTCTCCCCGGCGGTGAGGATCAGGAGGCCCCGATCGCGGCACGCGTCGACGATGGGTCCCGCCGCCCGATCGATGTCGATTCCGATCAGGAGACCCTTGCCGCGGACTTCCCGGATCGCCGGGACGGCGCCCGCGAGGGCCCGGAGCCGCTCCGCCAAATGGGCGCCCACCCGCGCGGCACGCTCGGGCAGCCGATCCTCGAGCATCGTGGTGAAGGTCGCCACGCCGACCGTCGTCGCGAACGGATTTCCCCCGAACGTCGTGCCGTGGGTGCCGGCGATCATCACGCGGGCGCAGGCCTCCCGCGCCACCATCGCGCCGATCGGGATCCCGCTGGCGAGGGCCTTGGCGAGGGTCATCACGTCGGGCTCGACGCCCCAGTGCTGGTATCCCCAGAGACGCCCGGTCCGTCCCATGCCCGTCTGAATCTCGTCGAAGATCAAGAGCGCCCCGGTCTCGTCGCACAACCGGCGGAGGACGGCCAGGTAGCCGTCGGGCGCGACGTTCACGCCACCCTCGCCCTGGATCGGCTCGACCATGATCGCGGCGGTGCGGTTGTCCATCGCGCGCTCCGCCGCCTTGACGTCGCCGAACGGGACGTACTTGAAGCCGGGCACGAGCGGCTCGAAGCCGTGCTGGTACTTCTCGTTCGGCGTGGCCGAGAGGGCCCCCAGCGTCCGCCCGTGGAACGCGCCCCGCATGGTGATGATGTCGACCACGTCGGTGGCGCGCGTCTCCTTCGCGTACTTCCGCGCCAGCTTGATGGCCGCCTCGTTGGCCTCGGTCCCCGAGTTGCAGAAGAACGCGCGATCCGCGAACGAGTGGTCGACGAGCAGCTTGGCGAGATGGATCTGCGAGGGGATCTGGTAGAGGTTCGAGACCTGGAGGAGCGCGGTCGCCTGCTCGCGGATGGCGCCGACGATCTTGGGGTGGGAATGACCGAGGGCGTCCACGGCGATCCCGCCGACGAAGTCGAGGTACTCCTTGCCGTCGGTGTCCCAGACGCGGGCGCCCTCCCCGCGGACCAGGCAGAGCGGCGCCCGGCCGTAGTTCTGGAAGAGGTACTTGTTGCTCCACTCGAGAAGGGTCTTGGTGTCCTGGCTCATCGAGGCCTCCGGGAGCGGCAATCGCCGCGTGCGTTCGAGGGGGCGCCAGCGGGGCCGCTAGCCTACTGAGCGAAGCGGGCGGCGGCCCGGTCCACGTCGGGAGCCCCGAGGCGGCGGCGACGCATGGCGGTTCGCCGCGGCTCGGGGCCTGGCCTCATCCGGAGGGCGGGAAGCATGGCGCGGCCATTGTACCGCAAGCGGGGAAGCGACCAAATGGCTCCTGCGCGGTGCCCGCGCCGGGTGGACAAGCGGGCTCGGCGCGCCGGCCCCGGCCCTATCGCACCCGGAGGAGGTACCCGAGCGGGGTCATGAGGCGTGCCCGTCTAGAGCACGATCTCGGTTCCGATGCCCTCCTTCGTGAAGATCTCCAGCAAGATCGCGTGGGGGACGCGTCCGTCCAGGATGTGAGCCTTTCGGGTTCCGGCCTCGAGCGCCCTGAGGGACGACTCGACCTTGGGCAGCATCCCGCCGTCGATCACCCCCGCGGTCACGAGGCGGCGCGCCTCCGACTGCGACAGGGTGGAGATGAGCTCGCCGCCCGGGCCCTTGATCCCCTCGACGTCCGTCAGGTGGATCAGCTTCTCGGCCTGGAGGGCGGCCGACACCTCCCCGGCGACCAGGTCGGCGTTGATGTTGTAGCTCTCGCCCTCCTCGCCGACGCCGACCGGCGCGATGACGGGGATGAACCCGTGCTCGTCGAGCAGCCGGATGGGCTCCGGGTTCACGTGCGTCACGTCGCCGACCAGGCCGAGGTCGAGCTCCTCCCCCGCCGCCGTCCGGTGGGTGCGGCGACGGGCCCGGATCAGCGTCCCGTCCTTCCCCGAGAGCCCCACGGCCTTGCCGCCCTGGTGGTTGATCAGGCCGACGATCTCCTTGTTGATCCGGCCGACCAGGACCATCTCGACGATCTCCATGGTCTCCTCGTCGGTGACGCGCATCCCTCCGACGAAGTGCGGCTCCTTCCCGAGCCGCTTCATCATCGCCCCGATCTGGGGACCGCCGCCGTGGACGATCACGGGGTTCATGCCGACGTACTTCAGGAGGATGACGTCGCGGGCGAACCCCTCGGCCAGCTGCGGGGACTCCATCGCGTGGCCCCCGTACTTGATGACGAAGGTCTTCCCCCAGAACGCCCGGATGTACGGCAGGGCGTCCATGAGGGTTCCGGCCTTCTCGATCAGCTTCTCCATGGCGCTCGTCACCGCAGTCCCGCGGCCTCCGTCATCGGTGTGAACAGGTGCCGGCTCAAAGGATGTACCGGCTCAGGTCGTCGTCGCGCAGGGCATCCTCGAGCCGGCCGTGCACGAAGTCCGCGTCGATCGTCACCGTCTTCCCCGCCAGGTCCGGCGCCTGAAAGGATATCTCCTCCAGGACCCGCTCGAGGATCGTGTAGAGGCGCCGGGCCCCGATGTTCTCCGTGCGGTCGTTGACGCGGGAGGCGACGTCCGCGACCGCCTCGACCGCGTCCGCAGTCACGTCGAGCGTGACACCCTCCGTCTTGAGGAGCGCCGTGTACTGCTTGATGAGCGCGCTCTCCGGCTCGGTCAGGATGCGCACGAAGTCCGCGCGCGTCAACGGCTCCAGCTCCACCCGGATCGGGAAGCGCCCCTGCAGCTCTGGGATGAGGTCGGCCGGCTTCGCGACGTGGAACGCCCCCGCGGCGATGAAGAGGACGTGGTCCGTGCGCACCACGCCGTACTTCGTGGTCACCGCCGTGCCTTCGACGATCGGCAGGAGGTCCCGCTGGACACCCTCCCGGGAGACGTCCGGACCCTGCGTCCGCTCCCGGCCGGCGATCTTGTCGATCTCGTCGAGGAACACGATGCCGGAATCCTGCACCCGCCGGATGGCCTGGCTCGACACCTCGTCCATGTCGATGAGCTTCTGGGTCTCCTCCTGGACGAGAAGCCGGCGGGCCTCGGCCACTCGCATCTTCCGGATCCTCGTCTTCGCCGGAAGCATGTTGCCGAGCATCTCGCGGAGGTTCTGGTCCATCTCGCCCATGCCCGCTCCGGCGAACAGGTCGATGACGGGGATTCCCTGGGCGCGCACTTCCAGCTCGATGAGGCGGTCATCCAGGCGCCCGGCCCGGAGCTGGTCGCGCAGCTTCTCGCGGGTGGCGGCGCCACCGGCGTCGGGCGCCACCGCGTCCAGGCTGCCGAGCCCCACGACGTCGCGGGCGCGGGTTCGCGGGAGGAGCAGCTCGAGCAAGCGCTCCTCGGCGGCCTGCGCCGCCCGCTCGGCGACGATCTCCGCCATCTCGCCCTTGACCATGTTGACCGCCAGCTCCGTCAGGTCGCGGATCATCGACTCCACGTCGCGGCCGACGTAGCCGACCTCCGTGTACTTCGAGGCCTCCACCTTCAGGAAGGGCGCCTGGGCGAGCCGGGCCAGCCGGCGGGCGATCTCCGTCTTCCCCACGCCGGTCGGACCGATCATGATGATGTTCTTCGGCGCCACCTCGTCGCGCAGCTCGGGCGGGAGGTTCTGCCGGCGCCACCGGTTGCGAAGCGCGATCGCCACCGCCCGCTTCGCCCGGGCCTGCCCGACGACGTAGCGGTCCAGCTCGACCACGATCTGCGCGGGCGTGAGCTGCCCCGCGTCGGCGCGGACGGTCACAGCTCCTCCACCACGATCTGGTCGTTCGTGTAGACGCAGATCCCCGCCGCCACCCGCATCGCCTCGAGGGCGATCGCCTTCGCGTCGAGATCGGAGTGTGCCACCAACGCCCGGGCGGCCGCCAAGGCGAAGGGCCCGCCCGAGCCGATCCCGACGAGCCCGTCGTCCGGCTCGATCA
Organism: Candidatus Rokuibacteriota bacterium; assembly: GCA_044867785.1. Taxonomy (GTDB): domain Bacteria; phylum Methylomirabilota; class Methylomirabilia; order Rokubacteriales; family DASRDR01; genus DASRDR01. Next base: position 18,244 of record JBIOVM010000037.1, on the reverse strand, counting down.
CCTCGCCCGTGCCGGAGACGAGGAAGGAGGCGTCCGGGTCCGCCACCGCCAGCAAGGCCTCCAAGCGACGCAGGACGCGGTCGCTCCGCCACTCCTTGGCCAGCTCGACCGCCGACCGACGGAGGTTGCCGCGGTGCTCTTCCAGACGGGCCTCGAACCGCTCGAACAGGGTGAACGCGTCGGCGGCCGTTCCGGCGAAGCCCGCCAGCACGCGGTCGTGGTAGACCCGGCGTACCTTCCGGGCGGTGTGCTTGAGGATCGTCGGGCCCAGGCTGACCTGACCGTCCCCGGCCATCGCCACCCGTCCTCGGTGGCGCACGCAGAGGACCGTCGTCGCGTGAATCGCTCGCGCTGCGGTCATGCGCGCGCCCGGGGATGCGCCGCGTCGTAGACTTTGGCGAGCCGGTCGGCGCTCACGTGCGTGTAGCGCTGGGTCGTCGCCAGCCGAGCGTGGCCCAGGAGCTCCTGGATGAGGCGGAGGTCCGCCCCGGCGTCCAGAAGGTGCGTCGCGAAGGTGTGCCGCAGGGTGTGCGGCGTCACCCGGCCGACGAGCCCCGCCGCCCGGGCGCGAGCGCCGACGATGCGATGCAGGCTCCGCACGGTGAGCCGGTGGCCCCGGTGGTTTCGAAAGAGCGGCCCGCGCGCCTCTTCCCGCCCGCCGAGATAGGCCTGGAGCGCCTCGACGGCCTTCCCGCCCAGGGGAACGATACGCTCCTTGCGCCCCTTCCCCAGGACCCGCACGCTGCCCTCGCGGAGATCGACGTCCTCCAGGTCCAGCCCGGAAAGCTCCGCGACGCGGACTCCGCTCGCGTAGAGAACCTCCAGGATGGCGCGGTCCCGTCGGCTCGTCTCATCGTCCCCGAACCGCTGGCGGAAGAGGGCCTCGCTCTGGTCGATCGGCAGGTGGGCGGGCAGCCGACCGGGCAGGCTCGGCGTCCGCACCTCGCGTGCGGGATTCGTCCGCGCGAGCCCTCGCCGGACGAGGAAGCGGAAGAAGCTCCTCAGCGTGGCCAGCCGCCGCGCGATGGACGTCCGGGCCAGGCCCCGCTCGTGAAGGTCCGCCAGGTATCCTCGGACCACGCGCGCGTCGGCGTCGGGAAGCGTCCCGAGGCCACGGCGCTGGAGGAACGCCGCGCAGTCCACGAGGTCGGCCCGGTAGCTTCGAACGGTGTGCGGGGAGGCGGCGCGCTCCACCAGGAGGTACCGGAGAAACGCCGCGACGGCCGGGCCGCCCCGCTCGCTGCCGGACGGCTTCACACGCTCTCGGTCTCGCGCCGGTAGTCGCACCCCTCTCGCCAGCACTGCAGCCATCGCTTGCCCCGGCCGCCGCGCTGGGTCAAGAAGGTCGCCCCACACTTGGGACACGGCATGACGACGGGGCGCTGCCACACGACGAACCGGCAATCCGGGAAGTTCGAGCAGCCGAAATAGGCGCGGCCTCGCTTCGAGCGGTTCTCGACCAGCTCTCCGTCACCCTGGGGGCACGGGATGCCGAGCGTGATCTTCTTGATGTTCTTGCACTCGGGATACCCCGAGCAGCCGATGAAGCGCCCGAACCGGCTCTGCTTGTACACCATGGGCCGGCCGCACTTGTCGCAGGTGACGCCGGCCTGCTCCGGCTCGGCCTGGGCGCTGTCCCCGGGGTTGCGCGTGTACTTGCAGTCCGGGTACCGCTCACAGGCCAGGAACCGGCCGTAGCGGCCCCACTTCTCCAGGAGCTTCCCCTCGCCGCACTGGGGGCAGGTCTCGTCGGTGGGCTTCCCGGCCTTGAAGTCCTCCATCTCGATGCCGGCCTGCTTGAGGTCCGCCTCGAGCGGCTTGTAGAACTCCCGGACCGTCTCGACCCACTTCCGGTCCCCCTCCTCGATCTCGTCGAGTGACTCCTCCATCTGCGCCGTGAAGGCGACCTCGAAGATGTCGGGGAACGCTTTGACGAGGAGGGTGTTCACCGTCTCGCCGAGATCGGTGGGCGTGAGCGACCCCCGGTCCTTCTGGACGTACTCGCGCTTCTGAATGGTGGTCAGGATCTGCGCGTACGTCGACGGCCGGCCGATGCCTTTCTCCTCGAGCTCCTTCACGAGCGACGCCTCGGTGTACCGGGGCGGCGGCTGCGTGAAGTGCTGCTTCGGCTCGAGGCGCACCAGGCCGAGGCGTTGCCCGGCCTCGAGCGGCGGCATCCCCGACACCTCGGACTCGACGTCCTCCGGGGCCACCGGCGCCGCCGACTCGTCGGGCGCCTCGATGTAGACCGCCATGAACCCCGGCGAGCGGAGCTGCGAGCCGAGCGCCCGGAAGAGATACGGCCCGGCCGTCACGTCCACCGTCAGCGTATCGTAGAGCGCCGGCCGCATCTGGCTTGCCAGGAACCGCTCCCAGATCAGGCGGTAGAGGGCGAGCTGGTCGCGGCTCAGGTGCCGGGCCAGGCGCTCCGGCGGGTGATCGAGCAGCGTCGGCCGGATCGCCTCGTGGGCCTCCTGCGCCGACTTCCGGGCGCGGTAGAACGGGGGCCGGTCCGGCAGGGTCTCGGCCCCGTACCGGGCGCCGATGACGTCGCGCGCCTCGGCCTGGGCCTCGGCGGCCACCCGGGGCGAGTCGGTCCGCATGTAGGTGATGAGACCGACCGGGCCGCCGTTGTCGATCTCGACGCCCTCGTAGAGCTGCTGGGCGACCATCATCGTCTTCGACGCCGAGAAGCGGAGCTTCCGACCGGCGTCCTGCTGGAGCGTCGACGTGATGAACGGCGGCGACGGATTCCTCCGCCGCTCGCCGCGCTCGACGGCCTTGACGACGAACGCCAAGGACTCCAGCTCGGCGACGATGCTCCGGGTCTCGGCCTCGGTGGACGGGACGATCTTCTCGCCGGCCTTCTCCCGGAGCGTGGCCACGAACTCGGGGGGAACGGCCGCCGCGAGGTGCGCCTGGAGGCTCCAGTACTCCTTGGCCACGAAGGCCCGGATCTCTTGCTCCCGCTCGCAGATCAGGCGGACGGCCACCGACTGGACGCGGCCCGCCGACAGGCCGCGGCGGATCTTCTGCCACAGGAGGGGGCTGATCTTGTAGCCGACCAGGCGGTCGAGCACGCGCCGCGCCTGCTGGGCGTCGACGCGCTTCTGGTCGATGCGCCCGGGGTTCTTGAAGGCGGCCTTGACCGCCTTCTCGGTGATCTCGTTGAAGAGCACCCGGTAGACGCGGTCCGGCGGGATCTTGAGCTCCTGGGCGATGTGCCAGCCGATCGCCTCGCCCTCGCGGTCGGGGTCGGTGGCGACGTAGAGCGCCTTCGCCTTCTTGCCGGCCTTCTTCAGGTCCTCCAGCGTCTTCGCCTTCGCGCGGACGGGGACGTACTGCGGGACGAAGTTCCCTCGCTTGAGATCGATGCCGAGCTTGCTCTTCGGGAGATCCTTCAGGTGACCGAGCGAGGCCTTCACCACGTATCCCCGGTCGAGATACTTCTGGATGGTCTTCACCTTCGTGGGTGACTCGACGACGACCAGGGACCTTCGTGCCGCCACGTCTCCCCCTCAGTCCTCGCAGGGCGACGCGGCTCGTCGTCCCCGCGCTTCGCCACCGCGCGGCTCCGGCGGATGGCGATGGGTGGCTTGCGCCATGGCCGGGCCGCTCCGCACGAAGTGCTGCCCGCTCGTCCGACGGGCGAGGCCCAGGAGCTCGAGCTCCGTCAGCCCGGCCGAGACCTCGCTCGGGGCGAGCCCCGTTCGCTCGATCATCGCGTCCACCGCGATCGGCTCGTCGCCGAGGAGGGCGAGGAGCCTCTCGTGGCCGGCGCCGTCGTCGGCGCCCTCCGCCCCCTCCGATCCGGGAACCCGGAGCGCCCGGCGCCACTCCCGCGGCCACTCGCCGACCACGTCCTCCCACCCCTGGACCAGCTTCGCCCCGTCCTGGATGAGCGCATGGGTGCCGTGGCTCCCCGGGGCGGAGACGCTCCCTGGCACGGCGTAGACCTCGCGACCCAGCTCCCCCGCGCAGCGCGCTGTGATCAGCGCCCCGCTCCGCTCGGCGGCCTCGACAACCACCGTTCCGAGGGCGAGTCCCGCGATGACCCGGTTCCGCGCCGGAAAGTGCTGGGGGAGCGGCGGAGTACCCATCGGGAACTGGGAGACCACGGCCCCCGATTCGGCCACGTCGGTCGCCAGGCTACGATTCTCCGGCGGATACACCACGTCGACGCCCGAGCCCAGGACGGCGACCGTCCGGCCGCCCACGCCCGCGGCCCCCCGGTGGGCCGCCGTGTCCACGCCTCGCGCGAGACCGCTCACCACCGTGACGCCCCGCGCCGCCAGGTCTGCCGCCAGCTGCTCCGCCATCCTCACCCCATAGGGAGAGGCCTTACGGGATCCGACGATGGCGATCGCCAGGGTGTCCTCTCGCCGAATCTCCCCGCGGACGAGGAGGAACGGGGGCGGCAGGTCGATCGGGCGGAGGGCGACCGGATAGTCGGTGTCTCCAAAGAGCAACAGCCGGGCTCCGCATCGGGTCGCGGCCGCGGCCTGGTCCCGGGCCGCCCGGCGCCAGTCGAACGCGAGGACCGCCGCGGCGGCGTCCTCGCCGACCACCTCGGCCAGAACCCGACGGGATGCCTGGAAGATTTCCGCGGGCGAGCCAAGACGCAAGAGGTCGTGAAAGGCCCGGGCCCGGGTGACAACCGGGCGGACCAGGCCCAGGGCGACCCACGCCCATCGCTCGGCGGCTGGCGACCTTCCCTCGAGCGTCGTCACGGTCGGCTCCGACCCACTAAACATCTGCAAAGCAAGCGCCATGATATACACCGGCTCTGAGCATCGTCAAGAAAACGGACGGCCAGGACCGCTCCCGCCAGGGACGAATCGCCCGTCCCGACGCGAGGTTGAGCGGGAATCTTTGCTACCGGGGCTCCGCCGGCCGCACCGCACGGCCGGGCTGGCGGAGGACGGCACGAGCCCGAAGTGCGGCTTCGCTCTCTGGAAAGTCGCGGACCAGCCTCCCCCAGATCTCGCGCGCTCGATCCTCGCGTCTGAGGGAGCGCAGGGCGAGCCCGAGGCGGAGGAGGGAATCGGGCGTCCGCTCCCCGGCCGGGGCCAGGTCGATGGCCTTCTGGTACTCGCTGGCGGCGTGCTCGAAGTCCCGACTCCGGAAATAGGCCTCGCCGATCCAGAAGTGGGCGCTCGCCACGAGGGGGTGAGTGCGATGCTTGTCGACGAACTCGGCGAAGTCGAGGACGGCCTGACCGAGCTCACCGGCTCGGAAGCTCTCCATCCCGCGGTCGAAGAGGTCCTCGGCGGACATCGGGGGGCCCGCCTGCCTCTGGCCCGGGGACGCTCGGCGGAAGGTCGAGGCTCCCACGTTGCCGGCCTCCAGCCGGGCGAACTGCTCGGCCAGCCCGGCCACGGACCCCTCCAGGCCCCCCACGCCCTCGGCGAGCTCCTCGGTGCGCCGCTCGGCCATGGCCACGCGCTCGGCCAACACGTCCTGAGCCTCGCGTACCCGACCATCCTCGGTCTCCCGCGCCTGGGCGGCCCGGGCGAGCTCCGACTCGAGCGTCGCGCGCAGCCCGCTCAGATCGCTCCGCATTCCCCGGAGGTCAGCCTGAAGGGTCTCGACCTTCGTTCGGAGCTCGGCCAGGGCGGCATCCTGGCGAGCCATGTCCTCGCGAAGCGCTCCGGCGCACCCCGTGAGGAGGAGCGCCACGCCGCCGGCCAGCGCGGCCGCCCGCAGCCTCCCGCGGGCGCGGGTGGGCTGGGTCAGCCGCCGCTCGAAGGCCCGGCTGGCGAGCGACATTCCGTAGCAGAGCACCCAGTAGACGACCGCGATGAAGAGGTACAGCTCGAACGGTCGGATTTCACGCTGGTTCACCGTCTGGGCGGCCTTCGTCAGGTCCATGTACCCGATGATCGAGGCGAGCGAGGTGTCCTTGACCAGAATGATGAACTGCGTGACCAGGGAGGGTAGCATGTTTCGTACGGCCTGCGGCAGCACGACGCGTCGCATCGCAGTCGCGTAGCGCAGCCCCGTCGCCTGCGCGGCCTCGACCTGGCCGCGCGGGACGGCTTGGATGCCCGCCCTGATGATCTCGCCGAGGTAGGCGCCCTCGAACACGACGAATGCCACGAGGGCGACCCAGTACTGGGGCAGCGGCATGCCGGTGGCGATCGGGATGAAGAACCAGAACCAGAAGACCACCATCACCAGCGGGATGCCCCGGATCACCTGGACGTAGAACGTCGCGGGGTAGTAGAGCCAGGCCTGGCGCGAGAGCCGCGCCAGGGCGACCCCGACTCCGAGCACGAAGCCCAGCACGATCGACGGAACGGCGAGCGCGACCGTCCCGCCGCCGAACGCACCGATGCCGAGCAGGCCCTGCGCGAGGAGGAAGTGCCAGTTGGCGAGGATCACGCCGAGATCGAAGCTCACGCCGCGCTTCCGCTCCGGATGATGAGGCCCGGGATGGCCACGCGACGCTCGAGGCGGCTCATCACGGCGGCCACCCCCAGGCACAGCCCCAGATAGATGAGCGTGCCCGCCGCGAGCGCCTCGAAGCCCTTCGCCGTATAGCTCTCGATCTGCCGGGCCACGAAGGTCGTCTCCGCGACGCTGATGGTGAGTGCCAGCGAGGAGTTCTTCAGCAGGTTCAGCGACTCGTTCGTGAGCGGCGGCACGATCAGCCGGAGCGCGATCGGCCCCACGACCAAGCGGTACGCCTGCGTCAGCGTGAGCCCGGTGGAGAGCGCCGCCTCCAGCTGGGTGGGAGGCACCGACTGGATGCCCGCTCGCACCACTTCGGCCAACCGGGCGCCGTGGTAGACGCCGAGGGCCGCCACCGCGGCGAGCAGCTCCCCGCCGTGCCGGTTGAGCCAGTCCTGGGCTCCCGCGGGCAGCAGCTGCGGAACGCCGAAGTACCAGAAGAACATCCAGACCAGAAGCGGCACGTTCCGGAAGAACTCGACGTACGCGGCGGCGACTCGGCGCCAGACGCGCGAGGGCATGGTGCGAGCCGCCCCGAAGACCGCGCCCAGAATCGCGGCGAGCGCCCAGCCGAGGACCGTCAGCTCGAGCGTCGTGAGGATGCCCCGAAGGAGCCACTCGAGGTAGGGGCTCGTCCAGAGCACGCTCCACTGGAACTGGTACGCCAAAGCGAGGAAGGGGCGCGGCATGGGAAGGCCGGCGCGGGGAGTCGGCCCGCGGCCGACCCCCGCGACGCCGGTCGCTCAGCGGGGGATGACCTGCATCTGGAGGAAGATCCGAGCTGTCTCGGACAGGGGATACGGTACCTCGCCCTGTGGGCCGAACCACTTGTCGTAGAGCTTCTGGTACTCCCCGCTCTCGATCGCCTCCATGAGCGTGAAGTCCACCAGGTTCCGGAAGTCGCTCTCGTTCTTCCGCATCGCCATCCCGTAGGGCTCGTAGGTGAAGAACTCGCCTACCACGTCCCATTCGGCCGGCGTCGGCGCCTTGGCCTTGAGTCCCGCCAGCTGCACGCCGTCGTTCGTGTAGGCGTCGATCTTGCCCTGCGCCAGCGCGGTAAACGCCGCTGGCTGGTCGGGAAAGACCACCAGCTGGGCCTGGGGGAACTTCTCGCGGACGATCTTCTCGTTCGTGGAGCCCTGCTGGGCGCCGATGCGCTTGCCGGCGATGCTCTGGACACCGCGGATCGGGCTCCCCTTCTTGACCAGGAACTGGGCGCCGGTGACGAAGAACACGACGCTGAAGTCCAGGCTGTCACGCCGGGCCCGCGTGATGGTCATGGTCCCCGCGATCAGGTCGACGGCGCCGCTCGCGAGGAGCGGGATCCGCGTCGCGGGTGTGGCTTCCTTGAGCTCGAACTTCACGGACTTACCGACCTTCTTCTCGACGTTCGCGTGGACCAGCTTGGCCAGGTCCACCGAGAAGCCACCCCACTGGTTCTGCTTGTCGATGAACCCGAACGGCGGGGAGCCGGTTCGCGTGCCTACCGTGAAGGTGCCGCTGCGACCGATCTTCTCCAGAGTCGTCTCCGCGAGCGCCGGGCCCGCCCCACCCAGGAGGACGCCCAGCGCCAGCGCCGCCGCTGAGATCCGTGCCGCCAGTGTCGCCATGGACCCTTCCCTTTCCTCCGTCGCCTTTCAGTGGGCGAGGATCTTGGAGAGGAACTGTCGTGTCCGCTCGTTCCGAGGCCGCTCGAAGAACGCGTCCGGCTCCCCCTCCTCCACGATGCGCCCTTCGTCCATGAAGACCATCCGATGGGCCACCTTGCGCGCAAAGCCCATCTCGTGGGTGATCACCGCCATCGTCATCCCCTCGCGGGCGAGCGCCACCATCACGTCGAGCACCTCGATGATCATCTCGGGATCGAGGGCGGAGGTCGGCTCGTCGAACAGCATGATCTTCGGCTGCATGGCGAGGGCGCGCGCGATCGCGACCCGCTGCTGCTGGCCACCGGAGAGCTGGGCCGGGTAGGCCCGCGCCTTGTCGTGGATGTCGACCTTGGCCAGCAGGTCCATCGCGATTCGTTCGGCCTCGGCGCGCGCCAGGCCACGAACCCGGACGGGCGCCAACGTGATGTTCTCCAGCACGGTCATGTGGGGATAGAGGTTGAACTGCTGGAACACCATCCCGATGTTGGCTCGGAGCCGCGGGAGGTCGACGCCCGACCCGCTCACGTCCACGCCGTCCACCACCAGACGCCCCGACTGGATCGTCTCGAGCCGGTTGACGCACCGGATCAGCGTGCTCTTCCCGGAGCCGCTCGGCCCGCAGACCACCAGGACCTCGCCCCGCGACACCTCCAGGTCGACGTCGCGGAGGACGTGCAGCTTCCCGAACCACTTGTTCACTCGCTCGAAGCGGATGATGGGCAGGGCGGGCTCTGCGACTCCGTTCCGCTCGTCGAGCACCGGTTCTCCCTGGTCAGCCGCGTGGGCCGCCGCCTTCGAGTCGCGGGGGCGGCCGGCGCACGGCGCCGAACGGACGGCCCCGCTCACGATCCGGCCCGCAGGGCTCGCCAGGCATGAATGCGGCCGCGGCACCCGCCGCGCGGAGTATAGCCGGCCCCCCGCGGGGTCACAAGCGACGCCGCGGCCGGTGCGCTAAGATCGCCCCGTGGACACGGCCGGGCTGCTCACGTTGGCCACCGCGCTCCTGGCCGGTCTGCTGTTCGGCTACTGCGCCCAGCGCGGAGGGTTCTGCCTCACCCGGGCGCTGTCCAACTGGGCGCTCATGGGCGACACGGCGATCCTGCGCGCCTACGTCCTCGCCCTCCTGATCGCGATCGTTGGCGTCCACGCGCTCGAGCTCGGCCTGGTCGAGGCCATCCCGGTCCGGCCGTTCCGGTGGCTCGCCAATCTGACGGGCGGGTTCGTGTTCGGCATCGGCATGATCCTGGGGGGCGGCTGCGCTGGCAGCTCCTGGTACCGCCTAGGCGAGGGCGCGCTCGGCGCGTGGGTGGTGCTGGCGGGGTTCGCGATGGGGGCGAGCGCGACCAGCGTCGGGGTTCTGCAGCCGGTCAGGATCGCGCTCCAGGGGTACGAGTACGCGGTCGGCGAGCAGCCGGTTACGCTTCCGCTCGCCCTCGGTCTCCGGCCGTGGCCGGTCATTGCGGTCGTCGTCCTCGTCCTCGGCGTCTGGCTCGCGCGCAACCGCCCCGACGAGCCCGAGCACGGGAAGTGGCGCTGGCCGGTGACGGGGAGCGCGATCGGGGTCGTGATCGTCCTTGGCTGGTACCTCTCGGCCTGGGCGGGCAGCCCTACCGGCATCACGTTCGCCGCCAACACCGGCCACGTCCTTACCTACCCGCTGGTCGGCTACCCGAACCGGATCACGTGGGGAATGGTGCTGCTCCTCGGGGTGGTCATCGGCGCGGCGCTCGCCGCCTGGCGCTCCGGCGAGTTCGCGTGGAAGCCGGTGCCGGGCTTCACGATCGTGAAGCTCTTCGCCGGCGGCCTGATCATGGGCACCGGGGCGCTGATCGCCGACGGCTGCAACATCACCCAGGGGCTCACGAACTCGGCCACCCTGGCGCTCGGCAGCCTGACGGCCTTCGCCGCGATGCTGGTGGGCGGCCGCGCGACGCTCTGGGCGCTCTTCGGCGGTCGCACGTAGCCGCGCCGTTGCTCCCGCCACCGGGCCGGGACGGGGCGACCGCTGTCTATCGGAGGGTCGAGTAGTACGCGGCCAGATCGCCCAGGGTTGCGTCCGGCAGGGTCTGGATGAGAGCCTTCACCGCCTTGAGCTCGGCGTCGCCCGGACTGCGCTGATCTTGCTTGAAGAGGAGGAGCTGGTTCCGCAGGTAGCCGGGCGGCTGGCCCGTGATGTCCGGGATCAGCTTGGCCTTGTCGCCCTTTCCGTTGGCCCCGTGACACACCCCGCACGCCGTCGCCGCGACGCGGCCCCGCTGCACGGCCGCCGGATCCGCCCCGACCGGCGTCGGCCGGCGGGTCTGGCTCGCGAAGAACGCCGCCACGTCGTCGACGCCGGACTGCACCACCATCTTGGCGTACGGCTCCATCTCCGGCGAGGGCCGGCGGCCGGCCGCGTAATCCGCGATCGCCTTCTTGAAATAGGCCGGATCGATCCCGGCCAGGATCGGCACCGTGTCACCCCGGCTGTTGCCGGCGAAGCCGTGGCACGCGCTGCACACGAGGGACTTCTGGGCCCCGGGGCCGTCGAGCGGGCCCGCTGCGCTCGAGGTCACGACCAGGAGCACGAGCACTCCGACAACGCCGGCCAGCCGCGCGAGTGTCTGCATCGCTCTCCCCTCCATACCCATTCGGCCCCGATCCGACGCCCGCTCAGCCGATGACGTCGTTCCAGATGCTGGTCCGCCACGCGATCGAGTTCTGCGCCACCGATGTCGCCGCCCGCGGCGTGAGCTTCTGCTCGATCTGGACGACCTTCCCGTTGTCGATCCGGTAGGCGTTCACGACCGCGATGGCCTCGCGATCGCTGGTCCAGCTGTAGCAGGTGTTGCCGGGCGCCAGGACCGGAGGCTCCTTGCCGTTCAGCAGGTGGACGATCGCGGTCGCGCAGATCTTGCCCATGGCGTTGGCGATGTTGCCGGACTTCGGCACCGGGAAGCCGGTCGTCGCGTCACCGATCACGTGGATTCCCGGCTGCTTCACCGACTCGTAGGTGACGTGGTTCACCTCGCACCAGCGGCTGTTGGCGTCCCCCAGGCCGGCCTGGAGCGCGATCGCTCCCGCCTTCTGAGGCGGGATGAGGTTGAGCACGTCGTAGCGCACGCGGTCGCCGATCGCCGGCAGCACCTCCCGCCCGGCGAGGTCGACCCGCTCGAGCTTGCTCGTGGGACGGTACTCGAGGTTCGGATAGTTGCGGAAGGCCGCCTTGAAGAGCCCCGCCTTCGATACGACGTCGTTGTTCGCGTCGAGGACCACCAGCTTCGAGCGAGGCTTCTTCGTCTGCAGGAACCAGGCGATCTGGCACGCGCGCTCGTACGGCCCGGGCGGACAGCGATAGGCGACGGGCGGCACGGTCATGACGACGACGCCGCCGTCCGGCACGGCCTGAAGCCGGCCGGCCAGCTCCGTCGTCTGCGGTCCGGCTTTCCACGCGTGGAGGACGGAGCCCTCCTGGCCGGCGACGCCTTCCACCTGGTCCCACATGAAGTCGACACCCGGCGAGACGACCAGCCGATCGTACTCGAGGTACCCCTCACCGATGCGCACGCGCTTCGTGTCGGGCTCGACGGCGGTGGCGGCCTCGTGACGGACCTTGACGCCGTGCGCCCGGAGGCCGTCGTAGGTAAAGGTGATGGCGCTCATCGTCTCCAGACCGCTCAGTACCAGGTTGCTGAACGGACATGACACGAAGGTACGGTTCGGCTCGAGCAGGATCACCTCGATGGAAGGATCCTGGAGCCGGACGTACTTCGCGGCGGTGGCCCCTCCCCAGCCGCCGCCGATCACCACCACGCGGCGCCCGGACTTCCGGGCGAGATCGCCCTTCACCGGTGTCGCGCATCCCGCGAGCAGGCTGCCGGCCGCGGCGCCGAAGCCCAGGCCCGCCGCCGACCTCCGAAGGAACGCCCTGCGTGTGACCGCGGTCATGCTCACCTCCGTCGGGTTCGGTCAGACACGGATCGGCTCCGACACGTCCCAGCGCTGGCCCTCGCTGTTCACGAACTGGACGCGCAGCGTGGCGGGCTGGCTCGCGCGCACTGGAAACCGCACCAGCGGGTTCGGGCTGACCGCGGAGGTCATCTGGAACTCGCTCACCCGCTGGTCGTCGAGCCAGACGGTCATCTGCCTGACGAAGTACTCGGGCAGCTCCCGGACGAAGCGGCCCTGCTTGAGGGCCAGCCCCGTGTAGGACCCGTGGAGCAGGCGGGCCCGGACCTCGAACGGCTCCCCCGCCTTGATCGTTCGCGGGAGGCGGAGCTCGGGGCTGCCCGCGCGGTCCCGGTTCGAGCGGTCGGGCGGGGTGCTGCACCCTCCCTCCACGACGCGCACGCTCCGGGTCGCCACCAGCTCACCGTAGCGGTTGCAGACCGCTACCGCCTTGACGACCCCACCGGTGCCGGACCGCACTTGATAGGCGGCCCAGGCGCGCCCGTTCTGCGGCGAGAAAACGAACTTGCCCTTCGACGGGACCGGGTCCCCATCGATCGTCACCTCGATGGACCGGATGTGGTGGTCGGGCTCCATCGGGTGATCGAGGCTCACGCGGATGGGCACCGCGGCCGGTTCCTCCGAAAGGATCGGGACCTCCAGCTCGACCCGATGCTCGCGATCGCTTCGGGGCTGGGCGCGACCCAGCCCTGGGAGGCTCGCCATGGCGGCGCCGGCCGTTCGGAGAAAGATCCTTCTGTTCATTCCATCAAACCTGATCGGTAATGCGGACTATACCGCAGATCATTCCTCCAACTCAACCGTCCTGGGCTCAACGTTGAGCGCTTAGGGCCTCGTCACTGAGGAGGAGGATGACCTCGACCTCACCCCCCGCCGGGACCTTGGTGTCGCCGGGAAGGACCGCCAGCCCGTCGGCGAGGAGCATCGAGCGTAGGATGCCGGACCCCTGCTCGCCGGTCGGCTGCGCGCCCAGCCCCCCCGGGGTGGGCTCGAGCCGCACCCTGAGGTACCCAGGTCGGCTCCCGGGGTTGTCGATGGGAGCGAGGGCGCGGGCCGTGACGCGGGGTCGCTCCAGCACTCGGTGCCCCCCCATCCGGCGAAGGGCCGGTCGGACGAACAGCTCGAAGGTGACCATGGAGGACACGGGGTTGCCGGGCAGTCCGAAGAAGAGCCGCTCCCCGCCTTCACTCGCCACGCGACCGAAGGTGAGCGGCTTGCCCGGCCGCATGTTCACCCTCCAGAAATCCAGACGTGCCCCGAGCGCCTCGGCGGCGTCGCGGACGAGGTCCCGGTCGCCCACCGACACGCCGGCCGACGACACGATCACGTTCGCCTGGAGCCCCTGGCGGAGCCGTTCGATGATCTGCTCGCGACGGTCCGGGGCGATCCCCAGGCTGACCGGCACGCCTCCCGCTTCGGTCACGAGCCCGCACAGCGCGTAGGTGTTCGAGTCCGGAATCTGCCCGGGCCCCAAGGGAGCTTCCGGTGCCACGAGCTCGTCGCCCGTCGAAAGCACGGCGACGGTCGGGCGCCGGTAGACGTCAACGCGCGCTCGGCCCAGGGCGGCGAGGACGCCGAGCGCGGCGGGACGGAGCACGAGACCGGGCTCGAGCAGCCGGTCCCCCGAGCGGATGTCCTCGCCATGCGGACGGACGTACGCGCCGGGCTCGACGGCCTTCTCGAGCGCGACGTGATGGTCGTCCCGCCGGACGTCCTCCTGAGGCACGACGGCATCGCTCCCGCGGGGCAGCGGGGCGCCCGTGAGGATGCGGTATGCCTGCCCGGGCCCGAGCTCCCGGCTCGCGACGGTGCCGGCGGCCACCTCGCCGACGACCCTGAGCATCACCGGCCGGCCGGCGCCGGCCGACCGCGTGTCGGCGGCTCTCACCGCATATCCGTCCATGGACGAGTTGTCCCACGGCGGGACTTCGCGAGCGGCGACCACCGGCTCCGCGAGGACGCGGCCAAGCGCCCCGTCGAGCGGGACGCTCTCCCGATCCAGGACAAGGACTCGCGCGAGGATCCGCTCGAGGGCCTCGGCGACGGACAGCAACGCTACCCGCTCCTTCCATTCGGATCGGCCGAATCGACGTCAGTGTAGAGCCTCGCCGGGAAGTTGGCCATCCGGAACTCCTCGAGGTTTCCGGGCCGATGATTGACCGGTCTGCCGGTGCATCGTTGAGCCACCAGGAGGAGACGCGGCGGCGGACCCAGGGCTTCGAGGCTCCGATCCGAAGCTCGACGGCTCACCCGCCATGCCCCATGAGCGCGGTGCCCCTCGTCGACACGGTCCAGGAGCGTCGGTCGCAGCCGGCGGCCGGCAGGGTACTCGATGCCATGGAAGCATCGCCGCTGGGCAGCTTTGCCAGGTCACCGGTCAGTTTGCTATCATCCCGCGGACATCGCAGGACTCGCCGGGCACCCCGGAAAGGGGCGTGACTGGGATCCCGCCGTGGCCGCCTGGCGGCTGAACAGGTCCGATCGTCGACGACCTCTCGTGGAGCTGGCGGCCTCCCCCATCACTCATTGGAGGGACAGCAGGCATGGTGACCATCCAGTCTCGTCCCCCGCTCCAGCCGGGCGAGCCGGCACCCGACTTCACGCTGCCGACGGTTCCGGACGAAGGGCTCGTGTCGCTTGCCGACTACCGCGGGCGCTCGCCGCTGCTCCTGGTGTTGCTTCGCACGGTGGGAGGGTGACCGTTCTGCCGCCGGCACGTCGCCCAGTTGGGCGGCACCTCCGAGAAGCTTCGATCCCTCGGCGTCGAGACGCTGGCCGTGACCGAGGACCGGCTGGACCCTATCCGTCGCTACTTCCGCGCTCGGCCCGCGCGTGTTCGACTGGCGACTGACACGGAGCGGAGCATTCACCGAGCCTACGGATGCCCGACGCCGCCGTATACCGGCGCGTACAAGCAGTTGTGGGCGACGACGCGAATCAACCCGACGGGTGAGGCGCCCGAGCCGATGCCGCTGGAAGCGGTGCAGAGCTGGATCAAGGCGCACCATGGATTCGGGGAGATCCCGGAAGACAAGACCCTCATGGACCAAGTCGCCCCGCGCGACTTCAAGATCCACGCGGGGCACTTCCTGATCGATCAGGCCGGGGTCGTTCGATGGGTGCAGATCGAAACGCCGATCGACGACGTCTCGCGCTACGGTCAGTTCCCGACGGACGACGAGCTCCTGGCGGCGGCCAGAGAATCTCTCGCCGGTCGAGGATAGCGACTCAGCGCAACCCGGCTCCGGCTACGGCTCGGGTAAGGTTTCCTAGGACCGATCCCCGCGAAACCCTGCCAGAGACGTCCAGCAGGATGGGGCGCCTCGCCAGAAAGGTCGGCTGGCGGTCGCTCAGGCCGGCTATGAACCGCTGACTGGCAAGCCGCGCCGGCCTGCCGGGGAGGTGCGAGACTAGCTGCTCCCGCGGGCGGCCAGCCCGAATCGAGGCACGAAGATCCGGTAGGAGAGAACGAACAGCGCCGCGAATCCGGCCGTCATCAAGAGGGTGAGAAGCACGTCGGACGCGCCGTACGGCGCCGTGGCCCCCCGGAGCGTCGACGGCAGCACCAGCACGATCCGCTCGAGAAAGATGGCGACGAGGGAGAGGCACGACACGAGGACGAGCAGCCGGTGACCCTCGGGCGGACGCCCCGTGAGGCGTCCGAGAAAGTACGAGAACGGGATCAGCCACCCGATGAAGAACGCCCAGATCGCGAGCGTCCGCCACGGATCCTGGAACAGCCGGGCCAGCACGTAACGCGTCTCGACCGGCACGTTGCCGTACCAGATGACGAGGTACTGCGACCAGAAGAAGTACATCCACAGGATCGAGGTGGCGAATACCAGCTTGGCGAGATCCTGCATCTCCTTCGGCGGCAGGACCCATCCGGGCCGACCCGCGCTGTAGAGCGCGGTGAGGAGGACCAGGAACGCGAAGCCCGAGTAGAGCATCCCCACGACCACGTAGCCGCCGAGGAGCCCGCTGAACCAGGTGGGATCGAGCGACATCACGAGGTCGTAGCCGAGCAGCGAGCCGACGATCACGAACAGGAAGAGGAGCCAGACCGCGAGCCGCGCCCGCTCGGCGCGTCCCGGCTCCTCCGCCGCGCCGGCCGGGGAGCCGTGGACGGCTCGCGCGAACCGGACGCTCACCCAGTAGAGCGCCGCCACGCCGATCACGGTCCGCAGGACGAAGAAGGGCACGTTCAGCCAGATCCGCTTTTTCGGAATCGGCTCCATGACCCACGGGTACAGCGTGCTCAAGCCGAGCATGAGCAGGAGGAAGAGCACGAACGAGACCGGCATGAAGGCGACGGTCGTCGTGGCGATCCGCCGGAGGCGCGCCGCCCACCGGGCATCGGTCAGCTCGAAGATTCCGGCGATCGCCGGGCCGGCGGCCGACAACCCGGACCAGAAAAGGAGGTTCGCGAGAAAGACGGCCCAGGCATGGGTCCCCGATCCACCCGCGACGGCCACCACGAAGCTGATCGCGCCCAGGACGACGAGCCCGCCCAGCACCAGGCCCGTTCGCCCGCCCGCCTCTCGCCTTGAGCCCGCGGTGGCCATCTCAGCCCTTCTTGGCGAGCGTCCGCAGGAAGTTCACGATGTCCCACCGGTCCGTCACCGACAGGGCCTCGCCGTAGGCGGGCATCACGGCCCCTCCGTACCCGATGTAGTAGGAAAAGTGGCCGTCGGTCTTCGCCTGCACCGGCGCGCTGGCGAGATCGGGCGGCGGGATGAACCGCGGGGTGACGAGCCCGTCCCCCTTCCCGCTCGGCCCGTGGCAGGGCGTGCAGTAGATGTCGTAGAGCTTCTGCCCGCGCGCGAGGGAGGCGGGATCGGCCGGAATCGGGTTCTTCCGGGTCGCGTACAGCTCCCGGGCGACGACCAGCTCCGCCCCTTCCCGGGGTACCGTGCCCGGCGGCTGGCCCATGGTGATCTGGCCGGGGACGAGCTTCACGTCGTTCTGCATGCTGGTTGTCCACCGGTACGCGACGAGCCCGCCCATGATCGCGGCGACCGCCCCGACGACCAGCATGCAGAGGAGAAACACCCACTTCATGCCCGGACCTCCTCGGCGCCCGCGCTGCGCAGGAGGTCCTCGATCGCCCCGCGCTCGGCGGCGTCGCAGGTGACCTCGACGCCGAAGCGATCCTCGCTGAACCGTGGGTCGTACAGCGACGAGCCCCGCAAGCTCGGCAGCCGCGCCGTCACGAAGAGCCCCAGCAGCGTGCAGAGGCCGCCGAGCAGGATGGTGAGCTCGAAGGCGATCACCACGAACGGCGGGATCGACACCACCGGCTTGCCCCCGGTGATCAGGTTCCACTTGAGCGCGCTCCAGATCGTCAGCGCGAACCCGCTGGCCGTCCCGATCAGGGCGCCGACGAGCGTGAACAGCCGCACCGGGCTCCGGGGCAGCCCGTGGCCCGTCAGGGCCTCCTCGAACTCGTCGAGCGGCACCGGGCTGTACGCGGCGATGGACCGCACTCCCCGGGCCCGGAGGGCCTTGATGGCCCGGGTCGCCGTGTCCACGTGCGCGAAGACGCCGAGGAGCTTCGTCGCCGCCATCAGTGGTGATGCTGCCCATCCCGCACGGGGTGCGCGATGGTCTCCTTCACCTCGACGATCGAGACCGAGGGCATGGCCTTGACGAAGCCGAGGAACTGAATCAAGAACCAGGCGAAGCTCCCGATGATGATGCCGCTGTCCACCAGGGTCGGCACGTAGCTGCCGAAGGTGTACGGGTAGAACCCGTGCGCCAGGCCCGGCACGATGATGTTGAAACGCTCGAACCACATCCCGATCAGGACGAGGATCGACACGACGTAGAGCGTGGGGATGTGCGTCCGCGCCCGCTTCCAGAAGAACACCAGCGGCGCGACGCTGTTGCAGAAGATCTGGAGCCACCACCACGGCGCGTACACCCCCACCCACTTGAAAAGGTACGAGGCCCGCTCGAAGTGTTCGCCGCTGTACCAGGCCGTGAAACCCTCGCAGATGTAGAAGTACGTCAGCACCAGGCCGGTGACCAGGATCAGCTTCGCCATGTTGTCCAGGTGCCGGTCGGTGATGTACGCGTAGAGGTTGAAGTAGTACCGCATGGGGATCAGCAGCACGAGCACCATGGCGAAGCCCGAGAAGATGGCCCCGTCGACGAAGAACGGCGCGAAGAGCGTCGAGTGCCAGCCCGGCACG
>JBIOVM010000036.1:0-15898 GCA_044867785.1 Candidatus Rokuibacteriota bacterium | reverse complement strand
GTTCATGACCCCGCTCGCCCGGCTCGTGACCGGGCCGCCCGACATCTGGATCGAGGAGGCGGAGCGGCGCATGTTCGCCCACCGCGTCGAGAAGCTGCCGCTGGTCGACGCGGATCGGCGCATCCGCGGGCTCATCACCAAGAAGGACATCCAGGCGGCGCGCCAGCGGCCGTACTCGAGCAAGGACGGCCGCGGCCGGCTCCTGGTGGGGGCCGCGATCGGCGCCCGCGGCGACTTCCTGGAGCGGGCCGCCGAGCTGCTGAACGCGGGAGCGGACGTCCTGCTGATCGACATTGCCCACGCGCATTCCGAGGTGATGCGGCGCGCGGCGGAGGCGGTGCGCGCCCGTTTCGGCGATGTCCAGCTGGTCTGCGGCAACGTCGCCACGCGCGAGGGCGCCGAGTTCCTGCGGGACCTGGGCGCCGACGCGATCAAGGTCGGCGTGGGGCCCGGCCGCGGGTGTCGGACGCGGCTCGAGACCGGCGCCGGGGTGCCCCAGCTCCAGGCGATCCGCGAGGCGTGGTGCGCCGTCGAGGAGCAGGTGCCGATCATCGCCGACGGCGGAGTGCGCGAGGACAAGGACGTGTTCCTCGCCCTGATCGCCGGCGCGTCGGTGGTCATGCTGGGCAGCATGCTCTCCGGGACCGACGAGGCCCCCGGCCAGCTGATCGAGGACCCGGGGACGGGCCAGAAGCGGAAGATCTACCGCGGGATGACGTCGCCGCAGGCCGTCTTCCGCGCGCTCTACGACGACGAGGAGCCGGACGCGATCGAGGCGGCGCTCGAGACGCCGGCCGAGGGGCAGGAGATGCAGGTGCCGTACCGCGGCTCGGTGGTCGACATCCTCCGGCGCGTGCGCGGGCACCTCCGCTCGGCGGTCAGCTACGGCGGCGCCGCGTCGCTCGCCCAGCTGCGCGAGAAGGTGCTGCCCGACCCGCTCCGCTACCTGGTGCCCCTCTCCGACGCCTCCCGCTCCGAATCCTACGACCGGTAAAACCCGGGGTCAGGCCCGAGTTTGATTTCCGCGCCCCGGCGCCGCTTAAACTCAAAGTCAGGGCCTGACCCCGACTTTTAGAAGAGGGCGCGGGATTGGCCGCCGTCGACGTTCAGGCAGGCGCCGAGCACGAGGCTCGCGGCGTCCGAGGCGAGGAAGGCCACCACTCGACCCACCTCCTCGGGTCGGCCGAAGCGCCCGAGCGGCAGGTCGGCTCGGAGAAACGCGGCGATCCCGTCGGGATCCTCCTTCGTCCGCTTCTCCCAGCCGCCGCCCGGGAAGACGATCGAGCCCGGGGCGACCGCATTGACCCGGATCCCGTGGGGCGCCAGCTCCATGGCCAGCGCCTTCGACATGCCGATCTCGGCGGCCTTGGCGGCGATGTAGGTCGGGCGTCGCACGTAGCTCCCGCCCCACTCGCGGCCGTAGATCGACACGATGTTGACGATCGCCCCGCCGCCCCGGCGCCGCATCGCGGGGATCACCAGGCGGCTCGCCCGGACGGCGGGGAGGAGGTTGAGGTCGATCGCCCGCTGCCAGTCCTCGATGCTCGTCTCGAGAAACGAGCCGCCGGTCGACCCGCCGACGTTGTTCACGAGGATGTCGACGCCGCCGAATGCGCCGAGCGCGGCGTCCACCGCCTGCCCGACGCCCTCCGCCGTCGTGACGTCGGCCGGGACGGCCAGCGCATCCACCCCGAGCGCGCGCACCTCGCTCGCCGCCGCCTCCAGCGCGTCCTTACCGCGCGCGCAGAGCGCGACGTGGCAACCCTCGCGCGCAAGCTCGAGCGCGATCCCTCGTCCGATCCCCCGACTCGCGCCTGTGACGAGCGCGATCTTGCCCCGAATTCCGAGGTCCATGCCCGCCCTCCTGTGAGAAGTTGGGCCAGGGTAGCGGCGCTCGAGCTCGCGCGCAACGGGCGGAGCGCGCGAGCCGCGACCGCGGGACGACAAGGTGGCGCGACGCGGCCACGATGACGGTATCGGCGTCACCTCGTCAGGCGACGGTGAGATCGAACTTGCCTCGAAGCGGGTCGATCTGGTAGGTAGAAGCGAGAGGCGCGTGGAATGCGGGACGGGTCTCGCGAACCGACCTCCGAGAAGAAGCTCCGACCCGCCGTGGACGACTCCGGCCGCTTGCCGCTGCGCGGCTACACGATCCTCGTCGTCGAGGACGATCCGGCGGCCGGTGACCTGGTCCGACGGATCCTGGAGCTGCTCGGCGCGCGCGCGGCGACCGCGGAAGACGGAATCGCCGGCCTGCACCGGCTCGCCGAGCTGCGACCGGACATGGTGCTATGCGACATCACGATGCCGCGCATGGATGGCCTGGAGTTCGCGCGCCGCGTTCGGCAACTCCCGGAATACCGGCGAACCCTCCTGGTCGCCGTCACCGGACGCCAGGCGCACGGTGACTTCCTGAGCACCTGGGACGCTGGCTTCGACGCGCATCTGGTGAAGCCCGTCACCATGGAGATGCTGCGGGCGCTCGCCCGGCGCCTGAGCCAGCGATCCGCCGATCAGAGACAGTTTGGGGCCTAGACGCGACGCATCGTCCTGCCGATCGGCCCGGTTCCGGTCACTGGCCCGCCGGCGCTCCGCAGTCGAGGCTCCGCCGCACGACCAGCCACCCGTCGTAGCATTGCGAGTGGAACCACAGCCTGCGGCCGTCCGGTAGGTCGCACTCGACCAAGATCTCGCTTCCCAGAACGCGGTTCGAGCAAACCGCGCAGACCTGGCCTCGGCCGGGACCGAGCCAGGTAACGAGGCAGTCGGTGCGCGGGAGGTGGCCTTCCTGGATGCTCTTCCGAATCTGGGCCGTCAGATCGTTCATGCCCTCCGACGACGCAAGAATATTGCCACCGAGCTGGCATTCGGATTGCTCCTCTTGACATGGTTGTCGACTCGGCGATAGTGAGCGCCGAGATGACCGGCCCGACGCTTCGCGTCCGCGATGTCCAAGCCCGTGTGGTCGACGCTCCGTTGGCCACGCCGGTCCGCACCGCCTCGGGCTCCGTGACCCAGGCCCTGCTCGTCCTCATCGACCTTCATACCGAAGAGGGGGTCAGCGGGCGGGCGTACCTGTTCGCCTACCACGCGCTCGCGCTGAGGCCTCTGCGAGACCTCGTGCGTGGGCTCGGCGAGACGATCAAGGGGCACCCGGTAGCGCCCGTCGATCTCGACCGTGCGATGCGGGCGCGCTTCACGCTGTTCGGAGGGGCGCGCGGCCTCCAGGGCATGGCCGTCGCCGGGATCGACATGGCCGCCTGGGACGCCCTCGCCGTCTCCGCGGGGCTACCTCTGGCGCAGCTTCTCGGCGGTGCGCCCCGGCCCATCCCCGCGTACAACAGCCTCAGCATGCTCGCGGCGGACGAGGCGTCCGACGAGGCGGCGAACACCGTGGCCGCGGGCTTCCGCGGGCTCAAGATCAAGATCGGTTGGCCGTCGCTCGCGCAGATCTGGCCGTCGTTCGCGCCGCCCGCCGGGTTCTCGCGGACGACGTCGCGCTGATGGTCGACTTCAACCAATCCCTCACGGTGGCGGAGGCCCTCCGGCGGGGGCGCGCGCTCGACGGGGAAGGCTTGGCCTGGATCGAGGAGCCGGTGCGCGCGGACGACCACCGGGGGTCCGCCGCCGTGGCCGAGGCTCTGGCCACGCCCGTCCAGATCGGCGAGAACTTTTCCGGGCCGTTCGACATGGCGGAGGCTCTCCGGCTCGGGGCAGCCGATCTGGTGATGCCGGACGTCCAGCAGATCGGTGGCGTGACGGGTTGGCTCCGCGCCGCCGCCCTCGCCCAAGCGGCAGGTGTGCCGTGTTCGAGTCACCTCTTCATCGAGGCGAGCGCCCATCTCCTCGCGGTCACGCCGACCTGTCACTGGATCGAGTACCTCGACGTGGCCACGCCGGTCCTCGCCGAGCCCATCCGCCCCGTCGACGGCATGCTGACGGCTACGACCCGGCCCGGATTCGGCCTTGCCTGGGACGAGGCCGCCGTGCGGCGCTACGCGCTCGACTGAGCGCTGCGGGCGTCCGGCTTCCGCGCGAGCACGACGAGGCTGTTCGCCGCGTAGCGTGGGATCGACGTCCCCGCCAGCATCCGGTCCATCCGCGCCAGTGCGCGGTAGAGGCGCCCGAGCGTCCCCCCGAGCCGCGGCCGGTGGAGGATCGTCGACGGCACCAGGTTGGTCACCGAGTGGATCCCCCACCATCGAAGCGGAGCGAGGCCGACCTCGACGAGCAACGTGTCGAGCTCGCGCGGGGTGAACAGCCGCAGGCGGGGATAGCCGGGATAGTCCAGCCAGATCCCATGGCCGAACGGGCGGCCGAAGGCGCGGCGGGCTTCGGCGGGCGTCGCCGCGTACCCGAGCGGGTCGCCGGTGAGACTGGAGGCGAGCCGCCACAAGAGGTCGAGGCTCCAGCGCTGCTCGACCTCCAGGAACAGCCGCCCTCCTGGCCGAAGCACGCGCGCGAGCTCCTGCACCGCGCGCCGCGCGTCACCGACGAAGGAGAGCGTGCTGCCGCAGCAGACGGCGAGGTCGACCGTCCCTTCGCGCCAGGGCAGCGTCGCAAGGTCGCCCTGCACCAGGCGCGCGCCCGCGCATCGACGCCGTGCCTCGTCGAGCAGCCCCGCCGAGAGGTCCAGGCCGAGCGTCTCGTAGCCGAGCTCGAGCAGGATCGCCGTCTGGAACCCGGTGCCGCACCCGGCGTCGAGCGCCCGCGAGCCGTGAGCGCCGCCGGACCGTCCGAGCTCGGCGCGAAGGAGACCGTGGAGCACGCCGTAGAGGTGCTCGTACCAGGGCTCGAGATCGTCGTACGATGCGGCCATCGCGTCGAAGACCGATCCCGCCCCGGTCGGCACGGGGCGAGTGTAGCCAACCGGCACGGCCGGCACGAGGGGGAGCCATGGGCGAGCGGGGGAGGACAGCTCGAGACCGCCGCCGCGGCGCGGGGGCGGCGCGCGCTCCGCGCGAGCCCGAATCGCGGGACGGCGGGCGGCGTCCGGCGCCGCCGGGACACGGCGCGGCCGGGAACGGTCGGGGACCGCGAGGGCTGCGCCCCGGACCGAACGGCTGGCCGTTGCGAGCCCCCATGAGGCTGGTGGCCGACCCCCGCGAGGGCCGGACGGTCGCGCAGCTCCTCGGCCGGATGCGGGAATCGGCGTTCCAGGGCCGGAGGCTCGGGGAGGCCTTCGCGACGTGGCAGCGGATGATCGACGGAGAGTGCCTCATCGCCCTCGGGGTCGCCGGCTCGTTGGCGAGCGCGGGGCTGGGGCCTCTGGTGACCTGGCTCGTCGAGCGGGGCTACGTCGACCTGATCGCGTCCACCTCGGCGAACGCCACCGAGGACCTGCTCGAGCAGCGCGGGGCTCCCTTCTACCGGATCGACGCCGACCACGTGGACGACGAGGCCCTCCGGCGCGCCGGCTACTACCGGTTCTACGACCACGTCGTGCGGACGACCGACTACGACGCCATGGAGGACTTCACCCGCGGGTTCTTCGAGCACATGGCGGCGACCTGGGTGGCGCCGACGATCAGCGGCGTGCGCTTCATGCGAGAGCTGGGGCGCTGGCTCGACCAGGAGGGCCTCGGCGGGTCCGTGGCCGCGACCTGCGCGCGCCACGGCGTGCCGCTCTTCGTGCCCGCGGCGCCGGACGGCCCGCTGGCCGAGGGCTACCGCGCGGCGCGCGCCAAGGGCCCGGCGGTCGATTTCTTCCGGGACTACGAGGTCGCGCTGGCGGTGATGAGCCGGTTCATGCTACCCGGGCCGGGCACCGCCGCGATCTTCTTCGGCGGCGGCGTGCCGAAGGACTTCATCCAGATCACGGCGACGAGCGTGTCCACGGTGCGCGGCGCCGAGGCCTGTCCGCACGTGGCGGCGATCCAGATCACGACGGACAACCCGGTTTTCGGCGGGCTCGGCGGCGCAGGCGTCAACAGCGAGGCGATCTCGTGGGGGAAGGAAGCGGCCGACGGCGACAACGTGATGGTCTTCGCCGACCTGACGATCGCCGTGCCGCTCCTCTGCCAGGGCTTGCTCGAGCGCTACGGTCCGAGCCACGTCCGGCCGGCGCGCGCGGCGATCGCGCGTGCCGTCGCGCCGCTTGTCGATGCCTGAGCCGATCGACGTCCTCGTGGTCGCCGGCCTTGACACCACGGGGAGGTGTCGCCACGATCCGACTCGGGGAGACGGCGCATGACGTTCGCTGGACGGGTCGGACTGATCACCGGGGCGGGCTCGGGCATCGGGCGCGCGACCGCCGAGCTTCTCGCCGCACGGGGCGGCGCCGTGCTGGCGGCCGACGTCAGCGGGCCGGCCGCCGAGGAGACGGCGGCGCGGATCCGCGCGCGGGGCGGCCGGGCCCGGGCGTGCGCGTGCGACGTGACGCGAGCCGACGACGTCGAGGCCGCGCTCGAGCTCGCCCGCCGGGAGCTGGGAGGCCTCGACGTGGTGGTGAACTGCGCCGGGATCCTGCGCGTGGCTCGGCTCGAGGCCACGACGGAGAAGGAGTGGAACGAGGTCCAGGCCGTGAACCTCACGGGCGCATTCCTGGTGACGCGGGCGGCGCTGCGCGCCCTGCGCGAGCAGGGCGGGGGCGCGATCGTCCACATCGCCTCGCGGGCGGCGATCCGCGCCAAGGAGGCCCACGGGGCGTACTCGGCCTCGAAGGCGGGCATTCTCCAGCTCACCCAGATGGCGGCCGTCGAGGGCGCGCCGGACGGGATCCGGGTGAACTGCGTGTGCCCGGGCTTCATCGACACGCCGATGACTCGCGGCATGTACGACATGGAGGCGACGATCACGGCGTGGAAGGAAGTCTGCCCGCTGGGCCGGCCGGGCACTCCCGACGACGTCGCGCGGGCGGTGCTCTTCCTGGCCTCCGAGGACGCCGGATTCATCACGGGGGTCGCTCTGCCCGTGGACGGCGGCCGAACGATTCTGTAGGCGCGGTCGCGGACCGGTCGCCCGGCCGGCGGATGGGCGTCGCCGGCCGCGTCTTGGCAGGGCGGATCGATCCCTCTATGATCGACGGCACGAGGTCCCGAGAGGAGCCGGCCATGCCCCTGGCCCTGCGTCCCCTGCACCCCCGGTTCGGCGTCGAGGTGCTCGGCGTGGACGTCCGGCGCGTCGACGACGGCACGTTTGACGAGATCGCGGCGGCCTTCGACGAGCACTCGGTGCTGCTCTTCCGCGGCCAGCGGCTGAGCGATCAGGAGCAGATTGCCTTCAGCGAGCGCTTCGGGCCGCTGGAATCGACCATCCGCAGCATCGCGAGCCAGCCCGGCACGCCGCCCCTGATCTCCAACCTCTCGAACGTGGACGCGGAGGACCGGCTCATCCCGCGGGGTGACAAGCGGAGCCTGTACCACGCCGGGAACCGGATGTGGCACAGTGACAGCTCGTTCAAGCGAATCCCGGCGCTCGCCTCGCTCCTGTCCGCGCGGGAAGTGCCGCCGGAGGGCGGCGAGACCGAGTACGCCAGCATGCGCGTCGCCTACGACCTGTTGCCTCCCGAGGATCAGCGGCTCCTGGATGGCAAGGTGGCCGTCCACAGCTTCACCTACTCGCGAGGGCTGGTCAGCGCGGGGCTCTTCGAGGCGGAGCACGCGGCCCAGGTGCCGCCCGTGCGCCAGGCGCTGGTTCGGGCCAACCCGGCCAACGGGCGAAGGGCTTTCTACGTGGGCTCGCACGCCTGCGAGATCGTCGGGATGTCGACCGACGAGGCGCGGGCGCTGATCCATCGGCTGGTCGCGGCGGCGACCCGGCCGGAGCTCGTCTACACGCATCGGTGGCGGGTGGGCGACCTCGTGATGTGGGACAACCGGTGCATGCTGCACCGCGGGCGCCCGTGGGACGAGGGGCGGTCTCGGCGGGTGATGCACCGGACCACGGTGGCGGGTGCGGCGCCGACCGCTCCGGACGGCGCCGCCATCGTGGCGCCGGCGCGCCCGGCCGACCTCGCGTGGGCCCGGGCGCAGATCGAGGTCGCGTAGCCTGACCGTCGCCCCGGGTGGCCGGGGCTTGACCCCGCCGCCCGGGCGCGCAATGCTCCTGCAGCGCCGGAGCGGCCGACATTTCGGACACGGCGGCCGGCACGGCCCGCCAGCGAGAGGAGAGCCGGGCATGAGAAAGACGATGTGGATGGGGACGATCGCGATCGGCCTGGCCGCGCTGGCGTTGGGCGCCGGCCTGGCGCGCGGACAGCAGCCGAGCGGCGAGTACAAGATCGGCGTGCTGGAGCCGCTCACCGGCAACCTGGCCGTCCAGGGCAAGCTCCACCTCGAGGGCTACGAGATCATGCGCGACCTCATCAACACCCGCTTCGGCGGGGTGATGGGCAAGAAGCTGGTCTTCGCCGTCGGCGACGCCGTGGATCCGACCGCGGCCACTTCGGAGGCGACGCGGCTCGCGACCCGCGAGGGCGTCAAGCTCATCACCGGCACCTTCTCCTCCACGCTGTGCGGCGCGGCCAGCGAGGCGGCGGCGCGCCAGAACGTCATCTACTGGGAGACGTCCTGCGTCGACCCCCGGTTCACGCGGCGCAACCTCCGGAGCGTGTTCCGCACCGAGATCGACGGCACCGGATTCGGCTGGTACAACGTCGAGTTCATCGCCAAGCACCTGGCGCACCGCCTGGGCAAGAAGCCGAACGAGCTGAAGATCGCGTACCTCTCGGAGGACTCGTCCTACGGCCAGAGCGTGACCGAGTCCGCCCGCCAGCGCGCGAAGCAGGAGTTCGGCATGCAGGAGGTCGGGCCCGAGTACTACACGTTCACAACGAACGACCTCACGCCGGTCATCCTCAAGCTGAAGGCGGCGAACCCCGACATCCTGCACCACATCTCACGTGACCAGGACGCGATCCTGTTCTGGCGCCAGGCGCGCGAGCAGGACTTCCAGGTCAAGGCGATCGTGCACGCTGGCGCGACCGGCTACGGCAATCCCGGCTTCGGCAAGGCCTTCGGCAACGACTCGAACGGGCCCTTCGCGCTGTCCGAGCCGGGATCCGGCCTGATCGTCGAGAAGTTCCGGCCGGAAGGCCAGCAGATCGAGCGCGCGTTCCGCGAGGCCGTCAAGGCCAAGACCGGCTCCGACGTCCTGGCCGGCGGGCATCAGCTCGCCGGCGGGGGCCTCTGGGTCCTGAAGCTCGCGCTCGACGCCGCCAAGACGGACGACCTCGAGAAGTTCCGGGCCGCCGTCATGGCGTTGGACCTGCCGATCGGCTCGGCCGTCAACGGGTGGGGCGTCAAGTTCGACGAGACCGGGCAGAACTCCAACGCCCGCGTGCAGCACTACATGCTCCAGTGGCAGAACGGCGCCCTGGTCACCGTGTGGCCGGAGGAGTTCACGACCAGCCGCGCCAAGTGGATCCCGCTCGGCCCCTGGGACCAGCGGAAGTAGCGGCCGCGAGAGCCGGCCCTCCCACGTTCGCCCATCCGGCCCGACGCCCCGGGGTGTCCCCGGGGCGTCGGCCTGTCGCGGCCTGACGTGCACGCGCTCCCCCAGCTCGTCGTCTCGACGCTCCTGCTGGGCGGCGTCTATGCGCTCATCGCGGTGGGGCTCACGCTGATCTTCGGGGTCATGCGCGTGGTCAACTTCGCGCACGGCGAGTTCCTCATGGTCGGCATGTACGTGGCGTTCTGGGCGTTCGCTCTGCTTCGCTTCGACCCGTACCTGACGCTCGTCCTGTCGCTGCCGCTCTGGCTCCTGGTCGGCCGGCTGAGCTACCGCGCGGTGATGCGGCCGGTGGTCCTCGCGTCCCACAACGTGCAGGTATTCACGACGGTCGGGCTGTCCATCGCGCTCCAGAACGTGGCACTCGTGCTCTGGACCGCCGACGCGCGCTTCGTGCGCACCGACTACTACGCGGTCGTCGTGCGGATCGGCGGCGCCGCGTTCAACGTGGCGCAGATCGTCGCGTTCGCGGTGGCCGTCGCCCTCACCGCCGGGCTCTTCGCGTTCATGCGGTGGTCCTACACCGGCAAGATCATGCGGGCGACGGCGCAGGACCGGCAGGCCTCGGCGCTGATGGGGATCGACACCGACCGCGTGTACGCGATCACGTGGGCGGTGGGCATCGCCTGCGTCGGCTCGGCCGGCGTCCTGCTGGCGCCGATCTATCCCGTGTACCCGACGGCGGGCCTCCAGTTCGTGCTGATCGCCTACGTGGCCGTCGTCCTGGGCGGACTCGGCGACATGGCGGGCGCGCTGATCGCCGCGGTCGTGGTCGCCGCGGTCGAGGTGATCGGCTCGTACGTCGTCGGCACGGCGTGGAAGGAGGTGCTGTACCTCCTCCTCTTCCTCGCCATCCTGGTCGTCCGGCCTGCCGGGCTCTTCGGGCAGCGCGGCGCCGAGGCCATCGGCACGTGAGCCCCCAGGCCGCCACCGGCCGAAGGCCGTCCGCCACCGGCCGAAAGCCGCCCGCCACCGGCGGAGGGCCGCCCGCCACCGGCCGAAGGCCGTCCGTCAGGACTCGTCCGATCAACGCCCCCGAAGCCCGGGCAGCTCAGTGAACGGGATGGCGCCCGCCGTCGCGTTCTTCGTGCTGGTGGCCGCGGCCCCCCTCGTCGTCCGGGACGCGTTCCTCCTGGACAGCCTGGTGCTGATCCTGATCTGGGGAACCTGCGCCGCGGCCTGGAACGTGGCCGGCGGGTACGCGGGCCAGATCTCGCTCGGCCACGCGGCGTTCTTCGGAATCGGCGCCTACGCCGTCGCGCTCCTGGCCACCCGCTGGACGCTGTCGGCGTGGATCGGTCTCGGGGCGGGCGCGCTCGTCGCGACGGTCGTCGGGCTGGTCATCGGCTACCTGTCGAACCGGCTGCGGGGCCCGTACTTCGTGCTGGCGACGATCGCCTTCTCCCAGGTGCTGCTGATCGGGAGCAGCCGCTGGCGCGGCTTCACGTCCGGCTCGGAGGGCATCCCGGTCCCGTTCCGGCCCGGATTCTGGACGCTCGGCATCGCGGACAAGCGGGTGTGGGTCTGGATCGTGCTGGGCCTCGCCGTGCTGGGCTGGCTCATCCAGCTCTACCTCGATCGGTCGCGGCGCGGGTACCAGCTGGTGGCGGTACGTGAGGACGAGGACGCCGCGCTCTCGCTGGGCGTGCCGGCGCGATGGCTGAAGGTCGGCGCGATCTGCGTGAGCGCCGCGCTGACCGCCGCGAGCGGCGCGCTCTGGGCCCAGTACGTCGGGTTCGTGGACCCGTTCTACGTGTTCTCGGTCGACTTGTCGGTCCGCTTCGCGCTGGCGGCGATCATCGGCGGCGTCGGCACCGCGCTCGGGCCCTTCCTGGGCGCCGCCCTCGTCACCACCGTCGAGACGTACCTGCGCGCACAGTTCGGCGGGATCGGCGCCGGGCTCGTCGGGATCTACCTCATCCTCTACGGCTGCGCCTTGATCGTGATGGTGCGCTGGGCGCCGCAGGGCCTCATCGGATGGATCGGGGACTACCGGCGCCGGCGCGCGGGGGCGCGAGCGGCGCCGTGAGCCTCCTGTCGGTCGTCGGTGTCTCGAAGTGGTTCGGCGGCATCGTCGCGAATCGCTCCGTTTCGTTCGAGGTGGCGCCGGGCGAGCTGGTCGGGATCATCGGACCGAACGGCGCGGGGAAGTCCACGCTGTTCGAGATCATCACCGGCTTCTACCAGCCCGACGAGGGAGAGGTGCGGCTGGACGGCGTTCGGCTCACCGGGCTCGCGCCTGACGTGGTCTGCCGACGCGGCGTGGCCCGCACCTTCCAGAAGCTGCGGCCCTTCCACGGGCTCACCGTCCTGGACAACGTCCTGGTGGGCGCCCTGACCCGGACGAAGGACGTGCGGCACGCGCGCGAGCGAGCGCGGGAGCTGGTCCGCTCGGTGGGGCTCGGGGACAAGGCCGACGCGCACGCCCGGACCCTGTCCACGGGTCAGCGCAAGCGCCTGGAGCTGGCGCGGGCGCTCGCCACCGAGCCGCGCATCCTGCTGCTGGACGAGGTCACCGCCGGCGTGGATCAGCGGACGATCCCCGACCTGGTGCGGCTCGTCCGCGAGCTTCACGCGGGCGGCCTCACGCTCCTGGTCATCGAGCACAACATGCGGGTCCTTACCGCGGTGGCGCAGCGCATCCTCGCGCTCCACCTGGGCGAGATCATCGCCGACGGCGCGCCCGACGTGGTCGCGCGCGACCGGCGCGTGATCGAGGCGTATCTCGGGCAGGCGTATGTCTCCTGAGAACGGGACGCCGGCGGCCGGCCCGCGCTCGGCGAGTCCATGCTGACCGTCGAGGGACTCGACGTCGCCTACGGGGACTTCCAGGTCCTGTGGGGGGCCGCGCTGCGGGTGGATGCGGGCGAGATCGTGTGCATGCTGGGGCCGAACGGGGCCGGCAAGTCGACCTTGATGAACACCATCTCCGGGCTGCTGCAGCCGCGCGCCGGGCGCATCACGTTCCTGGACCAGCGGATCGACGGGATGCCCGCGCACCGCGCCGCCGGCCACGGCATCGCGCACGTGCTCGAGCGTCGGCGCCTCTTTCCGTTCCTTTCCGTGCTCGACAACGTCGTGCTCGGCGCCCACAACCCGCGGGCGCGCCCGCATCGCGCCGAGACGCTGGCCTGGATCGAGTCGCTGTTCCCGGTGGTTCGGGCCCGACGCGCGCAGCTGGCCCACACCCTGTCGGGCGGCGAGCAGCAGATGGTCGCGATCGCCCGCGGGCTGATGGCCCGGCCGCGGCTCCTGATGGTCGACGAGCCGTTCCTCGGGCTGGCGCCGCAGATGGTCCAGGAGATCGGGCGCCTGATGCGGCGCATCCGGGACGAGGAAGGCCTCGGCATCGTCTTCATCGAGCAGAACGTGGAGCTGGCGCTCCGGCTGGCGGACCGCGGCTACGTGCTCGAGTCGGGCCGCACGATCCTCAGCGGGCCGTCCGCCGACCTCCTCCGGTCCCCGGAGGTGAAGCGCATCTTCCTGGGCTCCTAGGGGGTCAGACTTTCACTTCCCGACATTTCAGAGCTCGCTCAGGAGCCTTGGCGGGACTCGAGGGTTTCCTTGCGCGCGTAGTGTTTCGCCTGGGAGACGATGTCGACGCCCACGGTCTCGCTCCAGGCCTGGAGGAGGCGTCCGACCGTCGGCCCGGGCTTGCCGTCGCCGATCGGCCGGCGGTCGACGCGGGTCACCGGCAGGACGCACGGGCTCGTGCTCGTGAAGAAGGCCTCGTCGGCGGTATAGAGGTCGTAGGGCTGGAGATCCTCCTCGGACACGGGGATGCCCAGCTCTTTCGCCAGGTCGAAGACCGTCTCCCGCGAGATGCCCTGGAGCACGCTCCGATCGCCCGCCGTACGGATCACGCCGCCCGACACCAGGAACAGGTTGTAGCCGACGCCCTCGGTCAGGTTGCCTCGGCTGTCGAGGAGGATCGGCCAGCCCTCCGGGTCGACGTCGGACGCCTCCAGCTCGGCGAGGTTGAAGTTCATCCGGCTGAAGTTCTTCACCTTGGGATCGAGCGCGTCCGGATTGAAGCTCCGCGTGCGGACGACGACGCCGTGGGCGCCCGTGTCGTAGAGGTCGGCGAACCGGGCGAAGCCCATCTGGCGGGTGCAGATGCCGACGGCGGGGGGCCCCGCCTTGTGAGCCCACCGCCCGCGCCCGCGGGTGACGAACTGCCAGAGCTGATAGTCGCCCACGTCCGCGCGGAGGTGCTCGTTGCGGGAGATCACCTCCTCGCTGATGCGCTCGAGCTCGTCCGGGGTCAGGCCGGGGTCGATCCGAACGTACTTGAGGGACCGGTAGAGCCGGTCGACGTGCTCCCGCATGCGGAAGCTCTTGCCGTTGAACGTCCGCGCCACGTCGAAGACGCAGTCGCCCACCAGGAAGCCGCGGTCCAGGGGATCGATCCGGACCTGGCTGAAGGGCACGAACTCCCCGTTGAAGTACGCCACGTAATCGGCCATGCTGCCTCCTCCATGCTCCCGAGTCGCCGCCGGGTCGCCGCCGGTCGCCATCGCCCGGCCGCGCCGATTCTACCCGCCTTCTGGGGGCCGGGGAAGCGTGCTAGCCTCGCCTTCGCGCTTTCTCGCGACGACGGAGGGCGGTCATGAGCCAGCGGGTGCGGGTCGGGATCATCGGGACGGGTCGGATCGCCGCCTTCGTGCACCTGCCGAGTCTCCGGCTCTCGCCGCCCCGGTGCGAGGTGACGGCGGTCGCCTCGCGCGATCCCGCCGTCGCCAAGACCTTCGCCGAGCGCTGGGAGATCCCGCGCGTGCACGCCACGTGGGAAGCCCTGGTGGCCGACCCGGATCTGGATGCCGTGGTGATCTGCCCCCCGAGCGATCTCAACGTTCCGATCGCCTCGGCCGCGATCGCCGCGGGAAAGCACGTCCTCTGCGAGAAGCCGCTGGCGACTACCTACCCGGAAGCGCGGGCGCTCGCGGACGCGGCCGATCGCGCCGCCGGGCGCGTGCACATGGTGGCGTTCACGTTCCGGTTCGCCGCCGGGCTCCGATACCTGAAGCGGCTGGTCGACGAGGGGCACTTCGGCGCGATTCGCCACTGGCGGATGTCCTACTTCACCGACGGCCAGGTCGATCCCGCGGCTCCGTTCACGTGGCGGCACCGGCGCGCGCGGGGTGGCGCCGGCGTCATCGCCGACATGGGCTCTCACATGATCGACATGGCCCGCTACCTGCTCGGCGAGATCACGGCCGTGAGCGCGACGAGCCGGACGTACGTCCGCGAGCGGGACATCCCGGGCGGCGGCCGCGGCGTCGTGGAGGTCCCGGAAGCCTGCGCCTGGGTGGCCGAGTTCGCGAACGGCGTCATCGGGACGTTCGACGTGAACCGGGCCGTCGTGGGTCGCGGGGGAACCGGGCGCCCACAGTACCAGGGCGTCGAGGTCCACGGCACCGGGGGGTTCGCGCTGTACGAGCTGGTCCGCCCGTTCGAGCTCCAGGTCAGCCTCGGACCGGCGATGGCCCCCCGGCAGCACTGGGCGACCCTCGACGTTCCACCCGATCTGGCGGTGTATCCCGGCTCGCCACGGAATGTCCGCGCGGACGATCCGCTCCTCGGATACAAGTACGACCAGGGCGTGGCGTTCGTCGGCGCCATCCACGGCGAGACCACGGACTACCCGACCTTTCGTGACGGCGCGGCGGTCCAGCAGGTGGTGGACGCGGTCGACCTCTCCGCCCGCGAAGGCCGGCGGATCGTCGTCGGAGGGCCGTGAGCGGCGAT
This sequence comes from Candidatus Rokuibacteriota bacterium, assembly GCA_044867785.1. Taxonomy (GTDB): domain Bacteria; phylum Methylomirabilota; class Methylomirabilia; order Rokubacteriales; family DASRDR01; genus DASRDR01. The sequence continues at coordinate 700 of JBIOVM010000036.1, read as the reverse complement.
GCGCGCCGGGGTCGTGGTGATCGGCGGCGGGGCGTTCGGAGCGAGCTGCTTCTACCATCTCTGCGCGCGCGGCGTCCGAGACGTCGTCCTCCTCGAACAGGCCACGCTGGGCTCCGGCTCGACCGGTCGGTCGGCGGCCGTCGTCGAGACGCAGTATCTCGCCGCGGACCAGGTCGCGCTCTGCGCGTGGTCGATGCGCGTATTCCGCTGGCTCGAGCAGGATCACGGGCTCCCCTTCGTGCACCACGGCTATCTGCGGCTCGGGCACTCGGACGACGTGGTCGAGCAGTTCCACGCCAGCGTCCGGATGCAGCGCACGCACGGGCTCACCGGCCCGAGGGTGCTCGAGCCGGGGGACGTCGCCCGGATCCTGCCGGAGCTCCGCGTGGACGACCTCGCCGGCGCGCTGTGGGGGCCCGCCGACGGCTACGTCGACGCGGTGCGGTACTGCGAGCTCCTGACCGGACTCGGCCGCGCGGCCGGCGGTCGTGTGCTCCAGGGAGCCCGCGCGACCGGGCTCCGCGTGCGGAGCGGTCGCGTCGCGGCCGTCGAGGTCGATGGAGAGGCGCTCGAGTGCGAGGCGGCCGTCAACGCCAGCGGCGCGTGGGCCCGCCGGATCGGCGACGCCGTCGGGGTCGCGCTTCCGGTCGACGGCTACCGCCGCCAGCTGGTTCAGTTCGAGCCGCCGCGGCCTCTCGCG
>JBIOVM010000035.1:0-38266 GCA_044867785.1 Candidatus Rokuibacteriota bacterium | reverse complement strand
AAGCGAGCTGCCGGCAGGCGAGCACCGCCCCGCCGTAGCGAGGCGGGCCCGCCGCCCTTCTGTGCCGTCGGAGGCTACTTGTCCAGCCAGACCGCGTGCATGTCGACGAGGTTGGCCGGGATTGCCTGAAATCCCTTCACGTACTTGTGGAACACCTTCTGCTCGTGGGCATGGAGGATGGCGACGGCCGGGACTTCGTCGACGATGAGCTTCACGGCCTCGTCGTAGTACTGCTTGCGCTTCTTGAAGTCGGTCTCGACGCGGGCGGATTCGACCAGCCGGTCGAACTGCGCGTTGTTCCAGCGGCCCGCGTTCCAGGCCTCCTTGGAGTGAAGCTCGGGGAAGATGGTCTCGTCCGGGTCCAGATCGGCGTCCCACTGGAGGTGCACGATGTCCCACTGGCGCTCCTGGAGCCACTTCCGGCGCCAGGCCGGCGCGTCGTGGATCTCGATCTTGACCTTGATCCCGATCTTGGCGAGCTGCGCCTGGAGCACCTCGGCCTGGCGCGGGTAGACCCCGACGTTCAGGCTCAGCAGCGTGACCTCCACGCCGTTCGGATACTTCGAGCGCTTCACCAGCGCCTTGGCCTGCTCGAGATCGAAGTGCTGGCCGTTCTTCCCGGTCGCCCACTGGGGATCGAAGAAGCCGGTCATGGGCGGCGAGATGGGGCCGTGGGCGACGATGCCCTCGTTGAACTGCACCTTCTCGAGGATCTCCTTCCGGTCGACGGCGAAGGACACCGCCTTCCGCAGGAGCGGATCGCTGAACGGCTCCTTGGCGATGTTGAGGTGCATGTTCCGCCAGTTCCCCCCGACCACCGTGTAGGCGGCGAGGTTGGGGTTCGCGCGGACGGTCGGCATGAACTGCGGGACGACCTGGTTGACCCCATCCACCTCGCCGGTCTGGAGCGCGGCGACCAGGGTCGAGGGCTCGACGATGAACTTGAACAGGAGCTTGTCGAGGTACGGGAGCCGCGTGCCGCCCGCGTCCGTCTCCCAGTAGTTCGGGTTCTTCTCGAGGAGGATGTGGTCCCCCTCCTTCCACTCCACGAACCGGAACGGCCCGGTGCCGACCGGCTTCCGGCCGAATCCTTTCCCGGACTCCTGGGCCGCCTTCGCGCTCACGATCGTCCCGGCACGGCCGGTCGAGCCGGTCAGGGCGACGCGCAGGAACGGATAGGGCTTGGCGAAGGACAGCTTCACCGTGTGCGAGTCCGGCGTCTCGATCGCCTCCAGGAGCTCGAGCTTCCAGGCATGGATAGGCGACTGCGCCTTGTCCTTCACCCGCTCCAGGCTCGCCTTTACCTCGGCCGCAGTGCACGGCTCGCCGTTGTGGAAGGTCACGCCCTTGTGCAGCCGGAACACGTGCACCTTATCGCCCTGGACTTCCCACTCCCGCGCGAGCTGGGGCTTGAAGTCCACGGTCTTCCCGTCGTACGTGATCTTCAGGAGCCCGTTGTAGATGTTGTTGTGGACCGCGCAGGCGGTGATGAAGGTGGTGTTGTGCGGATCGAGCGTGTCGATGTTCTCGTCGAGCGCGATCCGCATCGTGCCGCCGGGTTTCGGCCGCTGGGCCTCGGCCGGGCCCGGACGCGCGAGCGGGAGCCCCGCGGCCACTGCCGACCAGCCGAGCGCCCGGAGCGCCGTCCGCCGGCTCACCGGGTCCTCGCGCACGAGGCGGTTGACGACCTCGAACCCGTCCTGGCTCCTCATGGCTCTCCTCCTTCCCCCGCAGGGGATGTGATGGACGCCGTTCGGCTCACGCGTACAGATGACACGCCACCATCTGTCCGGGTCCCACTTCCCGGAGCTCGGGCTCCACCGCGTCGCACCGGTCGAATCGCGCGGGACACCGGCCGGCGAACCGGCACCCGCGCGGTCGGAGCAGCGGGCTTGGCAGCTCGCCCTGGAGCAGCCGGGCCGGCTGGTCGAAGATGGAGCTGGAGCCGTCGCCCAGCACCGGGATCGCGGCCAGGAGCGCCTGCGTGTACGGGTGCCGGGGCTCGGCGAAGAGGGTGCCGGTGGGCGCCACCTCCACCAGGCGCCCCAGGTACATCACGGCGACGCGGTGGCTCACGAAGCGCACGACGGCCAGGTCGTGCGACACGAAGAGGTACGCGAGCCCGAGTCGCTCGCGTAGCTCGACGAACAGGTTCAGTATCTGCGCCCGCACCGACACGTCGAGCGCGGATACCGCCTCGTCGGCCACGATCAGGCGTGGCCCGACCGCGAGGGCGCGGGCGATCCCCACACGCTGGCGCTGGCCGCCCGACAGCTCGTGAGGATAGCGATCCACGTGCTCCGCCTGGAGGCCGACCAGCTCCAGGAGCGCGAGGGTGCGCTCGCGAACGTCGCCGCGCGCGGCGAGGCCGTGGACGAGCATCGGCTCGCCGACGATGCGCCCCACCAGCATGCGCGGATTCAGCGACGAGTAGGGATCCTGGAAGACGATCTGGGCCTTGCGCCGGAACGGCAGGAGCTTGCGGGGAGGCACGCCGATGATCGACTCACCCTCGAAGCGGATGTCGCCGGCGCTCGGCTCGATCGCCCGGAGGACCAGGCGGGCCGTCGTCGTCTTCCCCGAGCCGCTCTCCCCCACCAGACCCAGCGTCTCCCCTGTCCCGATGGCGAAGCTCACGCCGTCGACCGCGCGGAGGACGCGCCGAGCGCCCGGGAAGAGCGCGCCCAGGGGCCCGCCGGTGAGCGTGAAGTGCTTCGCGAGATCGCGGACCTCGAGGAGCGGCGGACCCGTCACGTTCCCGCTCCCAACTCCGCCAAATGGCACGCGGCGGCGTGATCGGACGCCACCAGCCGCAGCGCCGGCGACTCGGTGGCGCAGCGCGCCTCGGCGATCGGGCAGCGCGGGTGGAACCGGCAGCCGCCGGGGATCGCCCGGAGCCCCGGCATCGTGCCGGGGATCGCCTCGAGGCGCCCCGTCCCGTCCGTCCGGGGCAGACAACCGAGCAGCCCGCGCGTGTACGGATGGACCGGCTCCCGGAAGAGCGCCCGCACGGGCCCCGCCTCCACGATCTTGCCGGCGTACATGACGAGCACCCGGTGGCACATCTGGGAGACGATCCCGAGGTCGTGGGAGACGAGCAGCACGGCGGTGCCGGTCTCGCGGGCCAGCCGGCGGATCAGCGCGAGCACCTGAGCCTGGATCGTGACGTCGAGCGCGGTCGTGGGCTCGTCGGCGATCAGGAGACTGGGCTCGCAAGCCATCGCCATCCCGATCATCACGCGCTGGGCCATGCCGCCGCTGAACTGGTGCGGGTAGTCCCGCTGGCGGACGTCCGCCGAGGGAATCCCGACCCGGCCCAGGATCTCCACGACGCGCTGGCGCAGCGTCCGACCGGGCTCCGGGAGGTGCAAAGCCATCGCCTCGTGCACCTGGTCCCCCACGCGGAAGACCGGATTCAGGGAGGCGCTGGGGTTCTGGAAGATCATCGCGAGGTCCCGGCCGCGGATCCGCTCGAGCGCCGGCTCCGAGAGCGCGAGCAGGTCCCGTCCCCGGAACCGGACCGTGCCCGTCACGCGCGCCGGCGGGCACCGCACCAGCCGGAGCAGCGCCTCGGAGGTCAAGGACTTCCCGGCTCCCGACTCGCCGACGAGCCCGACGATCTCACCCTGACATACGTCGAAGCTCACCCCGTCGACCGCCCGCAGCCACCCGTCCTCCGAGGGAAAGGCCACGACGAGGTCCCGCACCTCGAGGACCGTGCGGCGCTCGCTCTTCCCGTCCGACGACCCGAGCGTCATTGCCGCAACCTCGGGTCCAAAGTGTCTCGGAGCCCGTCCCCGAGCAGGTTGAGGCCGATGACGCTCACCGTCAGCACGAGCCCGGGGATCGTCGACACGTGCGGCGCCATGACGATGAAGTTCCGGCCCTCGGCGATCATCGAGCCCCACACCGGGGTCGGCGGCGGCGGGCCGAGTCCGAGGAAGGAGAGCCCCGCCTCGGTGAGAATGGCGCCCGACACGTACAGCGCGGCCTGCACGATGATCGGCGCGAGCACGTTCGGCAGCACGTGGCGCAGGAGGATCGCGACGGTGCCGACGCCCGCGAGCCGCGCGGCCTCGACGTAGGGCTCCTCCTTGACCGCCAGCACGTCGCCGCGCGTCACGCGCGCGAAGGGCGGGACGAATCCGACGGCGACCGCGACGATGACGTTCCTCACCCCGAACCCCATGATGGCCATGGTCGCGATCGCCAGGAAGATCACGGGGAAGGCGAACAGCCCGTCCATGACGCGCATGATCACCGCGTCCACGAGGCCGCCGTAGTAGCCGGCCACCAGTCCCAGGGTCACGCCCACCACCATCGAGAGCAGGACCGAGAAGAGCCCGACGGCCAGCGCGATGCGGGCGCCGTGGATCATCCGGCTCAGCATGTCCCGACCGAAGCTGTCGGTGCCCGCCCAGTGGGCGAGCGATGGCCCCGCCAGGGGCGGACCCACCCCCTGCTGGAGCGGATCGTAGGGTGCCAGAACGTCGGCGAAGAGGGCCGTCCCCACGAGCGCGAAGAGCGTGACGAGCCCGAACACCGCGCCCCGGCTTCGCGCGAAACGCCGCCACCAGCGCACCAGACCCGTCGCGCCGCCAGTCGCCGCGATCGCAACTGCGGCGGGGGTCGTGGCGATCCCCGGCACCCCGACCCCCGCCCCCGACGGCGCTGGCGCCTCGTCCCAGGGTGAAGGCGGCTTGAGGCGCGTCACGTGACCCGGATGCGAGGGTTCAGGAACGCGTACGCAACGTCCACCATCAGGTTGACCACCACGACCGAGAGCACCGCGGTCAGGATGGCCGCCTGGACGACCTGGTAATCGCGGTCGAGGATCGCGGTCACGGTGAGGCGGCCCATGCCGGGAATCGCGAACACCGTCTCGGTCAGCACTGCCCCGCCGAGGAGGGTGCCGAACTGAAGCCCGATTACGGTGACGACGGGGATCAGGGCGTTCGCCAGGGCGTGCCGATACACGAGGGCCGCCCGGCGCACACCCTTCGCCCGTGCGGCCTTGATGTAGTCCTGGTCCAGTACCTCCAGGAGGCTTGACCGGACGATCCGGGCGAGGAGCCCCGAGAAGAACGTCCCGAGGGTCAACGCGGGCAGGACTAGCTTCCAGAGGCCGTCCGCCGGGTCGATCCACGGATGCACGTATCCCATGGAGGGAAACCACCGGAGGTAGACGCTGAAGATCCAGATCAGGACGATCCCCTTCCAGAAGCTTGGCATCGAGTACATGAAGATGGCGAAGCCCATGGACCCGTAGTCCCAGGGGCTCGACTTCCGCATGGCGGCCACGATGCCGGACGGCATGGCGATGACCAGCCCCACCAGGACCGACGCCACGACGAGCGCGAAGGTGGGCAGGAAGGCGTCGACGACGAGGGTACGGACCTCTTCGTGCTTGATGTGGGAGTAGCCGAGGTCCCCCCGGATCAGGTCACCCACCCACAAGGTGTACTGGCTGACGAGGGATCGGTCGAGACCGAGCCGCGCGCGCAGCTCGCGGTAGGCCTGCTCGGTGTACTCGTTCCCCAGCATCGTGTAGACGGGATCGCCGGGGACGAATCGGATCAGAGCGAAGACGACCACGGACACGGTGAAGAGAACCGCGACGGTCTGGCCGAGGCGGCGGACGAGGAAGCGGCCCACGCGGCTCCGGTTGGAGGCGCCCGTCCGCTACGCGGAGGCCGTCGTCGTGTGGGCCATCGCGACTCCTGGGGCCGCGTCGGGAGTTGCGCGCGCGGCCCCCCGCCGGAGACTGCTTGACCCCTGGCCGCGCCGGTGCACGACGATTCTAGAATCGCCCGCGGCGGAGTGCAAACGGGCCGGTAGGCTCCGATCGTCCCATTTCCTCCGGGATTGGCACCTTACTGAGCTGAGGCCCTGCTCGCGCGCCAGCGCATCCGACGGGAGCAAGACTTCTCGGCCGGAGCGCAGCAGGGCCCGACAGCCTGTCGCGGACGTGACAAACACGACGGGCGTCAAGGAGGTAACGCATGCGACACGGCAGAACAGTGAGACCCCGTAGCCGATCCACGTCCGAGGCAGGAGAGCGCTTCCTGCGGGGCGCCCGGGCGTGGAGATCGCTCCGGGCGCTCTTGATATCGGGATCGTGCGCCGCGAGGGATCCGCCCTCGCGCGCCCGTCAGGCGGGCCAGGTCTGGTCCCCGCCGTCGACGCGGAGGACCTGGCCCGAGACGTGCCGCCCCGCCTCCGTCACGAAGTACGCGACGGCGTGGGCGATGTCCTCGGGCCGCCCGTAGCCCTCGAGGGTGCCGACCTTCTCGGCGACGCCGGACCGCGCTTGGCCCGTCGCGACGAAGCGCGGCGTCATCGTCCCGCCCGGCGCCACGCAGTTGACCGACACGTTGTACGGCCGGAGCTGGACCGCGAGACAGCGCGTGTACTCGTGCACCGCGGCCTTCGCGGTGGCGTACATCACGCCCTCGGCCCGCCCGTTCAGCCCGGCCACGCTTCCCAGGTTCACGATGCGGCCCGACCGGCGCTCGATCATCTCGGGGACGACCTCGCGGCAGACGTAGATGCACGAGAGCAGGTTCCGGTCGATCACCGCCCGGAGGTCCTCCAGCGAGATGTACACGCCGTCGTTGATGCGCGGCCGCCCGCCGCCCGGACCCGTCGCCCCCGCCGGCCCGATGTCGCCCCCCGCGTTGTTGACGAGGATGTCGATCCGGCCGTACTCGGCGCGGATCTGTGCGACGGCGCGCTGCACCTGGTCGGGTCGGGTGAGATCGGCCGCCACGGCGAGGACGCGCCGTCCGGTCGCGGCGGCCACCTCCCGCGCCACGTGGTCGAGGGACTCGGCCTCCCCGAAGGCCCGCGCCGTGGTCGGGGTCGTACCGTGCACAACCAGGTCGGCGCCGAGCCGTCCCAGATGCGCGGCCATCACGCGACCCAGCCCGCGCGACGACCCGCTCACCCACGCGATCTGCCCGGCCAGCGGCGGCTCCGTCATGGCTCGACCGCCCTCCTATGGCACGACCAGGCGGCCGTGCTCGATGACGAGACGCCCGTTCGCCCGGACCGTCGCGTCGGTCAGGAAGAACCACTGGTGATAGCTCGAGCGATACGGCCCGCCGGACTCGGCGTTGTCCCCCACGCTCACCCGGATCACGCCCGCCCCGTAGCCGTAGTACGGAATGGCCGGCAGCCCGGGCAGCGCGGCCAGCTTCGGATTGACGCCCACGTTGAACTCGCCGAATCGGTCCCGGTCGCCCGAGTGCGTCCGCCAGGCCGCCTCGACCCAACCGGCATGGTGCTGAGCGGTGACCTGCGTGATCCGGTCGTCCGCGAACGTGAGCCGGACGCTCCCGACCTGACGCCCCGCGAAGGTCTCGGGCGGCGTGACCAGGACACCCTCGGTGCGCCGGACGTCCACCGTCCGGATGGCGCCGGCCGGCAGCTCCACCTCGCGGTCCCGGGCGCTGCCCGGACGGGCGTAGCCGTCGATGAACGCCTTCGAGGCGTCGCCGTTGCCGAGGTGGAAGTGCGCTCCCGCGAGCTCGAACCGAAGGCGCGTACCGCGCGGGTCCGTCACCTCGATCTCGGCATCCCGGAGAGCGCCGACGACACGACGCTGGTGCGCGGTGAGCGCGCCGTAGTCGATCCACAGAGCCGCGTCGTAGAGCTCGGACAGCCGGCGGAAGAGTCCCGCGTCCATCGAGGCGTCCATGATCCAGTGGAAGTGGACCGCACGGCCCGGCCACGTCTTGATGATCTCCTCGGTCTGCCAGACGTTGTAGGCCCAGGTCGTCGGCAGCCAGACGTAGACGTCCGCCAGGGCGAAGAGATCGGCGAGCGCCCGGTCCTCCATCGCGCTCAGCGTCGGGTCTTCCCGGCGGCGGAGCTCCCGCCGGACGCGCTCGAGCCCCGGCGGGTGGAGCATGTGGACGGCCAGCTCGACCGCCCCGGCCCGGTTGACCTCTATCCGGACCGCCTCGGTGAGAGCGGGAAAGTACGTCGGATCGGCGTGGATCAGCACTCGCTCCGCCGGCGCCAGCCGGAGCGCGTCGTGGACGATCAGCTGGGCGACACGTGTCCAGTCGGTCCGGTAGTCGTACGGGATGCCCATGGCGCCCGAGGCTTGGCCTCTCAGGTGATGGCCGGCCGCTCGGCCGGGTAGCGCTCGTACCGGCGCTCGCGGACCACGCGCGCGATCCTCGCGACCGCGTGGTGGAGGTCGGCGAAGGACGTGTAGAGCGGCGCGACGCCGAGGCGGAGGTTGTCCGGGTAGCGAAAGTCCGGCAGCACCGCCATGTCCTCGATCAGGGCCCGGTCGATCCGGAGCGCCTCCGGGTGCCCGAGCGAGATGTGGGAGCCTCGCCGGGCCGCATCCCGCGGCGAGTTGAGGGTAAAGCCGAGCGGCGCGAGCTCTCGCTCCCAGAGCCGGACCAGGTACTCCGTCTGAGCCACCGACTTCGCCCGAATCCGGTCCAGCCCCGCCTCCAGCAGGAGGTCGACGGCCGGCTCGACGGCGAGCAGCGAGAGGACCGGCGGCGTCCCCACGAGGAAGCGCTGGATGCCCGGGCCCGGCCGGTAGTCCGGCGCCATGTCGAACTGGTCCCGGCGGCCGAACCACCCCCAGATCGGATTCGTGAGCGACTCCTGAAGGTCGCGCCGCACGTAGAGCAGGGCCGGCGCCCCGGGCCCGCCGTTCACGTACTTGTACGTGCAGGCGACGGCCAGGTCGGCCCCGGACGCGCCCAGCGCCAGCGGCAGGACACCGATCGAATGCGACAGATCCCAAAGCGCGAGGGCGCCGGCGCGGTGCGCGAGGGCCGTGACCCGCGCGAGATCGTGAACGAACGCCGACCGGTACGCCGTGTGGGAGAGGGCGACCAGCGCCGTGTCGCCGTCGATGGCGCGCGCCAGCGCCGCCTCCGACACGGTGAGCCCGTCCTCGGACTTCGCGACGGCCAGGCGATGCCCCTGTCCCAAGAGATCGATGGCGCCCTGGAGCACGTAGAGGTCGGTGGGGAAGTTCAGGTCGTCGGTGACGACGGTGGAGCGACCGGGCCGCGCCCGGAGCGCGGCGACCGCCAGCTTGAAGAGGTTCACGGACGTGGAGTCCGACACCACGACGTCGTCGGCCGGCGCTCCCACGAGCCTCGACAGCTTCGCGCCGATCCGCTGGCCGGCGGTGAACCACCCCTCCCCCCATCCCCGGATGAGCCGCTCTCCCCACTCCTGCTCGACAGCCCGCCGGAGCCGTGCGGCAGCCCGCCTCGGGAGCCGTCCCAGCGAGTTGCCGTCGAGATAGATGAGGCGCGGGTCGTTCACGACGAACTCGCGCCGGAACCGCCTGAGCGGGTCGGCCGCGTCCAGGCGACGCGCCTCGGCGAGGTCGGCGACCTCGCCGGAGGTCGCCGCGGCCCGGGCCGGCGGGCGGGCGACCGGTGACGAAGGCTCCGAGGATGTCGTCCGCGTCCGCGCGCGGGACCCGTGCCCGCCCCGCCTCGGGAGCCGTCCTCTCGGCCCGCGGTCGGCCGCGCTCCGTGGCGCCGCGCCGCGCCGACGCCGGCGGGGCGGATGCCTCTCAGGCCGCGGCATCGATCGCCCGGATGTCGGCCGGAGTCAGCGAGAAGTCCAGCGCACCCGCATTCTCGCGGACGTGCTCGGGACGGCTCGCCTTGGGGATGGTGAAGAGCGAGGGGCGCCGCGTCAGGAAGTTGAGGGCCACCTGGCGTGGCGTCCGGCCGTGACGGCGGGCGACCGTTGCGACGGCGTCCTTCATGTAACCGCCTCGCGCGAGGGGCGTGTAGCCGACGACGGCCACCCGATGCTTCTCGCAGTGCGGCAGGACGTCCTGCTCGATCTCCCGATCCCGCAAGTGGTAGAGCACTTGGTTGCAGGCCAGCGGCACGTCGCCGAGGGCCGCCCGGGCGCGACGCATCTGGGGGACGTCGAGGTTGCTCACGCCGACCAGCCGCGTCAGCCCGCGCGCCACCAGCTCCAGCATGCCTTCCATGGTCTCCTCGACGGGGTGGCGGTCGGACCACCAGTGGAGGAGGTAGAGATCGAGGTAGTCGGTCCCGAGGCGCCGGAGCGAGGCTTCACACGCGCGAACCGTCCCGGCCCGCGAGGCGTTCGACGGCAGCACCTTGCTGACCAGGAACACCCGGTCCCGCTGGCCGGCGATCGCCGCGCCCACGACGCGCTCCGCCCCGCCGTCGCCGTACATCTCGGCAGTGTCGACGTGGGTCATCCCCAGCTCGATCCCGAGGCGCAACGCGGCGATCTCGTCCTTTCGCCGGCCGGCCTCCTCCCCCATGCGCCACGTGCCTTGCCCGATCACCGGGACGGACACGCGCGTCGGCCCGAACGGCCGGCTGATCACCGGCGCTCCCCCGCGTCACCGCGCGGCCCGAACTCGGGCGCGTGGGCGGGCGCCGGGTCCGGCCCCACGCGGACGAGCATCTTTCCGAAGTTCTGCCCCTGGAGCAGGCCGATGAGGGCCGCGGGCGCGCGCGCAAGACCGTCCACGACGTCCTCCTTGTACCGGAGCGTCCCGGCCCGGACCCACTCGGAGAGCTGCGCCAGGCCTTCCTTGTAGCGCGCCGCGAAGTCCGACACGATGAATCCCTGGATGCGTACCCGATTCACGAGGACGAACCGCTCGTTCCGCGGAGCCAGCTCCGGCTCCGTCAGGTTGTACTGCGAGATCAGGCCGCACACCGCGAACCGCGCGAAGGTGTTCACGTGACGTGACACCGCCTCCGTGATCCGGCCGCCGACGTTGTCGAAGTACACGTCGACGCCCTCGGGGCAAGCGCCACGCAGTGCGGCATCGAGATCGGGTGCCGTCCGGTAGTTGATGCCCGCGTCGTAGCCCAGCTCCTCGGTGAGGTAGGCCACCTTCGTGTCGGAGCCCGCCAGCCCCACCGCCCGACAGCCCTTGAGCTTGGCGATCTGCCCGACGAGCCCGCCCACGGCGCCGGCCGCCGCCGACACCACGACGGTCTCGCCGGCCTTCGGTTGCCCCACCTCGAGCAGGCCGAAGTAGGCCGTCAGGCCAGGCATGCCCAGCACTCCGAGCGCCGTCGACATCGGCGCGGCCGCGCGGTCGATCTTCCGCACGCCCTTCCCGTCCGACACGGCGTACTCGCGCCACCCCAGCCGTCCTTCGACCACGTCACCGGCGGCGAAGCGCGGGTGGTTCGAGGCGACGACCTCGCCGACCGCGCCGCCCTCCATCACGTCGCCCAGGGCGACCGGCGGCACGTACGACCGCGCATCGCTCATCCGGCCACGCATGTAGGGGTCCAGCGAGAGGTACACGGCGCGGACCAGGAACTGCCCGGCGCTGGGCTCCGGGACGGCGGCCTCGACCAGCCGGAAGTCGCTTTCCTTCGGGAAGCCCACCGGGCGGGCGGCCAGGCGGACCTCGCGGTGCATCCGCGGGATCACGCGGGCGTCTCCTCGCGCGCGCGGACGGCGGCCGAGATTCCCAGCGCCAGCGCCACCCAGAGGAACCGGAACCGCATCACGTCGAGGTTCACCGACGTCAGCAGCACCGCCCCGCACCCGAGCGCCTGGTAGCGGGCCAGGGTTGCCGCGAACCCGCTCGTCCGACCGGGTCGCATGGCGCGGAGGACCAGCACCCAGAAGGCGACGAGCGCGGCAAGCCCGACCAGTCCCATCTCCGCCGCGACACCGAGCACCTCGCTGTGGGCGGAGTCGTACCGGAGAGTCGCCGGCGCGATACCCCGCTCCTGCGCTCGGGCCCTGATCTCCGGCCAGTTGTCGGGCCCCCATCCCGTGAGCGGCCGCTCCAGGAACGCCCGCCAGGCGACGCGCTTCAGCATGAAGTAGTTGTCGTGGACCCACTCCACGTAGAGGTCCAGGCGCTGAACGCCGACGTCCGGCATGGTGCCGTAGTAGTGCCCGTCGGCCAGACTTCGCGATCGGTCCGCGCCCCAGGTCAGCTCGTGGTCGGTCACGCGCCAGGTGGACACCGCCTGGACCCCGAGCTGCGCCGCCAGATAGACGGCGACGAGGGCCGCGGCCAGCATCCGGCGGCGGCCCGTCCAGGGAAGCAGCGCCAGCAGTCCCAGAAGGGCGACGACCTCGAGGAGGCCGCGCGCGTAGGTCAGGATCGCGCATGCCGTCATCATCGCGATCAGCCAGGCGGCGACACGCCGCTCACCCGGCGTCCCCGCGCGCCGGAGGAGCACCGCGGCGGGCAGCGCGACGATCAGGAGCGTGACGAGCAGGCGTGACGTGGGCGCGAGGGTGGATCGAATGCGCGCGACGTCTCCGAAGAGCGGGACGCCGGTGCGCCACTCGACGAGGAGGTTCGGCTGGCCGGACAAGAGCGCGACGAGCCACCCGGCCAGACCGACGAGCACGACGGCCGCAACGATGACCGCCCACCAGCGCACGAACAACCGGAGGTACGTCCGCTCGCTGAGCACGGCGGCGCCCCAGATCAACACGACGCCGAGGTACACGAAGGCGGCGGTCTCCCGCCAGGCGCGGGCCGGCGATACGGCGAAGGCCGCCGTCACGACGTTGGCCGCCACCCAGAGCGCGGCCGGAAGCCCCGCCGGGCCGGCGACGCGCCGCAGCCCCGGAAGGCCGGCGGCGAGCCATGGCGCCAGCGTGACCGGGAAGACGACGTCGCTGAGCTGGACCGCGCCGCCGATCGGCGGCGGCAGGAGCGGGCGCTTGGCGTCGTTGATCATGACCATGGACACGGCCACGTAGACGAGAAAGCCGACGAAGGGAAGCGCGGCGCGGACGGGCGACACGATGCCAGGAGCCTAGCCAGGCCGGCCGCCGCCGTCAAGGCGCGCGCGTCGGACCGCGGGTGGAGCGGCGCGCTCAGCCGCCCCGCGTGTGCATCTCGAGGCGCGGATCCTGCTTGAGCCCCTCGACCTGGACCAGCACGCCGCGAACTCCGATCGCTTCCAGCTCCTTCCGCTCCTCGGCACCGCGATCCCGGCGCTGCCGCCAGGTGCCGGCGATCAAGGCCTTGAGCTCCTCCCGGGAGGCGCCTTCGCGAAGAGGGGTGCGCAGATCGAGCCCGCGCTGGGCATAGAGACAGAGGTACCACGTGCCGTCGGCCGTGAGCCGGCTCCGGTCGCACGTGCGGCAGAACGGCATCGTCGTCGAGGCGATGATGCCGAAGGTCGTGCCGTCAGGCAGCCGGAAGCGCTCGGCGGGGGCCGACGACTCCTCCCGGATCGCCTCGATCGATCCGTAGCGGCCGCCGAGGCGCTCCAGGATCTCCGCGCGCGAGACGACCTGCTCGCGCGACCAGCGTGTGGCGCCGCCCACGTCCATGTACTCGATGAATCGGATCTCGGCGCCGATGCCCCGGGCGAACTCCATGAGGTCGATCAGCTCGTCGTCGTTGACCCCTCGGATGACCACGGTGTCGAGCTTCGTCCCGGAGAATCCGGCCGCCCGGGCGCCCTCGATCCCGCGCAGCACCCGAGCGTGATCGTTGCGCCGAGTCAGCGCGTGGAAGCGATCGGGCCGGAGGGTGTCCAGGCTGACCGTGACGCGGTGGAGCCCGGCCGCCCGGAGGGCCGGCACCTGCTCCGCGAGAAGCACGCCGTTGGTCGTCATGGCGAGGTCGCGGATGGCGTCCACGGAGGCGAGCATGCGGACGAGATCCGGCACGTCTCGGCGAAGGAGCGGCTCCCCGCCCGTCAGACGCACCTTGTCCACGCCCAGCTCGGTGAAGGCCGAGACCACACGCTGGATCTCCTCGAACGTGAGCAGATCGGCCCGGCTCAGCCAGGCATACTCCTCTTCCGGCATGCAGTACTGGCAGCGGAGGTTGCAGCGGTCCGTCACGGAGACCCGAAGGTTCCGCAGCGGGCGGCCGAGCGTGTCGAGGATCCCGGGGGCGCCTGATGCCGTCATCCCGCCCTCATTATGCCGCATGTCCGCCCGGGCCCCTCGCCCAAGCGGCCCCCGGGCGGCTCAGCCATCGGCGGGAACGCCCGGTCCACCGATCCGGGTTCGCGACGCGCGCCCCGGTTTGCTAGGCTACCGGTGACGCCCATGCCCAGGCCCGTCCGTTGGAGCGTCTTCGGCGCCGCGACCGTCATCGCCGCCATCCTCGCCACGGCGCCCGGCGAGAGCGCGCCGCCCGCGCCTCCCCTCCGCTTCGTGACGCTGAACGTGCTGCACGGGGGTCCGCTCTCGGGCTGGACCGGAAAGGACGGTCACCTCGAGGCGCGCTTGGACCTCGTGACGGAGGCTCTCCGGGCTCTCGCCCCCGACGTGATCGCCTTGCAGGAGGCGTCCCGGAGCCAGGCCCGGGGTGAGGTGGCGTCCCGCCTCGCCGGGCGGCTCGGGATGAACCACGTCTACTCGGCCTCCTCCATGCGGCTCTTCGACACGCTCTGGATCAATCGCGCGGCGGCCGCCGTCATGGACTTCTCGGAAGGGCCGGCCATCCTCAGTCGCTTCCCCATCCTCCGCTCGGAGACTCTCCGGCTGCCGGGCTGCGGGCGCTGGCTCGATCCACGCGTGCTCCTGTTCGTGGAGCTCGCCACCCCCGGCGGCCGCCTTCCCGTGTTCTCGACGCACACCAGCGGCCACGCCTGCCACGCACAGGCCGTGGGGGCGATGGTCCGGGAGCGCCGCGGCGACCTGCCCGGCGTGCTGATGGGCGATCTCAACAGCGTCGAGTCGGCGGCGGCGATGGCGGCGCTCGCCAGCGAAGTCGAGTTCGTCGACGCCTTCCGCGCGGTCCATCCCGAGGCTCCCGGCTTCACGGTCTACCAGCCGGTGACCGTCCCGGAGCGGCGGGTGCGGCGACGGGTGGACTACGTGCTCGTGGTGCCCGGCCGCGCGTACGCCGGGGAGGTCGTGGACAGCCGCGTGGTGGTCGACGCTCCGGGACGTCTCGCGGACGGCTCCTACCTGTGGCCGTCCGATCACTACGGCGTGCTCGCCGACGTGCGGGTGCATCCGGACGGTGACCCCCGCACGACCACCCCGGGCGAGCCCGCTCGTCCGGCCGCGTCGAGCGAGGCCGGCGCGGGGGACGGAAGCCCCGGGAATCAGCGGCGGTAGGCACGCCCCGCGGAGGGCCGCGTGGCCGCCGGCGCGACGCGGTCTCGCGGTTGACACCGGGAGCGCACGATCCCATGGTAGACAGCCGGGAGGAACCACGCATGACGCGCATCCGCCTTGCCGCGACCGTCGCCGCCCTGGCCGGGTTCGTCCTCGCCTTCCTCGCCGCCGACGGCGCCGACGCGCAGAGCCCGAAGCGCGGCGGCGTCCTGACGCTGGCGCGCCAGGGCGAGGCGACCAACCTCGACCCCCACAAGGTGCCGGCGTTCACCAGCCATCGCGTGTTCGAGCTGGTCTACAGCACGCTCACGCGCCTCGGGCCCGACCTCTCCGTCCAGCCCGACCTGGCCGAGAGCTGGACCATCTCGCCGGACGGCAAGCAGATCTCCTTCCGTCTGCGGCCGGCCAAGTTCCACAACGGCGACCCGGTGACGAGCGCGGACGTGAGGTTCACGCTCGAGCGCATCGTGAACCCCGACACCAAGGCCGTCGCCCGGGCCTTCTTCGGCGATATCGATCGCATCGAAGCGCCGGACCCTCGAACGGCCGTCCTCCACCTGAAGCAGCCGAACGTCGCCCTGCTCGTCTACCTCGCGCACCCGAATGCGAGCGTCGTCTCCCAGAAGGTCGCCGGCGCGGCGGGCGGCGACCTCTCGCGGAAGGAGCACGCCATCGGCTCGGGCCCCTTCCGGCTGGCCGAGTGGGCTCCGGACAACTTCATGCGCTTCGAGGCGTTCCGCGAGTTCTACGTCCAGGGCCAGCCGTATCTCGACGGGATCCGGATCAACATCGTGCCGGACGAGGCCGGGCTGGTCGCCGCGCTGCGCACCAAGGCTGCCGACGTGGCGCTGGTGGCCGACGCTCGCGTCGCCCAGACCCTCGCGCGAGAGCCGGGGGTGAGCGTCAGCGCCAAGCCGAGCCTCAACTATCACCTGCTGTTCCTCAACACGAAGCGGCCGCCGCTCGACAACCCGAAGGTGCGCCAGGCGATCGCGTACGCGATCGACCGGAAGCAGATCATCGACACGGTCGCGCTCGGGAGCGGGGACCCCACGGGACCCTTGCCGCCCTCGCTGACGCAGTATGCCGTGCCGGTGGCGGAGTACGAGCTTTACCGGCGCGACGTCGGGAAAGCGCGCCAGCTCCTGCAGGAGGCCGGCGTCGGGCCCGTGAGTCTCACGATCCTGACGCAGACCACCGAGCCGGTGTACGCGAAGGACATCGCCCAGATCGTGCAGCAGCAGCTCGGAGAGGCCGGCATCCAGGTCCGGATCGAGCTCCTGGAGTTCGGCCAGTGGGTCCAGCGGTGGCTGAAGGCGGACTTCGAGATGGCGCCCGGGCTCAACTCAGGGCAGCCCGACCCCGACTTCTACCTGTTCCGGTACTTCACGAACGACGGGAATCTAAACTTCGTCCATTCCTACCAGAATCAGACGTCGAGCGACGCCATCAAGCGAGCCCGGACCCTGACCGACTCCGCCCGCCGGCGGGAGCTCTACGCGACCGCGCAGAAGGAGCTGGTGGCCGGCGTGCCGTTCGTCTGGCTCTACGTGGGGCGCGACTACGTCGGGCTCCAGCCCACCACCAAGGGCTTCGTCCACCTGCCGAACGGGTCGATCGCCTACCTTCGCCAGACCTGGCTCGACCGCTAGACGGGGCCGGGCCGTGACGTCCGTACATTTCGGCCCCGTGCCGGCGGCTTGTTTGGAAGTCACGGCCTGACCCCGTATCTGCTCCGGCGGCTCCTCGCGCTCGGGCCGACGCTGATCGGCGTGTCCATGCTCGCCTTCCTCTTCCTCCGGCTCGTGCCCGGCGACGCGATCGCGGTCCGCCTCGGCACGAGCACGGTCCTGACCCCGCAGCAGATGGCGGAGCTGCGCGGCTACCTCGGCCTCGACCGGCCCCTGCCGCTCCAGTACCTCGGCTGGCTCGGCGCGCTGCTCCGGGGCGATGCGGGATACTCCCTGCGGACGGGCCAGCCGGTCCTCGCGGAGATCGGGAGCCGGCTTCCCGTCACGCTCGAGCTCGCGCTCGCGGCCGCGCTCGTCGCGCTGGTGCTCGGCCTCCCGCTCGGCATCGTGTCCGCCCTCCGGCCGAACTCGACGCTGGACCTCGCCGCGCGGAGCCTCGGCCTGCTCGGGCTCTCGCTGCCGAACTTCTGGCTCGGCACGCTGTTCGTGCTGCTGCTGGCGCGCTACCTGCGCTGGATGCCGAACACGGGTGGCTACGTGGGCCTGATCGAGGATCCCTGGGCCAACCTCCGCTTCCTCGTCTTCCCGGCGCTGACGCTGGGCGCGGCCATGGCCGCCGTCGTCATGCGGACGACGCGCTCGGCGATGCTCGACGTCCTCGGCACGGACTACGTCCGCACGGCTCACGCGAAGGGGCTCGCGCCTCGCGCCGTCGTCGCCCGCCACGCGCTGCGCAACAGCCTGATCGTCGTCGTCACGGTGCTGGGCGTGCAGGTCGGGTATCTCCTGAGCGGCGCCGTCATCGTCGAGGAGATCTTCTCCGTGCCGGGGCTCGGACGGATGCTGCTCATCGCCATCAACCAGCGCGACTACGCCCTCGTGCAGGCCACTGTTCTCGTGGTGGCCGTGTTCTTCGTCGCGACCAACACGCTGGTCGACGTCCTCTATGGCTGGCTCGATCCCCGTATTCGCCTCGGCTGACGGGCGGGCTCGACGCGCGACCCCGGCGGGAGACGCCTTCGCCCGGATCGGCGCGGCCCTCGTGCGGAACCGCTCGGCGCTGGCCGGCCTGATCATCGTCGGCGCGCTACTCGCCGTCGGCGCCGCCGCCGACCGCCTCCCCCTTCCGAGCCCGCTCCAGATGGTCCCGCAGAACCGCATGGCCGGGCCGAGCCTCGCGCTGCCGCTGGGAGCGGACACGTTCGGCCGGAGCCTGCTCTCGCGGCTGGTCCACGGCGCGCGCCTGTCCATCGAGGTCGCGTTCGCCTCGGTCACCGCCGCGCTGGCCGCGGGAGCCGTGCTGGGTCTCCTCGCCGGCTACTCGGGCGGCCGCGTGGATCAGGTCCTCATGCGGACGATGGACGTGTTCTTCTCCTTCCCGGCCGTGCTCCTCGCCCTCGGCATCGTGGCCGCGCTCGGGCCGCACCCGGCGAACGTGGTCCTCGCCATCGCCGTCGTGTACACGCCGATCTTCGCCCGCGTCGTGCGGGGACCGGTGCTCGCCCTCAAGGAGCGCGAGTTCGTCGAGGCGAGCCGGGCGCTCGGCGCGCCGGCCGCCCGCATCGTGGGCCGCCACATCCTGCCGAACCTCGCCTCGGTGCTCGTCGTGCAGACCA
Organism: Candidatus Rokuibacteriota bacterium; assembly: GCA_044867785.1. Taxonomy (GTDB): domain Bacteria; phylum Methylomirabilota; class Methylomirabilia; order Rokubacteriales; family DASRDR01; genus DASRDR01. Next base: position 19,899 of record JBIOVM010000035.1, on the reverse strand, counting down.
GCATCGCGCTCTCGTGGGCGATCCTGACGGAGGCCTCGCTCTCGTTCCTCGGGCTCTCCGCCCAGCCGCCGACGCCCTCCTGGGGAGCCATGCTGAACGAGGGCCGCCAGAACCTCGAGCTGGCGCCCCACCTCGCCGTGTTCCCGGGCCTCGCGATCATGCTGGCGGTGCTGGGCTTCAACCTCCTGGGCGACGGTCTCCGCGACGCGCTCGATCCCCGCCAGCGTCCGTGAGCCGAGCCCGGCCGGCCGATCGTCGGCGGAAAGCGGGCACGCCCTCGGCGCGCTCCTCGCCGGGCGTGTCCGTGATTCGGCGCGCCACGCAGGCGGACGCGAGCCGCCTCGCGGCGCTGATGGGGAGCTCACCGTTGCTCCGCTGCTACGGCGCGACCGCGCGAGCCGGTCTCCTGTCCCTCCGGAGAGGCGTGGCGGCGGGCGACTGCCTTCTCGTCGCGACGACCCCGCGCGGGCGGCTCCTGGGCATGGCGTGGATCGTCCCCGGTCGGACGCTCACCGGGGCGGCGTACCTCCGCCTCCTGCTGGTCGCCCGGGGGCGCCAGGGGGCCGGCGTCGGCGCGGCGCTGCTCGCCGCCGCCGAGACGGTGGCCCGGGCGAACGCCAACCATCTCACGCTCCTCGCCACGACCGACAACGTCGGCGCCCGCCGCTTCTACGAGCGCCACGGCTACCGTCACGTCGGCGACCTGCCCGGGCTCGCGCGTCCCGGACTCGACGAGGCGCTCTACTGGAAGACCCTCCGGCCGCACGGCGCGCGCCTCCCGGTTTGACCGCCTCCGTGCTCGAGCCGCTCCGCGACCCGCGGTACCGGGTCCTGTGGGTGATCGGCCTCTGCGCCAGCACCGCGCGCTGGATGGACCTCCTCGTCCTCGGGTGGCTCGCCCTCGCCCTGACCGACTCGCCCCTGATGGTGGGCGTCGCGGCCTTCTGCCGGGCCTTCCCCATGATGGCCCTGGGCCCGTTCGCGGGCGTCCTCGCCGACCGCTTGCCCCGGGTCCGGCTGATGATCGCGGTCCAGGTCCTGAACGTCGTCGCGGCGGCGGCCCTCGCGCTGCTCTTCGCCGCCGGCTTCGGCGGCTTCGGCGTCCTCGTCGCGATCGAGGTCGTGCTCGGCGTGGCCTGGGTCCTGGATTTCCCGGCGCGTCGGACGGTTCTCTTCGCCGTCGCCGGCCGTGAGCGCTTGACGACCGTCGTCTCGCTCGAGTTCATGTCGATGCAGGGCGCGAAGATGATCGGCCCGCTCCTGGCCGGATTCCTCCTCGCCCGCTTCGGCGCCGCCGCCTGCTACCTCGCCCTCGCCGGCCTCTCGCTCGGCGCGCTCGTCGGCGCGCGCCGCCTGGAGCGGCACGTCTCCCTCCCGGGCACGCCCGGCGGCGAGCCGGTCCTGGCCAGCATGTCGGCAGGGCTGCGCGAGGCCCGCGCCAACCCGACGATCCTGGGAGTGCTCGCCATCACGGTCCTCATGAACACCCTGGTCTTCCCCTACCAGCAGATGCTTCCCGTCTTCGCCCGCGACGTGCTCCGGATCGGGCCGGCCGCCCTCGGGCTCCTGGTCGCCGCGGAGGGCCTGGGCGCGCTCGTCGCGTCGCTCGGGATCGGAGCCGCCGGCGGCCGCCTGGACCATGCCCGCCTGTTCGCCGGCAGCTCGCTGGCCGGGGCGCTCTGCCTGTTCGCGTTCGCGCTGTCGCCGTGGTTCGCGCTGTCCCTCGCGCTGCAGGTCGCCATCGGGATGGCGGAATCCGGATTCGGAACCATGCAGAGCGCGATCGTCCTCCTCGCGGCGCCGGAACGCGCGCGGGGGCGCGCCATGGGCATCCTGTCGGCCTGCATCGGCACGCAGCCCCTCGGGAGCCTCTGGATCGGCCTCCTCGCGAGCCGCACGGGCGCGCCCTTCGCCACCGGTCTCGACGCCGCTCTCGCCCTCGCCCTCATGATCCCGGTGGCGATGCGGCTGGTCGGCGCCGGGGCGCCGGACCGGCGGCTCTCCGCCTGACACGCGCCGAGCTTGTGCGGCTGCGCCTGTTTCGCATAGGCTCGGCTCGTGACGACGCGGCCCCCGCACCCCGCCGCGCCGGACCGCGCGCGCTGGGCTTGGGTCTCGAGCCCGCGCGGCACGCTGACGCTGCTCGTCGTCTGGGCGGGTTTTCACGTGCTGCTCCGGCTCGCGCTCTCGTCCAGCCTCACCGCGGACGACGCGCGCGAGGCCGTGCTGGCCCAGAGCCTCCAGTGGGGATACCAGGCCCGCCAGCCGCCGCTCTACAACTGGCTCGTCTGGCTCGCGTTCCGGCTGCTCGGCCCCGGTCTCGTCGCGCTCACGCTGCTGAAGTACGCGGTCCTCGTCCTCGCCTTCTGGCTGGTGTACCTCACCGCCCGGCGCATCCTCGCCGACTCCCGGCTCGCCGCCGTCGGCGCCTTCTCGTTCCTCCTGCTCGTCCCGATCAGCTGGACGATGCACGAATCGCTGACCCACAGCGTCACCGTGCTCGCCGCGTGCGCGGGCACGGCCTACGCCATGATCCGGCTCGAGCGGGGCCCGGGCGTGGGAGCGTACGCGGCGCTCGGCCTCGCGGTCGGCCTCGGGCTCCTGTCCAAGTTCACCTATGCCCTCTTCGTCGCGGCGCTCGGCCTCGCGGCGCTCACGGTGGGCCGCTACCGCGCCCGGCTCCTCGATGCCCGGATCCTGGTCGCGGGCGCCGTGGCGGCGGCGCTGGTCCTCCCGTTTGCGGTGTGGTACGTCGGCCAGAGCCACGACCTCGGACGGCTGTACGCGACGGAGGTCCGGATCCGGGACGGCGATCACTGGATGACGGCGGCGGGCATGGGGCTCCTCTACGTCGCCCGCATCGCGGCGTACTACCTGGCGCCGCTCGCCGCAGTGCTGGCCGTGTGCGTGCCGATCGTCTACCGGCGTCTTCCGCCGGGTGCCGGGGCACCGTGGGGCGGCCCGCTCCTCGGGTGGCTCCTCGTCTGGGGGCTCGGCCTCCTGGGCGTCGCCGCGCTGGCCGGCGCCCTGGCCTTCCTCAAGTACCGCTGGCTGATCCCGGCCTTCTTCCTGGCGCCCCTCTATCCCCTCTGGCGTCTCGAGCGCCACGGCGGGCCGGGCGAGCGGATCCGGGCGCTCGCGATCGTGCTCATCGTCGCCGAGATCGCCGTCGTCGTCGGGCTCGTGGTCCGCGTCACCGGCGCGAGCTTCTTCCCGCGCCCGTACCGCATGAACGAGCCGTACGACGCCGTCGCCGCCGGACTGATGCGCGCGGGATTCACGCACGGAACGATCGTGTCGGGGTTCGGGACGCTCGCCGGCAACATGGCCGTGCGGTTCCCGGACTCACGAGTGCTCCACGTGGAGTATCCCGACTTCCAGCCGCGCTCGGCGAGCGACGGTCAGTGCCTGCTCGTCTGGGACCGGCAGCGGGGTGACCGGGACTCGGGCGCGATGCCCGCCGATGTCCGCGCGCTGGCCGAGGGCCTCGGCGTCACGCTCGCCGGCTCCGAGCCGGCCGGCACGATCGAGGCGCCGCTCCGCTTCGACCGGCACCACGTTCGCCGCACGCACTACCTCCTCCTCCCGGGCACCGGCCGCTGCCGCTGACGCGGCCGTAGCCGCTTGCGCGCGCCCGCCTCCTCCCGGACAATCGAGCGCGATGCGCATCGGCGACGTCCACGTCCCCGGGCTGGCGCGCCTGGCTCCGATGGCCGGCGCCACGAACGCGCCCTTCCGCCTGGTGGCGCGGGAGTGCGGCAGCGGCCTCACCACGACCGAGGAGATGGACGCGGGCTCGCTCCTCTACCGGAGTCCTCAGGCCGCGTCGGCCGCTGCGTACTACCCGGAGGAGCGCCCCCTCGCGATGCAGCTCCTCGGCAAGGACCCCGACGCGCTGGCCGAGGCGGCGGCCCGGTGCGAGGGCCTCGGCGCCGACGTGGTGGACCTCAACATGGGCTGCCCTGTTCCGAAGATCACCGGCAAGGGCAAGGGCGCCGCCCTCATGCGCGACGTCGCCGCCGCCGCCCGCATCCTGGGGGCCATGCGGCGCGCGATCCGCGTGCCGCTCACGATCAAGATCCGCGGCGGCTGGGACGACTCGCACCTGAACGCCGTGGAGATCGCGCGGATGGCCGAGGGCGAGGGCGTCGATGCCATCACGGTCCACCCGCGGACACGCACCCAGCAGTTCACCGGAAAGGCGCCGTGGACGATCATCGCCGAGGTCGTGGACGCCGTGCGCATCCCGGTGACCGGCAACGGCGACGTCCGCTCGATGGCCGACGCGCGTCGCATGGTCGCCGAGACGGGATGCCGCTCGGTCATGGTCGGCCGGGGCGCGCTCGGCCGGCCCTGGGTGTTCGACACGAGCTTCGAGACGCTGCCGCCGGACGCCCGGCGCGCCTACCGCGTCCGGGTGATCGCGCGTCACGTCGCCCTGATCCAGTCGCACTGCTCGCCGAAGTACGCCCTCGTCCAGCTCAAGAAGCACCTGGCCTGGTATACCGAGGGTCTGGGCCACGCGCGCGAGTGCCGTGTGGCGCTCTTCCAGACCCGGTCGGCCGACGAGGCGTGGGAAACCTTCCAGTGCTACTGGGCCCGGGCCGAGCGCGACGCGGCCCCGGCCCTCGAGGTCGCCACGGCGTGACTCTCGCGCACTCCACAGGAGGCGGCGGATGGTACGGATGACGGGCGGGCAGGCGCTGGTGGCTTCCCTCCACCGCGAAGGGGTCAGCGTGATCTTCGGGCTCCCCGGCGTTCAGCTCTACGGGGCCATGGCCGCGCTCCGCGAAGAGCCGCGGATCCGCTTCATCGCCACCCGCCACGAGCAAGCCACGACGTACATGGCCGACGGGTACGCCCGGGCGAGCGGGGATTTCGGTGTCGCCCTCGTGGTGCCGGGCCCGGGACTCCTGAACGCGTCAGCGGGCCTCTCGACCGCGTACTCGGCCTCGTCCCCGGTCCTCCTGATCGCCGGGCAGGTCCCGAAGAGCAAGATCGGGCAGAACGTCGGCCTCCTCCACGAGGTGAACGATCAGCTCGACGCCATCGCGCCGGTCACGAAATGGCGGCAGCGGATCCTGGAGGTCGCCGAAATCCCTGCGGTGATCCGCGAGGCAGCGCGCCAGCTGCGGACGGGCCGGCCGCGGCCGGTCGTGGTCGACATCCCGCCCGAAACACTGGAGGACGAGGGTGAGGTGACGCTGCTGGACCCCGCCTCGGCCGTACGCCCGGCGGCGGCGGCCGCCGACCTCGAGCGGGCCGCCTCCCGGCTGCAGGCGGCGCGCGAGCCGATGATCCTCGCCGGCGGCGGCGTGAACCTCTCGGGGGCGCACGACGCGCTCCGCGCCGTCGCCGAGCACCTCCAGGCCCCCGTGATCATGACCGCCGAGGGCAAGGGCGCGCTGAGCGACGCCCACCCGCTCTCGCTCGGCGCCGCGCTCTGGCCCGGTGCGCCTCTCCGCGGCCTCCTGGATCGGGCGGACCTCGTCCTCGCGGTCGGCACCCGCCTGGCGACGGCCGCGCTCCCGCCGGCCCAAGAGGTAATCCAGCTCGACATCGATCCGGAGGAGATCGGCCGCAATCACGCGCGCACCGTCGGCCTGGTCGGCGACGCCCGCGCGACGCTCACGCTCCTCGCCGAGCGCCTGCGCGCGGCCGGGCCGGCGCGCTCTCCGCGAGGCGCGGAGCTCGGCGCCGTACGAGCCGCGGCGGCGGCCGCCGACGACCAGGAGCCGCAAGCCGCGATCCAGCGGAGTCTCCGGGCCGGCACGCCGCACGACGCCATCGCGGTCTTCGACATGACCCAGATGGGCTACCACTCGCGGCCGTTCTGGCCGGTCTACGAGCCGCGCACCTACCTCACGTCTTCCTACTCCGGCAACCTCGGCTTCGCCTTCCCCACCGGGATCGGCGCCCGCGTGGCCCGGCCGGACCGGCCGGTCATCGTGGTGGCCGGGGACGGCGGGTTCCTCTTCAACAGCCAGGAGCTGTCCACGCTGGTGCGATACCGGATTCCCGTGGTCGTCGTGGTGTTCACCGACGACTCCTACGGGAACGTCGCGCGGGACCTGGACGAGGCCTGGGGCGGCAGCATCGGCGCCGAGCTCGCGAACCCCGACTTCGTCCGCCTCGCCGAGGCGTACGGAGTGACCGGGTTCCGCGCGAAGGAGCCCGCCGAGGTCGGCGACCTCGTCCGCGAGGCCGTCGCGCTCCAGAGCCCGGCCCTGATCGAAGTGCCGGTCGGCCGGATGCCGCGCCCGCGCTTCTTCGCTCCGCGCCGGACGCCGAAGCGGCTCGACCGCTGACGTCGACCGACGGAGTGGCCGCGCCGCTCCGCCTCACGTTCTTCGGCTCCGGTGACGCCTTCGGCAGCGGAGGGCGTCTGCAGACCTGCCTGTGTCTCGAAGGCCCGGGCGGGCGCGCCCTCCTCGACTGTGGGGCCACGGCCCTGGTCGCCATGAAACGGGCCGGCGTGGATCCCTCGACCGTCGGGTGGGTACTCCTGACCCATCTCCACGGCGATCACTTCGGCGGCGTGCCGTTCCTCGTCCTGGACGGTCAGTTCGGTCGTCGCGAGACGCCGCTGATCGTCGCCGGGCCCCCGGGCGCCGGGGCGCGCGTCCCGGCCGCCATGGAGACGCTCTTCCCGGGCTCCTCGCGCGCCGCGCGCCGGTTCGAGACCGAGCTGATGGAGCTGGCCCCACGGGTCGCCACGGGCGTGGGGCCCCTGACGGTCACCGCGTTCCCCGTCGAGCACGCGAGCGGCGCGCCCTCGCTGGCGCTGCGGGTGGAGTGGGGCGGGAAGGTCGTCGCCTACTCCGGCGACACCGAGTGGTGCGAAGCGCTCGCGGAAGCCGGGCGCGGCGCCGATCTCTTCGTGTGCGAGGCCTACACCTTCGAGCGGCGGATCCGCTATCACCTCGACCACGCGACGCTGGCCCGGAATCTCGCCCGGATCGGCGCCCGGCGCGTGATCCTGACGCACCTCGGCCCGGAGATGCTCGCCCGGCGCGCCGACGCCGTCGCCGAATGCGCGGACGACGGGCTGGTGGTGGAGATCTAGCGAGCGTGCCGGCGCCGATGGCCACGGGTTCGGCCCGTCGCGAGGTCGTGATCGTCGGGGGCGGCTTCGGCGGCCTGTACGCCGCCCGGGGTCTCCGGGGCGCGCCGGTCCACACGACGATCGTCGACCGCCGCAACCACCATCTCTTCCAGCCGCTCTTGTATCAGGTGGCCACGGCGGCGCTGAATCCCGCCGACATCGCGTCCCCGATTCGGAGCGTCTTCCGGGGCTGGAAGGACCTGTCCGTCCTGCTGGCGGAGGTGGTCGGCGTCGACCTCGCCGCGAAGAAGGTCGCCCTCGCCGACGGTGAGCTCGCCTACGACTTTCTCGTGCTGGCCACGGGAGCGACGCACTCGTACTTCGACCATCCCGAGTGGGCCTCGCTGGCCCCCGGGCTCAAGAGCATCGAGGACGCCCTCGAGATCCGGCGGCGCGTGCTTCTCGCCTACGAGATGGCGGAGCGCGAGACCGACCGGGAGCGCCGCCGGGAATGGATGACGTTCGTGATCATCGGTGGCGGTCCCACCGGCGTGGAGCTCGCCGGCGCGCTGGCCGAGATCTCCCGCCAGGCGCTGTCGCGGGAGTTCGACCGGATCGACCCGACCCACGCGCGGATCATCCTGGTCGAGGGAACCGCGCGAGTGCTCCCGCCCTACCCCGCGGCCCTCTCCGCCAAGGCGCGGACGCAGCTCGAGCGGCTCGGGGTGGACGTCTGGACGGGGGCGCGCGTGACCGGCATCGACGCATCCGGAGTGACCTTGGGCGGCGAGCGCATCGTCGCGCGCACCGTCGTGTGGGCCGCCGGCGTGGCGGCGTCACCGCTCGCGAGAACGCTCGGCGTCCCGCTCGATCGCGCCGGCCGCGTGCCGGTGAGACCCGATCTCACGCTGCCTGGCCGCGACGACGTCTTCGTCGTGGGCGACCTCGCCGCGATCGAGCAGGACGGCGAGCCGGTCCCCGGCGTGGCGCCGGCCGCGATCCAGATGGGTCGCCACGCGGCGCGCACCATCCGCCGCGCCCTCGCCGGGGAGCCCGCGCGGCCCTTCCGCTACGTCGACAAGGGGAGCTTCGCGACGATCGGCCGCGGCAAGGCGGTGGGCGAACTGCCCGGCGGCCTCCAGCTCTCCGGCTTCCCCGCGTGGCTCGGATGGCTGGCCATCCACATCTTCTTCCTCATCGGCTTCCGCAATCGCGTCCTGGTGCTCCTCCAGTGGGCATACTCCTACGTGACCTTCCGCCGAGGCGCCCGCCTCATCACCGGCCCGCCGCCACCGCCGCTCCGGTAGCGCGGGCCCGCACGCCGGAGGAGCCCCGGCTCTCTCCCCCTCGCTGGAATCGGCGGTCTGGACTATCCTGAAGGTGTCCCGGTAGGAACGGAACATGAGCATCTCGGTCACGCTGGACACCGTCCCGCCGCGCTGGATCATCGTGGTGCAGCCCTCACGGCCCGAGACGCTGGCGAGCCTGCGCCGGACGTTTCAGCGGTCGCCGTGGGTGGAGGTGCTTCTCGATCGCCGCCGCGGCGACCGGCGACAAGCCGACGCGCCTCCCGCGGTCGAGCGGCGCCTCGCGGACCGGCGGCGCCGGGAGGACGACCGGACGCGCGTGCCCGACTACCGCCTGGCCCATCGCGGCGAGGGGCACGAGGTCTTCGAGTCGAACTCGCTCGCCGGCGCGCGGTGCCCCGACTGCGCGTCGACGGTCCGGTTCGAGATGCCGCGCTTCGTCGAGCCGCCGGCTCACCTCGAGCTCGCGGTCATCCACGCGGCGGGCGAGGCGAATCGACGCCGCCACTTCGTCGAGCTTCAGTCCTTCACGTCGACCGGGCGGCCCCTCCTGGCGTCGCGCGTCGCCGCCCGAGTCGCGAGCGAGCCGCGCTGACCGTCACGCGATCCGGACGATGCCCGGCTCGAGCGCGTCGAAACGCGCGGCGACCTCGGGATCGTGTCCGGCGACGACCAGGCGGTGGGAGCCGGCCAGCGAGCGGATCGTCTCGAAGCCGGCCAGCATCTCCGGCAGGCTGGTGATGATCTGGACCGGCTGGAAGCGCTCCACGTTCCGGTAGAAGTGCGACGCGTCGGACGTCAGCACGACGCGGCCCTTCGCCGTCTCCACGGAGACGATCTGGAGCCCCGCCGTGTGGCCGCCCACCCGGTGGACGTGCAGACCCGGTAGCACTTCGCGCGTGCCCTCGACCAGTCGGACACGGTGCGCGTAGTTGAGGCGCACGAGCTCGGCCAGGGCCGAAGCGTTCGCGGACATCTTGTACGCGTCGTAGCGGGCCACCGGCCCCGTCCAGAACGCCACCTCGTCCCGCTGGATCCAGAACTCGGCCGCGGGGAAGTGTCGGAAGCCCGCCCAGTGGTCCCAGTGGAGGTGAGTCACCAGCGCGAGGGGAATCTCGTCCGCCCGCACGCCGAGCCGCGCCACCATGTCGGCCGGACTGACGTAGCGGCGAAGCCCGCGGGAGGCGGCATCCTCCTCGCCGAACCCGGTGTCCACCAGGACGGGATGCGGGCCGCCGAGGATGAGCCAGACGAAGTAGTGGAGGGTGATCCGCTCGTGCGACGGCTCCCGGTAGAAGAACTCACACGCCGTCGTGTCCCGCTCGCCGCATTTCAGCGCATAGACCTGGTACACGCTCGACCTCCGATGGATGCACTCGGCCCGGATCGAGCCCGGCGGTCTATCGCGTCAGCCAGGAGAGGAGGCGGCCCGGCAACAGCGGGCCGGCGACCGGCTCCGACCGGGCCGAGCCATCCACCGCCGAGCGACCGCCCGTCGCGGAGCGTGCCGTCGACGGCAACGGGTAGACAGCCCGGGTTGCCGCCGCGACGACGTAGACGCGCAGGTTGTTCGACTCCGGATCGGCCGGCACGAGAAAGAAGCCTGGGACGTCCGTCGACGGCCCATCCACGGTCCCAACCATCACCTCGCCGTCGCGGAAGCGGACCTCCACGTGCCGTCCCACCTCGCCGGGCGCGAACCGATGGCCGTCCTGGTGAGCGGGATCGCCCACCAGGTCTCGGACGAAGAAGAGCGCCTTCAGCTCGTGAACGAGCACTCGGGTGGACGGCCCCGTCGCGGTCGGCTCGGCAAAGACGTGGAACCGGGGCTGCGCGGGGCCGAAGTCGAACGTGTACCCCTTCACGACCCGCCCGTCGAGGTACCGGGCGACCACCTTTCTGTGACTCGCGCCCATCGGATCTCCCTCTCGGTCAGTGGCCGAGGCATCGCCCCGGGACCGCAACGTGCATCGGTCCGCGCCTTTCGGAGCAACATCCATGCCACGCTCGTCCTCGTGGCGGCACCAGGCGCGCGAGACGCAAAAGCCCTCGCCGACGGCCGTTCTCCTGCGGGCCGGCTTGCAGGCCTCCGACCGTCCGAGTAGATTGCTGCCGAACATGGTCGCTCGTCTCCCGAAGCTCGGGCGGCACGCCGCCGGGCTCGTCGCGTGTGTCATCCTGTCCTTGCTGGCGGTCATGGCGATCCTCGCCCCGTGGATCGCGCCCCGGGATCCCCTGGCCCAGGTCCGCACGGACCGCTTCTTGCCGCCCTCGCTCGCCCATCCCTTCGGCACGGACGAGTTCGGCCGCGACATCCTGAGCCGCGTCATTCATGGGGCGCGGATATCGCTCCTCACGGGAGCCGTCGCCGTGCTGATGGGGTCCGCGGTAGGAGTTCCGCTGGGCCTCCTGGGTGGGTTCACGGGCGGGCTGACGGACGCCGGGATCATGCGGGTGCTGGATTTTCTCCTCGCGGTGCCGGCAATTCTCCTCGCCATGGTGATCATCGCCATCCTCGGCCCGGGCTCGTTCAACGCGATGCTGGCCGTCGGGATCGTCAGCATCCCGTCGTTCGCGCGCCTCACCCGCGCCAGCACCCTCACGCTGAAGGAGCGCGATTTCGTCGTGGCGACCCGCGCGCTCGGCGTCGGCCCGGGCTATCTCATGTTCCGGACCATCCTGCTCAACGCCCTCACGCCGATCGTCGTCCAGGTCGCGGTCACCGGCGCGGTCGCGATGCTGCTGGAGGCGGCGCTCTCGTTCCTCGGCCTGGGGACCCAGCCGCCCGCACCCTCCTGGGGATCCATGCTGAACACCGGCCGCTCGTTCCTCTACCAGGCGCCGTGGTACGGCTTGTTCCCGGGCGCCGTGATCACCCTGTCCGTGCTGTCTCTCAACGCGCTCGCCGACGCGCTCCAGGCCGTCGTCGATCGGGGTGGGGCGGGACGCGTCGGGAGCCCGGAGCGGACCGTCTGATGGCGCGCTACGTCCTCTTCCGCCTCGCGCAGCTCCTGCCGGTCCTCCTGCTGGCGTCCGTGGGGGTCTGGCTCATGATCTATCTGATCCCCGGCGATCCGGCCATCGCGCTCCTCGGCGGAGACACCACCCCCGAGCAGCTCCGCCGAGCGCGCGCGCTCATGGGGCTCGACCGCCCGCTGCCGGTGCAATACGCGCTGTGGCTCGGCCGTGTCGTCCGGGGGGACCTCGGCGTCTCGTATCTCAACGGGCTGCCGGTGACCACGATGCTGGCGCAGCGCATCCCGGTCACGCTCCAGCTGACGGTGGCGTCGCTCGTCGTGGCCCTCGGCATCGCCGCGCCGCTGGGGATCGCCTCGGCCGTCCGCCCCCGGTCGTGGATCGCCCGCGCGGTCACGGGCTACAATGCCCTCGCCATGGCGGTCCCGACCTTCTGGCTCGGCATCCTGCTCGTCCTCTGCTTCGGGCTCTGGCTGCGGTGGCTGCCGCCGTCGGGCTTCGTGGCCGTCTGGGAAGACCCGGGGCGCGCCCTCAAGTTCCTGATCCTCCCCGCCTTCACCCTGGGCGCCTACGTTTCGGCGGTCCTGACCCGGTTCACCCGCGCGGCCCTCCTGGAGACGCTCTACCAGGACTACGTGCGCACCGCGCGGGCCAAGGGGCTCGGCGAGTGGCCGGTCGTCGGCCTCCACGCCCTCCGCAACGCGCTGATCCCGGTCGTCACCGTGGTCGGGCTCCAGTTCGGCGCCTTCATGGGCGGGACCGTCATTACCGAGGCGATCTTCGACTACCCCGGCCTGGGGCGGATGCTGCTCCAGGCCATCCTGACGCGCGACTACACGGTCGTGCAGGGCACCATCCTGTTCGTCGTCGTCGCGTTCGTCGTCATCAACCTCCTCACCGACCTCGCGTACGCCTTGCTGGATCCCCGGATCCGGTACTCGTGAGTCCCTCGAACGAAGGAGATGCCATGACCCGCGCGCACGATCTCAGCCGCCGCCGCTTCCTCGGGGGCCTCGCCGCCGGCGCCGCCGCCGGGACGAGCTTCCTCGCCGCCGCCCGCCGGGCCGCCGCCAAGAAGCGCGGCGGCACCCTCACCGTCGGCATGCCGAACGACTGGGCCACGTTCGACCCCCACCACCTCGGCTTCGCCAACTTCACGCTCCAGCAGAACCTCTACGACACGCTCACGCGCTACGACCAGAGCCTGAAGCCCCTACCCGGCCTCGCCGAGCGGTGGGTCGTCGCCCCCGACGGTCAGTCGGTCACGCTGACGCTTCGCAAGGGCGTGAAATTCCACAGCGGGAAGGAGATGGTCGCGGCCGACGTCGTCAAGAACTTCGAGAAGGCGGCGGACAAGGATCGGGGCTGGAACATGTACCCGGCGGTCGCGAACGTCGCCGAGGTGACCGCGCCCGACGCGGGGACCGTCCTCGTCAAGTTCAAGAAGGTCTCGCCGGAGGTGTTCGACCTGCTCCAGGCGATGGCGATCATCGAGCCGGCCGCGATGGACTCCCTGAAGAACCGCGGCAGCGGCACCGGGCCGTTCAAGTTCGTCGAATGGGTGCCCGGGGACCGCACGGTCCTCGACCGCAACACCGCGTACTGGGGCCAGGGCGTGCCCTGGGTCGACCGCGTCGTCTTCAAGGTCTTCAGCGACTCGGACGCCATGGTCGCCGCGCTGCAGTCCGGCATCTGCGACCTCATCATCGCGGTGCCGCCGAAGGACACCGCGCGGCTCGGCCGCGAGTTCAACATGGTCCGCGGCACCCCGGGCGCCCTCACCTACGAGATCCGGGTCAACGGGACCCGGCCGCCCTTCGACAAGAAGGACGCCCGCCACGCGCTGCACTTCGCCATCGACCGCCAGGGCGTCGTGAACAACGTGCTGTTCGGCGTGAGCGAGCCGACGGTGCTGCCGTTCAGCCGGAACTCGCCGGCCTTCGACCGCTCGGTCGCCGCGAAATACCCGTTCGACCTCAAGCGCGCCAAGGAGCTCCTCGAGAAGGCCGGGGTGGCCGGGGGCAAGGCCGAGTGCCTGACCTTGCCCCAGTTCCCCGAGCTGCCTGCGATCTCGCAGGTGCTGAAGGCCGACCTCGCGAAGATCGGCTTCACGCTCGACATCGTCGTCGTCGACTCGACCATCTACTACAAGCGCCTGCTGGGCGGCGACTTCCAGGTCTGCCCGTCGTTCTCGGGGAACACCCAGAAGTACCCGACGCGGGTCGCGCTCAACAGCATCTACCGACCGGCGAACAACCCCGTGTGGGGCAATGAAGTGCCCCGTGCGTACCTCGACGCGCTCAACGAGGCCAACGGCACGATCGACCCGGCCAAGCAGAAGGCGGCGTTCGCGAAGTTCAACGCGGCGATCCTGGACGAGGCCTGGGTGATCTCGATCGCCTACCGGCAGAGCGTGTTCGGGCTCGCGAAGCACGTCGACGGCTTCGCCTACACCGTCGACGACATGGCCGTCCTCGAGAACGTGAGCCTCGAAAAGTAAACTCGGGGTCAGGCCTTGACTTTGAGATCGCCTGCCCGCCGGGCGAAAGTCAAAATCAGGGCCTGACCCCGGACTTTGAAATGCGGATCGCGATCGGGCAGTTTATGGAGGAGTCGAACACCTTCGTCCGCCAGCGCGCGGACCTGGCCCACTTCCGCTCGACGCAGCTCCTCTACGGGGCCGAGATGCTGGAGCGGCTCCGGGGCACCCGGGCCGAGGTGGGCGGCTTCCTGGACACGCTCGTCCCGGCGGGCGTGGAGGTGGTCCCGACCGTCGCCGCCAACGCGGTCTCCTCGGGGCCGGTGACCCGCGAGGCCTTCCACCACGTGAGGGACGCGCTCCTCGAGGCCCTCGCGACCCGGGGGCCCGTCGACGGCGTGCTCCTCGCGCTCCACGGCGCGATGGTGCTCGAGGACGCGCCGGACGGCGAGGGCGAGCTCCTCGCCGCGGTGCGGAAGGCCATCGGCCCCGACGTGCCCCTGGTCGCGACGCTGGATCTCCACGCCACGATCACGCCTCGCATGGTGGAAGAGGCGGACGCACTCGTCGGGTACGACACGTACCCGCACATCGACCTCTATGAGACCGGAGCCAAGGCGGCGACGCTCCTGCTGCGGGCGGTCCGGGGCGAGATCCGCCCCGTCACGCTCTTCGCGCGGTCGCCCATGCTGGTCCCGGCCGAGGGACAGGGCACCGGCGATCAGCCCATGGCCGGCCTCATGGCCGATGCCAAGCGCCTGGAGGCGAGACCGGGCGTGCTCGCCGTGTCGATCTTTCCCGTTCAGCCCTGGCTCGACATCCCCGACACGGGATTCTCGGTCATGGCCGTGGCCGACGGGCTCCGGCGCGCCGCCGAGATCGAGCCGATGATGAGACAGCTCGCCTGGCAGGCCTGGGAGAGCCGGCGGCGCTTCGCCGTGGACCTCCTCCCCGTCGACGAGGCGATCCGCCGGGCGCTCGCGGCGGAGGGGGGGCCGTTCGTCCTCTCCGAGTCGGCGGACAGCACGGGGTCCGGCTCTCCCGGCGACAGCGCCCACGTCCTCGAGCGGCTCCTGGCCCTCGACGTCCGCGAGCGCTGCCTGGTCACCGTCGTCGACGCCCCTGCGGTCGGGCGAGCGATCGCCGCGGGGGTCGGCGCCGACGTGAGCACGACCGTGGGCGGCACGCTCGACCCGCGGTACAACCGGCCGGTGCGCCTGACCGGCCGGGTCCGGATCCTCTCGGACGGCCGGTTCATCTCGTCGGACAAGAAGTCGGCCGGGGTGGAGTTCCAGATGGGGCGCGCGGCGGTGATCGAGGCCGGGCGGATCGCCGTCCTGACGACCGAACGTCCGGCGTTCACGTTCGACCCCGCGCTCTACCGCTCCGTCGGGCTCGAGCCGCGCGACGCGAAGATCGTGGTGGTCAAGTCGCCGCTGCAGTTCCGCGACGGCTACGGGCCGATCGCCCAGGCCTGCTGGGTCGTCGACACGCCCGGTCCCAGCACGGCGCGCCTCGAGCGCCTCGAGTGGCGCCATCGATCGCGACCGCTCTTTCCCTTCGACGACGACTTCGAGCCCGAGATCCGCGCCGTGCTCGGCCCCGGCCGCGGCGCCGGTCCCTCCCGCCGGTGACCGGGCCGGCGGACGCGCCGCTCCCCGTCTTCCGCCTCGGCGGAGCGTACTGGGGCTTCCTCGAGAGCGGCCGGCTCTACGACCGGTACGGCCGGCAGATGGGGTGGCTGGATCCGGTGCCCGGCCGCGCCCCCGACGTGTTCGACCTCGCCGGTCGGTTCCTCGGGGAGCTGGTCGATGACCGCTACGTGCTGCGCTACGCGCTCAGGGCGGAGCCCGTGCACCGCGCGCCCCGGTCTCCGAGCCTCCATCCGGCGCCGCCCGACGAGTGGCCGGATCGTGAGCCTCATGACCCGAACCAGGACTGGACCGACGCGCTCCCCTGGCCCCTCCCGCCTCCGGACCCCCCCGTCCGCTGACGTGCTTCGCGTCGGACGGGGTCGCCTGACCGGCGCCCGGTCGTGGCTGACCTGGGTCGCGGCGGCCCTTGCGCTCTTGGGTCCCGACGTGGCCCGAGCGGCCATGTTCCGCGTCGACGGAGAGCGCTCCCATCTGGCCGTGCGACTCTATCGCGAGGGCGTGGGGAGCGCCCTCGCGCACGACCACGTCGTCGAGGCGACCGAGATCGCCGGCACCGTCGAATACGACGCCGCCCGGCCGGAGACGAGCGCGGTCGTCATCGAGGTCCGCACCCCCTCGCTCCGGGTCGACGAGCCCGCGGCGCGACGGCGGCTCGGCGTGGAGGGCGACCTGTCCGACACCCAGCGCGCCGACGTGGCGAAGGCGATGCGCTCGGCCGAGCAGCTCGACGTCCTGCGGTACCCGACGATCCGCTTCGTGTCCACGCGGGTCCAGCCCCGGGGTGAGGGACGGCTCCAGATCGACGGGCGGCTCACCATCCGGGGCGTCACGCGCGAGATCGCCTTCCCTGCGACCATCGCGCAGGAATCCGGCACGCTCCGGGGCCGGGCGACCCTGACGTTCCTCCAGTCGAGCTTCGGGTATCGTCCCTATCGCGGGCTCCTCGGCGCGATCCGGAACAAGGACGAGGCGACGCTCCACGTCGACCTGGTGGCCGTCCCCTAAAGGAGATCCGATGTCAGCGAGCGCTTCGGACAGTCGAGCCGGCGGCACCGGGAGCGAGCGCGGGCCACGGGACGTGCAGGCGCCGAGCTCGCCCCAGCAGTGGCAGTCCTTCGGCCGCGGCTACCTCCCCGGGCTCGTCGGGATCGAGTTCCTGGACGTGAGCCGCGGACGCGTGACGAGCCGCCTGACGGTCCGGCCGGAGCTCACGGCGCCGAACGGATACCTGCACGCCGCCACCGTCATCGCCCTGGCCGACTCCTCGTGTGGCTACGGCACCGTCGCCTCGCTACCCGACGGCGCTCGGGGCTTCACGACCATCGAGCTCAAGGCGAACTTCCTCGGAACGGTCCTCGAGGGCGGCATCGCATGCGAGGCCAGCCTCGTTCACGGCGGCCGCACGACCCAGGTCTGGGACGCCCGGATCACGGACGAGGCGACCGGACGCGCCATCGCCCTCTTCCGGTGCACCCAGATCCTGCTGTACCCGAGCTGACGTGCACGCGGCGGCGGAGGACGGCGTGAGCCGCCGGGCCGCCCGTGAAGGAGCCTGGTGATGGAGCGTCGTCCGTTCGGGCGGACCGGCCTCGCCGTGTCCGCGCTCGGGTTCGGGAGCTGGCCGATGAGCGGCGGGGAGCGCTACGGCGCGATCGAGGACGCCGAGGCCATCCGCGCGATTCACCGGGCCCTCGATGTCGGGGTGAACTGCGTCGACACCGCGCCGGCCTACGGCTTCGGGCACGCCGAGGAGGTCGTCGGCCAGGCCCTCGCCGGGCGGCGTCACGGCGTCATCCTGGTCACCAAGTGCGGGCTCGCGTGGGACCCTGGTAATCCCACCATCCGCCGGGACACCGCCCCCGCGAGCCTCGAGCGAGAGGTCGACCGCTCGCTCCAGCGTCTCCGGACGGACGTGATCGACGTCTACCTGATCCACTGGCCAAACGCGGAGACGCCCTTCGAGGACGCGTTCGGCGCGATGGACCGGATCGTCCGCTCGGGGAAGGTGCGGTACGTGGGGGTGTCCAACTTCGCCGTCGAGCAGATGGAGGCCTGCATGCGGGTCCGCCGCATCGACGTCGTGCAGGTCGGCTACCATCTCTTCGACCGCCGGATGGAGCGCGAGGTCTTTCCCTACTGCGCGCGCCACGGCATCGGCGTCATGGGCTACGGCCCGCTCGGGCACGGTCTCCTGACCGGGGCGTTCACGGCCGCCACGCGCTTCGCCGAGCCGGACTGGCGGGCGAAGGGCATCGCCTTCGGCCAGCCGATCTTCACGCCCGAGAATCTTCCCCGGAACGTGGCGGTGGTCGAGCGGCTCCGTCGTGAGGTCGCCGACCCGCTGGGCGTGCCGGTGAGCCACGTCGCGCTCGCCTGGGTCCTCCGGAACCCGGTCGTCAGCACGGCCCTGGTCGGCGTCCGCACTCCGGTCGAGGTGGACGCGAATCTCCGGGGGGCCCAGCTCACGCTGGCCGCGGCCGACGTCGCCCGGATCGACGCCATCATGGCGGACGCGGCGGGAACGATCCGCGCCTTCACGCCGCTCCGGCCGGCCATGGAGCGGTGGGAGTAGCGGCTCGGTCGCTCGGGGAACCCGGCCCCCCTTGGCCGGGGTCGACGGGTGGGGTATGGTCGGGCCGATTCGCGGAGGGACCTCGCCACCAGCCGACGCGGGCCCGGCCCGCCGGTGAGCTCGGCGGCCACCGGGGTGGCGCGAACCCAGACGATACCCGACGAAGGAGGTCCGGGCATGCTCTCGCTTCACGTCGCGCGTCGTGCCGTGCTCCTCGCTCTGGTCCTCTCGGCCCTGCTCGGCGTCGTCGCGGCCCAAGCGGCACCGCGGCGCGGGGGTGACATGGTGTTCGCCCAGGAGGCGCAGGTCTCCGGGCTCGACATGCACTTCTCCTCCGCGATCTCGAGCCGCAACATCGCGATGCACATGTACGAGTCCCTGCTCACCCGCGACGAGTCGAACGCCCCCATCGCGGAGCTGGCCGAGAAGTGGGTCGTGAGCTCCGACGGCCTCACGTACACGTTCCCCCTGCGGAAAGGCGTGCTCTTCCACAACGGGAAGGAGATGACGTCGGCCGACGTGCTGGCGTCCTTCCAGCGTTACCAGCGGCTCGGAGTGGACAAGAAGATCCTCGATCCGGTGGCCTCGCTGGCCGCTCCGGAGAAGTACACGTTCCAGATCAAGGTGAAGAAGGCGGTGCCGACGTTCCTCGAAGAGCTCTCGTCGTTCCGGGTTCCGATCGTCATCATGCCGGCGGAGGAGACGTCGAAGGCGGGCGGCAAGAGCGACCCTTACATCGGCACGGGCCCCTACCAGTTCGTCGAGTGGATCCCGGACTCCCACGTCCGGCTCAAGCGCTTCGAGAAATACAAGGTCAACGAGGCGTTCCCCGACCGGACCGGCTTCGGCGGCCGCAAGATCGCCTACTTCGACACCGTCACGTTCAAGATCGTCACCGAGGGCGGGGCGCGCGTCGCTGGGCTCGAGAAGGGCGAGTTCCACGCGGTCGAGGACGTCCCCACCAAGTCGGCCCAGCGGCTCCAGGGGAACAAGAGCATCGTCCTCTACCCGCTCGAACGCTTCTGGATCCACATCGGGATTCCGAACTTCTCGAAGGCGCCGACGGACAACCTCCTCGTCCGGCGCGCGATCCAGGCCGGCCTCAACATGGAAGAGATCATGGAGGCGGCCACCGACGGCGCCTACAAGCTCCAGGCCGGCTACCAGTACCCCGGTAACCCCTACTACGTCGAGGCGGGCAAGGAGAAGTACAACCTGAACGACCGGGCGCTCGCGCAGCGCCTCCTCCGCGAGGGTGGCTACAAGAACGAGGAGGTCGTCCTCATCACGAACCAGGACTACCAGACCATGTACAACGCGGCGGTGGTCATGGCCGAGCAGATGAAGGCCTTCGGCATGAACGTCAAGGTCGAGGTCTCCGACTGGCCGACCCAGCGGAAGAAGCGCGAGGACCCGAAGGCCTGGAACATCTACTTCACGGGCTTCGGGACCGGGCCATCGGTGGGCGCGGCGTCGGCCATCCTGGACCTGGTGCCGCCGACGGACCTCCAGATGTCGAAGGGCGACCCGGCCCTCATCCAGCACTACGAGGACCTCGTCAACAAGCCCACGTTCGAGGAGCGGAAGGCCGCGTTCGCGAAGGCGCAGGAGCGGATCTACGACCAGGTGCACGCCATCAAGTTCGGGGACCTCACCAAGGTCCAGGCGGCGCGCGCCAACGTGAAGGGCTTCAAGCCGTACCGGATCCCGCGCATGTGGAACGTCTGGTTCGAGGACTAGGCACGCCGCTCCGCGGGTTGCCGAGCATCGACGGCGAGGCGGGGGCACGATCCGTGCCCCCGTTCTCGCGTTCGGTCGCCGTGGCGTGATCGGGTACATCCTCCGTCGGATCCTCCGGGCCATCC
>JBIOVM010000034.1:0-15162 GCA_044867785.1 Candidatus Rokuibacteriota bacterium | reverse complement strand
GGGTGGAGATGGTGATGCCGGGGGACAACGTGGCGATGACGGTGGAGCTGATCACGCCGATCGCGATGGAGCGGGAGCTGCGGTTCGCGATTCGCGAGGGCGGCCGCACGGTGGGCGCCGGCGTCGTCACGGAGATCGTGGAGTAGGCGGAGGAGCCGCACACCATGCCCCGAGAGATCATCAACCTGGCCTGCGGCGAATGCCAGCGGCGGAACTACACCCAGACCAAGAACCGGCGCACGCATCCGGACCGGCTGGAGCTCAAGAAGTATTGCCGCTGGTGCCGGAAGCACACCGCTCACAAGGAAACGAAGTAGAGCCGAGCCAGGGCAGTAGCTCTAACGGCTAGAGCACCGGACTCCAAATCCGGGGGATGGGGGTTCGAATCCCTCCTGCCCTGCCATACAGGATCGAGCGCGGACGCGACATGGAGGCGCTGAGGAAGGTACGAGAGTTCTTTCACGACGTCCTCGTCGAGTTCCGGCGGGTCTCGTGGCCGACCCGCAAGGAAGTGATGGGCTCGACGAGCGTCGTGATCGTCATGGTGCTGGTCCTCGCCGTGTTCTTGGCGGTGGTCGACCACGCCCTGACGTGGCTAGTCCGACTGGTGATCCGGTAGGGCACTCATGGCGAGAGAGTGGTACGTCGTGCATACGTACTCGGGCTTCGAGGGCAAGGTCGCGGAGGCCATCCGCCAGCGCGCCAAGATCTTCGGCCAGGAGGAGGCGATCAGCCAGGTCGTCATCCCGACCGAGGAGGTCGTCGAGGTCCGCAAGGGGCAGAAGCGGATCACGCCGCAGAAGTTCTTCCCGGGGTACGTCCTCGTGGAGATGGAGATGACCGACGATTCCTGGCACCTGGTGAAGTCGACACCGAAGGTGACGGGGTTCGTGGGCTCCGGGGCGCGGCCATCGCCGCTCCCCCGCGAGGAGGTCGACTCGATCCTCCACCAGATGGAGCTCGGCGCCGAGAAGCCGAAGCCGAAGTCGGTCTTCCAGAAGGGCGACAAGGTGCGGGTGGTCGAGGGCCCATTCGTGAACTTCAGCGGGATGATCGAGGACATGAGCCCCGAGCGGGGCAAGCTGAAGGTCATGGTGCAGATCTTCGGCCGGCTGACGCCGGTGGAGCTCGAGTACTACCAGGTGGAGCGCGGGTAGGGCCGCGAGAGGCGCGCGAATGGCGAAGAAGGTCCAGGCCGTCGTCAAGCTGCAGATCCCGGCGGGGAAGGCGAATCCGGCGCCTCCGGTCGGGCCGGCGCTCGGCCAGCACGGCGTCAACATCATGGAGTTCTGCAAGGGCTTCAACGCCCGGACGGGGAGCCAGGAGGGTCTCATCCTCCCGGTCGTCGTCACGATCTACGCCGATCGCTCGTTCACGTTCGAGGTCAAGACCCCCCCGGCGGCGGTCCTCCTCAAGCGCGCGGCGGGGATCGCGAAGGCGTCGGCGAACCCCCTCAAGGTGAAGATCGGCAAGGTCACTCGGGCCCAGGTCCGCGAGATCGCGCAGACGAAGATGCCGGATCTGAACGCCGGCAGCGTCGACGCGGCCATGCGCATCGTCGAGGGGACGGCGCGCAGCATGGGCATCGAGGTCGTCAGCTAGGGAGGCGGAGGATGGCACTGGCGAAGGCGTACGCGAAGGCGAGCGCGGAGATCGAGTCCAACCGAGCCTACTCCGTGGAGGAGGCGGTGGCGCTCTCCAAGCGCGTGGCGCACGCGAAGTTCGACGAGACCGTCGAGATGGCGGTCCGGCTCGGGGTCAACCCGAAGCACGCCGACCAAATGGTGCGCGGCGCGGTGCTGCTGCCGCACGGGACCGGCAAGTCGGTGCGGGTCGTGGCCTTCGCGAAGGGCGAGAAGGAGCGGGAGGCGCGGGAGGCCGGCGCGGACGTGGTGGGTGCCGAGGATCTCGTGGAGCGGATCCAGGGTGGCTGGCTCGAGTTCGACACCGCGGTCGCCACGCCGGACCTGATGGGCCAGGTGGGGCGCCTCGGGAAGATCCTGGGGCCCCGGGGGCTCATGCCGAACCCCAAGGTGGGAACGGTCACCTTCGACATCGCTCGCGCCATCCGGGAAGTCAAGGCCGGCAAGGTCGAGTTCAAGGTGGACAAGGCCGGGAACGTGCACGTGCCCGTCGGGAAGCGGTCGTTCGCGGCGGAGCACCTGGCGGTCAACGCGAGCGCGATCCTCGAGGCGCTCGTGAAGGCGAAGCCGGCCGCGGCCAAGGGACAGTACCTGCGGAGCATCACGGTGTCGACGACGATGGGGCCCGGCGTGCCCGTCGACGTCCAGCGCGTCGCCAGCCAGTACAAGCTGTAGGAGGCCAGGGTGCCCACGGCAGAGAAGGCAGAGACGATCGAGGCCCTTCGGGAGCGACTCGGCGGCGCCACCGCCGCGGTCCTGACCGAGTACCGCGGCCTCACCGTGCAGCAGCTTTCGGAGCTCCGCAAGCAGCTGCGGGCTGCGTCCGCGGAGTATCGGGTGGTCAAGAACCGGCTGGCGCGCGTCGCCGTCGAGGGGTCGCCGCTGGCCGCGCTGCGGCCGCACCTCACCGGCCCCACCGGGGTCGTGATCGCCCGCAAGGACCCGGCGGCCGTCGCCAAGGCGCTCCAGGGGTTCGCCAAGACGAATCCGGCGCTCCAGGTGCGGGTGGGAATCGTCGACGGGCAGCTGTTGGACTCGCAGGGTCTCAAGGCGGTGGCGGACCTGCCGACGCGGGAGGCGCTCCGCGCGCAGGTCGTGGGGGCGGTGCAGGGGCCGCTGGCCCAGCTGGTCGGCCTCCTCCAGGCCCCGCAGCGTGAGCTCGCGTACATCCTGGCCGAGCGCGGCAAGGGCGCGGCGGCCGAGTAGAGAGCCGGATCGAATCGGGAGAGTGCGGTCGGAGCCCGGGTGGCTTCGCCGATGACAAGGGGGAATAGAGGATGACGAAGGTCGAGCAGATGGTCGAGGAGCTGGGTCAGTTGACGCTTCTGGAGGCAGCCCAGCTGTCGAAGCTCCTCCAGGAGAAGTGGGGCGTGTCGGCCGCCGCGCCCGTGGCGGTGGCGGCGATGCCCGGCGCGGCCGGCGCCGCCGGAGCGGCAGGCGCGGCCGTCGAGGAGGAGAAGACGGAGTTCGACGTCGTGCTGGGTGCGGCCGGCGACAAGAAGATCCAGGTGATCAAGGTCGTCCGGGAGCTGACCGGGCTCGGGCTCAAGGAAGCCAAGGCGGTCGTCGACGAGGCGCCCAAGCCGGTCAAGGAGAAGGTGTCGAAGGCCGAGGCCGAGGACATGAAGAAGAAGCTCGAGGAGGTCGGCGCCACCGTCGAGGTCAAGTAGGGGCCGGATGGCGACGACGGCCGCGCGTCGGATCCGACCCGTCGGCAGCACCGGCGGGCGGGGCCCGCGGGGGATGCCCTGCGAGCGGGCGGCCGATCGGACCGGCTCGTGACGGACCGTGCGCAGATTGACTCCGGGCTCCCCGGAACACCGGGGCTGAGGGGATAGATGGCGGGACAGATTCAGTGTGGCCGGCGCGTCCGCCGGGATTTCGGGAAGATCGCGTCGATCGTGGAAATCCCGAACCTCATCGAGATCCAGCGGAACTCGTACGAGGCCTTCCTGCAGAAGGACTACTCGCCGGAGCACCGCGAGGACATGGGGCTCCAGGCGGTGTTCAAGAGCGTGTTCCCCATCTCGGACTACAACGAGAACGCCTCGCTGGAGTTCGTGGGCTACCACTTCGGCGATCCCAAGTACACCGTCGAGGAGTGTCACGACCGGGGGATGACGCACGCCATCCCGCTCAAGGTGACGCTCCGCCTCGTGGTGTACGAGCAGGACAAGAGCGTCCGCCACCGGGCGGTCAAGGACATCAAGGAGCAGGAGGTCTATCTCGGCGAGCTCCCGCTCATGACCGAGAAGGGCACGTTCATCATCAACGGCACCGAGCGCGTGGTCGTGAGCCAGCTCCAGCGCTCGGCCGGGGTGTTCTTCGACGACGACCGGGGCAAGACGCTGGCGTCCGGCAAGAAGATCTTCTCCGCCCGGATCATTCCCTACCGCGGCTCGTGGGTGGAGTTCGAGTTCGACGCCAACGACATCCTGCAGGTGCGGATCGATCGCCGGCGCAAGATGCTGGCGACCGCCTTCCTGCGCGCCTTCAAGTACCTCGAGACCTACGACGGCTCGAAGCAGAGGGGGGACGTCCTCTCCGACGAGGAGATCCTGGGCACGTTCTACGACGTCGAGGAGGTCCTCGGCTTCGAGGACGGCGCCGCCGTCGTCAAGCTGAACCCGGAGATCCACCGCTACGAGACGCCGGTCGCGGAGGACATCAAGCCGCCCCGTCATCGCGAGGCGATCGTGCAGGCCGGCCGGCGCCTCAACAAGGGGCGGGTGGAGCGGATGGCCGAGGCCGGGATCGCGAAGTTCCCGGTGCCCATGGGGTGGATCGAGAACCGCCGCACCGGCAGCCGGGTCGTCGACGCCAAGACGGGAGAGGTGCTGCTCGAGGCGAACCAGCTCCTGACCTCGAACGAGCTGGCCAAGATCGCGGCCCGGCCCGTCGCGCCCTTCAAGGTCGTCTTCGAGAATCCGGACAAGAACGACGCGTCGATCCACGAGACGCTGGCGCGGGACACCCATCGGAACCCGGACGAGGCCCTCGTGGAGATGTACCGGCGCCTGCGGCCGGGCGATCCCCCGACGGTCGAGTCGGCCCGCGCGCTGTTCCGAGGCATGTTCCTCGACCCGCGGCGCTACGACCTCGCTCGAGTCGGCCGCTTCATGCTCAACAAGAAGCTCGGCACGGAGTCGCCGCTCAACTGGAAGACGCTCCGCACGGAAGACATCGTGGCGGTCGTGCGACGCCTGCTGGCGGTCAAGCAGGAGCGCTACCCGACGGACGACATCGACCACCTCGGCAACCGCCGCGTGCGGTCGGTCGGCGAGCTGCTGGAGAACCAGTTCCGGGTGGGCCTGACCCGCATGGAGCGGGCGATCAAGGAGCGGATGTCCATCGCGGACATCGAGAGCTTGATGCCGCACGACCTGGTCAATGCCAAGCCGGTGTCGGCGGTCGTCAAGGAGTTCTTCGGCTCCTCGCAGCTGTCGCAGTTCATGGACCAGACGAACCCGCTGGCCGAGCTCACACACAAGCGCCGCCTCTCCGCGCTCGGGCCCCGCGGCCTCTCGCGCGAGCGGGCCGGCTTCGAGGTGCGTGACGTCCATCCGACGCACTACGGGCGGATCTGCCCCATCGAGACGCCGGAAGGGCCGAACATCGGGCTCATCTCGTCGCTCTCGACGTACGCGCGGATCAACGAGTTCGGGTTCATCGAGACACCCTACCGACAGGTCGAGGCCGGCCGCGTCTCCGACGACATCGTGTTCCTGACGGCGCTGGAGGAGGAGCAGGTCGTCATCGCCCAGGCCAACGCCGAGATCGACCCCAAGCACGGGAAGTTCGTGGCGGAGCGCGTGGAGGCCCGCAAGAGCGGGGAGTTCAAGCTCGTGCCGCCGGAGGAGGTCCAGTACATGGACGTCTCCCCGAAGCAGCTCGTGTCGGTGGCGGCGAGCCTGATCCCGTTCCTCGAGAACGACGACGCGAACCGCGCCCTCATGGGCTCCAACATGCAGCGCCAGGCGGTGCCGCTGCTCCAGCCGGAGGCGCCGCTGGTCGGGACCGGGATGGAGCACGTGGTCGCCCGGGACTCCCAGGCGGTCGTGCTGGCCCGGCGGGGCGGGGTGATCGAGTCGGTCTCGGCCGACCGGGTGGTGATCCGGGCCGAGGGCCGGGGCAAGAAGGCCGATCCGGTGCACGACCGCACGCTGGAGATCTACAACCTCACGAAGTACCGCCGGTCGAACCAGAACACGTGCATCAACCAGCGGCCCATCGTCCGGAAGGGCCAGCGGGTCGCCGCCCGCGACGTGATCGCCGACGGCCCCGGCACCGATCAGGGCGAGCTGGCGCTCGGGCGCAACGTCCTGGTCGCCTTCATGCCCTGGGGCGGGTACAACTTCGAGGACGCGATCCTGGTCTCCGAGCGGCTCGTCAAGGACGACCGCTACACCTCGATCCACATCGAGGAGTTCGAGATCCAGGCGCGGGACACGAAGCTGGGCAAGGAAGACATCACGCGCGACATCCCGAACGTGGCCGAGGAGGCGCTCAAGGACCTCGACGAGTCGGGGATCGTGCGGAAGGGGGCCAAGGTCAAGGCCAGCGACATCCTGGTCGGGAAGATCACGCCGAAGGGTGAGACGCAGCTCACGCCGGAGGAGAAGCTCCTGCGGGCCATCTTCGGCGAGAAGGCCGGGGACGTGCGGGACACGTCGCTCACGGTTCCCCCGGGCATCGAGGGGACGGTGGTCGACGTCAGCGTCTTCTCCCGACGGGGCATCGACAAGGACGAGCGCGCCAAGTCCATCGAGCGCGAGGAGATCGACCGTCTCGAGAAGGACCTGCAGGACGAGATCGTCGACGTCGAGATGGAGCGCGACCAGAAGCTCAAGAACCTGCTGGTCGGGAAGACGCTCACGGTGGACCTTCCCGACGGCCGCAAGGAGCCGCAGGGCCGCAAGGGCCAGCGGATCGAGCGCGGGTGGCTCGACGAGCTGGACTGGGACGCGCTGACCAAGGTCAAGATCAAGGAGGATGACGGGCACGCCTCGAACATCCGCCGGATCGCCGAGGTCGCCGGCGAGGCCGTCGACTACCTGCGCTCGGAGCACCAGTTGAAGATCGAGCGCGTCCAGCGGGGGGACGATCTCCCGCCGGGCGTGATCAAGATGGTCAAAGTCTACGTGGCGGTGAAGCGCAAGCTGTCCGTCGGGGACAAGATGGCCGGGCGCCACGGCAACAAGGGCGTCGTCTCGCGGATCCTGCCGGAGGAGGACATGCCGTATCTCCCCGACGGGACGCCGGTCGAGATGGTGCTGAACCCGCTCGGCGTGCCCTCGCGCATGAACGTGGGCCAGATCCTGGAGACCCACCTCGGGTGGGCCGCCCGGGCGCTCGGGCTCCACATCGCGAGCCCGGTGTTCGACGGGGCGACCGAGACCGAGATCAAGGGGCTCCTCCGCGAGGCCCAGCTCCCGACGTCGGGGAAGACGGTTCTCTGCGACGGGCGCACCGGCAAGCCGTTCCACCAAGAGGTCACGGTCGGCTACATCTACATGCTGAAGCTGGCCCACCTGGTGGACGACAAGATGCACGCGCGTTCGATCGGCCCGTACTCGCTCGTCACCCAGCAGCCGCTCGGTGGCAAGGCGCAGTTCGGCGGGCAGCGGTTCGGCGAGATGGAGGTGTGGGCGTTGGAGGCCTACGGCGCGGCGCACACCCTCCAGGAGATGCTGACCGTGAAGTCGGACGACGTGGAAGGTCGCAATCGAATCTACGAAGCCATCGTCAAGGGCGAGAACTTCCTGGAGCCGGGGACGCCGGAGTCGTTCAACGTCCTGGTGAAGGAGCTCCAGAGCCTCGCGCTCGACGTCGAGCTCGTCCAGCGAGACGGGAAGGGGAAGGCCTGACGTGCCGCTTCTGGCTGCCTCGACCCGTCGCCCCTAGCGCACGGGTCGTTGGAAGGGCATCCCCGGCGTGCGCGCCGGGGCGGCGGCCGTCCCTGTTGGACGGCGCGGGGGGCCATCCCCCCGATGAAGGAGGGAGCGAATGCTGACGGATCGGCCGTTCGGGAGTCTTCTCAGGGAAGAGCGTCCGACGAAGGATCTGTGGGGGATCCTCGACAATCGCTACGCGAAGCCCATCACGTTCGACGCCATCCGCATCCGGCTGGCGCCGCCCGAGAAGATCCGGAACATCTGGTCGAGCGGCGAGGTCAAGAAGCCCGAGACGATCAACTACCGGACCTTCAAGCCGGAGCGGGACGGGCTCTTCTGCGCCCGCATCTTCGGGCCGACCAAGGACTACGAGTGCGCCTGCGGCAAGTACAAGCGCATGAAGTTCGCGGGCGTCATCTGCGACAAGTGCGGGGTGGAGGTCACGCGGGCGCGGGTGCGCCGTGAGCGGATGGGCCACATCGAGCTGGCCTCGCCGGTGTCCCACGTCTGGTTCTTCAAGGGGCTGCCGAGCCGCATCGGGCAGCTGCTCGACATGTCGCTGCGCGACCTCGAGAAGATCCTCTACTTCGAGGAGTACGTGGTCCTCGATCCCGGCCCGTCCAACCTCAAGAAGAAGGATCTGCTGACGGTCGACAAGTACCGGAAGCTCGCCGAGGAGTACTCGGCCGACCGCATCAAGGTGGGCATGGGCGCCGAGGCGATCCGGGTGCTGCTGCGGGACCTCGACCTGGAGGCGCTCGAGCGCGAGTTGCGGGCCTCGATGCTGTCGGAGACGTCCGCCCAGAAGCGGAAGAAGGTCGTCAAGCGGCTGAAGGTCGTGGACGCCTTCATCAAGTCGCAGAACAAGCCGGAGTGGATGATCCTGGAGGCGATCCCGGTCATCCCGCCGGAGCTGCGGCCGCTGGTGCCGCTGGACGGGGGCCGCTTCGCGACCTCGGACCTCAACGACCTCTACCGCCGCGTCATCAACCGGAACAACCGGCTGAAGCGGCTCATGGAGCTGCGGGCGCCGGAGATCATCATCCGGAACGAGAAGCGCATGCTCCAGGAGGCGGTCGACGCGCTCTTCGACAACGGGCGCCGCGGGCGCGTGATCACCGGGCCCAACAACCGGCCGCTGAAGTCCCTGTCCGACACGCTCAAGGGCAAGCAGGGCCGGTTCCGCCAGAACCTGCTCGGCAAGCGGGTCGACTACTCGGGCCGCTCGGTCATCGTGGTCGGGCCGCAGCTCAAGCTCCACCAGTGCGGTCTTCCGAAGAAGATGGCGTTGGAGCTCTTCAAGCCCTTCATCCTCCGCAAGCTCGAGGAGAAGGGCCTGGCGTCCTCGATCAAGGCCGCCAAGAAGATGGTCGAGAAGGAGCGGCCGGAGGTCTGGGACATCCTCGAGGACATCATCAAGGAGCACCCGGTGCTGCTGAACCGGGCGCCGACGCTCCATCGCCTCGGGATCCAGGCCTTCGAGCCGATCCTGGTCGAGGGCAAGGCGATCGAGATCCATCCGCTCGTCTGCACGGCCTTCAACGCCGACTTCGACGGGGACCAGATGGCGGTGCACGTGCCGCTCTCGCACGAGGCGCAGCTCGAGGCGCAGATCCTCATGCTGTCCTCGAACAACGTGCTCTCGCCGTCGAACGGCGCGCCGCTCGTGATCCCGACCCAGGACATGGTCCTCGGCATCTACTACCTCACCAAGGAGAAGAAGGACGCGAAGGGCGAAGGCCGCAGCTTCGCCGACATGGAAGAGGTCCGGATGGCGTACGACGCGGAGGACGTGGACCTGCAGGCGCGGATCCGGGTGCGGGGCTTCGACCCGCCGAGCCCGGCCGAGCTGGTGGAGACCACCGTCGGCCGCGTGCTGTTCAACGAGGTCGTGCCGATGGAGCTCCGGCCGATCAACAAGGAGCTCAAGAAGAAGGAGATCACCAGCCTCGTCCAGGATTGCTATCACCGCCTGGGCAACGCCGAGACCGTGAAGTTCCTGGACGACCTCAAGGACATCGGGTTCCGCTACGCGGGGCTCTCCGGGCTGTCCATCGGGATCGACGACATGAAGACCCCGTCGCTGAAGCGGGATCTGATCGAGCAGGCGCGGCGCCAGGTGTTCGAGGTCGACCAGCAGTACCAGGACGGCGTCATCACGAACGGCGAGCGCTACAACAAGGTGGTCGACGTCTGGGCGCACGTGACGGAGGAGATCGCGGACGAGATGTTCCGCGAGCTCGAGTCGGACGAGCAGCACGGGCACTTCAACCCGATCTTCATGATGGCGGACTCGGGCGCCCGGGGCTCGAAGCAGCAGATCCGCCAGCTGGCCGGCATGCGCGGTCTCATGGCGAAGCCCTCGGGCGAGATCATCGAGACGCCGATCACCTCGAACTTCCGCGAGGGGCTGACCGTGCTCGAGTACTTCACCTCGACGCACGGCGCCCGCAAGGGGCTGGCCGATACCGCGCTCAAGACGGCTGACTCGGGGTACCTCACGCGGCGCCTCGTGGACGTCGCGCAGGACGTGATTATCAGCGAGCAGGACTGCGGCACGGTCAAGTCCATCGACGCGACCCCGCTGGTCGAGGGCGGCGAGATCATCCAGTCCCTCAAGGACCGCGTGCTGGGCCGCGTGGCCGCCGAGGACATCCGGGACCCGTTCTCGGACGACGTCGTCGTGCGGGCCGGCACCGAGATCGACGAGGCGCTGGCCGGCCGGATCGAGGATACCGGGCTCGAGCGGGTGAAGATCCGCTCGGTCCTGACCTGCGAGGCCAAGCGCGGCGTGTGCATCATGTGCTACGGCCGCAACCTGGCGGCCGGGCGGCTCGTGGAGCTGGGCGAGGCCGTGGGCATCATCGCGGCCCAGTCGATCGGCGAGCCGGGCACGCAGCTCACGATGCGGACGTTCCACATCGGCGGCACCGCCCGCATCACCGTGCAGTCGAAGCACGAGACGAAGCAGGGAGGCATCGTCCGCTACCACAACGTGCGCACCGTCGTGAACCGGGACGGCGACCTGGTCGTCATGAACCGGAACGGCGAGCTGGCGGTCGTGGACGACAAGGGGCGCGAGAAGGAGCGCTACCCGGTCGTGTACGGCGCCAAGATCAAGGTGCGCGACGGGAAGCGGGCGACGGCGGGCCAGGTGCTCGTCGAGTGGGATCCGTACACGACGCCGATCCTCACCGAGGTCGCGGGGAAGCTCATGTACCGGGAGATCGAGGAAGGCGTCACGATCCACGACGAGATCGACGAGGTCACCGGCCTCGCCAGCAAGGTCATCATCGAGGATCAGGGCGGGCAGCGGCAGCCGCGGGTGTCGATCAAGGCCGTGGAGGGGGAAGGCCCCGACGCGGTGGAGACGGACCGCACGATCGGCAGCTACGCGCTGCCGGTGCGGGCCCACGTGATGGTCGCCGACGGCGCCATGGTGTCGGCCGGCGACGTCATCGCGAAGATCCCGCGGGAGACGACGAAGACCAAGGACATCACCGGCGGTCTGCCGCGGGTCGCCGAGCTCTTCGAGGCCCGGAAGCCCAAGGAGCAGGCCACGATCACCGAGATCGACGGCCTCGTGCGCTTCGCGGGCATTCAGAAGGGCATGCGGAAGATCGAGGTCCAGGCCGACGACGGCGAGATCAAGGAGTACCTCGTCCCGCGCGGCAAGCACATCACCGTGCGGGAAGGCGACCGCGTGCGAGCGGGCGAGCCGCTCATGGAAGGCTCGGAGAACCCGCACGACATCCTGGCCGTCCTCGGCGACAAGCAGCTGCAGGAGTACCTGGTGAACGAGGTGCAGGAGGTCTACCGGCTCCAGGGCGTGACGATCAACGACAAGCACATCGAGATCATCGTGCGCCAGATGCTGCGGCGCGTCCGCATCGAGGAGGTCGGGGAGACCGACTTCGTCGTGGGCGAGCTGGTGGACCGGTTCGTGTTCAACGAGGAGAACGACAAGGTGGTCGCGGGCGAGGGCCGGCCGGCGACGGCCAAGCCGGTTCTCCTCGGCATCACCAAGGCGTCGCTGTCCACCGACAGCTTCATCTCCGCGGCGTCCTTCCAGGAGACGACGCGGGTGCTCACCGAGGCGGCGATCAGCGGCAAGGTGGACGATCTCCGGGGCTTGAAGGAGAACGTCATCGTGGGCCGGCTGATCCCGGCAGGGACCGGGCTCTCCCTTTACGCGAAGAGCGAGCTCCAGCCGCTGGCCGACGAGCGCCGCAGCGAGGACGCCCAGGTGGCGGCGGTGACCGAGGAGCTGCAGGCCACGAGCCTGCCGCCGAGCATGCCCGTCGATCGGAGCCCGCTCGGATGAGCAGGACGAGCCCGCCGGTTGACAGGGGTCCGGATCGTTGCTATAAAGTTAAAGTTTTGGCCCCGGCGTCGGCGATGTTCCTCGACTCTGGCGACGCCGGCTCCGGAAAACCCGTCAGCGTCCGGTAACGGAAGGGGTTCGATGCCGACCATCAGTCAGCTTGTCCGGCAGGGCCGGGAGGCGATGCGCAAGAAGTCGAAGGCGCCCGCCATGGACGGCTCGCCGCAGAAGCGGGGCGTGTGCATCCGCGTGTACACGACCACGCCCAAGAAGCCGAACTCCGCCCTCCGCAAGGTGGCGCGGGTGCGGCTGACCAACGCGATCGAGGTGACAGCGTACATCCCGGGGGTCGGACACAACCTCCAGGAGCACTCGATCGTGCTGATCCGGGGCGGCCGCGTGAAGGACCTGCCGGGCGTCCGATACCACATCATCCGCGGGATCCTCGACTCGGCCGGGGTGGCCAACCGCCGGCAGAGCCGATCCAAGTACGGAGCCAAGACGCCCAAGGGCGGCGCGGCGTAGCGAGGAGCATTCGACCATGCCCCGACGGGCCATCATCCAGCGCCGCGAGGTCAACCCCGACCCGAAGTACGGGAGTCGCCTGGTGGCGAAGTTCATCAACGTGATGATGCGGGGAGGCAAGCGGAGCCTCTCCGAGGGGATCATGTACCACGCGCTCGACCTCATGGCCGATCGCGCGAAGCAGGATCCCCTCAAGCTCTTCAAGCAGGCGGTCGACAACGTCAAGCCGGCGCTCGAGGTGAAGTCCCGCCGAGTGGGCGGCTCGACGTACCAGGTGCCCGTCGAGGTCCGACCGGAGCGTCGGACCTCGCTCTCGATGCGGTGGCTCGTGGGGTTCGCGCGCTCGCGGCCCGAGAAGACGATGCAGGAGCGGCTGGCCGCGGAGCTCCTCGACGCGGCCAACAACCGCGGGACGGCCGTGAAGAAGCGCGAGGACACCCACCGCATGGCCGAGGCCAACAAGGCGTTCGCGCACTACCGCTGGTAGCAGGCAACGATCGGGCCAGCGCGCCCTGCCCCCCACCCGCCCCTGAGACCGCGGCGCGGGTATCGGCATCGGCGGCGGCTCCAAGGAAGGGTCGGTAAGGGTCGATGGAACGGCAGTACCCGCTGGATCGGACGCGCAACATCGGCATCATGGCGCACATCGATGCCGGGAAGACCACCACCACCGAGCGGATCCTCTACTACACCGGCCGGTCGTACAAGATCGGCGAGGTGCACGAGGGCACCGCCACGATGGACTGGATGGTGCAGGAGCAGGAGCGCGGCATCACCATCACGTCGGCCGCGACGACCTGCTTCTGGCGCGACTGCCGGATCAACATCATCGACACGCCCGGCCACGTCGACTTCACCGTCGAGGTCGAGCGGTCGCTCCGAGTGCTGGACGGCGCCGTGGCGATCCTGGACGCGGTGGCGGGCGTGGAGCCCCAGACGGAGACGGTCTGGCGCCAGGCCGACAAGTACCGGGTCCCGCGGGTCATCTACGTCAACAAGATGGACCGGACCGGCGCCGACTTCTACCGCTCGGTGGAGATGATCCGGAGCCGCCTCGGCGCGACCCCGGTGGTGGTCCAGCTCCCGCTCGGCGCGGAGGACGGCTTCCGGGGAATCATCGACCTCGTCGAGGAGGTCGCGTTCGTCTGGCCCGAAGACGACGTCAAGCTGGGGCAGGACTACGAGCGCGTGCCGATTCCCGCCGACTACGCCCAGCAGGTGCGGGAGTATCGCGAGCACCTGGTCGAGGCGCTGGCCGACGTCGACGAGAGCCTGATGGAGCGCTACCTGGAGGACGCGAAGATCACCCCCGAGGAGCTTCGGGCGGCGGTGCGAGCCAGCACGCTCGCGATGAAGCACGTCCCGGTGCTCTGCGGCGCGTCGTTCAAGAACAAGGGGGTTCAGCCCCTCCTCGACGCCGTCGTCGACTACCTGCCCTCGCCCCTCGACATCCCGCCGATCCAGGGGATCGATCCGGAGACGCGGGAGCCGGTGGAGCGGCAGGCCTCGGACGCGGAGCCCTTCACGGCGCTCGCGTTCAAGCTGATGAACGACCCCTTCGTGGGGCAGCTCACCTTCCTCCGCGTGTACGCGGGGACGCTCAACTCGGGGTCGCACGTCTACAACTCCACCCAACAGAAGAAGGAGCGGGTGGGCCGGCTGCTGCGCATGCACGCCAACAAGCGCGAGGAGATCGAGAGCGTCGGCGCCGGGGACATCGCGGCGGTGGTGGGGCTCAAGTTCGCCCGTACCGGCGACACCCTCTGCGACGCGAACCGGCCGATCGTGCTCGAGGCGATGGATTTCCCCGAGCCGGTGATCTCGGTCGCGATCGAGCCGAAGACGAAGGCCGACGAGGAGAGGCTCAGCGTGTCGCTGGGCCGGCTCGCCCTCGAGGACCCGACGTTCAAGGTGTCGTCGGACGCCGAGACCGCGCAGACCCTCATCTCCGGCATGGGCGAGCTGCACCTCGAGATCATCGTCGACCGGCTCCTGCGGGAGTTCAAGGTCGAGGCCAACGTCGGCCGGCCCGAGGTGGCGTACCGCGAGACGATCCGCACCAAGGCGGAGGCCCGGGGCCGGTTCGTGCGGCAGACGGGTGGGCGCGGACAGTACGGCGACGTCGAGATCGAGATCGAGCCCGCGCCGGGCAAGGGGTTCGTCTTCGAGAACAAGATCGTTGGCGGCTCGGTGCCGCGCGAGTACATCCCGGCGGTGGAGAAGGGCATGCGCGAGGCCACCGAGAGCGGGGTCCTCGCGGGCTATCCCATCGTCGATGTCCAGGTGTCGCTCCTCGACGGCTCGTACCACGAGGTGGACTCCTCCGAGATGGCGTTCAAGATCGCCGGCTCGATGGCGTTCAAGGAAGCGGTCAAGCGGGCCAAGCCCGTCCTGCTGGAGCCCATCATGCAGGTCGAGGTGGTGACGCCCGAGGAGTACATGGGCGCGGTCCACGGCGACCTCGCGGCCCGGCGGGGCCGGATCGCGTCGATGGAGGCGCGCGGCTCGTCGCAGGTGATCCGCGCCAACGTGCCCCTAGCGACCATGTTCGGATATGCGACCGACCTGCGCTCCGCCACCCAGGGGCGCGCCACGTACACCATGCAGTTCGCCCGCTACGAGGAGGTCCCGGTGAGCCTGGCCGAAGAGATCATGGCCAAGGTGGCCGGCCGAGCTCCCGCCCGCGCGGGCTCCCGCTGAGCGAGAGGCTCGGGAGGACGGACGAATGGCCAAGGCGAAGTACGAGCGGACGAAGCCGCACGTGAACGTGGGGACG
>JBIOVM010000033.1:0-12086 GCA_044867785.1 Candidatus Rokuibacteriota bacterium | reverse complement strand
TGGACCTGGTGATCCGCAACGCGCGTGTCGCGGGCGCCGACCCGCCGGTCGACATCGGCATTCGCGGCGAGCGCGTCGTCCGCATTCGCCCGGGCCTGGCCGACCGGGGCGCGATCGAGGTCGAGGCGGAGGGCGGGCTGGTGACGCCCGCCCTCGTCGAGCCGCACCTGCACCTCGACGCCGTCCTGACCGAGGGGGAGCCGCGGTCCAACCGAAGCGGCTCGCTGTTCGAGGGGATCGAGATCTGGGCCGAGCGCGTGAAGAGCCTGACCGTCGCGGACATCACCCGCCGCGCCGATACGGCCCTCCGCTGGCTCCTGGCTCATGGCGTCACGAATCTTCGTGCCCACGTGGACGTCTGCGACCCTTCGCTCACGGCGGTGCGGGCGCTGCTTCCGGTGCGGGAGGCCTGGCGCGGTCTGATCGACATCCAGCTCGTCGCGTTCCCGCAGCAGGGGATCCATTCGTTCCCCGACGGCGAGGAGCTCATGGTCGAGGCGCTCGAGCTCGGCGTCGACGTGGTGGGCGGCATTCCCCACTACGAGTGGACGCGGGAGTACGGAGAGCGGGACGTCAAGACCGCGCTCGCCCTGGCCGCGCGCTACGGGCGGCCCGCCGACCTCCACTGCGACGAGACGGACGACGACCAGAGCCGGTTCCTCGAGGTGCTGGCGGCCGAGACGATCCGCCTCGGCCTCCAGGGCCGCGTGACGGCGAGCCACACGACCGCGATGCATTCCTACAACAACGCCTACGCCTACAAGCTGATCCGTCTGGTGCACGCCGCCGGCCTCCACTTCGTCACGAACCCGCTCGACAACTCGGTCCTCCAGGGCCGCTTCGACGGCTATCCGGTCCGGCGCGGGTTCACGCGGGTGAAGGAGTTGCTCCGGGCGGGGGTGAACGTGGCCTTCGGCCACGACTCGATCATGGATCCCTGGTATCCCTTCGGCGTCGGAGACCCGGTCCAGTCCTGCTTCGTGATGGTCCACTACGGGCACATGTCCGGCCACGACGAGCTCACGCAGATGCTCGACTTCGTCACGACGCGGGCCGCCCGGTGTCTCGGCGTCGCGGACTACGGCCTCGCCGAGGGCATGCTCGCCGACCTGGTGATCTTCGACGCCCCGAGCGCGGTCGACGCGGTCCGCACGCTCGCGGTCCGGACGGCCGTCATCTCGCGTGGCAAGGTCGTGGCGCGGACGTCGCCGCCCCGGACGACGGTGTCCGTGAACGGGCGCGAGGAGGCGGTGACGTTCCGCCGGTCCGAGACGGGGCATTGAGCGCCGCACCGAGACTGACCGTCAGCGCCCCGGTGTTGCTCGTCCGAGACGTCGTGAGCGCCGCGAAGCACTAGGGACAGGATGATGCGCGCGACGACTCGGTCGCGGAGACCCGCGGGGCGTTCCGAGATCGGATCCGACATCGCGCGCGTACGACCGGTGGGCGGCGAGCTATGACACCGACGTGAACGCCACCCGCGACCTCGACGCCGAGGTGCTGCGCCGATCCCCGCTGGCCCTGGACGGCCGCGACGCGCTGGAGCTCGAGTGCGGCACGGGCAAGAACACCGTGTGGCTGGCCGCGCGCGCGAAGTCGGTGGTCGCTCTCGATCTGTCCATGGGCATGCTCGTCCGCGCCCGCCGGCGTCGTCGGCAACCTCGTGCTCGAGCACGTCGCCGACCTGGCGTCGATCTACGCCGAGGCCGCTCGCGTGCTCAGACCGGGAGGACAGCTCTGGCTCTCGGAGCTACACCCCGAGCGCCAGCGGCGGGGCAGCCAGGCCAGACTCACGGGCCCCACGACCGACGCGACCGTTCGGGTCCCGGCGTACCGGCACACAGTGGCCGACTACGTGAACGGTGGGATCGCTGCGGGCCTCCGGCTCCGTCACCTCGGGGAATGGCTCGAGCCCGGCGCACCGAGCGATTCCCCGCCGCGCCTGCTCTCCGTGCTCTTCGAGGCCGGGAAGTATCCCGGGGCTCGCGGTTGCGCGCCGGGCCCCGTCCGGCCAGCTCGGCTCAGGCGCCGCGCCTGACGATGAGCTCCACCGGCGCGATGGCACCCTGCTCGAGGCCCGCCACCATGTTGCTGATCTTGGTCGCGGAATCCTTGCCCATGACGAGGTGGAGGCCGAGTGGGGGCGGCCCGCCGGCCTCGGCCATTCGTGCCCGGAGCGCCTTGAAGAACTCGATGGCGAAGGCCCGCCGGTCGCGCTCGGCCAAGAGCTCGAACGTGCTGGCGCGCAGCGCCGCCTTGTAGGCGTCGGGCGTCGTCAGAGCGCTGCCCTCCGGTGTCGCCGTCCATGGCACGGGAAACGTCCGCGGCGGGTCGCCCGTCCGCATGACGTCGTAGACGGCGAAGATCCCGCCGGGCTTGAGCACGCGAGCCACCTCGGTGAAGAGGGCGCGCTTGTCCGGGATGTTCATGCCGACGTGCACCATGTACGCCCGATCGAACGCCGCGTCGGCGAACGGCGTGTCGAGTGCGCTGCCGTGGTGGAAGCGGAGCTGCGCATCGAGACCGGTCCATTCGCTGAGCGCGCGGGCCGTCTCGACGAACTCGGCCGTGAGGTCGATGCCGGTGACCCGGCACCCGTACCGGCTGGCGACGAAGCGCGCGGGACCCCCGAGGCCGCTCCCCACGTCAAGGACCTGGAGATCCCGACCGAGCTCGAGCTGCCGCATCAGCTCTTCGGTCGCCGACCGTCCGCCGATGTGGAACTCGTCCACCGGCCCGAGGTCGTCGATCGCGACCGACCGCGGCGTCTTCCCGAGGGCCGCGAGACCGGCGATGATCGCCCGGACCAGCCCGCCCTGGGTGTAATGGCGGTCGACGGTGTCCATCACGCCCTCCTGGAGTAGGTCCGCGTGCTGGGGGGCGGGCCCGGGCCCTCGTTCGACGGTTCGTGCGAACTCCACAGTAGCACCCTCCCGGGCGAGCCCGGCGGTCGGGGATCGTCGACACAGAGCCCGTTCTCGGCCCGGGGGGCCGTCGAGGCGCGGCGGGCCGGGACACTTGCAAGGAGCGGATCCTGGTAGGATGTCGGGGAGCGTCGTGCCCGGCCGGGTCGTGGCGCCGGCCGGGTGCGTAACGGGTCGATCCGACACCCCCCGGGGACGCGAGGAGGCGTTGATGCGCACGTACTATGACATCAACCTGAGTAACCGCACGGTCCAGAAGCGAGACCTCGAGGGCGAGGAGATCGTCCGGGCCGGGCGGTACTTCATCGCGAAGACGCTCCTCGAGCTGGGAGCGGCCACCGCCGACCCGCTCTCCCCGGCCAACCCCCTGATCTTCTCGGCCGGTCCCTTCGCCGGGACGAGCTTCTCGAACGCGAACCGGACGAGCGTCGGCTGCAAGAGCCCGCTCACCGGCGGCATCAAGGAAGCGAACGGCGGCGGCACCTTCAGCTACGGGCTGGGTCAGCTCCGGATCGCCGGCTTCACGCTGCACGGGGCAGCGTCGGACTGGGTGGTCATCCACTTTCGCAAGGACGGCTCGATCGGCTTCGACGACGCGACACCATACCTCGGCAAGGGGAACTTCCAGGCGGCCGAGCTCCTCCACGGGCGCTACGGGAAGAAGGTCACCCTCGCGCTCTGCGGCCCGGTCGGCGAGTACCAGGGTCTGATCGCGGGCATCGCCTTCAGCGACAAGGATAGCCGCCCGTCCCGCCTGGCGGCGCGCGGAGGCGTCGGGGCGGTCATGGGCGCCAAGCGGGTGAAGGCCATCGTCGTCGACCTGGACCGGATCCCGCCGTTGCACGACCGCCAGAAGGTCATGGCCGCCGTCAAGGACTACGCCAAGATGCTCCAGTCCGACGGCATCGTCGAGAACTTCTACGCGAAGCTCGGGACGATGGGGATGGCCGACGTCCAGAACCACATGGGCGGCCTGCCGGTCCGGAACTTCAGCGCCGGGCGGCTGGCCGACACCAGCGCCGGGGAGAAGTTCAAGCTCGGCGCCGACTACATCGGGCCCCTCAACACGTCGCGCGGCGGCGAGCAGACGCACGCGTGCATGCCGGGCTGCGTCATCCAGTGCAGCAACGTGTATCACGACGCGAACGGCAAGGAGCTCGTGTCGCCGGTCGAGTACGAGACGCTGGGGCTCCTCGGCTCGAACTGCGGCCTCACTGAGCCGGACGACCTCGCCCAGCTCAACTTCGTCTGCAACGACCTGGGCGTCGACACGATCGAGACCGGCGCGATGCTGGCCGTCCTCATGGACGCCGGGCTCGGCTCTTTCGGCGACGCGCGGTTCATGGCGGAGTGCCTGGGCGAGATCGCGCGAGGGACGGAGAATGGCCGCCGCTGGGCCCAGGGAACGGCGCGGGTCGGCGAGCACTACGGCGTCCGCCGGACGCCGGTCATCAAGCGCCAGGCGATCAGCGCCTACGACCCCCGCGTGGTCGAGGCCACCGGGATCACCATGATGGTCACCGCCCAGGGCGCCGACCACACGGCCGGCAACCTGCCGCGCCTCAAGACGCGCGAGATGGACTTCGAGACGCTCATGAACCAGAGCCTGCTGCAGCAGACGAAGGTCGCCGCCAACGACTCGCTCGGGCTGTGCATCTTCGGCCAGAGCGTGACGAACCCCAACACCGAGTTCCTCGCCAACGCCATCAACGCGGCCCACGGCACGAGCCTGGTTCCGGCCTTCTTCGAGGCGCTGGGCCGGGAGACGCTGCGGCTGGAGCGCGAGTTCAACCGTCAAGCCGGCTTCACGGAGCGGGACGACGAGCTGCCCGCGTTCTTCTACGAGGAGCCGCTGCCGCCGACGAACCACATCGCCCGCTTCCACGGGCGCGACGTCCACGGGATCTACGAGCGCCTGCCGGCCTGAGCGAAGCACGGCCCGTACGGTCCGCGCGCGGCCACGCCGGCGGGGCGACCGCGCGGCCGGCCGGGTCGCTTCCGGAGCGGCCCCGGCGAACGGCAGGGGGTGACGGCATGGGCGCTCGCCTGCCTGGGCGGGAGATTCCGCGCTGAGCGAGGCATCTGGCGAGGTCGTCGCCCCGATCCGGCCTCGCGCGCGCGCCGGCGAGCTGCGGTCCTGGGTCGTGTTCGGCGCGGTGGCCCTCGCCGCCTGGGAGGTGGCGTCGCGCCTCTACGCCCAGCCCTACCTCCTCCCGGCTCCGTCGCAGATCGCGCGGGAGCTGGGCGAGCACTGGGAGCTGGTGCTCGCGTACGCGTGGATCACCACGCAGGAGGTGGTGCTCGGGTTCACGCTCGGGTCGGTGGCGGCGCTCCTGGCCGCGATGCTCTTCCTGTGGCTGCCCGGCTGGCTCGAGGACTTCCTCTACCGCATCGTCGTAACCCTCAACAGCACGCCCTTCGTGGCCCTGGCCTCGCTGGTGGTCGTCTGGTTCGGGCTCGGGATCACTAGCAAGATTCTCATCGCGGGAATGTACACGTTCTTCGCCGTGCTCTACACGACGCACAAGGAGTTCATCTCGGTCGAGCCGATCCGTGAGCAGCTGATGGACGTCTACGGCGCCAGCTGGTGGCAGCGGATATTCCTCCTGAAGCTGCCCTCGGCGCTTCCCATCGTCTTCGTGAGCCTGAAGGGCGGCGTGATGGCGGCGGTCAACGGCGCGATCGTCGGCGAGCTGTTCGGCGCTTTCGAGGGCCTCGGCTACATGATCCTCGACTCCCGGTACGTCGGGAACACCGTGCGAGTCTTCCTGGCGGCCGTCTTCTGCACGCTGATCGGCTGGTTGCTGCTCGGCGTCGTCGCCCTGGCCGAGCGGGCGTTCTTGCCGTGGCACGTGAGCATGGCCCGGGACCGGAGCGCGCGCTGAACGGGCGGTCAGAGCTCCCGGGTCCGCCCGGCGTGCATCGTGACCAGCCGTGAGACGACCAGCGCGAAGTAGAGCACCCCGGTCATCTGCTGGATCATGACCAGCGACCGGGCATGGTCGTTGGCCGGGGTGATCTCGCCGAAGCCGACGCTCGTCAGGCACGTGAAGCTGAAGTACAGGAGGTCCCACCAGCGGACCGCGCCGTACCGGTTGTTGGCGGCGTTTATCACGAAGGCTCCCGGCTGCCAGTGCTCGATCAGGGCGTAGAGGTAGGCGAAGACGAAGGCCATCAGCGCGTACAGGCCGGCGGCGGCGAAGAGCTCGTCCCGCGTCATGATCTCGTCGCGCCAGACGTAGCGCAGCAGGCAGATCACGACGAAAGCGTGGAACGCCGCCTGGGCGGCCAGGGACGCGGCGTAGAGACCCCAGGCTTCGCCGCCGAGCGCGTCCGTCGCCTGCAGCGCCATCGCCGGCACGACGAGCACGTACCCCAGCCAGGTCTCGTGGCCGCCGGCGTGCGAGGCGCGCAAGGCGAGGGCCAGGATGACCAGGTCGAACGCGGCGATCGCGGCACGTCCGCCCGGATGCTCCTCGAAGAACGGGTAGGCGAGCACCTGGGCCACGAGCGCCAGCAGCAGCCAGGCGTTGGGCAGGCCGGCGAAAGGTGACATTCGGCCTAGACTAGCCCACCGGCCCGATCGGGAAAACGGCCTCGCCGTCCGTGGTGCGAGCGCGGTATCGGCCGCCACGTCGGGCAGCCCACCGCGCGGCCTGCCAGCGCTCGGCCGGTTGCACTCGCCGAGCGCGTCCTGCTACCGTGGCACGGGGCAAGACGCGCGATCGGGGCGCGCGCTGACGGCCGTGACAAGGTGTGTCGCCGCCTCACCGCCAGACGAATGGAGGACACGACGATGATGCGACCGCTGCGGCTCCTGGCTCTCGCGCTGGTGTTCGTGCTCGCCGGCCTGCCCGCGGGGAGTGGCCTCCCGGACGCCCGGGCCCAGGCGGCCAAGACGAAGGTGACGGTCTTCGAGGCCTGGTTCCTCCACAACGAGTCCATGGGGTCGCCGACGGCGGTCGAGAAGGGCTTTTTCGAGGGTCTCGACGTCAAGGTCGTGGGCGGCGGACCCGGGTTGTCCTCCATCGACCGGACGATGGCCGAGTCGAAGGGCGGCGGGATCGCATTCGGCGTGGACTACCCCTACAACGTGCTGGAGGCGCGCGAGAAGCAGAAGCTCCCGCTCGTGGTCGTGGCCCACGACTTCCAGAAGTCGGCAGTGCGGCTCATCTCGTGGAAGGAGATCAAGAGCCCGAAGGACATCGAGGGCACCGTCGCCACCTGGATCGGCTACGACAAGCAGGTAAAGGCGGCGATCGGGCCGGACTGGGCGAAGAAAATCAAGGTCGTCAACCAGCAGGGCGACCCGGCGACGATCGGCTCGTGGCTCAAGAAGGACTATCCGTTCGCGCACGCGATGATCTACAACGAGATCCTGGTCGCCAAGCGGATGGCGAAGGAGAAGTACCACACGTACTCGTTCACCGACTTCGGGATCGACTGGCCCGAGAACGTGGTCTTCACGACCGAGGACACGGTCAAGAAGCACCCCAAGGTGGTCCAGGCGTTCCTGGCCGGGCGCTACAAGGGCTACAAGCACGCGCTGGCGAACCGCGACGAGGCGGTGCAGACCCTCATCAAGTACAACAGCAACCTGAAGGGTCAGGAGAAGCACGAGCTGGAGGGCATGGAGGCCATCCAGTCGGTGATGGTCACGGCCGACTCCAAGGCGAAGGGGCTGGGATACATCGACCCGGCCGGCTGGGATCGGGTCGCTCGCGACCTGACCAAGGCCGGGTTCTACACCGCGGCGCCGAACGTCAAGGCCGCCTACACGACGGAGTTCAAGAGCGGCGTGACGCCCTAGGCGCCGGAGGCCATGGCGGCGCCGCTCGTCCGGCTGGAGCGAGTCTCGAAGCGGTACGAGGTCGACCGGTCGCCGGGCGCTGCCGGCGGCCGGGGGGAGACCGGGCTCCAGGCGGTCACCGACTTCACGCTCGACATCGCGCCCGGGGAGTTCGTCTCCGTCATCGGGCCCTCCGGCTGCGGCAAGACCACGGTGCTCTTCCTCCTGGCCGGGCTTCGACCGCCCACCGCCGGCCGCGTGGAGGTCTGCGGCCGCCCCGCTGCCGAGGCGATGCGGAGCGGGCTGGCGAGCGTCATCTTCCAGCAGCCGGTGCTCTTCGAGTGGCTGACCGTGGAGGACAACGTCCTCCTTCCGCTCCGGATGCGGGACCCGCGGTGGTGGGCGTGGCCGCTCCGGCGGCGCAGCTACGCGGCGCGGGCGCGGGAGGCGCTGTCCACGGTCGAGCTCGAGGCGTTCGCGCACTACCGGCCGGACGCGCTGTCCGGAGGCATGCAGCAGCGGGTGGCGATTGCGCGAGCGCTGACCCTGTCGCCGCGAGTCCTGCTCCTCGACGAGCCGTTCGGAGCGCTCGACGAGCTCACGCGCGACCGCATGAACCAGGAGCTGCTCCGCCTGTGGGAGGAGCGCGGTCTCAGCATCGTGTTCGTGACGCACTCGATCGAGGAGGCTGTCTTCCTGTCCGATCGCGTCGTCGTGATGGGCCGAGGCCACTCCGGCAGAGCCGGCGGGAGCATCGTGCGGATCCTCGACGTGGACCTTCCCCGGCCGCGCCGGCTGGCGGTGAAGGAGGAGATCGCCTTCTTCCGGAAGGTTCGCGAGGGGCGTGAAGCGCTCCGGGAGGCCTGAGGTGCCACGCCCGCGAGGCTTGCCCCGGC
Organism: Candidatus Rokuibacteriota bacterium; assembly: GCA_044867785.1. Lineage (GTDB taxonomy): Bacteria > Methylomirabilota > Methylomirabilia > Rokubacteriales > DASRDR01 > DASRDR01. Next base: position 3,477 of record JBIOVM010000033.1, on the reverse strand, counting down.
GGCGCTCGGGGGTCCGGGTCCTCCGGCTTCGCACGTACCTGACCCCGAGCGTGCCGCGGAGCCTCTTCGCCTATCTCGCCGACTACCTGGGCGAGCGCCTGGGGGTCGCGACCGAGCTCCAGATCGAGACGCGGCACTCCGGGCCGCCCCGCGGCGTTCCCGACCCCTTCAGCGCGGGCGAGCTCGACGTCGGCTTCTTCTGCGCCCCGCCCTACATCTGGCTCCGGGAGCGCGTCAACCCGCCGGTGGAGCTGGTGCCGTTCGGCCTCGTGTTCGACGATCCTCGCGGCGGCGGCCGGCCGGTCTACTTCTCGGACATCGTCGTGCGCGCCGACCATCCCGCGCGCTCGTTCGCGGACCTCGTGAACGCGCGGTGGGGATACAACGACCGCGAGTCCCTGAGCGGGTACTACTCGGTGGTCCAGACGGCTGCCGAGCACGGCGCCGACGCGTCCTTCCTGGGCCGCCTCCGCGACATGGGGAGCCACCTGGCTTCCCTGCGCGCCTTACGAACGGGGGACATCGACGCCGCCGCCGTCGACTCCGTCGTGCTCGCGCTCCGCTGGCGGCGCGATCCCGCTCTCCGGACGGACCTGCGCGCGGTCCACGGTCTCGGGCCCTGGCCCATCCAGCCCATCGTGATGCGGCGAGATCTGCCCGGCCGGCTCAAGTCGGCCCTGACGGCGGCCATCGGAGCGCTGGCGGACGCCCCGGCGCGGCGCCGGATGCTGCGACGCTGGCTGGTCAACGGTGTGGCGCCGATGACGGACGCCGACTTCGACGTGGAGCGCGCGGCGCTCGCGCGGGCCGAGGCCCTCGAGCGCTCGCTCGGCGCGTCGGCTGGGGCCGGCGCGCGCCCGCGCTCGACCGTCGCCCCCGGGCGGTCCGGCGCCACGCTATACTGACCCGGTGGACGCGTCGTCCATCCGGCGATACGTCGATCGCCCCTGGGAGCTGCTCCGAGCGGCCAAGCGGCGCTATTGGGCGGAGGAGGCCGCCGCGCGCGGGGGCGACGCCTCGCTGCGGGCTTCCCGGGCGCTGTGGCTCCACATGCGGGCGGTCCGCCCGGATTGGCCCTCCGACGCCGAGCGGGCCGCGGATCTCGCTCACCACTTGGAGCTCAAGGGCTGCCTCGACCGAGCGGCGCGTGGCCTCGCCCGCCTCCCCGATCGGTGAGCTCCTCGCCGCGATCCGCGCGGCGCTCGAGCCTCTCGGGATCCGCTGGTACCTCTTCGGCGCCCAGGCCGCCGAGACCCTGCGCTTGCGCGCCACCCAGCTGATCGAGTGAGGGCGTGGGTGCGCCCTCGTCGAGGAGGCAAAGGCGTCGGGTCTGGTGCGCCGTGGCTTCGACGGCGTCGGCCTGACGAGCGAACAGGTCGCGCCGTCGGGCATGAAGCCGTAGTTGCGACGGGGGACCGATCTCCGGGTGACCTCGGTGCGGGTCGGGCGCGCGCGCTCTCCGAAGCGTGACTGATCGAGCCGACGCGATGACTGACCGCCGGCCGCGCCTGCGCGTCGGGATCGACACCGGCGGCACGTTCACCGACGTCGTCGCGGTGGACGAGACGTCCGGCGAGATCTTCACCACCAAGACGCCGTCCACGCCCGAGGACCCCTCGCTCGGCGTGCTCGAGGGGCTGCGGAAGGTCCTCCGGCTCGCCGGCGCGCCGACCGACGCGGTGGCCGCGGTCTCGCACGGCACGACGGTCGCGACCAACGCGCTGCTCGAGGAGCGCTTCGACGGGCTCGCGCTGGTGACCACCGAGGGGTTCCGGCACGTCCTCGAGATCGCGCGCCAGAGCGTCCCCCAGGGGTACGGGAATTCCTACTTCTGGGTGAAGCCGGAGCGGATCGTGCCGCTCGAGCGAGTGCGCGAGGTCCCCGAGCGCCTGGATCACCGCGGTGAGGTCCTGCGGCCGCTCGACGAGGCGGCGGCGGTCGAGGTGGCCCGCTGGTGCCGGCGGCGGGAGATCTCGGCGATCGGGGTGAGCTTCATCCACGGGTACGCGAATCCGGCGCACGAGCAGCGGATGCGCGAGGTGCTCGCCCGCGAGCACCCGGCCGCCCACGTGTCGATCTCGTCCGACGTGTGGCCGGAGTACCGCGAGTACGAGCGCACGGTCACGACCCTCGTCGATGCCTTCGCCAAGGGCCACGTCTCCGGCTACGTCGAGCGGATCGGTGCTCGGCTCGACGCGGAGCTGGGGGCCGGCGTCCCGTTCCAGGTGATGAAGTCGAACGGCGGCGTGATCTCGGCGCGCGAGGTGGTGAGCCACCCGATCACCACGATCCTGAGCGGGCCCGCCGCGGGAGCGCTCGGCGCGGCCTTCGTGGCGGAGACCGCGGGCATCGATCGCATTCTCACCATGGACGCCGGCGGCACGAGCACGGACGTGTGCCTGGTCGAGGGCGGCGAGCCCGGGATCACCACCGACGGCGCCGTCGGGCGGTTCCCCGTCAAGGTGCCGATGATCGACCTGGTCACCGTCGGGACCGGCGGGGGCTCGATCGCGTGGCGTGCGCCCGAAGGCGGGCTTCGGGTCGGGCCTGCCAGCGCCGGCGCCGACCCGGGTCCGATGTGCTACGGCCGCGGCGGCACGCGCCCCACGGTCACCGACGCTCAGCTCGTGCTCGGTCGCATCCCGCCGCGCCTGCTGGGCGGCGAGGTCCCCCTGTCGCTCGATCTCGCGCGGAAGGGGATCGAGGCGCTGGCCGCGGAGCTCGATCTCTCTCCCGAGCGCACGGCCGAGGGCATCCTCGAGATCGCGGCCTGGAACCAGGCGAACGCGGTCGAGCAGATGAGCGTCAAGCGCGGACTCGATCCGCGAGACTACACCCTGGTTGCGTTCGGGGGGTCGGGGCCGCTGCTGGCCGGCCGGCTCGTCGACCTCCTGGGCCTGCGGGCCGCCTTGATCCCGGCCTCGCCCGGCACCGTCTCCGCGTTCGGCCTGCTCACGGTCGACCTCAAGAACGACTACGTCCAGACCTCCGTCGAGCGCCACGCCCGGCTCGACCTCGCTCGGCTGAACCGCCGGCTCGAGCGGCTCGAGGCGAGGGCGACCGCCGCGCTCGCGCGCGAGGGCGTGGCCGAGGGAGCTCGCCGGCTGGTGCGCCTGGCCGACCTCCGCTACTTCGGCCAGGCCTGGGAGGTCACCGTCGAGCTCCCGCCGGGCCCGATCGACGCCGCGCGCGGCGCCGAGACGGTGGAGCGATTCCACGCGGCCCACGAGAAGCGCTACGGCTACAGCTACCGGACGGAGTCGCGCGGCGCCGCGGCGTCCCGGCAAGGCGTCGAGTGGGTGAACCTCCGGGTCGTCGGCCTGGGGCTGACCGCGCGGCCGGCGCCCAAGGCCTCGGCGCCCGGTGACGGGAACGCCGAGCGGGCCCGCACGGGGATGCGGCCGATCCATTTCGACGGGCGGGGAATCGAGTGCGCCGTGTACGACCGCGCCCGGCTCCGGCCCGGCGACCACCTCG
>JBIOVM010000032.1:0-29744 GCA_044867785.1 Candidatus Rokuibacteriota bacterium | reverse complement strand
GGGTGGAGATGGTGATGCCGGGGGACAACGTGGCGATGACGGTGGAGCTGATCACGCCGATCGCGATGGAGCGGGAGCTGCGGTTCGCGATTCGCGAGGGCGGCCGCACGGTGGGCGCCGGCGTCGTGACCGAGATCGTGGAGTGACGCCGTGGTCCTGCTGACCGACCAGAAGATCCGGATCCGCCTGCGGGCCTACGACCACCGGCTGCTCGACCGCTCCGTCAAGGAGATCGTGGACACGGTGCGGCGGACGGGCGCCCGCGTCGCCGGGCCTGTCCTCTTGCCGACCGCCATCAGCCGGTGGACGGTGCTCCGCTCGCCCCACGTCGACAAGAAGTCGCGGGAGCAGTTCGAGATGCGGACGCACAAGCGGCTCCTCGACATCCTCGATCCGACGCCACAGACCGTGGACGCCCTGACCAAGCTCGATTTGCCGTCGGGCGTCGACGTCGAGATCAAGTTCTGATGACCGGCACGATCCGCGTCGCATCCCGTCGTCCTCGCGCGGCCGCGAGCCTCCACGTGTGCGGCACACGCCTCGGCTCGCGCCCTCGCTCCGTCCTCGGGCTGCTCGCGTCTCGCGCCGGTCGCCGAAGAGCATAGACCCATGGCCAAGGCGATGAAGCAGGGGCTGATCGCGCGCAAGCGCGGCATGACGCAGGTGTTCGGCGAGGACGGCAACATCGTGCCCGTCACGGTCCTGGAGGCGGGACCCTGCACGGTCGTGCAGGTGAAGACCCAGGCGAGCGACGGGTACGCCGCGCTCCAGCTCGGGTTCGAGCCCAAGCGGAAGAAGGTCCGGAAGCCCATGGCCGGCCACTTCAAGAAGGCGGGCGTCGGCGCCGCGCGGATCCTGCGCGAGGTGCGCTTGGAATCGGTCGACGGCTACCAGGTCGGCCAGACGCTGACGGTGGACCTGTTCAAGCCCGGGGAGCTGGTCGACGTCACCGGTCTGCGGAAGGGCCGCGGCTTCCAGGGCGGGATCAAGCGCCACGGCTGGTCGGGCGGCGAGGCCACACACGGCTCGATGTTCCACCGCGCCCCGGGGTCGATCGGAGCGTCCTCCGATCCGTCGCGGGTGTTCCCGGGCCACCGGCTGCCGGGCCGCATGGGCGCCGTCCGGGTGACGACCCCGCATCTCGAGGTGGTGCGCGTGCTGCCGGAGCAGCACCTCCTCGTGGTCAAGGGCGCGATCCCCGGCGCCACCGGCGGCCTGCTCCTCGTTCGGCAGAGCGTCAAGCAGTCGAAGGCGCAGCGGCGCGCCGAGAAGAAAGCGTGAGCGGGACCATGGCTGGCACGGTGACCGTGAACGTCGTCGACGCGAGCGGCAAGGCCCGCGGCACCCTCGAGCTGGCCGCGGCCGTGTTCGGAGCGCCGGTCCACGGCGCCCTCCTCCACCAGGCGGTCGTGCGGGAGCTGAACGGGCGCCGGGCCGGGACCCACGACACCAAGGGCCGGAGCGAGGTCTCGGGAGGCGGCAGGAAGCCCTGGAAGCAAAAGGGTACCGGGCGGGCCCGCCAGGGCTCCATCCGGGCGACCCAGTGGAAGGGTGGCGGCAAGCCCTTCGGCCCGACGCCGCGCAGCTACGCCCAGGCGATGCCGCGGCAGGCGCGCCGCGGGGCGCTCCGGGCGGCCTGGACCGACAAGCTCGTGGGCGGGCAGCTCACCGTCGTGGAGCGCCTCGACCTCGCCGAGCCGAAGACGAAGACGCTGGTCGGCCTGCTGGCGGGACTGGGCGCCGCGGAGGCCCGGACGCTCCTGGTGGTGAGCGAGCCCAGCGCGGCGCTGGTGCGCGCGTGCCAGAACGTGCCGTGGCTGACCCTCGGTCGGCCCGGCCACGTCTCGGTGGCCGAGCTCCTCCGCCACGACCGGGTGGTGGCGGAGCGGCAGGCGCTGGTGACGACGCAGGAAGGGCTCTTGGCATGAGAGATCCCCGGCAGGTCGTGCTGCGGCCGCTCGTGACCGAGAAGGCGACGACGTTGAAGGACACGCACAACCAGGTGAGCTTCCAGGTGGCGTTCGACGCCAACAAGGTCGACATCCGCCGGGCGGTCGAAGTGATCTTCAACGTGAAGGTGACCGACGTGCGCACGCAGGTGATCTACGGCAAGGAGAAGCGGATGGGCCGCTTCGTGGGCCGGCGCCCCTCGTGGAAGAAGGCGGTCGTCCAGCTCGCCCCCGACAACAAGATCGAGCTCTTCGAGTCGTAGGCCCACCCAGGACGAGAGCCGGACAGACAGGACGGGAGCCCAAATGGCGGTCAGGACACTCAAGCCGACGTCGGCGGGTCGACGGTTCCAGACGATGCTGACCTTCGACGAGATCACGAAGACGCGTCCCGAGAAGGGGCTCGTGGTCACCAAGAAGCGCAGCGGCGGCCGGAACGCGCAGGGGCGGATCACCACGCGGCACATCGGCGGGGGCCACAAGCGCAAGATCCGGCTGGTCGACTTCCGCCGCGAGAAGTTCGGGGTGCCGGCGCGGGTGGCGGCGATCGAGTACGATCCCAACCGCAGCGCCCGGATCGCGCTGCTGCACTACCGCGACGGTGAGAAGCGCTACATCCTCGCCCCCCACGGCCTGCGGGTCGACCACACCGTGGTGTCCGGGCCGGGCGCCGACATCCTGCCCGGCAATGCGCTGCCGCTCCGGGCGATCCCGGCGGGCACGACGATTCACAACGTGGAGCTCCAGCCGGGCAAGGGCGGGCAGCTCTGCCGGAGCGCCGGCACCGGCGCGCAGCTGGTGGCGAAGGAAGGGGAGATGGCGCACGTCAAGCTCCCCTCGGGCGAGATCCGACTGATCCACCAGACGTGCCTGGCGACGATCGGGCAGGTGGGCAACCTCGACCACGAGAACGTGTCGGTGGGCAAGGCGGGCCGCAGCCGCTGGCGCGGAATCCGGCCGACGGTGCGGGGCACGGCCATGAACCCCGTCGACCACCCGATGGGCGGCGGGGAGGGGCGCGGCAAGGGCAACCACCCCATGACCCCGTGGGGCAAACCGACCAAGGGCGCCAAGACGCGGCGGCGCCAGCCGTCGGACCGGTACATCGTGGCGCGGCGGCGCCGGTAGGAGGGTCACGTGGGACGCTCGGTCAGCAAGGGGCCGTTCATCGACCCGCACCTCATCGAGAAGGTGGAGGCGCTCAACGCCTCCCGGCAGAAGAAGGTCATCAAGACCTGGTCGCGGCGCTCGACGATCAGCCCGGACTTTGTCGGCCACACGCTGGCCGTGCACAACGGCAAGAAGTTCATCCCGGTCTACGTGACGGAGAACATGGTCGGGCACAAGCTCGGCGAGTTCTCGCCCACGCGGACGTTCCGGGCGCACGGCTCGCACACCGAGAAGTTGACGGCGCTCAAGTAGGACGGGATTCATGCTCACCAAGGCCGTCGCCCGCTACATTCGAGTGTCGCCCCGCAAGGCGCGCTTGGTCGCCGACCTCGTGCGCGGCAAGACCGTGGGGGAGGCGCTCGCGATCCTCCAGTACTCGCCCCAGGTCGCCGCCCGGCACATCGAGAAGGTGCTCCGGTCGGCGGTCGCCAACGCGGAGCACAACCATCAGGTCCGGCACCTGGACGATCTCCGGGTGAACGCCGTGATCGACGGTGGGCCGTCGCTGAAGCGGATCCAGCCACGGGCGATGGGCCGGGCGTTCTGGATCCGGCATCGCCTCGCCCACATCACCGTGGGCCTCGTCGAGGCCGGGCCGACGCGGCCGGCGCGAGAGACCGGGTCCGAGGGCGCCGCCGCTCGGCCGCGCGCCCGCGGCGCCCGCCGACCGGCGCCGGCGGCGGCCGGGACCGCCCGTCGCTCGGGCAAGACCAAGACCACGAGGAGCGCGTGATGGGGCAGAAGGTTCATCCGATCGGGTTCCGGCTCGGCACGACCCGGACGTGGAGCTCACGCTGGTTCGCATCCAAGGAGTACGCGAATCTGCTGCACGAGGACGCCAAGATCCGGCGGTACATCAAGGACGCGCTCTATCACGCGGGTATCTCGCGGATCGACGTGGAGCGCTCGGCCAACCGGGCGCGGATCACGGTCCACACGGCCCGGCCCGGCATCATCATCGGGCGGAAGGGGGCCGAGGTGGAGAAGCTGAAGAACGAGCTGCAGACGCGCACCGGCAAGGAGATCCACCTGGACATCCAGGAGGTCGTGCACCCCGAGCTCGACTCCCAGCTCGTGGCCGAGAACGTGGCGCTGCAGCTGGAGAAGCGCGTGGCATTCCGACGGGCGATGAAGAAGGCGGTGCAGAGCTCGGTGCGGCTCGGCGCGGAGGGCATCCGGATCGCGTGCGCCGGGCGCCTGGGCGGGGCGGAGATCGCGCGCCGCGAGTGGTATCGCGACGGGCGCGTGCCGCTCCAGACGCTGCGGGCCGATCTCGACTTCGGCGTGGCCACCGCCCACACGACGTACGGGACCATCGGGGTGAAGGTGTGGATCTTCAAGGGCGAAGTGCTCCCGGCGGCGCGGGCCGCGGAGCTGGGCTAACGGCGCGCCATGCTGCAACCCAAGCGCGTCAAGTACCGCAAGTCCCAGCGCGGGCGGATGAAGGGCGTCGCCCACCGGGGCGCGTCGCTCGCGTTCGGTGACTTCGGCCTGAAGGCGCTCGAGCCCTGCTGGCTCACGAACCGGCAGATCGAAGCGGGCCGGGTGGCCCTGACCCGCGCGGTCAAGCGCGGAGGCAAGATCTGGATCCGCGTCTTCCCCGACAAGCCCTTCACGAAGAAGCCCGCCGAGACCCGGATGGGCAAGGGGAAGGGGAACCCGGAGTACTGGGTCGCCGTGGTCAAGCCGGGCCGGATCCTCTACGAGATGGAAGGGTTGGCCGAGGACGTCGCCCGGGAGGCGTTCCGCCTGGCGAGCGAGAAGCTGCCCATCCGAACCAAGATGGTCAAGCGCGAGCAGTCATGAGTGAGGGGCGGCGATGAGGGGCAAGACGAAGCTCCGTGATCTGAGCGAGACCGAGCTGGAGCAGAAGGCCAAGGAGCTCCGCGAGGAGGTCTTCAACCTCCGGTTCCAGGTCTCGATGGCGATGGCCAAGAACCCGGCGCGCATCGGCCAGGTCCGGCGCGAGCTGGCGCGCGTCCAGACGATCCAGCGCGAGCGGGCGCTCGGGATCCAGCGGGCATAGGCGTCGGGAGGCGAGGCGTGCAGAAAAGCCGGGTCGGTGTGGTGGTCAGCGACAAGATGAGCAAGACGCGCGTGGTCGCGGTGGAGCGCGCCTTCCGCCATCCGCGCTACGAGCGCGTCATCAAGCGCACGGCGCGCTTCAAGGCGCACGACGAGCGGAACGAGGCGCACCTGGGCGACCGGGTGCTCATCGTGGAAACCCGCCCACTGTCCAAGGACAAGCGGTGGCGGATCAAGGAGATCCTCGAGCGGGCGTCCTGAGCCCGGCTTCGGGGAAGGCACAGCCATGATTCAACCGCGGACGATGCTGGACGTCGCCGACAACTCGGGCGCCCGGAAGGTCCAGTGCATTCGGGTGATGGGCGGCTCGAACAAGAAGTACGCGACGATCGGGGACACGATCATCGTGGCCGTCAAGGAGGCGACCCCCGAGGGGTCCGTGAAGAAGGGGGAAGTGGCGCGGGCGGTCGTGGTGCGGACGGCGAAGGAGATCCGGCGGCCCGACGGGTCGCACATCAAGTTCGACCGCAACGCCGCCGTGCTCCTCAACCCCCAGAACAACCCGATCGGGACGCGCATCTTCGGCCCAGTGGCGCGCGAGCTGCGGGACCGACAGTTCCTGAAGATCATCTCGCTCGCGCCCGAGGTCATCTGATGGCACGCGGGGGGCTGACGATCCGGAAGAACGACACGGTGCTGGTGATCGCCGGGCGGGAAAAGGGTAAGCGCGGCAAGGTCCTGTTCGTGGTGCCGGCGCGGGAACGGGTGGTGGTCGAGCACGTCAACATGGTCAAGCGCCACCAGCGGCCCACCCAGAAGCTGCGTCAGGGCGGGATCATCGAGCGAGAGGCGCCGCTGCACGTCTCCAACGTGATGCTGGTGTGCAGCAAGTGCGACAAGCCGACCCGCGTGGGCATGCGGGTGCTGGCGGACGACCGGCGGGCGCGCGTGTGCCGGCGCTGCGGCGACATCGTCGACAAAGCCTAGGAGAGGACGCGATGGCGAAGGCAGACAAGCCCGAAGGCGCTCCGGCCAAGGCCGCCGGCGGCAAGCCGGCCGGCGGCGGGAGCAAGCCCGGGACGCCGGGGAAGGGCGGCAAGGGTGGGCCGGCGGCGGCGAAGGCGGCCGCGCCGGCGGCGCCGCCCGCCCGGGCGCGCGGCACGGGCCAGATCCCGCCGCGCTTTCGCGAGCGGTTCCGGGCGACCATCCTGCCGGCGCTCATGCAGGAACGGGGATACCGGAACCCGCACCAGGTGCCGCGCCTCCAGAAGATCGTCGTCAACATGGGGCTGGGCGAGGCCAAGGAGAACGCCAAGGTGATGGACGCCGCCGCCGCCGACCTGGTGGCCATCACCGGTCAGAAGCCGGTGGTGACGAAGGCCCGGAAGTCGATCGCGGCCTTCAAGGTGCGGACCGGGATGCCGGTCGGCGCCAAGGTGACGCTCCGCGGCGCGCGGATGCACGAGTTCCTGGACCGCCTGGTCAGCGTCGCCCTGCCGCGGGTGCGCGACTTCCGGGGGGTGTCCCCGAAGTCGTTCGACGGGCGCGGGAACTACGCGCTCGGGCTCAAGGAGCAGATCATCTTCCCGGAGATCAACTACGACAAGATCGACAAGGTCCGCGGGATGGACATCATCATCTGCACGACGGCCGCGACCGACGAGGAGGCGAAGGCCCTGCTGACGCACCTCGGCGTGCCGTTCCGCGAGTAGGGCGGAGAGCGAGTCGATGGCAAAGACGTCCCTGATCAACAAGCAGCGGCGGGCTCCGAAGTTCAAGGCGCGGGGCTACACGCGGTGCCGCATGTGCGGCCGTCCGCGCGGCTACCTCCGCAAGTTCCAGCTGTGCCGAATCTGCTTCCGGAACCTGGCCCTTCGCGGCGAGATCCCGGGCGTGGCCAAAGCCTCCTGGTAAGTCAACGCGAGGGAGAGCGATCCATGGCGATGGTGACGGATCCGGTCGCGGACATGCTGACGCGCGTCCGCAACGGCAGTCTGGCCGAGCACGAGAAGGTGGATATCCCGGCTTCCCGCCTGAAGGTGCGGCTGGCGGAGATCCTCAAGGAGGAGGGGTTCATCAAGAACTTCCGCCTCATCGAGGACAAGCGGCAGGGCGTGCTCCGGATCTACCTGAAGTACGGGCCCGGGCAGGAGCGCGTGATCAGCGGCCTTCGGCGCGTGTCCAAGCCGGGCCGGCGCCTCTACGTCGGGGCCGAGCGGATCCCGAGCGTGCTCGGGGGGATGGGCGTGGCGATCCTCTCCACCCCGCAGGGGCTGCTGACGGATCGCGAGTCTCGCAAGGCCAAGGTGGGCGGCGAGGTTCTCTGCTACGTCTGGTGACGCGGCCGCCAGGGTCGAGACCACGGCGAGGGACTGAACGATGTCGAGGATAGGAAAGAAGCCGATCGCGATCCCGAAGGGTGTCCAGGTGGGCATCCAGGGACAGCAGATCGAGGTCAAGGGCCCGAAGGGTCGGCTCGAGCTCAAGGTGCACGATCTCTGCTCGGTGAAGGTCTCCGACGGGACCCTGGTCGTGGGTCGCGGGGCCGAGCACCGAACGGCCCGGGCGCTCCACGGGCTCACGCGGGCGCTGGTCGCGAACATGGTGCAGGGCGTCACCGAGGGCTTCGAGCGAAAGCTCGAGATCCAGGGCATCGGGTATCGGGTGCAGCAGGCCGGCGGGAATCTCACCTTCGCGCTCGGCTATTCGCACCCGATCGTCTTCACCCTGCCCGCCGGCGTGACCGCCGAGGTGGAGAAGCAGACGGGGATCACGCTTCGCGGCGTGGACAAGTACCTGGTCGGCCAGACGGCGGCCCGCCTGCGCGCCCTCCGGCCGCCCGATTCGTACAAGGGCAAGGGTGTCCGCTTCGCGGGCGAGTTCGTGCGCAAGAAGGCCGGAAAGACCGGCGCGAAGTAGCCGGCGTTCCGCGAGGAGAGATCGACGGTGGGCGTGACTGAGCGCGTGGAAGGTCGAACGAATCGGCACCGCCGCATCCGGCGCGTGGTGCGCGGGTCGGTGGAGCGTCCGCGCCTGGTGGTGTACCGGAGCTCGAAGCACATCTACGCCCAGGTGGTGGACGACAACCGCGGCGTCACGGTCGCGGCCGCCGGGAGCCTGTCGCCCGAGCTGAAGGACACGCTTCGTTCGGGGGGCAACGTGGCGGCCGCCAAGGCCGTGGGTGAGCTGATCGCGCGGAAGGCCCAGGCCAGCGGGGTCGCGAAGGTCGTATTCGACCGCGGCGGGTACAAGTACCACGGCCGCGTGAAGGCCCTGGCGGACGCGGCGCGCGCCGCGGGGCTCGCATTCTAGGGAATCCGGGACGGCGGACGGGAGAGCACATGGCGGAGGGGCGCATCGATCCGGGCGGGCTCGAGCTGAAGGACCGCGTGGTCGCGATCAACCGCGTGGCCAAGGTGGTGAAGGGCGGACGTCGGTTCTCCTTCACCGCGCTGGTCGTGGTGGGTGACGGAGGCGGGCACGTGGGCGTGGGTCTCGGCAAGGCCCACGAGGTTCCCGAGGCGATCCGGAAAGCGGTCGAGCACGCCAAGAAGGACCTCCTCTACGTGCCGCTCCGGGACACCACCTTGCCGTGCGAGATCACCGGCCACTTCGGCTCGGGACGGGTCTTCCTCCGGCCGGCGACCCAGGGGACGGGGCTGATTGCCGGCGGAGCGGTCCGGGCGGTGCTCGAGGCGGCCGGGGTCCAGGATGTGCTCACCAAGACGCTCGGCTCGCACAACCCGCACAACGTGCTGAAGGCGACCTTGGACGCGCTCCGGCGGATCCGGAAGCTCCAGGATCTCCAGGGGCTCCGGCGGAAGGCCACGCAGGAAGTCGAGGAGGCGGTTCTTGTCAAGCAGGAAGCTTAAGATCACCCTCACGCGGAGCCCGATCGGGCTCAAGCCGGGTCACGTGCGGACGCTTCAGGCGCTGGGGCTCCGCCGGATCCGCGCGACGGTGGTCCACGACGACTCGGCGGTGATCCGCGGCATGGTCGCGAAGGTGCCCTACGCGGTGCGGGTCGAGCCGGAGGAGCGGTCATGAAGCTCGGCGATCTCCGTCCGCCGCGCGGAGCCCGGAAGCCGCGCAAGCGCGTGGGCCGGGGTCCCGCGTCGGGCCACGGCAAGACGAGCACCAAGGGCCACAAGGGGCACAAGGCCCGTTCGGGGGGCGGCAAGGCGCCCGGCTTCGAGGGCGGCCAGATGCCGCTCTATCGCCGGATCCCGAAGCGCGGCTTCAAGAACCCGTTTCACCGGGAGTTCGCGGTGGTCAACGTGGGCGACCTCGCCCGCTGCTTCCCGCAGGGCGGGGACGTCGGCCCCGAGGCCCTGGTCGGCGCGGGACTCATGGCGGCGCGGGCGAGCCGGCTCGTCAAGGTCCTGGGGGACGGCGACCTCGCCGGCGCCGCGCTGACCGTGCGCGCCCACGCCTTCTCGAAGACGGCGGCCGAGAAGATCGCGGCGGCCGGCGGTCGCACCGAGGTGCTCCCGGCGTGATCGAGGTCCTCCGGAACCTCCAGAACGTCACCAAGATCCCGGAGCTCAAGCGCCGGCTCCTGGTGACGGCGGGGCTCCTGGCCGCCTACCGGCTGGGCGCGCACGTGCCCACCCCCGGGGTGGATGCGGAGGCGCTCGCCCGGTTCTTCGACAGCGTCCAGGGGACGCTGCTCGGCCTGGTGGACCTGTTCTCTGGCGGGAACCTCCGGAGCCTGACGGTCTTCGCCCTCGGGATCATGCCCTACATCTCCGCCTCGATCATCCTCCAGCTCCTGACCGTCGTCGTGCCGGCGCTCGAGCGGCTGGCGAAGGAGGGCGAGGCCGGGCGGAAGAAGATCACGCAGTACACCCGCTACGGCACCATCGTGCTCTCGGCGTTCCAGTCCCTGTTCATCGCGATCGGCCTCGAGAGCATGGACGCCGGCGGCGCCACCCTGGTGCCGAACAAGGGCTGGGCCTTCCGGCTGATCACGATGATCACGCTGACCTCGGGCACCGCGCTGATCATGTGGCTCGGCGAGCAGATCTCCGAGAAGGGGATCGGCAACGGCATCTCGCTGATCATTTTCGCCGGCATCGTCGTCCGTCTGCCGTCGGCCCTCGAGGGCACGTACCAGCTCCTGCGGACCGGCGAGATGAAGCCGCTCGTGCTGCTGGGCGTCATCGCGCTGATGCTCGCGGTGACGGCGGCGGTCATCATCATGCAGGAGGGGCAGCGCAAGATCCAGGTGCAGTACGCCAAGCGGGTGGTCGGACGCCGGGTGTACGGGGGGCAGTCCACGCACATCCCGCTGCGGATCAACACGGCCGGGGTCATCCCCGTCATCTTCGCGTCGTCGCTGATCCTCTTCCCGGCGACGCTCGCCCGCTTCGTCCCGACCTGGTGGATGCAGGCGGTGTCCGACGCGCTCTCGCCGGGGCCGCTGCCGCAGCACGGTCTCTACTACGTCCTCTACATGGGCTTCATCGTCTTTTTCACGTACTTCTACACCGCGATCATCTTCAATCCGAACGATCTCGCGGACAACATGAAGAAGTACGGCGGGTTCATCCCCGGCGTGCGCCCCGGCAAGAAGACGTCGGAGTTCATCGACCGCGTGCTCACGCGCATCACGCTGCCGGGGGCGATCTTCCTGGCCCTCATCTCGGTGCTGCCCGACTTCCTGATCCGCGCGTTCAACGTGCCGTTCTACTTTGGCGGCACGAGCCTCCTCATCGTCGTCGGCGTGGCTCTGGATACGGTGCGGCAGATGGAATCGCACCTGCTCATGCGCCACTACGAGGGCTTCCTCCGGCGGCGCCAGAAGGTCCGGGCCTGACATGCGAGTGGTGCTGCTCGGGCCGCCGGGGGCGGGCAAGGGGACGCAAGCGCGCCGTCTCGCCGCGCGCTGGAGCGTGCCGCAGATCTCGACCGGCGACATGCTCCGGGACGCGGTGGCGCAGGGCACGCGCCTCGGGCTCGAGGCCCGGCGCTACATGGACGCCGGCGAGCTGGTTCCCGACGCGGTGATCATCGGGCTGGTCCGCGAGCGCCTCGGGCAGCCCGACGGGCGGAAGGGGTTCGTCCTGGACGGCTTCCCGCGGACGGCGGCGCAGGCCGAGGCGCTCGACCGCCTGCTCGAGGCCGAGGCGACCCCGCTCGAGCGGGTGGTGCTCTTCGAGCTGGGCGACGACGAGCTGGTCGCCCGGCTGGGCGGCCGCCTGGTCTGCAAGAGCTGCGGCCGGAACTACCATCGCACGCTCTCGCCGCCTCGGACGCCGGGCCGGTGCGACGCGTGCGGCGGGGAGCTCTTCCAGCGACCCGACGACGACGAGGCGACGATCCGGCGCCGGCTGGCGGTGTATACGCGGGACACCCGGCCCCTGATCGACTACTACCGGGCGCGCGGGCTCCTCACCACGATCTCGGGGGCCGGCACGGTGGACGCGGTCCACGCCGACCTCGTCCGGGCCGCCGAGGGGGCGCGGTGATCGAGCTGAAGTCGGCGGCGCAGATCGAGCACATGCGGGCGGCCGGCCAGATCCTGGCGGAGGCGTTCCGGATGTGCCGGGACCTCGTGAAGCCGGGCGTGTCCACGCTCGAGATCGACCGGGAGGTGGAGGCCCTGATCCGCGGCCGGAAGGCCAAGCCGGCGTTCAAGGGCTACCGGGGCTATCCGGCGACGATCTGCGCGTCGATCAACGAGGAGGTCGTCCACGGCATTCCCGCAGCCAAGCGGCGGCTGCGCGAGGGGGACATCATCGGCCTGGACCTGGGCGCGATCGTGGAGGGCTACTACGCCGACGCCGCGATGACGCTCCCGGTGGGCGAGATCAGCGACGAGGCCCGGCGCCTCCTGGACGTCACCCGGGAGTCGCTGGACCACGCGATCGCGCAGTGCCGGCCCGGCAACCGCATCGGAGATGTCGGGGCGGCCGTGCAGCGCCACGTGGAGGGGGCGGGGTTCGGCGTAGTGCGCGCCTTCGTGGGTCACGGCATCGGCCGCGCCCTCCACGAGGATCCGCAGGTGCCGAACTTCGGGGAGCCCGGCCGCGGTCCGCTGCTCCGGCCTGGCATGGTCCTGGCCCTCGAGCCGATGGTCACGATGGGGCACTGGGAGGTGCGCGTGCTGGCGGACCGGTGGACGGCGGTGACCGCGGACGGCAGCCTGGCGGCGCACTTCGAGCACACGGTGGCGGTCTCCGAAGGGAGGCCGGACGTGCTGACCGCAGACACGAAGGAGACGGTCTGATGGCCAGACGGCGGCGCGGGCAGTTCCCGGAGGAGCGCGAGGGGAAAAAGCCGAAGGACGACGCGATCGAGGTGGAGGGCAAGGTGGTGGAGCCCCTGCCGAACGCGATGTTCCGCGTGGAGTTGGACAACGGCCACCGCGTGCTGACGCACGTCTCCGGCAAGATGCGGATGCACTTCATCCGTATCCTCCCCGGCGATCGGGTCAAGGTCGAGCTCTCGGCGTACGACCTGACGCGGGGCCGCATTACATACCGGTTCAAGTAGACGGAGAGGGTCAATGAAGGTGCGGCCGTCCATCAGGACGCGATGCGAGAAGTGCAAGGTGATCCGACGCAAGGGCGTCGTCCGGGTCATCTGCGAGAACACGCGCCACAAGCAGCGTCAGGGCTGACGGGCGGGAGAGGACGGAGGCATGGCACGCGTAGCGGGAGTGGATCTGCCGCGCGACAAACGGGGCGAGGTCGCCTTGACGTACATCTTCGGGATCGGCCGCTCGTCGTCCCGGCGCATCCTGGGCCGGGCCGGGGTGGACCTGAACCGGCGCGTCCGCGAGTGGACGGAGGACGAGGCGGCCCGGGTCCGCGAGGTGATCGAGCGCGAGCAGCGGGTCGAGGGCGACCTGCGCCGCGAGGTCACGATGAACGTCAAGCGGCTCATGGACATCGGGAGCTACCGCGGGATCCGCCACCGGAAGGGGCTCCCCGTCCGGGGGCAGCGGACGCACACGAACGCGCGCACCCGCAAGGGGCCGCGCCGCGGCGTCGGCATCCGCAAGAAGAGCACCGCGAAGAACCCGACGACGGGAAAGGCGTAGGCATCCATGGCTGAGGCGGCGGCAGGCAAGCCCAGGAAGAGCGGGAAGCGCAAGGAGCGACGCGAGGTCCGCACGGGCATCGCGCACGTGCAGGCGACCTTCAACAACACCATCGTGACCCTCACCGACAAGATGGGCGGGGTGGTCGCGTGGGCGAGCGCGGGGAGCGTGGGCTTCAAGGGCTCCCGCAAGAGCACGCCGTTCGCCGCGCAGATGGCGGCGGAATCGGCGGCGCGCAAGGCGATGGAGATCGGCCTGAAGCAGGTGGAGGTCTTCGTGAAGGGCCCCGGCGCGGGCCGGGAAGCGGCCATCCGCTCCCTCCAGGCGGTCGGGCTCGAGATCACCGCCATCCGCGACGTCACGCCGATCCCCCACGACGGCTGCCGGCCGCCCAAGCGGCGCCGCGTGTAGCGAGGAGGACTGGAGTTGGCACGATACAACGACGCCGTCTGCCGGCTGTGCCGGCGGGAGGGCCTCAAGCTGTTCTTGAAGGGGTCGCGCTGCTTCACGGACAAGTGCGCGATCGAGCGCCGCAACTACCCGCCCGGCCAGCACGGCCTGGGGCGCTCGAAGCAGTCCGCCTACGGGCAGCAGCTGCGCGAGAAGCAGAAGGCCAAGCGCATCTACGGGCTTCTCGAGGGGCAGTTCCGACGCTACTTCGCGCAGGCGGAAGGTCAGAAGGGCGTGACGGGCGAGAACTTGCTGCGCTTGCTCGAGCGGCGACTGGACAACGTCGTCTTCCGGCTCGGCTTCGCGGCGTCGCGGGCGGAAGCGCGGCAGATGGTCGCGCACGGTCACTTCCAGGTGAACGGGCGCCGCGTCGCGATCCCGTCGTTCCTGGTCCGGGTGGGCGATCAGGTCCAGCTCCGCTCCGCCTCGAAGCTCCAGGAGCGGGTGACCGACAACCTCTCGGCGGGGCGTGGGCACGTGCCGCAGTGGCTCGAGCTGGCGGCGCCGGGCAAGGCGGGGACCGTGCGGAGCCTGCCGCTGCGCGACGACATCCAGATTCCGGTGCAGGAACAGCTCATCGTCGAGCTGTACTCGAAATAGCGAGGTCGGACGAATGCCGCGGTTGATGTTCCAGCGCCCGCGTCGGATCGAGTGGGAGGATCTCACCTCGACCTTCGGCCGCATGACGGCCGAGCCGTTCGAGAAGGGGTACGCGCTCACGGTCGGCAACTCGCTGCGCCGGGTCCTCCTGGCCGCCATCCCCGGGGCGGCCGTCGTGTGGGTCAAGATCGCGGGGACCGGTCCGGACGCCGAGCGCGTGCCCGGCGTCGAGGAGGATCTCGCGAACCTCATGCTCAACCTGAAGAAGCTGGTCGTGCGGCTGTCCGGTGACGCGGAGTCGGGGACCGCCCGGCTCGAGGTGCGAGGGCCGCGGAGCGCGACCGGGGCCGACGTCACGGGGTCCGGCGTCGAGGTGCTCAATCCCGAGCTCCACCTGGCCACCGTCGCCGAGGGCGGCCGGCTTGCCCTCGAGCTCGGCGTCCGTGCCGGTCGCGGGTACGTCTCGGCCGACCGGCAGCCCGAAGGGATGCCGGCCGGCGCGGTGGCGCTCGACGCGGCGTTCTCGCCGATCCGGCGCGCGAACTACCACGTCGAGATGTCGCGCCTCGGGAACATCACCGACTACGAGAAGCTGGTGGTCGAGATCACGACGGACGGCAGCATCGGCCCCGACCAGGCCTTCGTCCAGGCCTCGAAGCTCCTCCGGGACCACTTCGATCTCTTCACGCCCGCCGGGGCGGAGGAGGACGACGACGAGCCCTCGGCGACGACCGCCTCCGCGGAGGCCATGAGGCAGGCATGAGGCACAAGCGCGGCGGCTCGAAGCTGGGCCGGCTGACGGCCCACCGCTGGGCCCTGTTCCGGAACCTCCTGACGGGGCTCTTCACCCACGAGCGGATCACGACCACGTCGGCCAAGGCGAAGGCGATCCGGCCGCTGGCGGATCATTTGGTGACGCTGGCGAAGGAGGACAACCTCCACGCCCGCCGACAGGCGCTCACCCTGGTCCCCGACACGACCGTGGTGCGGCGGCTCTTCGACACCGTCGCCGCCCGCTACAGCGACCGGCGCGGCGGCTATACGCGCATCGTTCCGATCGGGACGCGGCGCGGCGACGGCGCCCCGCTGGCGATCCTCGAGCTGGTCGATCGCCCCGAGGCTCCGAAGCCGAAGGCCGACAAGGGCAAGAAGAGCGCCGAACCCAAGGGCAAAGAGGCCAAGAAGGCCCGGAAGGCGGCGGCCGCCGCCGGTCGCGGCTAGCGCGCGCGGCGCACGGATCCGCGCGAGCCCGTCGGGGAGGGGCGTCGCGGCGCGAGGGGGGTCGAGTGACCCCCCTCGCCGTACGTTCGGGCCGGCTCGCTACTTGAGGTGCCGGCGGAAGAACGTGAGCGTCCGCCGCCACGCGTCCTCGGCCGCGGGCCGGTCGTAGACGTCCGGGCGCTCGTCGTTGAAGAACGCGTGGTCGACGCTCGGGTAGATGTGGATCTCCGACGACTTGCCGGCCTTCCGGATGTCGGCGTCGACCTGCCGGGCGACCGCCGGCGTCACGAAGCCGTCCCGCTCGGCGTAGAGCCCCAGCACGGGCCCGGCGAGCTTCGCGTAATCCGGCTTCACGTTCGGGTGGATGCCGTAGAAGTTCACGCACGCCCCGACGGCCGGGTTGAGCGTCGCGGCGAAGAGCGCGAGCTGCCCGCCCATGCAGAATCCCACCGCGCCGATCGCGCGGGTGGCCGAGCGGCCCACGAGATAGGCCGCGGCGCCCCGGAGATCCTTCTCCGCCCGGGCGATGTTGAGCGCCATGAACAGCTTGCCGGCCCCATCGGGCTCGCTCGCGGTCTGCCCGTGGTACATGTCGGGGGCCAGCGCCACGAAGCCCTCGACCGCGAAGCGATCACAGACCGTCTTGATGTGCGGGACCAGGCCCCACCATTCCTGGATGACGAGGACGCCGGGCCCGGCACCGCTCGGCGGGACGGCCAAGTACCCGGACGTCGTGGTGCCGTTGGTCGGAAAGGTCACCATGCTGCCGGCCATGCTCAGTGTCCTCCGTGCGACTTCGCGGGAGTGGAGTCGGTCGATCGCGGGCGCGCCTGGACCTTGACCTTCAGGATCCGCCGCTCGTCGGCGTCCACCACGGCCAGCTCGTAGGCGCCGACGGTGACTTGCTCCCCCGGCCGCGGGATGCGCCCGAGGGAGGCGAGGATCAGGCCCGCCACGGTCTCGTAGTCCTTCTTCGGGAGATCCCATTCCAGCGCCTCGTTCAGCTCCTCGATCCACAGACGCCCGGCGACGAGGTAGCTGCCGTCGGCCAGCCGGACGAGCTGCGAGGGCGTGCGCTCGCGGTCGTCCGGGATCGCGCCGACGATCTCCTCGACGATGTCGCCGACCGTCACGATCCCTTGGCTGGCGCCGTACTCGTCCACCAC
Organism: Candidatus Rokuibacteriota bacterium; assembly: GCA_044867785.1. Classification (GTDB taxonomy): domain Bacteria; phylum Methylomirabilota; class Methylomirabilia; order Rokubacteriales; family DASRDR01; genus DASRDR01. The sequence continues at coordinate 13,116 of JBIOVM010000032.1, read as the reverse complement.
GATGGCCAGCTGGATCCGGCGCCGCTGCATTTCCGGCAGGAGGTCGCTGACGCGCTTGGCGGCCGGTACGTAGTGCGCGGGCCGCATGAGGGTCTGGACGGTGTCGCCGGCCGCCCCGCGGCCCAGGATGTCGAGCGCGGCCACCACGCCCACGATGTTGTCGATGCGCTCGCGGTACACGGGCAGGCGAGAGTGGCCGCTCTCCCGGATGCGCGCGGTCGCCTCGTCGATGCCGGCGTCCTCGGGCACGGCGACGATGTCGACCAGCGGGACCATGACCTCGCGCACCGAGGTCTCGACCAGGTCGAAGATCCCCTCGATCATCTCCCGCTCTGCCTCGAGGACGTCGGTCGTCCCGTCCGGCTCGCGCTCGACCAGGAGACGCAGGTCGGCGCGGGAGACGAACGGGTCTCGGCGCTCCCCGTGCCCCAGACCGCCCAGGATCGCCCGGACCAAGAGGTTGGCGACGCCGACGGCCGGGGTGAGGAGCCAGGCGATGCCGCGGAGCGGATCGAACGTGCGAAGAGCGATGCCGGTGGCCCGGGGCTGGGTCAACGCCTTCGGGAGGATCTCCCCGAACACGAGCATGAGGGGCGTCAGGATCACCGTCGCCCAGAGCGAGGCCTGCGCCCCGACCCAGGGGAGCAGCGCAGCCGTCGCCACCGCCGAGGAGACGACGTGGGCGATCGTGACTCCCATCATCGCGGTCGAGAGGAGGCGCTCCGGGTGCTGGAACGCCTCCATGTAGCCGCGGGCCACCCGGGAGCCCTGCTCGGCCAGGTGGCGCAGCCGGACCCGGTTGGCGGCCAGGAAGGCGATCTCGGCGCTCGAGAAGAATGCCGAGGCGAGCAGGCACAGGAAGACCAGCGCCAGCGTGGTGCCGACGTTCACGACGCGTCCCCGAGATCGCCGGGCTCCGGCGCCGTCGCCCCGTCGGACCCCGTGGCGGGGGACGCGGCCAGGTGGACGAGGACCTGGAGGATCCGGTTGCGGTGCATCGTCTCGACGGTGACCCGGACCCCGTCCGCCTCGACGTGCTCGCCCCGGTGCGGCACCCGGCCGAAGAGATCGAGGACCCACCCACCCACCGTGTCGAAGTGCTCGTCCGGTATCCGGAGCCCCGTGACCACGTTGAAATCGCCGATCGCCATCTTGGCGGCCACGCGCCACGTCCGCTCGTCGACCGACTGGGCCAACCGCTCTTCGGCCTCGAACTCGTCCCGGATCTCCCCGACGACTTCCTCCAGGATGTCCTCGAGGGTGATGAGGCCGGCGGTGCCTCCGTACTCGTCGACGACGATCGCCGTCCGGAGCTTCTTCCCCTTGAGCTCGCGCAGGAGCGCGTCGGCCCGCTTCGACTGCGGGACGAAATAGGGCACGGCCAGGTGGCTGCGAAGGTCGAAGTCGGGGGGGAGGCCCGCGTAGTAGGGCAGGAGGTCCTTCACCTGAAGGATGCCGACCACGTGGTCGAGGCTGCCCTCGTACACCGGGACGCGGTGATGCAGGTTCGCTCGGATCGCCGGCAGGAGGCGGTCGGGCGGGGTCGTCAGGTCGATGCCGAACACGTCCGTGCGGGGCACCATGATCTCGGCGACCGTGGTCTCGCCGAGCTCGAAGACGCCGTGGATCATCTCGCGTTCCTTGCGCTGGACGACCCCCTCCTGGTGCCCCACCTCGACCAGCGTGCGCAGCTCGGCCTCGGTGATCGCCGCCTTGGCCACGCCCTCGCCGTCGGCCGCCCGCGAGACGCGACGCGTGAAGGCGCCCAGGAGCCGGCGGACGGGCGTGAGGAGCCACCGGAGCGCCAGCACCGGGCGCGCGACGAGCAGGCCGAAGCGGTGCGGCGCCCCCACCGCGATCGTCATCGGGAGGACCTCGCCGAAGACGACGATCAGGAAGACCATGATGGGGATGGCGATCGCGATCCCGCGCGGCCCGAACAGGCCCGTCGCGACCTGCGCGGCGAGCGCGGAGGCCGCGATGTTCACCAGCGTGATCCCGACGAGCAAGGTGATCAGCAGATCGTGGGGGTCGCGCAGGACCCGCGCGAGGAGCGCGTGCCCGGGGGACTCTTCCGGCTCGAGATGCGCGCTGCCAAGCCGCGAGAGCGAGAAGTAGGCGGCTTCGGCCCCGGCCAGCAGGGCCGACACGCCGAGGAAGGCCACCAGCACGATGGCGTCGAGGATCAGCCGTTCCATCGCTCAGCCGAAATGATCGAATCCGGGCGTGACGACGTGCGGGCGGCCGGCGTGGTCGACGAACCGCACGCCTTCGTCCCGGGGCCGCACCTCGCCGATGCGCCGGACGGGCGTGCCGGTCCGCGCCGTCACCGCGTGGGCCAGGTCGGCCGCGCGGGCGGCCGTCGCGGTGAAGAGCAGCTCGTAGTCCTCGCCGCCGCTCAGCGCCCAGCGCAGGGGATCGACGGCGAGAGCCCCGGCCACGGCCCGGGTCGCCTCGGCCACCGGGAGCGTGTCGACCTCGACCCGGGCCCCCACGCCGCTCTCGGCCGCGATGTGCCCGAGGTCGGTCACGAGGCCGTCCGAGAGGTCGATCATGGCCGTCGCGCCGCCCGTGGCGCGGATCTGCCGGCTCTCGGCGACGCGGGGCGTCGGCCGGCGATGGGCGCGCACGACGGTCTCGACGACGGCCGCCGGCAGCCCCACGAGACCGCGCTCGAGGACGGCCAACCCTGCCGCCGACGCGCCGAGGCTGCCGGTGACCAGGATGGCGTCGCCCGGCCCGGCGCCGCTCCGCCGGAGGGGCGCGCCATCGACCTGGCCGACGAGGGTCACGGACAGGACGACGCCGCTCGGTCCCGCGCACGTATCGCCGCCGACGAGGGCCACGCCGTGCTCCCGGGCCATGTCGAGGACCCCGGCGAACAGCTCGTCCACCTCCGCCACCTCCAGATCCGGCGGGAGCGCGAGGGCGAGGAGCGCGTAGCGGGGCTCGCCGCCCATCGCCGCGATGTCCGAGACGTTCACCGCGATCGCTTTGGCGCCGATGTCGCGGAGCGTGGCGGTGGAGCGGCGAAAGTGAACGCCCTCCAGCAGGGTGTCGGTGGTGAGGAGGAGCGTCTCGAAGCCGCCGCGCACTGCGGCGGCGTCGTCCCCGACGCCGACCAGGACATCCGGGCCGGGCGGCGGCAGCCGCCGCCGAAGCCGGCGGATCAGGCCGCGCTCACCCAGGCCGGCCAGCGTCGCGGTGGAGACCCCTGGAGCCTCGGGGTCCTCGCCACTCACCGGCGGACCCTCTCAGGCGACCGCGTCCAAGCGCTTCTTGATCTGCGCCTTCGGCACCGCGCCGATGACCTGGTCGACGACCTGGCCGCCCTTGAAGAAGAGCAGCGTCGGGATGGAGCGGACCTGGAAGCGGGCCGCGAGCCCCGGATGCTCGTCGACGTTCACCTTGGCGATGGTCACGCGGCCGGCGTACTCCCCGGCCAGCTCCTCGAGGACCGGCGCGATCGCCTTGCAGGGCCCGCACCACTCGGCCCAGAAGTCGACGACGACCGCTTCGGTCCGACTGGCCAGCGTTTGGTCGAACGCAGCTTCCGTCAGGTGCAGCGTGGCCTGAGTCGCCATGGGGTCCTCCGCTCCGGGTGCTCGATGGCCGGGGTGATGCTCATCACGAGGTGAGTGCGAACCAGCCCCCTTACGGTAGCATAGCGGCGGCGGCAGCGGCAATCCGACCGGGTCCCCGCGCGGCGGCGGCGCCGGGCCGGTCAGAGCCCGAGGAACACGCGGCGCACCTCGGGCGACGCCAGCAGCGCGGCGGCGGCGCCCTCCAGGAGGACGCGGCCCGACTCGAGGATGTAGCCCCGCGCGGCGACCGACAGCGCCAGTTCCACATTCTGCTCGATGAAGAGCACGGTGATGCCTTCCTCCCGGTTGATCCGGCGGAGGACGTCGAGGATCTCGGCGACGACCCGGGGCGCCAGGCCGAGCGTGGGCTCGTCGACCATCAGGAAGCGCGGGCGCGCCATGAGGCCGCGCGCGATGGCCACCATCTGTTGCTCGCCCCCGGACAGCGTGTGGGCCAGCTGGCCCTGCCGCTCCCGGAGCCGCGGGAACAGCGCCTCCACCCGGGCGAGGCTCTCCGCGCGATGCCGTCGCGCGCCTGCGTGGTAGCCCCCGAGGAGGAGGTTCTGCCGCACCGTCAGGTAGGGGAACAGCCGCCGTCGCTCCAGCACATGCGCCACGCCCAGCCCCACGCGCGCGTGAGCCGGCAGCCCGTCCACGCGCCGGCCGTCGAACTCGATTCGGCCCTGAGCCGGCCGCACCAGGCCCGAGACGCTGTTGAGCAGCGTCGACTTGCCGGCGCCGTTCGGCCCGAGGAGCGCCACGATCTCGCCCCGCCGGACCTCGAGCGACACGTCCCAGAGGACCTGGAAATCCCCGTACGCGACCGAGAGGCCTTGGACGGAGAGCACGGATCAGAGATACGCGGCGCCGAGGTAGGCCTCGACGAGCCGGCGATCGCGGACGACGTCGGCCGGGAGGCCGTCGGCGATCTTCTCCCCGAGATGGAGCGCGATGATCCGCGTGGCCGCGCTCATGATGACCCGCATGTTGTGCTCGATCACGATCAGGGTGACGCCCTCGTCCCGGAGCCGCCCGATCAGGGCGACGAGCCCGGGGATGGAGCGCTGATCGACGCCGCCGGTGACCTCGTCCAACAGAAGGAGCCGCGGGCGGGTCGCCATGGCGCGCGCCATCTCCAAGCGCTTTCGCTGGCCGGTGGACAGCTCGCGGGCGAAGGCGCCCGCCTTGTCGGCGAGGCCGACGAGCGCGAGACACCGGTCGGCCTCGAGGCGGGCGGCCGCCGGAGACGGCGTCCGGAGGAGGGCGCCCACCATCACGTTCTCGTGGACGGTCATGCCCCCGAAGGGGCGCAGCTTCTGGAAGGTACGGCCGATCCCGCGGCGGTTGATCTGATCGGGCCGGAGGCCGGTGACCGGCTCGCCGGCGAAGCGGATGTCCCCGCTGTCCGGCCGGTAGAAGCCCGTGACGACGTCGAAGAGGGTCGACTTGCCGGCGCCGTTCGGGCCGATCACTCCCACGATCTCCCCCGGGGCTACGTCGAAGGAGATGGCCTGGTTCGCCACGACGCCGCCGAAGCGCTTCGTCACGGCCCGGACCTCCAGGAGGCGCGGCTCTCCGGCGTCCACGTCCGGCGCCCCTGCCCGTCCGGCGTGGTCGTCCGGCGCCACGCCGCTATCCCGTGCCCTGCGGCAGGACGGCGGGCGCGGGCGGGGCCGGCCGTCCTGGCCGGCGGCCCAGCCGTCCCACGATGCCCATGAGCCCGCCGGGCTGGAACACGGAGACGAGCACGATCAGCCCCCCGTAGATCATGAGGTCGATCGCCTTACCGGTGCCGCCGAGCCAGATCCGCGTGGTCTCCGACAAGGTGATGAGCACGGCCGCGCCCAGCGCGGGGCCCCAGAGCGTGCCGACCCCGCCGAGGACCGCGACCAGGCAGACCAGGATCGAGAGCGAGGTTGGCAGCACCGACTCCGGATCGATGAAGAGCACGTACTGCGCGTAGAAGGTGCCGCCGACCGCGGTGAACGCGGCCGACGCGGCGATCGCCAGGAGCTTGTACCGCGTGAGCGCGATCCCGAGACTCTCGGCGGCGGCCGGGTCCTCCCGGATCGCCCGGAAGTAGTATCCGAGGCGCGAGCGCTGGACCAGGAGCGTCACCCCGAACACGGCGGCCACGAGCGCGAGCGCGATGTAGTAGTAGACCCACTTCGCGCGGTGGAACTGGAAGTTCGCCAGGGTCTCCGGCTTGATGGGAAGCCAGATGCCGCGCGCCCCGCCGATCGCGTCCCAGTTGATGGCCACCGTCTGCACGATCTCGCCGATGCCGATGGTGGCGATCGCGAAGTAGTGGCCGCGCAGGCGGAAGCAGGGATACCCGATCGCCTGGGAGACGAGGACGGCCAGGACCATGCCGGCGAGCATGCCCAGCCAGGGCGACACGCCCCACCAGAGCGAGAGCACGGAGGACGTGTAGGCGCCGATCCCGAAGAACACGGCGTTCCCGAGCGAGACCTGCCCGCAGTAGCCGCCGAGGAGGTTCCAGGCCTGGGCCAGGAGCGCGTAGAGGAAGATGCAGATCGCCACGTCGCGCGGGTAGGGCTGAGCGAAGACCCACGGGTAGACGAGGAGACCGGCGCCGAGGGCCGCGAAGAGTGCGTGGCGGCCGCGCGAGGCCATGTCAGTACTTGCCGAAGAGGCCCTGCGGTCGCCAGAGCACGACCAGGAGATAGAAGCAGAAGACGCCGACGTACTTGAAGGCGGGCGCCCAGAGCCCCACCAGGTTCTCGACCAGGCCGATCAACACCCCGCCGAGCAGCGTCGCCGGCACGTTGCCGAAGCCCCCCAGCGCGACCGTCACGTAGGCGAGCAGGGCGAAGACCGTGCCCACGTCCGGGAACACGTAGAAGAAGTTCGCGAGGAGGGCGCCGGCCACCCCGACGCAGGCGGCGCCCAGGCCCCAGCCGAGCGCGAACATGCGCTCGGTGTCGATCCCCATCAGGGCCGCGGCTTGGCGATCCTGCGCCGTGGCCTGGAGCGCCATTCCCGTCTCGGTCCGGGTGATGAACCAGTAGAGGAGGGCGAAGGCGAGGAGGGCGGCCAGGGCCGCGGCGAGCTGGGGCGCGCCCACGAAGAGCCCGAAGAGGGAGAGGCGCCCGCGGATCCACGGGTTCTGCACGAGGCGGAAGTCCGGAGTCCAGAAGAACTGGGCGCCGCTGCGCAGGAAGACCGCCAGGCCGAACGTCGCGAAGACCTGGGCCAGCATCGGGGCGCCGAGGATCCGGCTGATGACGCCCCGGTAGACGACCCAGCCGACGCCGAAGAGCAGCGCCGTCGCGAGCGGGAGCGACGCGACGGGGTCGACGCCGCCCAGCGCCCAGGCCCAGAACACCACGAACATGGCGAGCATCAGGAACTCGCCGTGGGCGAAATTCACGATCTCCATGAGCCCGAAGATCAGCGACAGGCCGGCCGCGATCAGGGCGTAGACGAAGCCCATGAGGAGCCCGGAGACGAGAGCCTGGGCGACGACTTCGGCGGTCACGTGTGGTGGCTCGGTGCGCCGAGCGCGCGGCCCGTCGCGCCGGCGCCAGGCGTGGCGCGGATCGTAACAGACTCGTGCCGAGCGCTGCAACGCCGTTCGCCGGCGCGGCGCCGCGCGAACCGCCTTGACAGCGCCCCCCTCGCTGCCCTACAAAGAGTCCGGCCCTTGTGACGATTGGAACAAGCCTGCTCGGCGTGCGCCTGGCAGCGCGCGAAGTGCCTGGACCCCCGAGGAGCCTCAGCGCGATCATCGTGCGACCGCGTCGCGTTCACCCAGGTCTCGGCTCGTCCTGCCTTCCGCACCTCCTCCCGGTCGTGCTCGCCGCCGTGGCGGTCGCTTGGCTGGCGACGCCCGGCTGGGCCCAGGAGCAGAAGGAGGTCGCCTACCGGGCGTTCCCGTTCGTCGGCTCGCGCCTCATCGTCTGGGTGATCTCCCAGATCCACCTGAACTTCGCCGCCTTCATCCTGGGTGTGCCGATCTTCGCCGTCATCATCGAGTTCATGGGCTGGCGTCGGGGGATGGACACCGAGGAGGGGCGCCGCTTCGACTGGCTCTCCCACGAGTTCGTCAAGCTGACGTTCGCGGCGTTCTCGACGACCGCCCTCCTGGGGGGCCTCCTCCTCTTCCTCCTGATCACGCTCTACCCGCGCTTCTGGACCTTCATGAGCGGCATCTTCGGCCCGACCATGTGGGTCTATGCGCTCCTGTTCTTCCTGGAGACCTTCACCGTCTACCTCTGGTACTACGGCTGGCACTGGCTCTCCGGGCCGCGCAAGGGGCTCCACGTGGGGATCGGGGTCCTCGCCAACCTGCTCGGGACCGCGATCCTCTTCGTGTCGAACTCGTGGGTCACCTTCATGATCTCGCCGGCGGGCGTGGACGAGACCGGCAAGTTCACGGGGACGCTCTGGCAGGCGGTGAACAACTTCACCTGGATGCCGATCAACATCCACCGGCTCATTGCCAACGTCGTCTTCGGGGGCACGATCGCCGCCGCCTACGCGGCGTTCCGGTTCCTCGGCGCCCGGACGGACGAGGAGCGGGCCCGCTACGACTGGATGGGGTACATCGGGAACTTCGTCGCCCTCTCCGCGCTGATGGTCCTGCCGTTCGCCGGCTACTGGCTCGGGTTCGAGATCTACGGCTACAACCAGACGATGGGCATCACGATGATGGGCGGCTTCATGTCCTGGTTGTGGATCGTCCAGGCCATCCTCATCGGCGTGCTCTTCCTCGGCTCGAACTACTACCTCTGGCTCGGCATGGAGCGGATCCCCGGGGCCGAGCGCTTCCGGGCGTTCATCCCGTTCCTGGTGATCGTGCTCGCGCTCGGGTTCATGGTCTGGGCCACGCCCCGGAGCTTGATCGCGTCCCTCTCGGAAGTGCGGCGGATGGGCGGGCCCGACCATCCCTTCCTGCGGTTCTTCGGCGTCATGTCGGCGAAGAACACCGCGGTGAACTTGATGATCCTGGCGACGTTCCTCTCCTATCTCCTCTACCGCCGCGCGAACCGGGAGCCGACGGTGTCGTGGGCGAAGAAGGGGATGCTCTTTCAGTGGCTGGCGTTCGCCGTCGCCGCGTCGGTCGTCGTCGCGCTGGGCGTGCAGGGGTTCTTCGTCGAGGCGATCGTCCGAATCGTGCGGCTCTCGCCGCTTCAGGTGGTCGCCGTGCTGGGGTGCATCGTCGTGGTCATGGCCATCGACATCCCGCTCTTCCGGGGCGCGCGCTCCACGGGAGCCATCCGGTGGGGCACCATCGCGCCCCGCTCCCAGTACGTGTTGATCCTCCTGGCCGTGACCTTCACGTGGCTCATGGGGCTCATGGGGTTCGCGCGCTCCGGGATCCGCCAGCACTGGCACATCTACGGGGTGATGCAGGACCGCTCGCCGGACGCCGTCACCCCGGCGCTCGGCTACGCCGCCAACGTGATCACGCTGACGACGATCCTCTTCCTCGCCATGGTCATGTTCATCTTCTGGCTCGGCGGCCTGGGGGAGAAAGGGCACGCGAAGGCGGCGGACGCGCCGGGGCTCCACCCGCCGAGCCCCGTGCCCATCCGGGGCGGGAGTCCGGAGGCCTAGCGGTGGCGGTGCCGGTCACGCTCAAGATCGGAGGGTTCGCCCTCGCGGTCATGGGGAGCTACACCTGGTTCGCGAACTCGATCCCGCAGATCGAGTCGAAGCCCCCCGAGGAGCTCTCGCTGGAGGGCGGGAACGTGACGCCGCAGCAGCTCGTGGCGGCGGGCGAGCGGATTTTCCGCGAGAAGGGCCAGTGCACGACCTGCCACGGGATCGGCCGGGCCGGCCGCGGTCCGGACCTGGCAGGGGTCGGCGCCCGGGCCGGCACTCGGAAGCCCGGCGCGAAGGCGAGCGCCTACCTGGTCGAGTCGCTGGTGAAGCCGAGTGCCTTCGTCGTCGAGGGATTCCCCAACATCATGCCGGACGTCTCGCGGCCGCCGATCGGGCTGAACCGGAGCGAGCTGTGGGCGATGGCGGCCTTCCTCGAAAGCCTCGGCGGAACGGTGGACGTCAAGCTCGACGACGTGCCGCAGGTGGCGACGGCCCAGGCCGGGGGCGCGGCGGCGCCGGAGCTGCCCGGCGATCCGAAGGCCGGCCAAGCGGTGTTCGTCGGCAAGGGGGCCTGCGTGGCCTGCCACAAGGCCGGGCCGATCGGCGCCAGCCCGGTCGGGCCCGACCTCTCGAACATCGCCGGAAGCCAGACGCCGGAGTACATCATGGGCAAGATCCTGGATCCCGCCTCCAAGGGCGTGGTGTCCGGCTTCCCGCCCAACGTGATGCCGAAGACGTTCGGGCAGACGCTCACGGCCAAGGAGTACCTGGACCTGATGGCGTTCCTGTTCACGCTCAAGGGGGGCGCCGCGCCGGCCGGGGCCGCGCCCGCCGGAGCGCCGCCGGCCGCGAAGGCGAAGTCCTGACGGATGCGGCGCCACAAGCTCCTCCAGGCGGCCGTGGTCCTGGTCGGCGCCTTCCTGCTCTTCCGGTTCGGCATCCGGCCGCCCATGCCGAACAGCGTGCTCTCGCTCTACATGGCCATCACGCTCATGGCCGTGCTCGTCTACGTCTCCTCCGATGGGGACTCGTGGCGGGCGTTCGTCACCCCGCTCTGGCGCACCCTGACGGCGCCCGGGCACCGGCCGGTGCGCGTGGCGCTCGGCGTCCTGCTGCCGCTGCTGGTCGGCTACCTCGCCTATTCCCAGGCCGCGGCGCGGGTCGAGGCGCCGCTCGAGCTGCGTGCGGTGCATCCGGCGCCGCCGGCCTCGATCAACTTCCGCGGGAAGGAGATCAATCTCCAGGCGGCCGACACCCCGGTTCGTCGGGACATCAAGCAGACGCCCGCGAACCGGGACAAGCACCTCCAGGCCGGCGCGGCGATCTACATCCGGAACTGCGTCTACTGTCACGGCGACCTGCTCGACGGCCAGGGCCACTTCGCCTACGGGTTCAACCCCCAGCCCGCCGACTTCGTGGGCCCCAACACGATCGCCCAGCTCGCCGAGGGCTACGTGTTCTGGCGCATCGCGAAAGGCGGGCCGGGCCTGCCCAAGGAGTCGACGCCCTGGAACTCGGCGATGCCAGCCTGGGAAGACCGCCTCACCGAGGAGCAGATCTGGCAGGTGGTCTACTACCTCTACGAAACGACGGGCCATCCGCCTCGCGTGATGGACTCGCACGCGTCGCGTCCCCCCGCGCCCGGCTCCGCGAGGAAGATCCTGGCCGACGGCGTCAGCCTCTTCGAGCCGCGGCCGGCCGCCGCCCAGTCCGGTGACCTCGCGCTCGGCAAGGCGGTCTACGAGAAGCGCTGCGCGGGATGTCACGGCCAGACAGGGAAGGGCGATGGGCCGGCCGCCGAGCTGCTCTCGCCGCGCCCGCGCGACTTCACGGCCGGCAAGTACAAGATCCGCACGGTGGGGGGGACCCTCGCCTCGGACCAGGATCTTCTCCGGATCGTGACGGACGGGATGCCCGGGACCTCGATGCCGCCCTGGAAGGAGCTCCCGGAGAAGGAACGCGCGGCGGTCGTGGCGTACCTCAAGACCTTCGCGGAGTCCTACAAGGGCGCCAAGCTCGAGCCGGTGGCGGTGCCGAAGGAGGTCTCGTCCTCGGACGCGTCCGTCCGGCGGGGCAAGAAGATGTTCGACGCCTTTGAATGCGTCAAGTGCCACGGCCAGGCGGGACGGGGCGATCCGGCGCCGGGGTCCGATCTGAAGGACGACTGGGGGCATCCGATCCGGCCCGCCAACCTGCACAAGCCGTGGACCTTCCGGGGCGGACCCGAACGGAAGGACGTGGTGATGCGGCTCCTGACCGGGGTGGCCGGGACCCCGATGCCGGCGATCGCCGACTCGCTCGAGGACTACCGGAAGTCCGACGAGAAGGACGCCGACGTGCGGGAGTCCAGCGTCTGGGATCTCGCGAACTACGTGCGCTCGCTCGGGCCGACCCAGCCGGGCTGGGCCTCCGTGCAGTCGATCGCGCGGGTCGCGGGGCCGGTGCCGGACGACCCCAACGCCGAGTTCTGGACCCGGCGCCCCGGCTCGCCCTTCCCCTTGGTCGGCCAGGTGGTCATCGATCCGCGGAACTTCAACCCCACGCTCGATTCGATCATCGTCCGCGGGGTGTACACTGACCAGGACCTCGTGCTCCATCTGACCTGGGACGACCCCACGGCGTCGGATCCGGGGAAGGGAGCGCCCAAGCCGGACATGCTGGCGGTGCAGCTCCCCGTCGGGCCGGGGACGGGGGACCGTCCCTACTTCCTGATGGGGGACGGGAGCAACCCCGTCTATCTGTTGACGTGGCGGGCGGGAGCCGGCGTGGGTGAAGCGATCGGGGCCGGGGCGGGGAAGCTCACGCCACAGGCGGGAGAGGCCGTCCAGGTCAAGGGACAGGCGGTGTACGACGCGGGCCAGTATCGGGCCGTGATCCGACGCCCCCTCAAGACGGCCGACGCGCAGGACTTCGTCTTCCGCCCGGGCGAGTTCTTTCCGATCGCCTTTTGGGCCTGGGACGGCTCGGAAGGCGACGAAGGCCCGAAAGCGGCCATCTCGACCTGGTATTATGCGCGGTTGGAGCCCCCGGCCTCCAACCGGCAGTTCGTGGTGCCGCCGGTTCTGGCCCTTGCCACGGCGGCCGCGCAATTCGGGGTGGTTCGGTGGGCCCGACGGCGGAACGCCGCCTGAGCCGGCTCCGTCGAACGACGAGAGACCACGAAGGCACGACGTCGCGCGAGGCCCGAAGGCCGGAGGCGTCGTGACCAGTTGGAAACGAACGACGAAGGAGGAAGGACGTTCATGAAGCGCTCGATCGTCGTCAGCGTGCTGGCCGTCGCGCTCGTCGCGACGGGGGTCATCCTGGCGGGGGGTCCCCCGGCGGGGGCCCAGGGCGGGGGCACCATCAGCGGCGAGGTGAAGCTCGCCGGGACGGCGCCGCCTCCCAAGGTGGTGAAGGTCAACAAGGACACCGAGGTGTGCGGCCAGGAGAAGAAGATCGCCGAGGTGCAAGTGGGCGGGAACGGCGGCGTGGGCAGCGCCATCGTCAGCGTGGTGGGTGCCAAGGGCGCCAAGGCCGCGAAGCCGGCCGTCCTCGACCAGAAGGGCTGCGAGTTCCATCCGACCGTCCTGGTGATGTCGCCCGGTGAGGTGAAGATCCTCAACTCGGACGGCGTGCTCCACAACATCCACACCTTCTCGACGGCCAACCCGCCGATCAACAAGGCGCAGCCGAAGTTCAAGAAGGAGATAGTGGAGAAGTTCGAGAAGCCCGAGCTGATCAAGGTCCAGTGCGACGCCCACAGCTGGATGCTCGGGTGGATCTACGTGACCGAGGCGCCGAGCGCGGTGACCGACGGCAACGGCGCGTTCAAGCTCGAGAACGTGCCCGCCGGCAAGCACAAGATCGAGGTGACGCATCCGGTCCTCGGCAAGCAGACCAAGGAGGTCGAGGTGAAGGCCGGACAGGACACCAAGGTCGCGTTCGAGCTGAAGAAGTAGGACTCCCGGACTGGCGTGGG
>JBIOVM010000031.1:0-10446 GCA_044867785.1 Candidatus Rokuibacteriota bacterium | reverse complement strand
CACCGACTCGACACCGGGCACCCCCGGGCAGAAAGGAGGGCACCCATGAACATCCAGATCACCTATTGCACCGAATGAGACTACTACCCCCAGGCCTCCAGTCTGCAGGCCGCCATCAAGCAGGAGTTCGGAGTCGCCGCGAGCCTTCAGGGCGGACACGGCGGTGTGTTCGACGTCACGCTCGACGACAAGCGCATCTACTCGAAGGACGAGACGTACCGCTTCCCCACGAACGAGGAGATCTTCGCCCAGATCCGCCGCCATCAGAACGCCTGATGTCGGGCGCGCCACTCCCGCTCGAGCCCCTCTCGGAAGCGAGGGTGGGCGATGCGGGTCAGCGCCCGGGCCCGCTCGGTATCGCTGAGACCCCGTAGCTCGGCGCGACCGAACTCGGTCACGACGCAGTCGACGAGATAACGCGGCGTCGTGATCGGCGTGCCGGCCTGAAGCCGCGCCACGACCCGCGAGACCTCCCCCCGACGACCCGTCGACGGAAGCGCGATGACGGAGCGCCCCCCTCCCAGCGCGGCGCCCGCCACGAAGTCGAACTGCCCGCCGACGCCGGCGACCTGCCAGAGCCCCAGCGATTCGGCGTTCACCTGGCCGGTCAGGTCGATCTCGATCGCGGAGTTGACCGACACGAAGCGTTCGAGCCCGGCCACCACCGCGGGGTCGTGAATGGCGGTCGACGGCTCCATGTGGACCCTCGGGTTCTCGTGCGCCCAGCGGAACAGCGGCTCGGTGCCCATGATCTCGCCCAGGTCGAGGCGTCCGGGGTGCCGGCGGTTCCGCGCCCCGGTGATGACACCGCGCTCGAGAAGCGGCAGCATCGCGTCGACGAGCAGCGAGTGGACGGCCAGGTCCCGGTGGTCCGCGAGCCCCGAGACGATCGCCTCGGGCACCGCGCCGATGCCCACCTGGACGGTGGCGCCGTCGGGAACGATCTCGGCGACGTGCTCGGCGATCCGCCGCTCCACGTCGCCGATCCCGGGCGACGGGTACGGCGTCAGGGGCCGGTCGGTCTCCACCCAGGCGGCGATCCGATCCCCCGCGATCGCGCTGTCACCGAGGGTGCGCGGCATGCGGTGGTTGACCTCGGCGATGACCAGGGCCGTTCCCCGCGCTACCGGCAAGGGGTAGCTGGTCGACACTCCCAGAGAGAGCTGGCCGGCCGAGTCCGGCGGGGCCGTCTGCAGCAAAACCGCGTCGGCCGCCCAGGGCCCGCCGGGGCCGAACGCCCACGGTGCGTCGAAGTAGCGGAGTGGGATGAACTCAGCCTGGCCGCGCGCCAGGGCCTCCCGGAGCCCCGGCATGGCGTGGAAGGTCGCCCAGCGGAGCCGGCCGTCGTACTCGGCGGCGCAGAAGGGATGGCCTCCGAGGTGGAGACCTCCCATGAGGGTCAGGGGCTGCAGGCGATCGGCCTGGCGCAGGATCTCGGTGATCAGCAGGGTCGGCTCCGCGCAGCCCGGAGGGAGGAGAACTCGCATGCCGGGAGACAGGCGCCCGATGGCCTCCTCGGCGCCGACGGGATGGATCACCGCAGGCGGCGCGGCCGGGTCAGTCCCGGCCGGGCAACGCGCGACGCAGCGCGTCCAGGGCGATGACCAGCGCGCGAAGCCGCACCTGGCGGAGGTCGCCTCCCGGCCGGTGCTGCACCTCGGCGGACGCATCCGCGGTAGCCACCCCGATCCGGGTGGGATGCACGGGGTTCGGTCCGTCGTCCTCCGGGGGCCCCATCACGACTGCGGCCCCGACGTCGGTCCCGGCCCAGGCGCGGACGGCCCCGGCGAGCGCCGCCGCCGAGTCCGACGTGACGCCCAGGCGCCGCTGCGCCGCCGCCAGGCCGGCCACCAGGGACTCCAGTCGAACCGCCATGCCCGGGACGCTGGTCAGGCGCTCGGCGACGATCCCTCCGGTCCCCACCTCGAGAAGCCCCAGCGTGCGGTCATGGTCGGCGAGCCGCGCCGCCACCACCCCTTCCAGGGTCTCCCGATCCGTCCCGAACACGGCGTCGCCGAGCCGCGAGCGGACCTCCGCCTCCACGGGCGCGATCAGGGCACGGGCGGCCGCCTCGTCCGGTCCCTTGGCTGCGATGCGCACGTCGACTTGCCCCGGATGCGCCATCGTGCCGACGGTGGGGTTCGTGCCCTTCGCCATGAGATCCGCCAAGAGCTCCCCCACGCGGCTCTCTCCCAGGCCGGCCACTCGGACCAGACGGGACACGATGGCGGCCTGGAGTCCGTAGCGGACCCGCAGATGGGGCAACGCCCGGGTGAGCAGCAAGTGCTCCATCTCGCGCGGCACCCCGGGCAGGACGATCAGCGTGCGGTCCCCGTCCTCGACGATGAAGCACGGGGCGGTCCCGACCGGGTTCGGCATCGGGATCGCGCCCCGGGGAATGAAGGCCTGCTTGCGGTTCGACGGGGACAGCGGCAGGCCGCGCGCCCGGAAGAACCGCTCGATGTCCTCCAGGAGTTCGGGCTGGAAGACCAGTTCCCGCCCCATCGCCTGCGCCACGGCCTCGCGCGTGACATCGTCCTCGGTGGGCCCCAGGCCGCCCGTCGTGATCACGACGTGAGCGCGGCCGAGGGCGCCCTCCAAGGCTGCGGCGACCCGGTCCAGATTGTCGCCGACGGTGGTCTTGCGGAACAGGTCCAGCCCCAGGGCGGCCAGCTGCCGGGCGATGAATGCGGCGTTCGTGTCGACGATCTGACCGAGAAGCAACTCCGAGCCGACACTCACGATCTCGGCGCGCATGGGACAGGGCGGGATGTTAGCACCTGAGGCCCTGCCTCGCCAACGCGGCGGGATGTTTGCATCAGGAACACTAGGCCCTCGGAGCACCGTTCCATAGGAGAGCCGCTCCTCTCCATTGGCGAGCCGCTCCTCGGGAGGATCACCTCGATGGTTGGATTGGCACGTATCCACGATAGGTTGCGCTCGATCACGTCAACGCGCGTGGCAGGACTCGGAAAAGAGATGCCTGCGGAAACTTTCCGGGGTCCTCATCCGTCTCATAGTGGGCGAAGCGGATAATACGAAGGATCGAGACCCGGAGGATCGTGACGAATGCTTCAGCGTGGTACGCCGAATGACCGAACCTCCTCGGTGGTGGTGTCCAGAACCAGACAGGCCAAGACCGAGGACGGCCTCCGCCAGACCCCCGGCGAGCTCGTCCCCGCCGACAAGGTCGAGGAGGTCCTCCGTAGCCTAGAGGTCCCGCCCCCCGGCGAGCCTGAGGACGGGCTCCCCGCCGCGACGGAGGAGTACGAGGGCCCCGCGGAGGAGGACGAGGAGCCGGTCGAGGAGAGCCTCAGCCCCGAGGACCCGGTCCGGCTGTACCTCAGGGAGATCGGCCGGATCCACCTCCTCAACTCGGAGCAGGAGGTCCGCCTCGGTCAGCAGATCGAGCGAGGCCAGGAGCGGGTGCGCCGGGCGATCATGGCGGTCCCCATGATCCGGACGCTGCTCATGGACCTGGCCGAGCGCCTGCGGAAGCACGAGGCCGAGCCCGATCAGTACCTGGAGGCGCTGGACGGCACCGAGCTGACGGAGATCGAGCTCCGGCGGGTCCTTGGCGTCTTCACCCAGATCCGGCGGCTGGATCGCGAGCTCGGCGAGCTCCAGGCCTCCCGGAAGCGGGCCCGCCGGGATTCCACGATCAAGGCGATCCAGGAGTGGATGGCGCAGAACCATCAGGATCGGGTACGCCTCCTCGGCGACCTTCCGCTCAAGCCGATGGTCGTCGACCGCTGGGTGGGACGCCTCCGCGCCCTGGCCCACGAGCTGGCCGGTCTCCAGAAGGAGATCGATTCCGTGACCGACAAGGGACCGAAGGCCGAGCTGCGGAAGCGCAGCCGGGCGATCGAGGCGGAGCTCGGCCTCGCGCCCAAGCGCGCCGTGGCGGTCATGCGAGACCTGGACGCGGGCGAGTTCGAGGTGCGCCAGGCCAAGAAGGCCCTCATGGAGGCGAACCTGCGCCTCGTGGTCTCGATCGCGAAGCGCTACCTGAACCACGACATGCCGCTGCTGGATCTCATCCAGGAAGGCAACATCGGCCTGATGAAGGCGGTGGACCGGTTCAAGTACCGCCGCGGCTTCAAGTTCTCGACCTACGCGACCTGGTGGATCCGCCAGGCGATCACGCGGGCCATCGCCGACCACGCGCGGACGATCCGGATCCCGGTGCACATGATCGAGACGCTGAACCGGCTCGCGCGGGTGAACCGCGGCCTGTTCCAGGAGCTCGGCCGGGAGCCGACGCCCGAGGAGCTGGCCAAGCGGTGCGAGCTGCCGCTCCGCAAGGTCCGGCTGATCCTGGAGTCGTGCAAGAAGCCCCTGTCGCTCGAGACTCCGATCGGGGAGGACTCCGACCTCGGGGATTTCCTCGAGGACAAGCGCACGCCGTCGCCGGTGGACTCGCTCCTGTCCGACGACCTCACCGCCCAGGTGGAGCGCGCGCTCTCCGGTCTGTCGGAGAAGGAGGCGCAGATCCTGCGGCTCCGGTTCGGGATCGGCGAGGAGGGGGAGCACACGCTGGAGGAGGTCGGGCAGCGGTTCGACGTGACGCGCGAGCGCATCCGGCAGATCGAGGCGAAGGCGCTCCGCAAGCTGCGCTCGCCGCTCCGCGGCCGCGGCCTCCGTAGCTTCGTCGAGAACTAATCGGGGTCAGACGTTCACTTCCCGACATTTCAACCGCCGCCCAGGCGCCGGGGTCGGCGAAGTGTCGGGAAGTGAACGTCTGACCCCGCCTAGTCCAGCGTGGCGACGACCTCGCCTTCCTGGACCGTCTGGCCCTCGGTCACCCGCAACTCGCCCACGACACCCGCGCGTGGAGCCTCCACGGGAATCTCCATCTTCATCGACTCCAGGATCAGGATGGGGTCGCCAGCCGAGACCTTGGTGCCGGCGCCGGCGACGACCTGGAAGACCACGCCCGTGATGTGGGCGCGTACGTCCTCAGCCATGGTCCGACAACCCTCCTTCGAGGAACCGCGTGTGCACCGCACCGGCCCGGAACGCCGGGCTCGCCAGGATCCGTCGGTGGAGCGGCAGCGTCGTCTTCACCCCTTCGATCCGGTAGCGCGCAACGCCGTCGGCCATCCGCTCGAGCGCCTCTCCCCGGTCGCGCCCGGCCGCGATCACCTTGGCCAGGAGCGGGTCGTAGTGGACGGTCACCACGCTCCCCGGCTCCACCCCGCACTCGTGCCGCAGCCCGGGGCCGTCCGGCAGGCCGACCGCGGTGATCGTCCCCGGTGACGGGAGAAAGCCCCGATCCGGGTCCTCCGCGTAGATACGGCACTCGATCGCCGCGCCCCGAGCCGCCACGTCCGACTGCACCCGTTTGAGGCCCTCCCCGGCGGCGATCCGGAGCTGCGCCTCGACGAGGTCCCAGCCGACGATCTCCTCGGTCACCGGATGCTCCACCTGGAGCCGCGCGTTCACCTCGAGGAAGTAGAACCGGTCGCCCTCGACGAGGAACTCGACGGTGCCGGCGTTGCGGTACCCGGCCGCCTCCGCCGCGCGCACGCCGGCCTCGTGGAGCGCGGTCCTCAGGCCGGGGTCGAGCCCGGGCGCCGGCGACTCCTCCACGAGCTTCTGGTGCCGCCGCTGGATCGAACAGTCCCGCTCGAACAGATGGATGGGGGGGCCATGCTCGTCGGCGAGGATCTGCACCTCCACGTGGCGAGCGCGCTCGACGGCTCGCTCCACGTAGACCCCGGTCTCGCCGAAGGCGGACTGAACGCGCCGCTCGGCGGCGGCGAAGGCCGCCTCGAGCCGCTCCGGCCCGGGGACCAGCGCCATCCCGATCCCGCCCCCGCCCGCGGCGGCCTTGAGCATGACCGGGTAGCCGATCGCGTCGGCGACCTCCCGCGCGGCCCCCGCGCTTCCCACCGGGCCGTCGGAGCCGGGCAGCACCGGCACGCCGGCGCGTCCGACGATCCGGCGCGCCTCCGTCTTGTCGCCCATCGTCCGTAGCACCTCGGGCGGCGGCCCCACGAACGCGACACCCGCCTGGCGACAGGCCTCGGCCAGGCGCCAGCTCTCCGACAGGAAGCCGTAGCCCGGATGAATGGCCGCCGCGCGCGCCTCACGGGCCGCGCCCATCAGGCGGTCGACGGAGAGATAGCTCTCGCGAGCGGGAGCGGGCCCGATGAGGATCGCGCGGTCGGCCGCCCGGACGTGGGGCGCACCGGCGTCGGCCTCCGAGTAGACCGCGATGGGGGTGATCCCGAGCCGTCGACACGTGCGGATGATCCGGAGCGCGATCTCGCCGCGGTTGGCGACCAGAACCGAGTCGAACAGGTCAGACCTCCCCGGGTCGGGACACGGGCCCGGGCGCCCCCGCGTGTGCCCCTTCCACGCGGGCGACCTCCGCTTCCCGGATGAGCCAGCGTCCGCTCGCGTCGGCAGCCCACCGCGCCTGCACCACGATGGTGGTCGCCCCCACGAACTTCGTCTTGAAGATGTGATGGGCCCCGATCCGAGCGTGAGCCACCAGCTCGGTTCCACCGAACTGGCAGCCCATCAGCCACTCGAGGAGATTGGGGGGCGTGACCTCCGCCTCCGGCGCCAGGTCCTCGAACGCCCGCCGGTCGCGGTCCGCGACGCGCGCGGCGTGACTCCGCGCCGCCCGCTCCGGCTCGGCGCTCCTCTCGGCCCTTCCAGTGCTCACCGCTCCCCCGTCAGCCCGCCGTGGGCCTCGAGCATCCTGCGCAGCTCGTGCTCCCACGCCGTGGCGCGGGCCCGCTCGGCCGGCGTGCGGGCGAGGGTCTCCAGAACGGCCGCCCCCTCGCCGAGGTGGCGGCGCTCGTCCGCGAGGCAGCGCTCCAGGATCCGCCGGGTGGGCGGCTCGTAGACCGCGTTCGCCCTCCCGAAGTGGGCGTCGTACACGGAGATCAGGTGCGGCTTCAGGACCCGGTACACGCCCGTCAGCCGCTCGATGGTCTCGCTCCAGGCCTCGCGCGACTCCAGCGCGTCCAGGAACCGGACGAAGGCGGGGCCGGGCGGCTCGGACACCTGCGCAGGAGCGCGCAGCTCGGGCAGGCGCTTGCCCCACAGGTCGGCATGCTGGGCGCAGTCCCACACCTGTCGCCCGAGCAGGAGCTTGGCGGGAATCTCGGGGGTGAGCGCGATCCAGCCCGCCATCACGCGCATCATCCGCTCCTCGGCGTAGCGGTAGTGCCGCACCCGGCGGGAGGTGGCCTCGACGCCCAGGTGGCCGGCCAGCTCCCGGCTGGGCTGGCCTGGCGGCTGGGATGCGCCTCCGGTCACGGGTCAGTAGACCGGACTGCGCTGCGTGCTCTTGACGAGCCGCGCGATCTCCTCGTCGGTGAAACCCGCGAGCCTTCGGACGTCGGTCGCGATCGCGATGGGAACCTGATCCGCCGGCCCTTCCCGGCGCATGCCCCCGAGGTTGAACCGCTCGTCGATCGACTCCTGGAACTCGACGGCGCGCTGACGTCGCTCCGGGTCGCCCTCCGTCAGCTTGTTGAGCCAGTAGGAGCCCATCCGCACGTGCGTGATCTCGTCGGCCAGCACGTAGTCGACCGCCTGGGCGATCGTGGGATCCGGCAGGCGCCGGGCGATCTCCACCAGCTGGACGAACACGTCGCAGGCGAGACCCTCCAGCCCGCGATTGACTCCCGCCACGCGCGCCGCGGCGTCCTCCGCGCACGCGCACCGCCACAGGATCGTCGTCTCCGGGAACTCCCCGATGTAGCCGCCGAGATGCTCGAGCAGGCGGCTGAAGACCTCCACGTGGCGCGACTCGTCCCACACCTGGCGCGCCATGTCCATCGTGAACTCCCACGGCGCGTCGGGGAAGTCGTAGACCGTCCGGCCGGCGCCCTCCATCGCCTGGAGCTCGCCCACCAGGATCCCATGCACGCGCTCCCGGATCGACTCGGTCGAGGAGAGGTCCGGCATCACCGGCAGGCCCTGCTCGGCCCGGAGCTCCCCCACCCGGCGGGCGCGCATCCGGACGAACCGGTCCTCGCGCGCCAGCTTGTCGTAGGCGATCGGCCGCTCCATGCGGGGATTCTATCCCGGCCCCGGCGCCCCCGGCAACGTCGGCGGGGCTCCGGCGGACCGCTACACGCGCTCCTTGAAGGCGCGCCCCAGCAGGCCATCCGGTCGGATGAGCAGCACGACGATGATGACCAGGAACGCCAGGGTGTTCTTGAACTGGATCGTCAGGTAGGCCCCGGCCAGGCTCTCCGCGAGCCCCAGGATCACCCCGCCCAGCACGGCGCCCGGCAGGCTGTTCAGGCCCCCGAGGACGGCGGCCGCAAACCCCTTGAGGAAGGGGTCGAGCATGAAGAAGGGGTCCAGCAGGAGGGCCGGCGCCAGGAAGATCCCGGCCAGGACGCCGAGCGCCGACGCCACCGCCCACGACGTGCCGAGGATGCGCCGCGTCGGGATCCCGAGGGTCTGGGCGGCCGTGAGGTTCTCCGACACCGCCCGCATCGCCAGGCCGAGCCGCGTTCGCTGGACCAGGACGTAGAGCAACGCGCCGGCGACCAGGCCCACCGTCAGCGTCCCCACGCTCAGCTCGCTCACGAAGAGCGGCCCGAGCCGCCACGTCCGCGTGTCGGAGAGGGGGAACGGCAGGCGGTCCGGCTCCGCGCCCCACCGGTAGACGATCACCCCCTCGAAGATGAGGGCCAGCCCGAGGGTCAGGATCACCTGGCTCAGGAGGGTCGCGCCCTGGCGCTGCGCGGGCGCCAGCACGACGAAGTAGAAGGCCACGGCCACGAGGGCACCGGCCAGGAGCGCCAGCGGGAAGGCAACGGCGAACGGCGCGCCCGAGGTCAGGAGTCCGAAGGCGACGAACGTCCCGAAGGTGGCCACGGCGCCGTGCGCGAAGTTGAGGACGCGAGTCGACCGATAGATGAGCACGATCCCCAGCGCCACGAGCGCGTAGAGGCTGCCCGCCGAGAGGCCGGTCAGCGCGTACTGGAGGAGTCTCGTCACGGTCGCTCGCGACCGATCACCGGAAGGGCCACAGCTGGAAGTAGAGTCGCGTCTTGAGCCAGCGGCCGGCCAGGCCGAGCGGCTCGAGCACGAGCACCACGATGATCGCGACGCCGAACAGGATGGGGACCAGCCACCGCGTCTCGCTGAGCAGAGCCGGCACCAGGATCACGAAGGCGGCGCCCATGATCGATCCCTCGACCGAGGCCAGCCCGCCGACGATCACGGCGACGAACAGCGTGATCGACTCCGAGAGGTTGAACGTCTGCGGCTCCAGGTGACCGAGAAACAGCCCGTGGAGCGCTCCCTGCGCCCCGGTGTAGAAGGACGACACGGCGAAGGCCAGGAGCTTGTACCGCGTCAGGTTGACCCCCATGGCCTCGGCCGCGACGTCGCTGTCCCGGATGGCCACCCACGCCCGGCCCACGTACGAGGAGATCAGGTTGTACGCGACGGCGGCGAAGACGATCAGGATGGCGAGGTACACGTAGTAGACGAACGCCTCGCGGGACATTCCCGCCGGGCCGGCCAGGCGCGGCACCGCCAGCCCGTTGCGGCCGCCGGAGATCCACTCCACGTTGGCGACGACCTGGTACGTCGCGACCCCGAAGCCGAGCGTGGCGATCGCCAGGTAGGGGCCCTTCAGCCGGAGCGACGGGAAGCCGACCACGCCGCCGGCGAGCGCGGCGGCGGCGCCGCCAGCGAGGAGCGCCAGCGGGAGCGGGACCCCCGCGATGTACAGATGGCCGAACGCATACGCCCCGATCGCGAGGAACCCCGCCTGGCCGAACGAGATGAGGCCCGTGTAGCCGATCAGGAGGTTCTGGCCGATGACGCCGATCGCGGTGAGCCAGATGAGGCTTGCCCGGACCAGCCAGGAGGCGTCGGCGTACGCCGGCAGCGCCACCAGGGCACCGAGCAGCGCCGCCAGCAGCGCACGCGAGACGGGCTTACGGGCGAACCGGAGGTCGTCCGCGTAGCTCTCGACGAGGTCCACGGGTCAGACTTCGCCGTCCGACCGGGTCACGACGCAGCGCATCCCACGACGTTCGAAGGGCAAGTCCGACGCCTCAGCGGTACAGCGACTCGATGAGGTCGCCGTAGCGTCGCTCGACGCTCCGCCGCTTCACCTTCTTCGTCGGCGTCACGTCGCCCTCCTCCTCGTAGAAGCGCCGCGGCAGCAGGGCGAACCGCTTGATCGCCTCGACCTGGGACAAGGTCTGGTTCACCTTGTCGACCTCCTCCTTGATCAGCCGGTGGACCTCCGGGTGCTGCGTCAGGTCGGCGAACGTCGCGAAGGGAATCCGGCGCTCCTGGGCGAACTGGGTGACCACGTCCTCGTCGATCAGGATCAGCGCGGCGACGTACTTCCGCCGGTCCCCGATCACGACCGCGTCCTGGACGTACGGGCTGAACTTGAGCTTGTTCTCGATGTACGCCGGCGTGATGTTCTTCCCGCCCGCCGTGATG
>JBIOVM010000030.1:0-15448 GCA_044867785.1 Candidatus Rokuibacteriota bacterium | reverse complement strand
TGGAGCTGAGGGGGATCGAACCCCTGACCCCGAGACTGCCAGCCTCGTGCTCTCCCAGCTGAGCTACAGCCCCGTAGGCCTTGGACCGTACCGTGCGGGTTGCCGCCTGTCAAGGTTCGCGGGCCCGCTCCGGTCAACACCGGCGCCGCCTTGGCGCCCGTCCCCGGGCGATCCTTGACCCTCTCCGGACCGCCCCCTAGACTCGGAACGCGGCCGGGATGGCGGAACTAGGCAGACGCGCCAGACTCAAAATCTGGTGGGCGCAAGCCCGTGGGGGTTCGATTCCCCCTCCCGGCACCACCACTGTCACGCACAGTTTCCGTGCCGCGACCCGTCGCGTCTGCGAGAGCCTCGCGCGTCGCCTCGGTGCCCGCGGGATAGATTTGGGGTAGTTCGGCCTCGCGCTGGCCTCGGTGGCCCACGGTCGTGTCATCGGTGACCGGCACGATGGGCACGGTCGGGATCCGCGAGCGCCGCGCCGAGGTGTCTCCGACGCGCTTGACCGCCACCCCCCTACGAATCGCGAGGCGCCGACGGGGGCACGTGGGCGGGTACGATCCGCATCCGCAGGAACTCGGTGACGCGACCAAGCCGCAGCACGATTCGCACCACGCGCGGCACGAGCCGCCGGCTGGGATCGACGAACACCTCTGGCTGTACGAGGTGAACCCTTCGTCCGCGCGTTCGGAGGGTACAGCCCCCGGCGGCGATCACGTTCTTCACCCAGTGGACGTCGGAGCCGTAGGTGAGGGCGAAGACGTAGAAGTCGCCCTGTCGGAAGGGGTTGATCGGCGTGCGATACGTCCGGCCGCTCGTGCGTCCCCTGTACTCCAGGATGCCGAAGCCTGGCAACCAGCCTGCGAACCGGCGGGCCAGTGGGTTGAAGACGTGCGTCGCGAATGGTCGGATGACGCGCATCCGGGTCGGCGGCGCCGTCATCGTCCGCCCGTCCTTCCGCGACCAACTCCTCGGCCGTCGTCGTCGATCGTCTCGATCATGCCGATCGCGGAGAGTTGTCCCAAGCAAGCCGCCAAGACCATGGCGGCTTCCAGTCTACCGGCGACCGGCATGGCGCTCGGGACGGGCTTGCGGTAGCGTGCTCTCGCGCGACCGACCGACACCAGGCTGTCGACGACAGGGGACCACATGCGGTTCGCCCGGCCCACCGCGCCGACCGTCGGGCTATTCCGGGGAAACACGGCCCGTGTGCGGCGCTTGTTCGGGGTGCAGCGTCAGGTGGCCCACGCGAGACGAGCGCCTCCCGAGCGATGGGGCGGTGCCGGCGCCGTGGTCCAGGCGCCCGGTCGGTCACGCGGGCGCGCCCGATGAGCTCGGAGCCGACGCAGACGTCGCTCGAAGACCACCTGGTCAGCCTGGGCCAGGACCTCGCGGCGCTGCTTCGCGAGACGCGCAGCGCGCCGCGCCAGGTCACGCCGGTGACCGATCTGCCGTCGCCGGTCCTCGGGCGCGCCACCTTCCGGATCGAGTTGATGGACGGCCGCGTGCTGAAGGGGCGGCGCTTCGACCAGCCCGCGCACGCGGAGAGCCTGGTCCGCCTGACGGGGCTGCTCGGGCTCGAGTGTCTCTCGCAGGTGGTGGCCCGACGGGCCGCGGCGACGCTGGAGGAGTGGGTGCCCGGCCCCACCGTCGCGAGCGTGCCGCGCACGCCTGACCTCCTGGAGGCATGCGGCGCCGTCCTCGGGCGGATCCACGCCCGACCCGCCCCGCCGAGCGACCTGGCGGGCGCCCCGAGCGTCGCGCTCCGCCGCGCGGTGGCGGAGGAGCAGGTCGCGACGCTCGAGCGGCTGGGCCTCGTGCCCCCGCGTCTCGGCCGGGAGGTCCGGGCGCTCGTCGCCGCCGAGGCCCCCGCCACGGCGACCGCCGGCTTCGTCCACCGCGACTTCGCGCCCGAGAACCTCGTGCTCGGCCCGGCGGGCCGGCCGGTGGCCGTGGACAACACGACGCTGGCGATCGACCTGCCTGACTTCGACCTGGGCCGCACCTGGTATCGCTGGCCGATGACCGCCGACGAATGGGAAGCGTTCGCCGCCGGGTATCGTCGCGGGCGCAGTCCGGACGCCTTCGCCGCGCACTTCCGGTTCTGGACCGCGGCGGCCCTGGTCGACGCGGCGCTCTTCCGCCACAACGCTCGCACCGAGCGCGTCGAGGTCCCGCTCGAACGGCTGACGGCGCTCGTCCAGGCCTCGGAGGCCGGCCCCGGCCGGGGGGGAGGGTGACGGTGGCGGCCGTGGTCCTCACCTGCGACGACGCCCCCATCAAGGTGACGAGCGCCGTGGCGGCGCCCGTGCAGTGGCTCGAGGAGTTCCTCGCCCCCTGGTTCCGGGCCGATCCCGACGGGACGGCGGGCGCGACGGTGACCCTGACGCTCGACCGCGAGCGCTTCCACGCCCTGCGGCGAGACGTGGGGACCGGCGCCGCGCTCGCTGACACGTTCGTCCTGGACAGCCGGGTGACGCGGTGTCCTGCCGTGGAGCGCCCGCGCGGCCGCTGGACGGTCGTCGACGAGGCGATGGGCGTCGCCTACGTGGTCGAGCGCGACCGGGCGAGCGTCGAGGTCGTCGCGCCGGCCGACGAGCCGGGGGCGCGGGTCGCCCTGATGCGCGTGGTGCGGGAGCTGGCCACCGGCGGCGCGGCGCGGCGCGCGGCCTTGCTGCTCCACGCGGGGGCGCTCGTCCTCGGCGATCAGGCGGTCGTCGTCGCCGGCCCCAAGGGGGCCGGCAAGACCACCCTTCTCCTCCACCTCCTCCACGCGGCGGGTACGCGGTTCGTCGCCAACGACCGCGTCGTGGTCGGCACCGGGACGCCGCCCCGGGTCCGCGGCATGCCGTCGATCGTGGCCATCCGGCCCGGGACGCTCGAGCGTCTTCCCCGACTCCGGGCTCGGCTCGGGCCGAGCCCGGCGACCCACTGGCTCACCCTTACCGAGGCCGCCACCCTGCCCGGCCGCAGCCCGCTCCCGGCCTCGACAGGAGCCGACCGGAGCCCTGCCCAGCTCTGCGCGGCGCTTGCGCGCCCGATGGCGACGGGCGGGCGCCTCGCGGCGCTGCTCTTCCCGTGTGCGGCTCCGCCCGGCGGCCATCCGGAGCTCGTGCGCCTCGGCGAGGCCTCCGCTCGCGCGCTCCTGCTCCGCGCGCTTTTCGGCGCCGAGCCGGGACGCCGCTCGGGGGTCTTCGGCTGGCTGGGCGAAGACGCTGGCCTTGACGTCGACCTCGCCCAGCGCTGCCGGGAGCTCGCGGCGGACGTCCCGTGCTTCGAGGTCGGACTGGGGTCGGCGCCGCTCGACGACAGCGCGGCGGTGGCAAGGCGGCTGGCGGCCGTCCTGGCGTGAGCCCGGTGCCCGCCGAGTCCCCGGTCAACTCCCGGGGCGAGCGTCCTCCCGGGGCGCCGCGGTCAGCTCGGCGAAGAGGCTCCGCGCCGTGGCGAGGCCCGGCAGGGCGGGCGTGACGCGAAAGTCCTTCCGCGGCACACCACCCGACGGGAACCGGAGGGCGGCGCCCAGCACCCCCATCACGGCCAAGAAGGTCTCCTCGGTAGGCTCGCGGAGGAATCGGGCGAGGAGGTCGGGCGGGACCGCGGCGAACCAGCTCATCACGTCCTGGTGGGCCCGCCGCCACGACTCCAGCGTGAAGTACCGCTCGTAGAGCGCCTCCACGGACCAGTTGACGCCGTGCAGCCCCAGGATCGAGGGCGAGGCCGGGTCCAGGCCGTCGACGGGCGCGGCCTGGATCCGGAGACCGTCCACCTGCATCCGTCGGATGCGATCGAGCACGAATGGCGTGGCCGTCCACGGATACCGCCGGCCGACGTCCCGGCGGAAGATCTTCACCCCCTGGATGGCCCGGCCGAGGTGGGCGTCGTAGAGGTTGCCCACGCACATCGCGGCATTGTCCGGCGCGCTCCGCATCCACCGGTGGAGGGTCTGCACCGCGTGAGGGTACAGAAGCATGTCCTCGTCGACCTGGACGTAGTACGGCGTCTCGCAGCGGTCGAGCATCCGCTGGA
This sequence comes from Candidatus Rokuibacteriota bacterium, assembly GCA_044867785.1. Lineage (GTDB taxonomy): Bacteria > Methylomirabilota > Methylomirabilia > Rokubacteriales > DASRDR01 > DASRDR01. The sequence continues at coordinate 11,425 of JBIOVM010000030.1, read as the reverse complement.
GCGCGGCGCTGAGCGGCGCCACCTGCTGGATGCTCTCGAGCCGGAACTTCGTGTCCTGGCGGGCGAGGTGGTCGAGGCAGGCCTCGAAGCTCGGGGCTCCGACCGTGGTCAGGAAGACGGTGAGGTCCGCCGACAGGTCCGGACGGCGGCTCGGCGCCGGAGCGGCGCCCTCGCCCTCCATCCCCAATACCTCGCGGAACATCTGGTAGTACTGGTAGCTTCGGTGATACCAGAGCCACGGACGCACGTCCTCCTGCATCTGCGTCGCGAGCCGCGCATAGTGCTCGGTCGCCGCCAGGACACCGTCCAGGAGCCCGTCCACGCTCCGGTCGACCAGGTAGCCGTTGACGCCGTCCCGGATCAGCTCCGGCATGTTCCCGACCCGCGTCGACACGACCGTGCAGCCGCAGGCGGCCGCCTCGATGGGCGGGGTGGGCGTCCCCTCGCTCTCGCTCGCGCACACGAGCACGGTGCCGGAGTTGTACCAGTCGCTCATCTGGGCCGGGGTCGCCTTGTCCGCCCCGAACGAGTCGACGAGGCGGATGTCGCACTCGATGCCCAGCTCCCCCAGCCGGGTCGCGAGCGGGACGATGTAGTCGTCGTACCCCTTGAGCGTGCGGAAGTACTGGGAGCCGACCCACAGGACGCGGGGCTTGCGCTGCTCGATGGGGGTCTGGACCTTGAAGATCTGACCGTCCACGCCGTACGGGATGCTGTAGGAGCGCGGCAGGCGGCCCAGTCGCTCCCAGCTGGCCAGGTTGGAGACCAGCACCGCGTCGGCGACGCAGTAGGCCGGCCAGAACCGCATGACGTCGCTCGGCCACCCGCGGCTCCAGGCCACCATGAGGACGGTGGTCCAGCCGCGCGCCGAAATCTCGCAGTTGACCTCGACGGCGCGCCCGTAGTCCAGCAGGAAGAGGAGATCGGGCGGCGTGCTGCCGAGGATCTCGTCCCATGGGAGCAGCCGCCCGTCCACCTTGATGGGCGAGATGGACACGTCGAAGTCGGGGGGCGCGTACTCCTGGATCCCTCTCGCGTACCCGTGGTAGGCCCAGCCTGGGACGTCGTAGAGGATGCGGAGGCGGACGGGGTCGCTCATGAGCCCGGGCCGCGACATGATATCGGGGCGCCCCCGCCTCGCGCAAGCGCGATCGCGCCGGCGACGCTACGCTCGGCGCAGCGCGCGCCGTGGGTCCATCGTCACCCGGGCACGTGGCCACGGGCCGTCCCGGCACAGCCGCTCCGCGCGCTACGGGCCGGTCCCTGGTCCGGGCCGGCTCCGGGGCCGCCGGGCGGCGGGCGGCTCTCGGCGTGATCGGCGCGCGATGCGCCGGAGCAGGTCTTCGTATCTGGTCGTCATGAGCTCCAGGCCGTGGCGCTCCGCCTGCCTCCTCGCCGCCCGACCGATGCGGGCGCGGAGCAGGGGATCCCCGAGGGCGCGCAGCGTCGTGGAAGCGAGGGCGCCGATATCGCCCGTGCGGAACAGCAGGCCGGTCTTCCCGTCGGTGACGACCTCTCGTGCCGCGGGGATGTCGCTCGTGACGAGCAGCCGAGCACAGGCGTGAGTCTCGAGATAGACGAGGGCCTGGGTCTCCGCGTCCGAGGGCATCAGCACCGCGTCCGCCAGGTTGACGTAGCGCGGCATCTGGCCGTGATCGATCCACCCCACGAAGCGGAACCGCTCGGCGAGACCCATCCGGCGGCATGCTGCTTCCAACGGCTCCCGGCACGGCCCGTCGCCCGCGATCACCCAGACGAGGTCGTCGTGAACGGCCAGCACCCGCGCGGCCGAGTCGACGATGTCCTGCGCTCTCTTGCCCGGCTCCAGCTTCGAGGCGTGCAGGATGACGCGATGACGGTCGGGAATTCTCAGCTCCGACAGCAGGGCGGGGTCGCGGCGCCGCGGCGCGAAGTGGTCGAGGTCGATCCCGTTGGGGATCACGGTGACGCGGCGGAGACCCATGCGACGGAGGCCCGCCGCCATGTACCGGGCGGGGGTGGCGATTCGGTCCACCTGGTGGTACCGGGCCAGCAGGCGCGCCGCGTGGGGCTGGGGGTGAGTACCCCGGATCAAGCTCCTCGTGGGCTCCCCGTGCACCAGCATCAGGGAAGGCACTCCGTGCGCTTGGGCGATGGCCGGAACGTGACGCGCGAACGACTCTCGACCCATGACCACGGCGTCCGGCGGAGCCTCGCGGATCATCCTCGGGAGCTCGGCCATGAGGTGCAGGCGCTCCGCCCGAGCGAAATCGTCGTCGGGGGGAACATCCGGCGCACGCTCGAATCGCGGAACGGGGAACCACGTCACCGCCACGCCGGAGAGCTTCGCGGCACAGGCGGCGCGGTCGGGACGGGAAACGGGGCTGATCGGTGCCAGCGCGCGCACCAGATGCCCCCGCGCCGCGAGTCGCTGCAGGAGCTGGGAGCCAACGACGGCGGCTCCGCCCGGCTGGGGCGGTAAGGTGCCCACGTAGAGGAGGTCGAGCGGAGGGACCTGAACCACGCGGCGAGAAGGTCAGGCGCTACTGAGCGGCTCGAGCCGCGCCCGCGCATCCTTCAGATTGGCATCGCCTACCCCGCCTCGGACCATGCTGCCGCCGAGTATGAACACGTTCGCCGGCTCGGTCGAGAGCCCGATGTCGTCCGTGCCCGCCCTGTGCCCTCGCGCTGCGTCGACCCGCATCGTCGAGCCTCTCTGGGCACCGGCGATGCCAAACGCGCGAGCTCGTGCTTACTATGAGAGAACGTGTGCTTGCGCGCATGTGCCCCGCAACCTCCGAGCTGGTGCCCTTCGAGGCGCGGGGATTCGATTCCCCCTCCTGGCACCTCGGACTTACCCTTCAATCCCCGCACGCTGATCTGGTGGGCGGCCCTGTCGCGTCGGGTCGCCGCCGAGCCTCCGGCGACCGGGTGGGATGATCACTGGCCCGGCGTCGCCCTGGTGGCGCGGGTCTTCGTGCACCCCGGGCGCATCACCGGGCGGAGGCCTTCGGAGGCCTCGCACGGGCGGAACGCGCGAAGCCCCTGCGGCCGTCCTCGGGGAGCGGCACTGACCGAACCGCGATGACCGGCGTCGCGTACCTCGTCCTCGCCCACACACTGCCGAACCAGCTGCTTCGGTTGGTCCGAAGGCTCTCGACGCACCCCGAGGATCGGGTACTCGTCCACATTGACCGACGATTCCGCGGCGAGTTCGCGACCGTCGCGACGACGCTGGAACGTCTCGAGAACGTCGCGCTGGTCTCGTTCCGGACGGTTCACTGGGGACATATCAGCGTCGTGGACGCCTTGCTCGACTGCATCGGGGCCATACTGGATCGGCATCCCGGCGTTGCGCACATCAAGCACCTGTCCGGGCAGGACTATCCGTGCCAGCCGGTCGCGGCCTTTCGGGGCCTGCTCGCGGCGCATCCCGGCCGATCGCTGATGGAGTTCCACGCTCTGCCGAACCCCATCTGGACAGCGGGCGGGGAGGCGGACGGAGGCGTGGGCCGGGTGACCCGCCCGCGCGTTCGGATCGGGCGATCGACCGTGCGGCTCCCGTTCCGGCAACGCCTTCCCGACGGCCTTCGCCTTCACGGTGGATCCGCGCTCTGGTGCCTGAGCCGAGCGCACGCCGCCCACGTCGTCGCCGAGGCGGACCGTTATCGGCGGCTGTTCAGGTTCGCGACGTGCCCGGACGAGTTGTTCTTCCAGACGGTGCTGCTCAACTCTCGCTTCGGAGCCGACGTCGTCAACAACGGGATGACCTACGTCGCCTGGGAGCACGGGGCGCCGAGCCCGAAGATCCTGACCCGCGACGACCTGCCCGCGATCGTCGAGTCGGGATGCTGGTTCGCCCGGAAGTTCGACATCGACCGGCACCCGTCCGTGATGGACGACCTGGATCGGCGGTAACGGCTCCGTCCTCCGCCCCGATCAGGACGACACCCCCGCCGGCGCCCCCGCGGGATGACGGACCGCGAGGGCCTGCTAGGCCTCCGCGCCTGGCTGCCGGCGGGCCGCGAGCGCCCGGGCGAGCGGCGGCGACAGGATCTCCACCTCGCCGGCAAAGCGTTCCAGCGCGAGCGCCGCCACGTCGACCTCGGTGTCGCGATCGTGCATGAGGAGGTACTCGTTCGGGATCCCGGGCTCACCCGGGTAGGCGCCCGCGGGATGCGCGTAGAGGTCCATGCCGGCGATCACGAGCCGTCGGGGCGCGAGCGCGGCGGCGGTCGCCACCATCGCGGCGCCGTTGGTCGGGCGCGCGGGCCACCGCCGCGCGTTGATGGAGATCGGCAGGCGCTCCACCGTGCAGTACGAGACGCGCCACGGCCGGGGCCGCACCAGGTGGCGCATCAGGACGCGCAGCTCTTCCTCGACGGTGCGGAAGGCGAACACGCACGACGCGACGTGCTGCAGGCAGTCGGCATTCCCGGTGAACACGATCTGCGGGCGGTGCGGGCCGGGCCGGGCCGTCCACGAGCAGTTGACCCGGAAGAGGGCGTCGAACGGCATGCGGAGGACGCGCGGATCCTCCGCCGACGGGCCGTTGCCGAGACACAGGATCGTCTCGTACGCGCCGAGGGCGCCGCGGAGGGCGGTCATCGACTCGATGCGGCGCGCCCGGCGCTTCAGCAGCAGCTGCCCCAGCGGGCTCGCCACGAAGCGCCGGGCCCAGCCCGCGGGGCCGCGCGGGGGCGTCGTGCCGACCGCCATCCAGTCGCGGACGAACAGCGCCTCCACCGCCGCGAGCACGCCCTCGGGCGCCGCATCCGACGACGCCTCGACGAGCGTGATCGCGTCCCGGCCCATCCCCCGAGCTCGGAGCGCCGCCGCGACGGCCGGCTCCCGCACGACGAAGTGGTCCACGCACGCCAGGAGCTCGCGGGGCACGCCGGCGAGCGTCGACTCGGTCCCGCCGACCAGGACCACCGGGAAGCGCCACCAGCGCGCCCGCTCGAAGACAAGGGGGCCGAGGTCGTGGAGGCGCTCGAGCAGCAGGAGCCCGTGGGGCCGGAGCTGCCCCAGGGTCCGCCGGACGTGCCGCTCGACGGGCCGCAAGGGGGGGCGCACGGTGGCGCCCGGGAACGCCTGGCGGAGCCGTCCGCGGGTCGCATCGTCCGGCGCCGTGAGCAGCAGTCGATAGCGCGAGTGGCGTTCCGCGAGTCCCGTCAGGAGTGGGCGGGCCCGGGCGAACTCGTCCAGGGCGCCGCCGTGCACCCAGATGTGGGGCGCGTCGGGCGGACCCACCCGGTCAGCCGAGGTCCGCAAGAGGTTCACCGGGCACGCCACGATTGACCGCCGCCCCGACCCGCCGGGCCGCCTACGCGAAGGCGAAGGCGCGGGTCGGGTTCTCCACGAGGAGCCGGCGAATCCCCGCGTCGTCCACGCCCTTCGCGCGGAGGCGCGGCACCACGTTCACCAGCAAGTGATGGTAGCCGTGGCCGCCGTACTTCACGAGTGAGGTCTTGTACGCGATGTCGTGCGACAGGAGGAGCTGGTCGCCGTGCCCCGCCTCGAGCAGCGCGAGCACGTGGGCCATGCGCCCGCCGTCGTTCGGCATGTCGAAGCTAGGGTTGTACGGGTAGTAGGAGCTCTCCGTGCCGAAGAGGTCGTACTCCAGCCAGAGCCCCGTCCGCGCGAGGTCGATCACCGCGCGCACGTCGGCGATGGTGCGGCAGATGTGGCACATGATCGTCCGGCGCAGGTCGCCGCCCGCGCCCTGGACGAGCTCCGCCAGCGCCATCGGCATGGCCGGGTGCCGTCCCGGGTGGATCATGAGCGGCGCGCCGGTCTCCCGCTGGGCGGTCACGGCGGCGCGCAGCACCTTCTCCTCGTTCGCCGTGAACGGGTGGGTCGTGCCGATCTCGCCGATCAGCCCCGCCCGGACGCCGCTGTCGCCGACGCCGGCCGTCACGTCGGCGATCATCTCGCGGGCGAGCGCGTCCTCCGAGCGGCGGTCCATGTCCGGCGGGTGGGAGGCGGCGACGTAGTAGCCGGCGCCCATCACGACGTTGAGCCCGGTCGCGCGGGCCAGGCGCACGAGCGCCGCCGGATTGCGCGCCAGGGTCCGCGGGGTGGGATCGACCACCGTGTGGCCGCCGGCCTCCTTGAAGAGGAGGATCTCGTCTCGGGCGAGCGTCTCGTCCTGGAGCTGCAGATTGTCCAGGTTCGCGTTGAAGTGCCGGCGGACCCAGCCGAGGTTGGCGAGGCTCACCGGCTCCCGCGCGTGCGCCCGCTCGCCGGCCGTCGTCGGCTCGGCGAACATGACCGAGAAGTCGATGAGGAGATGCTCGTGGGGCAGGGTGATGCCGATCGCCTCCGGGGCGATCGGGCCGAGGACCGTCTGGACCTCGCCGGCGCGCGGGCGGACGGTGGCCGCGCGCGCCGGGCGTTCCGCCGCTGTCACCCGCGGCTCCAGAACCGCCGGGTCGCCAGCGCGGCCCCCGCCTGGAGCGCCGCCAGCTTCGCCCAGACCACGGACGGGGCCACCAGCTCCGAGCCCGCGAACGTGCCGAACCCGCAGTCGGTCGACGCGATGACCCGCTCGCGATCGCCCACGATCTCCACGACGCGGCCGATCCGCTCGGCCACGACCTCGGGGTGCTCCACGACGTTGCTGGTCGTGTCGATCACGCCGGGCAGGAGCAGCATGCCGTCCGGCAGGGGGTGGCGCGCGAGGACCGCGAGCTCGTGCTGGTGACGGGGCCCGGCCAGCGGCAGCGACAGGGCGCCCACGCGGGCGCGATAGAGGAGCGGCAGGATCGCCTCCAGCGGCACGTCGTGGGTGTGCGGCCCGTCGTAGTTCCCCCAGCAGACGTGAAGGCGCACGCGGTCGGGCGGAATGTCGCCGAGCGCCTGGTTGAGAGCGTCCACGTGGAGCGCCACGATCTCCTGGAAGCGGGCGAGCGGCTCGTCCTGGAAGAAGCGCGCCCGCTCCATGGCGAGGTCCGGGCAGTCCAGCTGGAGCACGAGGCCCCGAGCGTGGATCAGCGCGTATTCCTTCCGGAGCTCCCGGGCCAGGGCGCGCACGTATCGCTCGTGGGAGCCGTAGTGCGCGTCCAGGAGCACCGTGGCGGCGGTGCCGGGGGAGACCGCGGTCATGAAGCGCTCGACGAAGCGCCGCGGGTGGGCGGCCGTCACCCGGAGGAACAGGTCGCACTCGGCCTCGGCCTCTCGGAGATCGGCGTACTCGATCTCGGCGACGGCCTGGGGCGCGTTCCCGATGCGGGCGGCCCCCTGGCGCCGCGCCGCCAGGAGCGCCGCGTAGTCGGGGTGCTCGACCAGATCCCGCGCGAGCCGGCGCTGGCTCTCGCCTCCGAACCCGCGCATGCGGCGGGCGACGTAGGTCGAGAAGCCCGCCCGGGGCTGCTCGCCGTCGTTGCCGATGTCGATCCCCGCCGCCAGCTGGTGGTCGATCGCCCATCGAACCGCCGCCTCGGTCCGCCGGGCCAGCTCCGCCTCGTCGATGGCCTCGCCCCGATCCTGGCGCACGAGGAGATCCCGAAGCGCGAGCGGCCGCGGCAGGCTGCCGACGTGCGTGGTGAGGATGCGGTCGACGCTCCGCTCCACGCGCGCCTCAGCCCGGCCGCCGGGGTGTCGGCGACCCCCGGGCGGCCAGGGCGACTCTCGCGACGTCCACGTCCACCCCCCTCTCGATCAGGCGGGCGGGCCCGCGCCGCTCCACGCCTCGCCCACGCTGGCCTCCGCTCTCACGACCCGCGCGCCATGGGGGCCGCGGACCCCCGCGGGCCTCCCCGGTGGGAACGTATCATGCCGGCCCGCTTACGGGTCGAGGCGCACCAGCTGGCCGCGCACGTGGGCGCCCCGGACCGTGAGGAACGCCATGGCGATCGGCAAGGTGAACCGGCGCGGCCCGATGCTGCCCGGGTTCACGAACAGCACGCCGTCGCGCGTGAAGAGCTGAGGCCGGTGGGAGTGCCCGGCGATCACGACGTCGATGGCGGCGTCCCCGAGGTCGACGTCGAGCTCCGCCAGATCGTGGATCACATAAAGCCGCACGCGGCCCACCCGCAGGATGGCCGTCTCGGGGAGCGCGGCGGCCCAGGCGCCGCGGTCGTTGTTCCCGCGCACCGCCGTGACCGGCGCCACCGCCTGGAGGGCCGCGAGCACCGCGGGGCTGCCGACGTCGCCGGCGTGCACGATTCGATCGACGCGACGGAGACGCCGGAGCGCCTCGGGCCGGACGAGCCCGTGCGTGTCCGAGACGACGGCGATCCGCGTGAGCCCCGGCCGCCGGGACGTCCGCCGGCGGGCGCGGGAGAGTCGGCGCGGCCGTGCAGGTGCCTTCAGCGGTCGGGGGCGAGGTCGGCGTCGAGCGCCTGGCGCTGCTCGGTCGTCAGCACCGTCTCGGCGGCGAGCGCGGGCAGGTCGACGCCGACGGCGACGGGGGCGCGGCGCCCGACCGGGAACTTCAGGTACTGCACCGAGGACAGCCGGTCGGCGCCGACCTGGCGGGGATCGAACGTCGGGCGCACTTGCGTCCCGTCCTCGAGGCGGGCGTAGAGATGACGCGGCAGGTCCCGCCACTCGCGGAGCTTGACCGCGCGGACCGCGGGGTCGTCGATCTCGATGAGGAGCGTCACCCCGAGCTCCCCCGGGCCGCCCAGGAGCTCGTTGTACGTCTCGATCTCGTGACGGATGCCGGCGTCGTCGACGATCCGCTCGGTCCGCAGCATCTCCTGCACCTGGTACCAGATCGTTCGCCGGTTCTCGAAAAGCAGCGTGACGTGGGGGCCCACGTGGACGCGCCGGGGCGCCTTGGCCTGGAGGACCTCGCGGCGGACGTCGTCACGCATCTTCTCGTAGGTGGCGGGGTCGAGGATCTCCGCGCGCTCGACCGGCTTCATGGCGAGGCCTCCCTGGGGGCGCCCGGCCGCGGGGGCAGCCGCTCCGGGAATCCGTCGTCCCGGTACGCCCGGGCCAGGATCGACATCGGGTGAAGCGCGACCCGGCTCGCGTGCTGCCGGAACTGGAGAGCGGCGAGCGGGCACTCCGTCGCCCACACCGGCGCCTCGGCGTCGCGCAGGCCGTCGAAGGCCTTCCGGCCGATGCGCGCGGATGGCTCGAAGCCCTCGACGGTCATGGCGTACGTGCCGTCGTGGCCCGAGCACTCCTGCACCATGCTGACGCGCACCCCGGGAATCCGCCGGAGCAGGTCGCGGCCGCGGAACCCGATGGCCTGGGCGCGCAGGTGGCACGGCGCGTGGTACGCGACGCGCTCGCCCGGCGTGCTCCGAAAGTCGGTGTTGAAGCGCGGCTCGTCTCGCATCGCCCAAAGGAACTCCGCCGGATCGCGGACGGCGGCCGCCACCTGCTCCGCCGCCGGCCGGTCGGTGGGCTCGACCAGGGCGGGATGCTCGCGGCGCATCATCATCGAGCAGGTGGGGTTGATCGCGAGGACCTTGGCGCCCGCCGCCACGAACGGCAGGAGGCGCCGCGCGTTCGCCGCCGCCAGGCGGCGGACGGTCGCCAGGTCCCCGCGCTCCCACGCGGGCATGCCGCAGCACTCGAGCCCCGCCACGCACCGGACATCGACCCCGTTCCGCTCGAGCACGTCGACCGTGTCGCGGCCGAGCTCGGGGGCGTTGTGCTGGACGTAGCAGGTCTGGAAGAGGACCGCTTCCGCGCCCGGCGCCGTGGCGAGCCGGCCGGTCCGCCGCGCCCAGGCTTCGAAGGTCGTTCGGGCAAAGGTCGGAAGCAGCTTCCGGCGATGGATCCCGAGTGCCTTCTCGAGTGCCCAGCGGATGGGGGCGAGCCCGTTCGCGACGTTGGCCAGGCCGAGGCTCAGCCGGGCCGCGCGGCCCGTGCCGTCGGGGTCTCCCAGCACCCGATCGCGGAGCCCCAGCCCCCGGCGGCGGGTGCGCTGGGCCTGATGCCGGTGCACCAGCGCCGGAAAATCGAGCTGGAACGCGTGCCCCTCGCGCCGCGTGTACGGGCACTGGACCTCGCAGAGCTTGCATTGGAAGCAGGCGGCGAGGATCCGGTCGGTCTCGCCGGCGGTGATCCGGCGGACGTCTCCCTCGTGCTGGTGGTCGAGGAGGTCGAACAGCCGGGGGAAGACGTCGCAGTACTTGAAACAAAGCCGGCACCCGTGACAGACCTCGAACGTCCGGACGAGCTCCTGCCGGAGCCCGGCCGGGTCCCAGTAGACGGGCTCGCTCGGGTCGTACGAGAGCCCGGGCGTCGGGCTGTACTGGATGTTCGCGGTGGACTCGCTCATCGATGCGCCATCGGCGTCCGGGCGGCGAGGGCCCGTCGGCGGCGCTCCCGGCGGGGTGGCGCCTCAGGCGGAGCCGACGCGGCCGGGCCCGGCGCGGCCCGACCGTCGGGGCGGGCCGCGCAGGCGTGGTCAGGCCCGGGTCGGATCAGCTCACCTGCCGCAGCATGCTGGCGAAGCGGCCCGCGTGGGACTTCTCCGCCTTGGCCAGCGTCTCGAACCAGTCGGCGATCTCCGAGAAGCCCTCGTCGCGCGCCGTGCGCGCCATGCCGGGGTACATGTCGGTGTACTCGTGCGTCTCGCCGTGGATGGCGGACTTCAGGTTGTCGGCCGTGTCGCCGAACGGGAGGTCAGTGGCGGGGTCGCCGACCTTCTTCAGGTAGTCCAGATGCCCGTGGGCGTGGCCGGTCTCCCCTTCGGCGGTGTCGCGGAAGTTCCCGGCGACCTCGGGATAGCCCTCCACGTCGGCCACCTTGGCGAAGTAGAGGTAGCGCCGATTCGCCATGGACTCGCCGGCGAAGGCGTCCTTGAGGTTCTGGTGGGTCCGGCTCCCCTTGAGTTGGCTCATGCGTGAGGCTCCTTCTCCTGGCGACCCCGGCGGGGCCGCGTTGCGTGGGTTGGGGTCGACCGCGCCGGCCCGGATCGGGCGCGCGAGCGCGGACGGTGGGCGGGACACGTCTCGCACCGGCCCACGATGCGGACGTCCACGTCCTCGACGACGAAGCGCGGGCGGGCCTCGGCCGCGACGCGGCCGACGTCCAGCGCCCCGACCGTGGGGACGGCCGGGCGGGGGACGTCGGTCATGCGGCCGCACACCCGGCAGATCAGGTGCTGGTGCGGCGTGAGGTTCGCGTCGAACCGCCCCGCCCCTCCGGTCGTGCTCACCCGCCGGAGCAGTCCGTCCGCCACGAGCGATTCGAGGACGCGGTAGACGGTGGCCGGCGAGAGCGACGGCATCGTCGCGCGGAGCCGCCGGTGGATGGCGTCCGCCGTCGGGTGGCTCCGATCCTCGGCGAGGACCCGGTAGACCGCGAGGCGCTGGGCCGTCACCCGCACGCCGCGCTCGCGGCACTCGCGCGTGAACGCGGCGCAGAGGCGATCGACCGGGACCGGCGCCGCCGGGAGCTTCCTGCGAGTGATTCTCATCTGAGATGAATTCTCAGCGGGATCCGGTGGGCTGTCAAGCGGAACGCCGCCGGGGGC
>JBIOVM010000029.1:0-8370 GCA_044867785.1 Candidatus Rokuibacteriota bacterium | reverse complement strand
GTACTACCCGCGGCCGGGGTGGGTCGAGCACGAGCCCGGGGAGCTCTGGAGCACCCAGCTCGACGCGGCGCGCGCCGCGCTGGCGGCCGCGCGGATCGCGCCCCGAGAGGTGGCGGCGATCGGCATCACCAATCAGCGGGAGACGACGCTCCTCTGGGACCGGCGGACGGGGGAGCCGGTGCACCGAGCGATCGTCTGGCAGTGCCGACGCACGGCGCCGCGCTGTGAGCAGATGCGCGCCGACGGGCTGGAGGCGCTCGTGCGGGCCCGGACCGGCCTGGTGATCGACGCCTACTTCTCGGGAACCAAGATCGCTTGGCTGTTGGAGAGCCGGCCCGACCTGCGCGCGCGGGCGGCCCGGGGCGAGCTCGCCTTCGGCACCGTGGACACCTGGCTGCTCTGGCAACTGACGGGGGGGCGCGTCCACGCCACCGATCCCTCGAACGCCGCGCGGACCCTCTGCTTCGACATCCACCGGCTCGACTGGGACGCCGAGCTGACGGGGTACCTGGGAATCCCGCGCGAGGTGTTCCCCGAGGTCGGTGCCTCGGCGGGGGTGTTCGGAGAGACGGTGGCGCACGACGGGCTCCGCGCCGGCATCCCGGTGGCGGGGATCGCGGGCGACCAGCAGGCGGCGCTCTTCGGCCAGGGTGCGGTGGCTCCCGGCGGCGCGAAGAACACCTACGGGACGGGCTGCTTCCTCCTCCTCAACACCGGCGACCGGCCGATCGCTTCCACCATGGGGCTCCTGACCACGGTCGCCTGGGCGCTCCCCTCGCCGGCCGGTGGCGGGCCCGCCGTGTCGTACGCGCTCGAAGGCGCCGTCTTCGTCGCCGGCGCGGCGGTCCAGTGGCTCCGCGACGGGCTCGGCCTGATCGGGACGGCGGCGGAGAGCGAGCCCTTGGCGCGCTCGGTGCCGGACACGGGTGGGGTCTACCTGGTCCCGGCCTTCGTGGGCCTGGGCGCTCCCCACTGGGACATGTACGCGCGGGGGGCGCTGGTCGGGCTCACCCGCGGAACGACGCGCGCCCACGTGGTCCGCGCGACGCTCGAGGCGATCGCCTACCAGACGCGCGACGTGCTCGATGCGATGGCCGTGGAGGCCGGCCGCCCACCGGCCGAGCTGCGGGTCGACGGGGGCGCGACGGCGAACGACTTCCTCTGCCAGTTCCAGGCCGACGTGCTCGGGCTGCCGATCCTGCGGCCGCAAGTCCGGGAGACGACGGGGCTGGGAGCGGCCTACTTGGCGGGGCTCGGGATCGGCCTCTGGCCCGGCCCCGAGGCCCTGCGCGCCCTGTGGCGGCTCGAGCGCATCTTCGAGCCCATGATGCCGGCCGCGCAGCGCGAAGCACTCTATGCGGGATGGCGCCGGGCGGTGGCGCGGGCGCGGGATTGGGCCCGGGAGGACGCGTAGCCGCCGGCGGGCGCCGGGGATTCCCTGCGGCGCTTCCGAGTGATAGGGTGCTGTGACGTTCCGAGCGATTTTCAAGGAGGGTGAGCCTGTGCGCCACGTCGTCGCCCTGCTGATCGCGTTAACCGCCCTGGCCGCCGGACCGGCCGGCGCTCAAGCGCCGATCGAGGACGAGCTGGTCCTCCAGACTCCGGTGTCGAAGTTCGTGGTCGACGCGGCCCTCAAGGCCTTTGCCGACTACGCGAAGGAGAAATGGGGCGTCACCGTCAAGACCAACGCCCAGTACGCGGGGACCCCCGTGTCCTATGGCCGGATCGTCGAGTGGAAGGGCAGGCCCGAGGCGGACATCTTCTGGGGTGGGGAGTCCGCGCTGTTCGACAAGCTCGCCGAGCAGAAGCTCCTCGTCAAGCACGAGGTCGCGAAGGAGCTGGTCGACGCGATCCCGGCGGGCCTCGGGAAGCCGAAGCCGATCCCGCTCAAGGACCCGAACGGCTACTGGATCGGCACCGCGCTCGAGCCCTACGGGCTGGTCTACCACCCGCGGCTGGTCCGGCGGCTGGGGGTGCCCGAGCCGAAGGACTGGGAGGACCTCTTGCACCCGAAGCTCAAGGGCAACGTCGCCCAGTGCGCGCCGACGCGCTCCTCGTCGAGCCACGCCACCTACGAGATCATCCTCCAGAGCCGGGGCGATCAGCCGGGCTGGGACTGGCTCAAGCGGCTCGGCGGCAACACCGGGATCTTCACGGCGCGGAGCCGTGACGTGCCCTCGGTCGTGGCGAAGGGCGAGTTCGCGGCCGGCTTCGCGGTGCCGTCCTACATGGCGTTCGAGGAGGTCCTGGCGGGCTTCGACGTAAAGTTCGTGGCGCCCAAGAACGCCTTCGTGACCCCGGAGCCCATGGCCATTCTCGCGGGCGCCAAGCATCCCCGCGCCGCGCGCGCCTTCATCGAGTTCTTGCTGACCGAGCGTGGCCAGCGGGTGTTCATGGAGCGCGGGCTCTTTCCGATCACGCCGAAGTACAAGGTGCAGGGGCCTCCCGGCTCGGTGGCCGAGAAGGCGGTCGAGTTCACCGGCGGGGTCCGCTCGTACTTCGAGACGGAGACGACGAACGTCTACGACGACGACATCGCGCAAAAGCGCTATCAGGAGGTGAACGAGCGCTACCGGAAGGAGATCGAAGCCGTCTGGGATCAGCTCAAGAAGTAGCGGCGGTCCCGGAGGCACCCATCCTGCTCGTTTCGCCGCCAGCGAACCCATCACGGTCCACCAGGAGGAGTCCGTGCGCGTACTGGTCGCCGTACTGAGCGTCTGCTTCGCGGTCGGGGCCGCGCTCCCGGCCGCCGCTCAGAGCCCGCTCGAGCGCGGGCGCTATCTGGTGGAGGTGCTGGGCGCCTGCGGCAACTGCCACACCCCCAAGGGCCCGCAGGGCGACTTGCCCGGAAAGCACCTCGCGGGGGGCTTTCAGCTGAACGACGAGCTGGGACTCTGGATCACCCCGAACATCACGCCCGATCCCGAGACTGGCATCGGCCGGTGGACGGACGCGGAGGTGATCCGGGCGATCCGGGAGGGGAAGCGCCCGGACGGGAAGACGCTCGGCCCTCCGATGCCGTTCGAGCTCTATCGCCGCCTGTCCGACAGCGACGTGACCGCGATGGTCGCGTATCTGCGCACGGTGGCGCCGGTCCGGAACCTCGTCCCGCGGAGCCAGTACAAGGTGCCCATTCCCGAGTCCTACGGTCCGCCCGTGGGCGCAGTGCCCGATCCGCCCCGGCAGGATCTCGTGAAGTACGGCGAGTACCTCGCGGGCCCCGTGGCGCACTGCGTGGAGTGCCACACGCCCTTCCTGCCCACGGGGCGTCACGACACGACCCGGCTCGGCGCGGGGGGGCTCCCGTTCCGCGGACCGTGGGGGGTGAGCTACGCCGCGAACCTGACGCCCGATCCGGAGACCGGCCTCGGCGGCTGGAAGGACGGGGAGATCGTCGCCGCCCTGTACGGCGCGCGCCGGAGCGGCGGGCGCGTTCTGCCGCCGATGCCGACCCAGCACTACGCCCAGGGGATCGCGGAGGGGGACCTTCGGGCGATCATCGCCTACCTCAGATCGCTTCCCCCGATCCGGAACAAGGTGCCGCCGGGCGAGCCCCCGAAGAAGCCGTGACTCGCACCGGGCCGGGACCGGCGCCTCCAGGTCCGGTCCCGGCCCGGGCTCCATGAAGATCGCCGTCCGCGAGCTGACGAAGCGCTTCGGCGCCGTGCTCGCGGTCGACGACGTCACGCTCGAGATCGCCGACGGCGAGCTGTTCACGCTGCTCGGCCCCTCCGGCTGCGGCAAGACGACGCTCCTTCGCCTGATCGCCGGCTTCCACCGGCCGGACGCGGGCCGCGTCTGGTTCGGGGAGCGGGACGTCACCGACTTGCCGGCGTACGCGCGCAACATCGGGATGGTCTTCCAGAACTACGCCTTGTGGCCGCACATGACCGTGTTCCAGAACGTCGCGTACGGGCTCCGCCTTCGTCGGGTACGGGGGCCGGCGCTCGTGGCCCGGGTCGAGGAGGGGCTCCGCAAGGTCAACCTGTCCGGTCTGGGGACGCGCTACCCGGGCCAGCTCTCCGGCGGGCAGCAGCAGCGGGTCGCGCTGGCGCGGGCGCTGGTGCTGAGCCCCGACATCCTGCTGCTCGACGAGCCGCTCTCCAACCTGGACGCGAAGATCCGCGTGCAAGTGCGGACGGAGATCCGGACGCTCCAGCAGGAGCTCGGAATCACGACCGTCTACGTGACGCACGACCAGGAGGAGGCGCTGTCCCTCTCGGACCGCGTGGCGGTCATGCGGGAGGGCCGCGTCCTTCAGCTCGGCCCGCCCCGAGAGCTCTACGAGCGTCCCCGGACGCGCTTCGTCGCGGACTTCGTGGGCACCAACAACCTGGTGGCGGGCCGGGTGCTCGAGGCCGGGGGCGACGCGGTCGCCGTGGAGACCGCGCTCGGGCGATTCCGGGCGCGAACGCCCGCGGGGGCGGCGAGCCTCTCCGTGGGCGGGCGCTGCGTGCTGACGGTCCGGCCGGAGAACGTCACGCTCGCCAGCGGGCCCGTTCCGGCCGCGGCCGACGGCAACCGCTGCGCCGGGCGGATCGCGCTCGCCGCGTACCTGGGCAACACGCTCCGCTACGACGTCGAGACGGCCGGCGGGCCCACGCTGAAGGTGGACATCCGGGACCCCTGGCATCACGAGGTGCTCGCCCGCGGGACGGCGGTCACGCTCGCGTTCCCGGCCGCGGTGACGCTCGCCCTCCCGGAGGAGCCGGTATCGGGTGGGACCCGTCGGGAACGAGGCGATGTCGACGAGGGGACGCTGCTCGGGCCACAGGCGGTCGCGTGGGAGTCATCGCCGCCGGCCAAGCACGAGCCGGACGAGTGAGCCCGGACGGACACGCGCTTCGGCTTCCGCGCGCCGCCGCCAGCCCCGCGTGGCGCGTGGCGCCCGCGCTCGGCGTGGGGCTGATCTGGGCGTTCCTCGGGGTGTTCCTTCTGTTCCCGGTGGCGCGGATCTTCTACGACGCCGTGACGGACGATGCCGGGGTGCTCACGCTCGCCCACTTCCACGCGTTCTTCACGGACGGCTTCTACCTGCGCTCGTTGTGGAACTCGCTCGTCCTGGGGCTGGGGGTCGTCGTCGCCTCGTCGGTCCTCGGGATCGGGGTCGCGTTTCTCCTCGTGCGCTACGAGTTCTGGGGCCGGAGCGTCTTCTCGTATCTCACGCTGATCCCGATCATCTCGCCCCCGCTCGTCGGCGTCCTCGGGTTCGTCTTCATCCTGGGACGGGCGGGGACCGTGAACGTGCTCCTGATGGACCACCTCGGCGTGATCCAGCCGATCAACTTCATGTACGGGCTGCACGGGGTCCTGCTGGTCGAGACGCTCCACCTCTTTCCGATGATCACGCTCAACGTGGTGGACGCGCTCGCCAAGGTCGACCCGGCGCTCGAGGAGGCGGCGGAGAGCGTCGGCGCGCGGGGCTGGCGGAAGCTCTGGACGGTGACCTTGCCGCTCACGACTCCGGGCTACGTGGCGGGGGCCCTCCTCGTCTTCATCTGGACCTTCGCGGACTTCGTCACCCCCCTGGTGGTCGGAGTCCACGACCTGCTCGCGTCGCAGGCGTACCTCAACATCGTGCAGTTCGTCGACCGGCGGCTCTTCCGGATGGGCATCGTGATCTCGGCGCTCCTCGTGCTCCTGGCCGTCGTCTTCCTCCTGCTCGCCCGCCACTACGTGGCCATCAAGGACTACTCCTCGCTCGCCTACGCGAAGGTGGAGCGCCGCCGCCTCCCGCCCGTCCTCCAGGGGCTGGTGGTGGCGGGGCTGTCGGGCCTCATGCTCCTGGCCTTCCTGCCATACCTCGGGATCGCGCTCGCGGCGTTCGGCCGGGGATGGTCCTTGACCCCGTTCCCGACGCAGTACACGATCCAGTTCTTCGAGCGCGTGCTGGTCGAGACCCCGAAGTACGTGACCAACAGCCTCCTCT
The DNA here is from genome assembly GCA_044867785.1 of Candidatus Rokuibacteriota bacterium. Taxonomy (GTDB): domain Bacteria; phylum Methylomirabilota; class Methylomirabilia; order Rokubacteriales; family DASRDR01; genus DASRDR01. Next base: position 2,441 of record JBIOVM010000029.1, on the reverse strand, counting down.
ATGCCGCGCTCGCGCTCCTCCTGTGCGTCGGCGTGGGGCTCCCCATCGCCTGGATCCTCGCCCGGACGCGGCTGCCGGGGCGAGGCACGCTCGATGCGCTGAACACGCTGATCCTGGCCATCCCCGGCACGGCGATCGGCATCGCCTACGTCCGGGCCTTTCACGCCGAGATCCCCGGGCTCGGCGTGCCCCTGACGAGCATCTGGCTCATCCTGCCGCTGGTCCTGGCGGTGCGCCGCCTGCCCTACGCGGTCCGCGGCAGCTACGCGTCGTTGCTCCTCGTCCACCCGGCGCTCGAGGAGGCGGCCGGGAGCGTGGGCGCCTCGCGGCTCCGATCGTTCCGGGACGTGACGTTGCCGCTGATCTGGAAGGGCGTCCTCGTCGGCGGGCTCTTTTCCTTCATGACGTCGCTTCAGGAGGCCTCGGCGGTCCTGTTCCTCTCGCTCGGCGGGTGGGAGACGATCACGGTGGGCATCTTCAACTTCTACATCGCCGGCAGCACCAGCGAGGCCGCCGCCCTCGGCGTCGTCCTGATCGTCGTGGCCGCCGTGTGCCTGGTGGCCATCAACCGCGTGGCGGGCACGCGGATGGGAGGCATGTTCGGCTAAGGGCGGTCGCCGGTTGTCACGGGTAGGCACCTGTGCTAGTGTTCACAAGCGCCCCTGACCACCCCCTGGGAGGACCGGGAGTGACCCCAGCCGAGCCCAGGCCTGATCGACGCTCGGTCCGGAAGCTCGGAGTGCTCAGCGGGGTGGGGCTCACGCTGGTGATCTCCACCGTCCTGGGCTTGTGGGGGGGGTACGTCCTGGACCGGTGGCTGGGCAGCTCACCCTGGCTCATGCTGGTGGGGCTGCTCCTCGGCATCGCGTCCGGCTTCGTCAATCTCTTCCACGCGGCGGGGATCTTCGGCCGCGAGGGGAGGCAGGAAGAACGTGACCGTCCCGACTGATCTGGCCCGCAGGGTGTGGCTCGTCGCCGGAGCCCTGGCGCTCGGGCTCGCCGCGGTGTGCGGGCTCGTCCGCGGCCCCGCCGATGCGGCGGGGGTCCTGGTCGGGAGCGGGCTGGCCCTGGCGAACTTCGGCGGCCTCACCTGGGCGGCGGACCGAGCTCTCGGCGGCGGGCGCGTCCGCGCGTCGGCGCTGTGGGTCGGGGCCAGCGGGCTCCGGCTCGGGCTCCTCGGGTGCCTGACGGGCGTCCTGGTCACCCAGACAGGGGTCGGCGTGGCGGGGCTGATGGTGTCGTTGACCCTGGTCCCGGTGGCGGTGGTCCTGGCGGGGCTGCGCGCCGCCCGGACCGCCTGAGGAGGCCTCCGTGCCGGAGCCCCCGGTCTTCAACACGTTCGGGCTGCCCCATCACGTGGTCTTCGGGTGGCTCGTGGTCGCGATCCTCATCGCCCTCGCGCTGGCGGTGCCGCGCCGCCCGGCGCTGGTGCCCCGAGGCCTGCAGAACGCCCTGGAGGCGGTGCTCGAATTCGTGCTCTCGCTGATCGACGACGTGATCGGGCCCGAGGGGCGCCGGTTCCTCCCGCTGATCGCGACGCTCGGGCTCTTCATCTTCGCCTCGAATCTGCTCGGCCTGGTGCCCGGCTTCACCGCGCCGACCGACAATCTCAATACCAACCTCGCGTGCGCGCTCGTGGTCTTCTTCACGTATCACTGGATCGGCATCCGCGCGCATGGGCTGGGCGCCTATCTCAAGCACTTCGCGGGTCCGATGCCGGCGCTGGCCCCCCTCATGGTGCCGATCGAGTTGATCAGTCACCTCGCGCGGCCCCTGTCCCTCACGCTGCGCCTGTTCGGCAACATGCTCGGCGGGCACATCCTGCTCTCGGTCGTCTTCTTCATGGCGGTGGGGCTCTCGACGTGGGCCCTCTCGGGCGCGGCGGGTCTCACCGGGCTCCTCATCGGAGGCGTGGGCACGGTGGTGACGGTGCTCTTCACCGTCGGCTTCCTGTTCCCGCTGAAGCTCCTGGTCGCGTTTCTCCAGGCGTTCATCTTCTGCATGCTCTCGATGCTCTACATCGCCGGCGCCCTCGAGGCCGAGCACGGCTCGGAGGCCGGGCACGGGACCGCCGGGGCCCACGGCGATCACGCGGGACACGGCGGCCCGGAGGCCGCGACGCCCGCCCATCACTAACACCGCCCCCGCCGCCGACACGGCCCGGGGCCCGGGCGGGACGGGGAAGGAGGAGAGAAGGTGCGTATCGCGCTCATGCTGTTGGGGCTGTCACTGAGCCTCGTCGAGGGCGTCGCCCACGCGGCGGACGCGGCGGCGACGGCGTCCTGGATCGGGCCGTTCACCGTCATCGCGGCGGGGATCGGGATGGCCCTGGCGGCGGGTCTCTGCGGCCTTGGTCAGGCCAAGGCGATCGCCGCGGCGCTCGAGGGCATGGCGCGCCAGCCCGGCGCGGCCGCCAGGATCCAGACCGCAATGATCATCGG
>JBIOVM010000028.1:0-10323 GCA_044867785.1 Candidatus Rokuibacteriota bacterium | reverse complement strand
ATAAAGGTGAAAACGACCGGCATGATCAGCATGATCTGGGCCTGGCGGGGGTCGCCGACCGTCGGCGTCATCTTCTGCTGGACGAACATGGAGATGCCCATGAGGATCGGGAGCACGTACCAGGGGTCCTTCTTCGAGAGATCGGTGATCCAGAGCATGAACGGGGCGCCTTGGAGCTCCACCGAGTACTGGAGCGTCTGGTAGAGCGCATAGAAGATCGGGATCTGCACGACCATGGGGAGGCAGCCTCCCATGGGATTCACGCCCTCGCGCCGGAACATCTCCAGCTGCTCTCGCTGGAATCGTTGCGGATCGGACTTGTACTTCGAGCGCAGGGCGTTCAGCTGCGGCTGGAGGGACTGCATGGCCTTCATCGAGCGCATGCTCTTCAGGGACAGCGGGTAGAAGACCAGCTTCACGAGCACGGTCAGCAGGATGATCGCCACGCCGTAGTTCTGGCCGGGGAGCCAGGTCCCGAAGAAGTTCATCAGCCAGAGGAGCGGCACGCAGAACCACCACATCGGGAAGAGCACCCACAGGAAACGGCCATAGTTCCGCGCCTGGGCCGCCTCCAACCCCACGTTCAGGGCGCGGAGGCGGTCCCACTCCTTGGGTCCGACGTAGAGATCTCCGCCGCCTTGCCACGTTCGCCCGCCGCGCACGTCGATCCCGCGGAAGACCAGCCCCACCTGAGCGACGTCCTTCGCCCGGCCGCGGGTCGTCGTGTCTCCCGGACGGCGGAGCAGGGCGGCGATGAAGAAATCGTTCTCCAATGCGGCCCAGCGGGCGGTCTCGTCGGCGACGGCGTCGGCCACGATGCCGGGGTCCTTCAGCTCCGGGGCCTGTGGCGACTCCTTCGGGTCGCGGAGCGCCGGGGCCGGCGCTTCGTGGACCTCGGGATCGGCGCCCGGGCGATCGACCAGGATCCGGCCCAAGAGATGCCGACCGTCCGAGCCCTCGCCGAAGGTCAGCCACGCCTGCTCCGGCGTCGCGCCCGGCTGGGCGACCGGCGTCGTCCAGTACATGAGGACATCGACGGGCCCGGCCCCTTGCGCGGCCCCCTCGACCTGGAGCGTCGCGGTCACCACGTAGGAATCCGCGCGAAACTCGAGGGTCCGCCGCACGCGCAGCCCATCGAGGGTGACACCCGAGAAGGTCAGGCGCCCGACCGGCTGCGCCGCGCTCACCTCGACCCGCGAACTGTCCGGCCGTAGCACCACGAGCTCCGGCGCGTGCCCGGACCGTTGGACCGCCACGGCGAGGGGCCGGAGCGCCTGCCCCACGATGAGACGCTTGGCTCCCCGGTAGTCGATCGTCCAGGCGGTCACGCTGCCGTCGGCGGCGAAGCTGCCGTGATAGAGCGGCGTCACGACCTCCGCGACCGCGTCCGCGGTCGCACTCGCCCGAGGCACCGTCGCCGGGCGGGCGGCGGGGTCGCCCGCGGCCGCGCCGGGCGGGGGCGCCGTCGGCGGCGAAGGCGTTCGGGCGGGGGCGGCGGGGGGCGGCGGAGCCGGGGCCAACCACACCTGCCAGGCGAGCAGGATGCCGACCGACAGCGCTATCGCCAGAAGTGCTCGTTTTGCCATACGTTATTGGTTCTCAGGCTCCCGACTTCCCGCCTGGCCGAGCGCGCCGGCGACGTCGCTCATCAGTTGCGGGAAGGGCCGTGTGAGGGCGGCGCGGCGGGCGATGAAACAGAAGCGAATGCCCTCCGCGGGCACGAGACTCCGCTGTCGCCGATAGGCTTCCCGCAGGCGCCGCCGGGCCCGATTTCGGATCACGCTTCCGCCCAGCCGCCGCCCGGCGGCGAAGCCCACGGCGCGTGGACCGGGCTCCCGCATCCAGAGCAGCACGAATGCCGGGCCCTCCACGCGCGCGCCTCGCCGGAACAGTCGATCGAACTCCGCGCGGGACCGGAGCCGCTCCCCGCGCGGGAGCCCCGCGCGGGCCACGGGCGGCCCCGCCACGCGACTAACCGGCTAGTCGGCGGCGCCCCTTAGCGCGCCGACGCTTCAGCACCTTCCGGCCGCCCTTGGTCGCCATTCGCTCGCGAAAGCCGTGCGTCTTGGCCCGGCGGCGACGATTCGGTTGGAACGTCCGCTTCACGACTGCCTCCTCATGGGCGCAATGCGCACAGCCGCCCATCCTACAGACGGGTCCGCAACGGCGTCAAGCGGCGCGCCGTGATCCACGCGCCGCGCGACCCATTGCTGCCCCGGAGAACCCCGTGCTATGGTGGGCCGCCCGGTCGGGGCACCGCGCGTGTGCGACGCCGCGAGCAGTCGGCTCGTCTCCGCACGCGGGTCCGCGCGGGACGATGGAATGTGGCAGGCGAGCCGGCCGGTGTCCCGGACTTATCCACCGCCGTGGATAACTGTGTGTGTAACTTGAGCCCGTAGGAAACCCCCGCATGCACGAAGATCTGCACCGCCAGCTCCTCGACGCCCTGGACGGCCGCCTCCCGCAGGAGACGCTGGACACCTGGATTCGCCCGCTGCGGATCCTGGACATCCGGGAGAATCGGCTCGAAGTCGCCGTCCCTAATAAGTTTTTTCGCCAGTACCTCGAGCAGCACTACCTCGACGCCCTGCGCGCGGGCGTCGCCGTGGTCGCCGGGCCGCGCGCGCACCTCGTCCTGACCATCGACCGGACGCCGGCGCCGGCGCCGCCCGCGGCCCCCGCGCCCGTCGTGGCCCCCGACCTCGATCCTCGGTACAGCTTCGAGACCTTCGTGGTCGGCTCGTCCAACCAGTTCGCCCAGGCGGCCTGCCTGGCCGTGGCGGAGGCGCCGTCGGGCGCCTACAACCCCCTGTTCATCTACGGGGGCGTGGGGCTGGGCAAGACCCATCTCCTGCAGGCCATCGGCCACCGTCTCGCGCAGAGCCACGGGCAGATGCGCATCCAGTACCTGTCGACCGAGAAGTTCACGAACGAGCTGATCGCCGCGATCCGCTACGACCGCACGCCGGAGTTCCGCCAGCGCTACCGAACGATCGATCTCCTCTTGATCGACGACATCCAGTTCCTCTCCGGCAAGGAGCGCACCCAGGAAGAGTTCTTCCACACGTTCAACGATCTCTACGACTCCCACCGCCAGATCGTGCTCTCGAGCGATCGCTCGCCCAAGGAGATCCCGGAGATCGAGGAGCGCCTGCGTTCCCGCTTCGAGTGGGGGCTCATCGCGGACATCCAGCCCCCGGACTTCGAGACACGCGTCGCGATCCTCAAGAAGAAGGCCGAGCTCGATCGCGTCGCGCTCCCCGACGACGTCGCCTACTTCATCGCCAACCGTGTCAAGTCCAACATCCGCGAGCTCGAGGGCTCCCTGGTCCGCATCCGCGCCTTCTGCAACTTGACCGGGCGGCCGCTCACCCTCGATCTCGCCCAGGAGGTCCTCGCCAACATCTGGGGCGCCGAGGAGCGCCTCGTGACCCTGGACGACATCCTCCGCCGCGTCAGCGAGGTGTTCCACGTCAAGACCCAGGATCTTCGCGCCAAGACCCGCACCAAGGCCGTCGCCTTTCCGCGGCAGGTCGCGATGTACCTCGCGCGCCAGCTCACGAGCGACTCCTATGCCGACATCGGTCGGGGCTTCGGCGGCAAGGACCACACGACCGTCCTCCACGCCGTGAACAAGATCGAGGCGCTCCTCCAGCAGGACCCCAAGTTCCGCCGCACGCTCGACCACATCATCAACACCATCCGTCTCGCGTGAGCGGCGTCATCCCCCGTCATCCCCCGGACCCGGCGCCGCTGTCCACGCTCGTCCCCCGAGTTATCCCCCCGTCACCGGCGTGCCCGCCCGCGCGCCCGACGTGCCGAGGGACCTCGGTGGGCCGGTTATCCCCAGCCCCTACGGCTCCGACGACGACTATTTTGCTTTTCTAAGGAGGACTACAAAGACCCATGGACTTCCAGGTCGCGCGCGAGCCGCTCTTGCGGGCACTCCAGCTCCTGCAGAACATCGTCGAGCCCCGTCAGACGCTCCCCATCCTGGCCAACGTGCTGATCGAAGCCCGGGACAGCGGGCTGCGCCTCGCAGCGACCGACCTCGAGGTCGGCGCGCGGGTCGCCGTGCCCGGGACGGTGACGCGGAGCGGCGCCATCACACTCGCCGCCCGCAAGCTGGTCGAGCTGGTGCGCGAGCTGCCGGCGCAGCCCGTCGCGTTCAGCCTGCTGGAAAACGGGGGTGTCCGGGTCACGTGCGGGCGCGCCAGCTTCAAGCTGGTCGGCCTGCCGGCCGATGAGTATCCGGCGCTCGCGGTGGACGGAGGGGCGAGCAGCCTCGGCGTCGAGGCGGGCCTGCTCCGGAGCATGGTGGGCCAGACGAGCTACGCCATGTCGCAGGACGAGAGCCGGCCGTTCCTGAATGGGCTCTACCTCTCGGCCCGGAAACAGGAGCTGCGCTTGGTGGCCACGGATGGGCACCGGCTCGCGCTCGCGCGCACCGCGGTCGACGCGCCGGCCGAGATGACGGGAATCGTGCCGCGCAAGGCGGTGCAGGAGCTGACGCGGGTGCTGGGCGGGGCCGAGCGGGTGGACCTGGCCGTCGGCGAGAGCAAGTTCTTCGTCCGCACCGAGGGCTTCGAGCTCGTGTCGAAGCTGGTCGAGGGGCAGTTCCCGAACTACGAGCAGGTGATCCCGAAGTCCTCGCCGCTCCGGGTGGTCGTGGAGCGGGAGCCCTTCCTGGCCGCGATCCGGCGGGTGGCCGTGGTGGCAGACGACCGGACGCGCCCCGTTCGCCTGACCGCGGCCACGGGGCAACTCCGGCTCTGGGCCCAGAGCCAAGAGCTCGGCGAGGCCGAGGAGACCTTGCCGGCGGAGTTCGGCGGCGACGAGACGACCATCGGGTTCAACGCGCGCTATCTCCTGGATGCCCTCGGTCCGATGGACCGCCCGTGGGCGGTCGTGGGCCTGAAAGACGGGCTCAGTCCTGGCGTGCTCCTCGGCGCGACGGACAAGGATGCGTCGCCGGACGACGCATATCATTGTGTTATAATGCCCATGCGCATGTGAGGGGAGGCCCGCTCGGGGTGCACGTCCGATGGATCGAGCTGGTCGGGTTTCGCAACCACGCGTCCCTCACATTCGCCCCTGAGCCGGGGCTGAACGTCCTGGTCGGCAAGAACGGCCAGGGCAAGACGTCGCTCCTCGAAGCGCTTCACGTCCTGCTGACCGGACGCTCCTTTCGTACGGCCAAGCTCGCGGACTGTCTCGGCTGGGACGCGGCTGGGCGCGTCACGGTGGGGGGCGAGATCACCGAAGGGAGCCAGAGCCGCGCCGTGCAGCTCGAGCTTCAGGCGCGAGAGGGAGGGGTCGAGGTGCGGGGGACCCGCTGCGCGTGGGCCGGGGCGGTCAGCTTCGCGGCGGCCGACTTGGCCTTGTTGGCGGGCGGTCCGCACCTCCGTCGGGCCTACCTCGACGCGGCGGCGGCGGGGCTCACTCCCGCGCACGGCGAGGCCTGCCGGCGGTATCGCCTGGCTCTCCAGCAGCGGACGCGCCTCCTCGGCGATCTCGCCGGCCGCGCCGACGCGGAGCGGCTCCTCGCCCCCTGGGACGAGCAGTTGGCGGCGTTCGGGGCCGAGATCGTCCACCGCCGGCTCGAGACCCTCGCGCTGGTCGCCGACACCGTCGGCGACGTGCACCGCGCGCTGGCGCCCGCCGCGGCGGGCGTGACCATGAGCTACGAGCCCTCCGTGCCGTTGGGCGAGGATCGGAGCGCGACGCGGAGCGCGCTGCTCGCCGCGCTGGCCGCCGCACGGCCGGGGGAGCTGCGCCGCGGCGTGACGCTCATCGGGCCGCATCGCGACGACGTCGCGATCCGCCTGGGGCGCGCCGACGCGCGCACGGCCGCCTCGCGGGGCGAGCAGCGCCTCCTGGCGCTCACGCTGCGGCTGGCGGAAGCCGCGGTCCTCCGCCGGCGCCTCGGCCGAGCGCCCGTGCTGCTGCTGGACGACGTCCTCTCCGAGCTCGACCAGGAGGCGGGGGCGCGCACCCTGGCGTGGCTCGAGAACGCGGGCCAGGCGCTCTACAGCGCGACCGACGCGATGCCGGGCGCCCGGGCCGCCGGGGCGCTGTGGCAGGTCGCGCCGGGGCGGGTCGAGGCGCTCGGGGTGTCGGCGCGGGGGGCCGCGTGAGCACGCCGAAGCCCGGCGGGGAGGGGACCGCCGCCGCCGCCAGCTACACCGCGAGCGATATCAAGGTCCTCGAGGGGCTCGAGGCCGTCCGCAAGCGGCCGGCAATGTACATCGGCGACACCGCGAGCTACGGGCTCCATCACCTGGTCTTCGAGGTCGTCGACAACGCCGTCGACGAGGCGCTCGCGGGCTACTGCTCGAACATCCGCGTCGTCCTGCACACGGATGGAAGCTGCACCGTGGTGGACGACGGCCGCGGCATCCCGGTCGACATTCACCGGGAGACGGGGAAGTCGGCGGCAGAGGTGGTGCTCACCACGCTGCACGCGGGCGGCAAGTTCGAGAGCTCGGTCTACAAGGTCTCGGGTGGCCTCCACGGGGTCGGGGTCTCGGTCGTGAACGCCCTGTCCGAGTGGCTCGAGGTCGAGATCCGGCGGGACGGGCGCGTCTACGTGCAGCGGTACGATCGCGGCAAGCCGCAGAGCGATCTCCAGGCGGGCGAGAAGACGACGAAGCGGGGGACGACGATCCGCTTCAAGCCGGACCCGGAGATCTTCGAGACCACGACGTTCGCGTTCGACATCCTCGCGAACCGGCTGCGCGAGCTCGCGTTCCTGAACAAGGGCCTGAAGATCCAGATCGAGGACGAGCGCGACGACAAGAAGGTCACCTTTCATTACACCGGCGGCATCCGCCAGTTCGTGGAGCATCTCAACCAGAACAAGACGCCGGTGCATCCGAAGGTGCTGTCCTTCGAGGGCGGGCGCGGCGACATCCAGGTCGAGGTCGCGCTCCAGTACAACGACGGCTATCAGGAGTTTGTCTTCTCGTTCGCGAACAACATCAACACGCGCGAAGGCGGCTCGCACCTGACCGGGTTCCGCGCGGCGCTCACCCGCACGATCAGCGCGTACGCGCAGGCCAACGGCTTCCTCAAGAGCTTCAAGGGCGCGATCACGGGCGACGATGTCCGCGAGGGCCTGACGGCGGTCATCTCCGTGCGGCTGCCGGAGCCGCAGTTCGAGGGCCAGACCAAGGCCAAGCTCGGCAACAGCGACGTGCGCGGCCTCGTCGAGTCGGTCGTCAACGACAAGCTCGCCCAGGCCTTCGAGGAGGATCCCGCCACCGCGCGGCGCATCGCCGAGAAGGGCGTGCACGCCGCCCAGGCCCGCGAGGCGGCCCGCAAGGCGCGGGAGCTCACCCGCAAGAAGGGCTTCGACGGGGACAACCTGCCCGGGAAGCTCGCCGACTGCTCGGAGCGCGACCCGGCGGCGCGGGAGCTCTTCCTGGTCGAGGGCGACTCGGCCGGCGGATCGGCGAAGCAGGGGCGCGACCGGCGGACGCAGGCGATCCTGCCGCTGCGCGGCAAGGTGATCAACGCCGAGAAGGCGCGCTACGACAAGGTGCTCTCGCACCAGGAGATCCGGCTGCTCATCTCGGCGCTCGGCACCGGCATCGGGCTGGAGGAGTTCGACGTCGCGAAGCTCCGGTACCACAAGGTCATCCTGATGACCGACGCCGACGTCGACGGCGCGCACATCCGGACCTTGCTCCTCACGTTCTTCTTCCGGCACATGGAGGCGATCATCGAGGGCGGCCACCTCTACATCGGCCAGCCGCCCCTCTTCAAGCTCAAGCGGGGCAAGACGGAGAAGTACCTGCTGAACGAGCGAGAGCTGGAGCAGGAGCTCCTCGCGCTCGGGACGGCCGGCGTCCAGCTCCGCGTCGGCGGCGACAAGGCGGGCCAGGCCCTGAGCGTGAACGAGGAGCGCCTGCGTCGCCTCGTCGGGGACATCCTCGAGTTCCGGCGCTTGCGCGACCGACTGGCCAAGCGCGGCGTGCCCGCCGAGTGGATCGAGGCCTTCGTGCGGCATCGGCCGCTCGCCCGGAAGCGGAGCTCGCGGGAGACCCTGCTCCAGGAGATTCCCCGCGCCCTCGGGCGGCCGGACCTCGAGCTCACGGTGCGCGGCGAGACGGAGGACGGGGTCGTCGGCGTCGTCGTCGACGGGGAGGAGCGCCCGCTCAACCTGAACCTCTTCGGCTCCGTCGACTACGCGCGGCTGCTCGAGGTGTACGGCCAGCTCGAGGCGCTCGACCGCCCGCCCTTCGTCCTCGTCGGGGCCGACGGGACCGAACGGTCGGCCGCCACGCGCGACGCGCTCGTCGAGCTGGTGTTCGCGACGGGGCGGGAGGGAAGCTCGATCCAGCGCTACAAGGGCCTCGGGGAGATGAACCCGGAGCAGCTCTGGCAGACCACCATGAACCCGGAGACGCGCACCCTGCTCCGGGTGTCGGTGGACGACGCCGTCGCCGCCAACGAGATCTTCACGCGCCTCATGGGTGACGAGGTGGAGCCGCGGCGCGAGTTCATCGAGACGCACGCGCTCGAAGCCACCATCGACGTGTAGTGCGCGGACGATCGATCCGGTCCGGTCCGTCCGCGGGAGCGCCTGATGCCTGAGCGCCAGCTTTCCATCCAGATCGAGGACGAGATGCGCCGCTCGTACCTCGACTACGCCATGTCCGTCATCATCGGCCGGGCGCTGCCCGACATCCGCGACGGCCTGAAGCCCGTGCATCGCCGCGTGCTCTACGCGATGCACGAGATGGGGCTCGCGTGGAACCGCGGATACCGGAAGTCGGCCCGCGTCGTGGGCGACACGCTCGGAAAGTTCCATCCCCATGGCGAGGCGCCGGTCTACGAAGCCCTGGTGCGGATGGCGCAGGAGTTCTCCCTGCGCTACCCCCTCGTCGACGGCCAGGGCAACTTCGGGTCGATCGACGGCGACCCCCCGGCGGCGATGCGCTACACCGAGGTGCGGCTCGCGAAGATCGCCCACGAGATGCTGGCGGACATCGATCGGGACACGGTCGACTTCGTTCCCAACTACGACGAGACGCAGCAGGAGCCGGTGGTCCTCCCGGCGCGGCTGCCGAACCTCCTCGTCAACGGGTCCTCAGGGATCGCGGTCGGGATGGCGACGAACATCCCGCCGCACAACCTGGGCGAGGTGGTCGACGGCCTGGTGCGCGTCCTCGACGAGCCGGGCGTCACGATGGAAGGGCTCCTGGAGGTGGTGAAGGGCCCCGACTTCCCGACCCGCGGCTACATCTACGGGACCGGGGGCATCCGGGAGGCGTACCGGACCGGCCGCGGCATCATCACGATGCGCGCGCGCGCCCATACCGAGAAGCTCCGCGGCGGCCGCGAGGCGATCATCGTCACCGAGCTGCCGTACCAGGTCAACAAGGCCTCGCTGATCGCGAAGATCGCGGAGCTCTCGCGCGAGGGCAGACTCGACGGGCTCTCCGAGATCCGTGACGAGTCGGACCGTCACGGCATCCGGATGGTGCTGGAGCTCGGGAAGGGCGAGATCGCCCAGATCGCGCTCAACCAGCTCTACAAGCACACCGCGATGCAGTCGACCTTCGGCGTGAACATGCTCGCCCTCGTCGGGCGGCGCCCGCAGGTCGTCACGCTCCGGGAGATGCTCGACCACTTCATCGACTTCCGGCGCGAGGTCGTGGTCCGACGCACTCGCTACGATCTCGCGCGCGCCGAGGAGCGGGCCCACATCCTGGAGGGGCTGCGGAAGGCCCTGGACGCCCTGGACCTCGTGATCCGCCTGATCCGGGGGGCCGCCAGCGTCGACGCGGCGCGGGTCGCCCTGGTGACCCAGCTCGAGCTCAGCGAGATCCAGGCCAAGGCCATCCTGGACATGCGGCTGCAGCGCCTGACCCAGCTCGAGCGGCAGAAGGTGGTCCAGGAGCACACCGAGGTGCTGCAGCTCATCGAGCGGCTGCGCGCGATCCTCGGCTCCGACGCCCTCGTGCGGCGGATCATCAAAGAGGAGCTGCTCGCGCTGAAGACGGAGTACGCCGACGAGCGTCGGACCGAGATCGTCGAGGAGTCCATCGAGCTCTCCCTCGAAGACCTCATCGCCGACGAGGAGATGGTGGTCACCGTCACGCGGGGCGGTTACATCAAGCGGACGGCCGTCGAGGCCTACCGCAGCCAGCGCCGCGGCGGCAAGGGCGTGACCGGCATGGAGACGAAGGAGGAGGACGTCGTCGAGGACGTCTACATCGCCTCGACCCACGCCTTCCTCCTCTTCTTCACGAACGACGGCAAGGTGCACTGGCTCAAGGTCCACGAGATTCCCGAGGCCAAGCGCGACGCCCGCGG
>JBIOVM010000027.1:0-75376 GCA_044867785.1 Candidatus Rokuibacteriota bacterium | reverse complement strand
CCTCGCGCGGCGGCTGAGTCGTCCTACGCTCCGCGCGGTGGGGGCCCCCCGTTCGCGGCGTCACCCGTCCGGCATCAACGGTTTCATGAATGGGTCGAGCTAGGCGCTACACGCCGAGGTAGCGGTGCTGGACGTCGACCTGCTGGCTCAGTTCGTCCGAGCGGCCCGTCCACACGATTCGGCCCTTTTCCAGGATGTGATGGCGGTCCGCGATGCGGGTCAGCACCTCGACGTTCTTGTCGATCAGGAGGATCGAGAGGCCGGCCTGCTTGAGCTGCCGTAGACAGCGCCAGATCTCGGCGCGCACGAGCGGTGCCAGGCCCTCGGTCGCCTCGTCGAGCACCAGGAGCCGCGGGTTGGTCATCAGCGCCCGGGCGATTGCGAGCATCTGCTGCTCGCCGCCCGAGAGCTGGTGGCCCATGTTCCCGAGCCGGCTCTCCAGCTGGGGGAACAGGCCCAGGGCGCGCGGCAGGGTCCAGGCCTCGCGCTGCCCCAGCCGGTTGGCCGCCGTGGCCACGAGGTTCTCGCGGACCGTGAGATTCGGGAAGATCTGGCGCCCCTCGGGCACGAGGCCGAGCCCGGCCTGCGCGATCCGGTGCGGCGGCCACCCGTGGATCGGCCGCCCGTCGAGGCGGACCTGCCCGCCACGCGCGGGGACGATGCCCATGATCGCGCGCACCGTCGTCGTCTTGCCCATGCCGTTGCGCCCGAGCAGTGTCACCACCTCGCCCTCGCCGACCTCGAGGTCGACCCCGAAGAGCACCTGGCTCGCGCCGTAGGCCGCGTCGAGGCGCTCCACCGCCAGCATCACGCGAGCCGATCCTCGCCGAGATAGGCTCGACGCACCTCGGCGTTCAGCCGGACCTCGGCCGGGCTACCGGTGGCGATCACGCGCCCGTACACCATCACCGCGATCCGGTCGGCGAGCGCGAACACCGCGTCCATGTCGTGCTCCACCAGGAGCATGGACTGGCGGCCCTTGAGAGTGCGGAGGAACCCGACCATCCGGTGCGACTCCTCTAACCCCATGCCGGCCACGGGCTCGTCCAGGAGCAGGACCCGCGGGCGCGTGGCGAGCGCCATCGCGATCTCGAGCTGTCGCTGCTCACCGTGCGCCAGGCTTCCGGCCGGTACGTCGCCGCGGTCGGCCAGGCCGATCGACTCCAGGATGGCCGCGGCTGGTCCCCGCAGCGCGGGATCGACACGGGCCGGGCGCCAGAAGCGGAAGCTATGGCCCCCGTGGGCCTGGACGGCGAGGGCGACGTTGTCGAGCGCGGTGAACTCGCGGAAGACGCTCGTGATCTGGAAGGAGCGGGCCAGTCCGAGGTGCGACCTGGCGTGAACCCCGAGCCGGGCGAGATCGCGGCCAGCCAGACGGATGGTTCCGGCGTCGGGGGGGATCTCGCCGGCCAGCTGGCCGATCAGCGTCGTCTTCCCCGCGCCGTTCGGGCCGATGACCGCGAGCGTTTCCCGGTCGGCCACCTCCAGCGATACGTGGTCGGTCGCCACCACGCCGCCGAAGCGCTTGGTGAGGCCGCGGACCTCGAGGAGCGCGTCAGGCATCGCCCCGGCGTCCTTCCGGCAGCAGGCCCAGGAGCCCGCGCTTGGCGAACAGCACGATCAGGACGAGAAAGGGCCCGAGCACGATCTGCCAGTGCTCGGTGTAGCCGGACAGCACGTCCTCCAGCAGGAGGAGGACCAGCGCGCCCAGCACCGGTCCCACCAGCGTGCCCATGCCGCCCAGGATGACCATGAACATGATCTCGCCGGACCGCGTCCAGTGGGTGAAGCCGGGCGTGAGGTACTCCGTCTGGTTCGCGAGCAGCGCGCCCGCGAGCCCGCACAGCGCGCCGGCCAGCGCGAAGGCGGTGAGCTTGTAGCGAAAGGTGGGGAACCCGATCGCCTCAGTGCGCCGCTCGTTGGAGCGCGCGGCCCGGACGACCATGCCGAAGCGCGAGTTCAGCAGGCGTCGGCCGAGCGCCAGGGCCAGGACGAGGATCCCCAGCACCACGTAGTAAAAGACGCTCGGGTCGTCGAGGTCGATCGGGCCGGCGAACCGGCTGCGGGCGACGAGGCGCATCCCGTCGTCTCCCCCGTACTCCTCGATGCTGATGCCCAGGTAGTAGAGCATCTGGGCGAAGGCGAGCGTGATCATGATGAAGTACACGCCACTGGTGCGGAGGGAGACCGCGCCGATGGCCAGCGCCACCAGCAGGGACACGAGCATCGCGGCCGGCCACTGGACGAATCCGCTCTGGACGCCGTGAAGGGCGAGGATCCCGACGACGTAGGCGCCGACGCCGAGGTACGCGGCGTGGCCGAAGCTCACCATGCCGCCGTAGCCGAGGATGAAGTCCAGGCTGACCGCCGCGAGAGCGAAGATGAGCACGCGGCGGAACAGGTCGACGTAGAAAGGCTCCCCGAGCCACGCGGCGATGGGAGGCACCAGGGCGAGGCCGGCGAGCCCGACCGTCAGCACCAGCCCGCGAACGCCGACCCGCACGCCTACGGCCCGGCGCCCGGCGGGCGGCGAGGTGTCCTGCCCCGCGCCGGCAAGCGGGCGACGCATGGGGTGCTCACGCTGGAGTTAGCCGGTGCGGGCCGGGAACAGGCCCTGCGGGCGGAAGAACAGGACGGTCGCCATGAGGACGTAGATCAGCATCGAGGCGAGCGCCGGGCCGGCACTGTCGGCGGCGCTGGGGGACAACACGGTGCTCAGCATGGGTCGCAGGAAAGCGCGACCGAGCGTGTCGACCGTGCCGACCACGACCGCGCCGACCAGCGCACCCCGGATCGAGCCGATGCCGCCGATGACGATCACGACGAACACCTGGATCAGGATCTGATCCCCCATTCCCGGCTGGACCGTGTAGAGGGGCCCGGCGAGGAGCCCGGCCAGGCCGGCCAGCGCCGCCCCGAGCCCGAACACGAGCGTGCAGAGGAGGCGGATGTTCACGCCCAGGGCCGACGCCATCGTGCGGTTGCTGGCGCCGGCACGGATCAGCATGCCGACCCGCGTCCGGCTCACCAGGAGGTACAGCAGCATCGCCACCACCAGGCCGACCGCGATGATGAGCGCCCGATACGCCGGGTATGGCGCGCCGGGGACGATCTCGACGTGGCCGGCGAGCGCGACCGGCACGCTCGTGTAGAGTGCCGAGCGCCCCCACACGATGGCGACCAGCTCGTTGAAGAAGAGGATCAGGCCGAAGGTGGCGAGCACCTGGTCGAGGTGGTCCCGCTCGTAGAGGGTCCGGAGGGCCACGATCTCGACCGCCATGCCGACCAGCAAGGTGGCCGGGACGGCGAGGAGCGCCGCCAGGAGGAAGCTGCCGGTCCACTGGAAGAGCGAGGTCGCGAGATAGGCACCCACCATGTAGAGGGAGCCGTGGGCCAGGTTGACGAGGTTCATGATGCCGAAGACCAGGGTGAGCCCGGCCGCCATGAGGAACAGCATGACCCCAAGCTGCAACCCGTTCAGGCACTGCTCGAGCACGAGGTATGCGGTCATGGCCGCGGGGGGCGGCCCGCCCGGCCGGTCAAGCGAAAGGGGCGCGGCGGGAGCCGCGCCCCTGGCGTCCTGACCTCGCCGGACACGCTCACCACTTCATCTTGCACGCCTGCGAGTACGAATCCTTGTGGTTCTCGAAGATGGTCTTGACGATCTTGGTGGTGTACTCGTCGCCCTCGGCCTTGACCACCTGGAGCAGGTAGAAGTTCTGGATCGGGAAGTGGTTGTGATTGTACGTGTAGGGCCCGCGGGTGGACTTGTAGTCGGCCTTGCGCATCGCCGCGATCATTCCCTTGTGGTTCCCCAGGTCGCCCTTGACCGCGCGCACGGCCGAGTCGATCAGGAGCATTCCGTCGTAGCTCTGCGCTCCGTAGAAGGACGGGGTGTACCCGTACTTCTTGCGGAAGTCGGCGATGAACCGGCGATTGTTGGCGTTATCGAGGGTCGGGCTCCAGTACCGCGTCTCGAAGTTCCCGACCGCGGTCTCCTTCTGGGCCGGTAGCGTCGTCGCGTCGGAGGTGTAGACCGAGTAGAGGGGGATCTGCGGCCGCAAGCCGGCCTGCGCGTACTGCTTGACGAACTGGATCCCCATGCCGCCCGGGTAGAAGACGAACACCGCCTTCGGGTTGGCGGCGCGGATCTGGCTGATCTCGGCCTGGTAGTCCAGCTCGCCGAGCTTGGTGTAGACCTCGGCGACGATCTTGCCCTTGAAGTAGCGCTTGAAGCCCGAGATCATGTCCTTGCCGGCGGCGTAGTTCGGGGCCATCACGTAGACGTCGGTGAGGCCCTGGTCCTGCATGTACTTCCCCATCGCCTCGGGCGTCTGGTCGTTCTGCCAGGACGTGGTGAAGAAGTACTCGGAGCACTGCTCACCCGCGAGCTCGTGGGGGCCGGCGTTGGTCCCGATCATGAAGGTGTTGCTCTTCGTCACGGTCGGCGCCACGGCCAGCATGACGTTCGACCAGATGATGCCCGAGACGAACTGCACCTTGTGCTTCTTGAGCATCTCGTCGGCGAGCTGCTTGCCGACGTCCGGCTTCTGCTGATCGTCTCCGTACACGATCTCGGTCTCGAGGCCGCCGATCTTCCGCCCGAGATGGTCGAGCGCGAGCTCGACCGAATCCTTCATGTGCTTGCCGATGATCCCGGACGGACCGGACAGCGTCGTGATGAACCCGATCTTCAGGGTCTCGGCGGCGAGGGCCGGCTGGCTCGAGAGAAGCCATCCAACGAGGCCGATCACGGCGGCGCGCTTGATCCTGTCCACGATGTCCTCCTGGCTCTGCGTGCGGCGCTTGCCCGGAGCTCCTGCTCGCAGGCTCCCCCGGCTGTGCGGATCGCTTCGTGTGCCGGATTCTAGCAAAGGCCTCCCGGCCATGCCATTGGGGGCCGGGGTGGGCCTCCGGGCGCCGGCTTCGGGTTGCGACATCCGGCGCCGCGCGACCGCGACGCGGCCGCCCCGGCGGAGGCCGGGTTCGGAGCTCTGCCTCGCCCGCCCCCCTGGCGGGGGGCGAGCGACGGCCGGAGGCTACTTCTTCTTGCGCTTCGCCAGGACGGTCTCGAGCTTCTTCGCCTGCTCCGTCTCGGTCTTGAGGGCTTCCTGGCTCTCCTTGAGCTTGGCCTCGGCCGCCTGGATCTTCGTCGCCAGCTGGCCCTCTCGCTCGGCGGCCTTGCGGGCCTCCTCCAGCTGCACCTTGGCCGCGGCAACCTCCTTCGCGGCCTGCGAGGACTGCGCCCCCCAGGTGAAGTAGCCGATGCCCAGTCCGATGACGGCAGCGATGACTCCGATCACGACGGCTTGCATGGCACCTCCCGTGCGTGCGTCTCGGGTTCCCGTGTCACTTCTTGCCCTTGGAGACCGCCGTCTGCATTTGCTCGCGCCGCGCCTTCTCCTTGGCGAGGTCGTCGGACACCTGCTTCAGCTGGGCCTCCATCTGCGCCAGCTTGTCCGACAGCTCCTTCTCGCGCGTCGCCGCCTTCTGCGCCTCGGTCAGTCGCGCCTTGAGCTGGTCCAGCTCGCCCTGGAGCGTCTTCGTCTGGGCGCCCCACATGAGGTACCCGACGAGCAGACCGACGAGGATCGCGATGATTGCGACGATCGTCACCTTCTTGCCGTCCATCACGCCTCCTTTCCGGGCCGGGAGGGCCCGTTGCCTCGGGAGTGCTACTGGTGAGCGACGGGCGCCCGCCCGCGCTCAGCGAGGGACGAGTCAGGGCGACGCGGCGTGCCCCGCCTCCTGCTGCCGAAGCTCCACCCGCCGGATCTTACCCGTCTCGGTGCGGGGGAGCGCCGGGACGAACGCCACCTGCCGCGGATACTTGTAGGGCGCCAGCTCCTTCTTCACGTGGTCCTGGAGCTCGCGCGCCAGCGCGTCGGTGGCCGTCCAGCCGGTCCGGAGGACCACGAAAGCCTTCGGCACGAAGCCCCGTGTCGGATCCGGGGCGGCGACCACCGCCGACTCGGCGACCGCGGGATGCTCGTCGAGCACGTGCTCGACCTCCGGGCCGGGAATCTTGTACCCGCCCGTCACGATCATGTCGTCCGACCGGCACTGGTACGTGAAGTAGCCCTCGTCGTCGTGGATGTACACGTCGCCGGTCACGTTCCAGCCGCCGAACCGCACGTACTCCGCCTGCCGCTCCGGCTTGCGCCAGTAGCGGCAGCCGGTGGGGCCCTTGATCGCGATCAGCCCGGGGGTGCCGCGCGGGACCTCGCGACCGTCCTCGTCGACCACGCGGCAATCGTAGCCGGGGACCGGCACGCCGGTCGCCCCCGGCCGCACGCGGCCCGGCACCGACGACACGAAGATGTGGAACATCTCCGTCGAGCCGATCCCGTCGAGACACTCCCGGCCGGTCGTGCCGACCCACTCCTTGTACACGGCGGCGGGCAGGGGCTCGGCGGCCGAGACGCAGAGCCGCAGGCTCCCGAGATCGAAGCGTCGGGCCATCTCGGGGATCCCGAGCATCAGGCGGTACGAGGTGGCCGCGCAGAAGGCGACCGTCACCCGCTGGCGCTCGAACGTCTCGAGCATCCGCTCCGGGTCGAACGGACCCGAGAGCACCGTCGCGGCGCCGAACCGGAAGGGGAAGACGAGGAGCCCGCCGGTGCCGAAGGTGAACGCGAGCGTCGGGTGCCCCCCGAAGCGGTCCTCTTCGGCGGGACGGAGCACGTACCGCGCGTAGGAGTCGGCCGAGGCCAGGATGTCCGCATGCTGGTGGACGCACCCCTTGGGCACGCCGGTCGAGCCCGACGTGTACGCGATCATCGCGACGTCGTCGGCCCGCGTGCTCGCGGTCTCGATGCGCTCCGGCTGGCCGTCCAGCAAGCTCCCCCAGGTCAGGTCGCCGGGGCGCGTCTCCCCGGCGACGACGATCTGCGTGAGCCCGGGCGCGGTCAGCCGCGCGCGCTCCAGCTCCTCGCGCAGCCCGCCCCAGACCACGGCGGCCCCCGTGCCGGCGTCCTCGGCGATGTAGGCGAGCTCGCGCGCCCTGAGCAGCGGCATGGTCGACACCGTGACCACGCCGAGCTTCTGGCAGGCGAGCCAGGTGACGATGAATTCGGGGCAGTTCGGCATCCGCAGGAGCACGCGGTCGCCCCGGTCGATCCCGGCGCTCCGGAGGCCGTTGGCCAGCCGGTTGACCCGCTTCTGCAGCTCGCCGTACGTGAGGACGTGGTCCTGAGCGTGAATCGCGGGCCGGCCGGCGCGTCCACCGTCCGCGTTGGCGTCCAGGAGCTCGGTCGCCACGTTCAGGCGGATCGGATAGCGCGTCTCCGGGAGCGTGTAAACCCGCTCCGGCCACAGCGCCTTCGGCGGCAGACCTTCTTCGATTGCGACCGGCACCCCGGGCCCTCCCGCGTCAGAGCCAGACTCGCGTGCGGCGACATGGTAGCCAACTTCGTGTTGGCGAACAACAATGCATTGGGGTCCGCCTTGGCCTGCGGGCCGCTTCCTTGGCCGGCGTCGCCTCCCGCCGGAGGCGATTGTCCCGACGGCGACATCCGACCCGGATGCTAGACTGGCCGGCGCTCAGGAGGTGCTGGATGGCCACCAGATTCGGAGCCCGCGAGGCGACGCGGCTCGAGACCCTGTACGCGTCACCGAGCATCGTCGCCCAGCGCGCGCGCACGCGGGCCGCGCTCGGCGTCGAACGGGGCGAGCGCGGTCTCGACATCGGCTGCGGCCCCGCGTTCCTGGCCTGCGAGCTGGGCCAGGAGGTCGGCCCCGCCGGCCGCATCGTCGGCCTCGACGAGAGCCCCGAGATGCTGGAGGTCGCCCGGGCCCGCATCGCGCGGGAAAGCCTCGGAGACCGCGTGGAGGTGCGGCGGGGCGACGCGGCCCGGCTCGACTTCCCCGACGGGTCGTTCGATTTCGCCACGGTGGTCCAGGTCTACCTCTACGTGTCCGACGTGGAGGGCGCGCTCGGCGAGGCGGCGCGCGTCCTTCGCCCCGGCGGTCGCCTGGCGGTCGTCGACACCGACTGGGACTCCTGCGTCTGGCTGACGGCCGACCGCGACCGACACCGTCGCGTGATGGAGGGGCGGGTCGCCCACTTCGCCCAGGCGCACCTGCCGCCGCGCCTGCCGGGGCTCCTGGCCCGCGCGGGCCTGCGGCTCCACCATGCGGAGGCGATTCCCGTGCTCGAGCTCCGCGGCGGCCCCGACAGCTTCAGCGACGGCCTGATCGCCCCGACGGCCGACCTCGCGGCCCGGCACGGCCTGCCGCGCGAGGAGGCCGACGCCTGGCGGGACGATCTCCTCGCGCGGGCGCGCGCCACCGAGGGCGGCGAGTACTTCTTCAGCCTGACGCGCTACCTGTTCCTGGCGACGAAGCCGGCGTAGCGCCCGCAGGCCCGAGGGCGATCGCCCCCGACCCCGCGAGCCGCGCGATCTCGGCCGGCGGGAGCCCGAGCGCCTCGCTCAGCACCTCGGCCGTGTGCTCGCCGAGGAGCGGGGCCGGCCGGCGGATCGAGGCCGGCGTGCCGGACGCGCGAAACGGGAACCCCAGCATGCGCGCGGTCCCGCCGTGGGCCTCGTACGTGGGCTGCGCCACCTCGGCGAGCAGCCCGAGATGCCGGACCTGCGGGTCGCCGAAGACCTCGTCCAACTCGTAGATGGGCCCGGCCGCGATGGCGGCCGCCTCGAATCGCCCGACCCACTCGGCGGTCGTGCCTTTGTCCAGCGCCGCCTCGACCCGCGCTTTCATCTCGTCGTGGTTCTGCAGCCGCTCGAGGTTGGTCGCGAATCGCGGCTCGGTGCGGAGGACCTCGTCGTCCAGCACGCGGCAGAACCGGTCCCACTGGGCGGGATTCATCACCACGACGTTGAGCCACCCGTCCCGGGTCCGGAACGCCTCGGCGGGCGTGAGGGTGGGGTTGCGGTTGCCCACGCGCGGCGGCCGCTTCCCCGAGTCGAAGAAGTGGGCGACCGGGTCGGGGAGGAGGCCGAGCGTCGCGCCCAGGAGGTTGACGTCCAGATGCTGGCCCTCGCCGGTGCGCAGCCGATGGACCAGCGCGGCGCCGACGGCGCCGAACGCCAGGAACGCGGCGGCCACGTCCGCGATCGAGCCTCCCGCCCGGGTCGGCGGGTCGCCGGGCTGGCCGGTGACCCCCATCAGGCCGCCCATGCCCTGCGCGATCGTGTTGTAGCCCGGGCGCTGCGCGTACGGGCCGGTCTGGCCGAACCCGCTGATCGAGACGTACACGATCCCACGGTTGCGCGCCCGCAGGGCCTCGTACCCCATCCCGAGCCGATCGGCGACGCCCGGCACGAAGTTCTCGATGAGCACGTCGGAGCGTTCCGCCAGCTCGCGCAGGATCCGCACGCCGTCGGCGTGCTGGAGGTCGAGGGCGATCCCGCGCTTGTTGCGGTTGATGGCGGCGAAGGGCGCGCTCATGCCATCCCGCCCCGTGCGCGCGCGCCACTCGCGGAGGTCGTCGCCCTGTCCGGGCCGCTCCACCTTGATCACGTCGGCGCCGAGATCGGCGAGCAGCATGGCGCAGTACGGGCCGGCGACCACGCGCGAGAGGTCGAGCACGCGGATCCCGGCGAGCATGCCGGGCGGCGGCGCAGGCGTTTCGGACGTGTCAACGACGACGCCGCTCACGCGACTTCCCCAGGTCCACGGCGAGCGTGATCTTGCCCCGTAGAGCCATGGCCTTGCCATGCGCTCGACTCTGCCGAACGAGCCGGAGACCGGCGACGATGGTCTCGGTGATGCCCTTGCCGCTCACGTCCATCGCGTCCTTCAGGAGATCCTCGGAAGATTGGCCGTCACCCACCGAGCCTTCATCGTACGCGCATGCTGACGATCGTCATCGCCGCGTCAATACACCTGTCAGCGTCGACGCGATCGACCGATCGGGGGCCGGCGTTCGGTCCCCGGGTCTCGCAAGTCACGCGCCGGCCGGCCGGAGCGGTTCGCGCGCTCGCCAGGTTTCTCGACCCCGGGGGCCACGAGTCGCGCTCTCACTCCCGCGGGAGGAAGCCCTCGGTCATGGCGTTGACCTCGGGGATCCCCGTGCGGGCGATGGCGTTGACGCGCGCCTTGACCTCGGCGAGCGGCCGGAAGGGCTTGGCCGCCAGGCGGAGGGCGTACTCGCGTACCGACGCGGCCAGCTCGGCGCCCGGCACGACACGGTGGACCAGGCCCATGGCGTGTGCCTCGGCCGCCGTGTAGCGCCGCCCCTCCATGATGATCTCCTTGGCGCGGGCGGGACCGACGAGCCGCACGAACCGTGTCGTCGACGCCACGCCCAGCGGCACGCCGAGGTCGACCTCGGGGATCCAGAGCTCCGCCTCGGCGGCCGCCCACCGGAAGTCGCACGCCAGCGTGAGCCCGAAGCCGCCGCCGATCGCATGGCCGTTGATCATCGCGATCGTGGACTGCTCCAGGTTCTCCAGGAGCGTGGTGACACGCTCGAAGAGGCGGCGGAACTGGTTCGGCGTCGAAAGGAAGACCTTTCGGCGCTCCTCGGCGGACATCCCGCTCCGGCCCGGGTAGTGGGCGCCGGCCGAGAAGACGGGCGTGGCACCGGTGACGATCACCACCCGCGACGTGGCGTCGTCTCGGAGAGCCGAGAGGGTCTGGATCAGCTCGCCGAGCATCTCGTCGCTCAGCGAGTTTCGTCGGTCCGGCCGGTTGAGGGTCACCGTCGCTACGAGGCCGTTCCGGCTCAGCGCGACGTTCTCGCCACCCACCGCTAGGCTCCCTCGACCAGGATGGCGTGGCCCCGCGAGCAGCGCTGGCGGATCGCCCGGGGCTCCCGGTACTCCTCGGAGTCGTACCAGCGTCGGGCCTGGGCCAGGCTGGGAAACTCGATCACGACCAGGCGTCGTGGCTGCCAGTCGCCCTCCAGGGTCTCGGCGGCGCCGCCCCGTACCACGTAGCGGCCGCCGTACTGGGCGACCGTGGGCGCGCCGCGACGCCGGTACTCCTCGTATCCGTGGGGATCGGTGATCTCGATGTCGGCAATGACGTACGCGGCCATGGGACTCCTCCGTGGCGTGGCTTCCCCGGTCTGCTCCAGCTGGCGGCGAGCCTCGGGCTCGAACGGCCGTCGGCATCGTAGCCCGCGGGCGACCCTCGCGCCAGCCGGCCGGGGCGCGGCCTCATCGTCCGGCTCCCACGCCTCGAGCGAGGCCCCGGGAGCCCGGGGTTGGCTCCCGGCTTGCCCGATTCTTTGACATTGGCCGCGGTCGGGACGGACCATAGGCGCCGAAGGGAGGTTCGGATGCTGCTCGTGGCGGTCGTGATCGTCGTCTGCTTCCTCGCCGCCCTGCTGCCGTTCCTGTTTCCCGGCGCCGTCATCGCGCTGTTCGGAAAACTCCTGAACGACGCCCTCGGCGATCCCTTGTGGAACCTCGTTCCCGCCGCCCGCGGCATCCTGGTCACCAGCGGATCCGGCGGGCCGATGCTCACGCTGGAGGGCGTGCTGGCCGTCTACATTCCGGTGCTCGCGGCGCTGTTCTTCCTCCAGCGGCGGTGAGGGCTAGGAGCGCACGGAGGGGTCGCGCGACGCGATCCGGCTTCCGAGCAGGATGAGCGCGGCGCCCGCCACGAAGAAGCCCACCGTCAGATAGAGGACCTGCGGCACCACGCGGTCCAGGTAGAGCTCGATCGCCGGCCGCACGTCCTGGAAGCGCGGCACCGTCTCCGCGAACCGGCCCAGAAGCGTCTCCCGCCCGAACAGCGTGAAGAGGATTCCCACGAGGCCCGGGAGAAACGTCATGAACCCGAGCGCCCGCAAGGATCCGCCGAAGTCGCGCGTCGCCCAGAGCCGCACGACGAGCGCCGCCGCCATCAGCCCGATGGCCACCCAGAGGAGGACCGGCGACAGTCCGACCGGGACCAGCCGGATATCCTCCGGCTGGAGCCGGAAGACGACGTAGGGGATGAGAAGCGTGAGGCCCGTCGTGTAGGCCGCGCTGACGAAGAGTCGCCAGGCGATGCCGCTTGCGATGCTCACCTCGGGCTCGGGCTCCCGACAGCGGCCGCGGGGCCGCTCGCGGGCACCGGGCTGGCCGGCGGGCCCTGGTAGAGCTCGACCGTGAACCCGTCCGGGTCGCGCAGGTAGACCGCCCAGCCGCCGGCGTGCGCGCCCGCGGTGATCTCCGCGGGATCCGAGACGAGGGTGACCCCCTTCCGCCGGAGCTCGGCGCAGGCGCCGCGGAGATCGTCGACCTTGAAGCAGAGATGCCCGTTGCCGGGTCGGTTGGTCGCGCGATCGGTCGCCGGCGCCGGGTGCGAGACGTACTGAAGGAGCTCCAGCATGCTGCCGCCGTCCGCGGGCTGGAGCAGCGCGGTCTCGAGCCGGACCCCCTCGAACCCCGTCACGGTGGCCAGGTAGGGCGCGGTGCCGGTCTGGCGTCGGACGAGCCGGAGGCCGAGGACGTCCCGGTAAAAGGCGATCGACCGCTCGATGTCGCTGACCGTGAAGCCCGTGTGGTAGACGAACCCGACCTGCACCGTCTCCTCCTACTCGAGCACCGCGATCGCGTCGATCTCGATCAGGGCGGCGTCGTCCCAGAGGCCGCGGACCTCGACGAGCGTCGTGGCCGGCCAGGCGCCCTCCATCATCTCGCGGTAGACGCGCCCGATCTCCCGCGCTTTGGCGCGATAGTCGCGCTTGTCGAGGACGTAGAACGTCACCTTCACGAGGTCCCGGAGCGTCCCGCCGCGGGCGCCGACGATCGCCCCGACGTTGGCCAGGGCCTGGCGGAACTGGCCGACCAGGTCGCCGACGGGCGCGATCTGGCCGTCGGTGTCCTGCGCCGTCTGGCCGGCGACGAAGAGGAGCCGCCCGCGCGCCTCGATCCCGTGCGAGTAGCCGGACGGCTTCGGCAGCCACGCGGGGTTCACCACCACCTTCGGCATCCACTTCCTCCTCGGAAATCGAGCTTCGGGGTCAGGCCCCGATGCTGACTCAGCGGCCGGTGAAGCGGGGGGGCCGCTTCTCCGTGAACGCCCGGTAGAACTCCTTGTGGTCCTCGGCCATGAGGAGGAGCGCCTGCGCCTGCGCTTCCGATTCGATGGCCGAGACCAGGTCCATGCCCCACTCGTTGTTGAGCATCCGCTTCGTCATCCCGAGCGCCTGCCCCGGCCCGTCGGCGAGCCGTCGCGCCAGCGCCCGCGTCTCGTCGGCGAGCCGGCTCGCTTCCACGACCCGCGTGGCGAGCCCGTAGCGCTCGGCGGTGGCGGCGTCGATCGCGTCCCCGAGCATGAGGAGCTCCGTCGCCCGGCCGAACCCGACCACCTTCGGAAGCAGGAAGGCGGCCCCCATGTCGGCGCCGGTCAGACCGACCTTCGTGAACAGGAATGCGAAGCGAGCCGTGTCGGCCATGACGCGGAAGTCCGAGGCGAGCCCCAGCACCGCCCCCGCGCCCGCCGCGATGCCGTTGATCGACGCCACGACGGGTTTCTCGAGGAGGCGCAGGTTCCGGACCACCGCGCCCGTCATCCGCGTGAACTCCAGCATCCCCTTGACGTCCCGCTTGCCGAGCTCGCCGATGATCTCGTGGACGTCCCCGCCCGAGCAGAAGCCCTTCCCGGTGCCGGCGAGCACCAGAACGCGGACGGAGTCGTCCGACTGACACGCCCACGCCAGGCGTTCCAGCTCGGCGTAGACCTCGAATGTGAGCGAGTTCAGCGTGTCGGGGCGAGTGAAGGTGACCGTCCCGATGCCCTCGTCGACCCGGTAGTCGAAGCTCCGGTACTCGTTCATGGACGGCCTTCGGCCCGTGGCGGCCCGCTCATGCCTGGATCAGGCCGCCGTCCACGTTCCAGGCCTGCGCCGTCACGCCCCGCGCCTCGTCGCTGGCGAGGAGGACGGCGAGAGCGGCGACCTCCTCCGGCTCGATCAGGCGCTTCTGCGGCGAGAAGGCGGCGAGCGAGCGGACCGCCTCGTCGAAGGCCCGTCCGGTCCGCTCCTGGATGTTCCGCGCGCTCCCCCAGGTGAGGTCGGTCGCGACGTAACCGGGGCAGATCGCGTTGACGGTGACGCCCGCGCCCACGACCTCGAGGGCCACCGCCCGGGTCAGGCCGAGCAGGCCGTGCTTCGAGGCCGTGTAGGCGGCGACGTACGGATATCCCTGGCGGGCGGCGCTCGACGCGACGTTGATGATCCGGCCCCACCCCGCCGCCAGCATGCCGGGCAGCACGGCCCGGGTCGCCAGGAAGGCACCGGTGAGGTTCACCCGCAGGTGCCGCTCCCAGAGGGCGTCATCGGTGTCGAGGACCTTCGCGGACCGCGCGATGCCGGCGTTGTTCACCAGGATCCCGATCGGGCCGAGCGCGCCCGCGACCTGCCGCACGGCGTCGTCGACGTCGGCCCGCTCGGCGACGTCGCAGGTCACCGCGAGCGCCTTCTTCCCGAGACCGCGGATCTCGGCGGCGACGGCGTCCAGCTCCGCGCCCGTGCGCGCCGCCACCGCGACGTGCGCCCCCTCGCGGGCGAAGGCCAGCGCGATCGCGCGACCGATCCCCCGGCCGCCGCCCGTCACGAGAGCGACCCGCTCCGAGAGCTTCACGGCGCGCAGTATAGGGGGGGTCGTCGGGACGGTCAACGGAGCGGGCGCCGCGGAGTTTGAGCGTGCGCGCTTTCGCCCTACAATCGCCGTGCACGGCGAGGCGTCGCGACAGTGGAGGCCACTCGGTGAAGATCGTGTGCGTGGGCGGAGGTCCCGCGGGCCTCTACTTCGCCGCGCTCATGAAGAGGGCGGACCCCGCGCACGAGGTGACCGTGCTCGAGCGCAACCGGCCGGACGACACCTTCGGCTTCGGGGTGGTGTTCTCGGACGCGACGCTCGAGAACTTCGCCGAGGCGGATCCCGAGACCCATGCGGAGATCGTCCGCGCGTTCGCCCACTGGGACGACATCGAGATCCACGTCGGGGGCGCGGTGGTGACCTCGGCCGGGCACGGCTTCGCCGGGATGTCCCGACAAGGGCTCCTCGACCTCCTGCAGCGGCGGTGCGCCCAGCTCGGAGTCAAGCTCGAGTTCCAGGTCGAGGTCGGCGATCTCTCGCCGTACGCCGACGCGGACCTCGTCCTGGGGGCGGACGGCGTGAACAGCACGGTCCGCGGGCGGCTCGCCGAGCATTTCCGGCCGAACGTCGACTGGCGGCCGAACCGGTTCGTGTGGCTCGGCACGACGTGCGCGTATCGGGCGTTCACGTTCATCTTCAAGGAGGATCGCCACGGCCTCTGGCGGGTCCACGCCTACCGGTACGCCCCGGACCTGTCGACCTTCATCCTCGAGACGACGGAGGAGACGTGGCGGCGGGCCGGGCTGGCCGACGCCACCGAGGACGACACGATCGCCTTCACCGAGCGGCTCTTCGCCGAAGAGCTCCGCGGGCACCGGATCCTGAAGAACCGGTCCCTCTGGCGAAGCTTCCCGACCGTGCGCAACGAGCGCTGGTCGCACGACAACGTCGTGCTGGTCGGCGACGCCGCCCACACGGTGCACTTCTCGGTCGGGTCGGGGACGAAGCTCGCCATGGAGGACGCCATCGCGCTCGCCCGGGCGCTCCGGCGCCACGCCGGAGTCCCCGCGGCGCTCGAGGCCTACGAGGCCGAGCGGCGGCGCGAGGTCGAGAGCCTCCAGCGGGCGGCCCAGGTCAGCCTGGAGTGGTTCGAGACGACCGAGCGCTACCGGCGGCTCGAGCCCATCCAGTTCGCGATGACCCACCTCACGCGGAGCCTTCGCGTCACCCATGAGAACCTCAAGGTCCGGGATCCCCGCTTCGTGGAGACGGTCGACCGCTGGTTCGCCGAGCGGGCGGCCCGCCAGAGCGGCGTGCCCGTCACCGCGCCGCCCCCGCCCCCGATGTTCACGCCGTTCCGGCTGCGCGAGCTCGTGCTCTCGAACCGGATCGTCGTCTCCCCGATGTGCCAGTACTCCGCCGAGGACGGCACGCCGAACGACTGGCACCTCGTCCATCTCGGCAGCCGGGCGGCGGGGGGCGCCGCGCTCGTCGTGGCGGAGATGACCGACGTGAGCCGAGAAGGGCGGATCAGCCCGGGCTGCACCGGGATGTACAAGGCCGAGCACGTCGACGCCTGGAAGCGCATCGTGGACTTCGTCCACCGGCACTCCCGCGCGCGCATCGCGCTCCAGCTCGCCCACGCCGGGCGGAAGGGGTCGACGCGCCGGCTCTGGGAAGGCATCGACGAGCCGCTGACGGAGGGGAACTGGCCGCTCCTGTCCGCGTCGCCGCTTCCGTACCTCCCGCACAGCCAGGTGCCGCGGGGGATGAGCCGCGGTGACATGGACCAGGTCCGCGACCAGTTCGTCCGGGCCGCGGAGATGGCCGAAGTCGCGGGGTTCGACATGCTCGAGCTCCATATGGCGCACGGCTACCTCCTGGCGAGCTTCATCTCGCCGCTCACCAACGTGCGGGAGGACGCCTATGGGGGCTCGCTCGAGTGCCGCCTTCGGTACCCGCTCGAGGTGTTCGACGCCGTGCGCGCCGTTTGGCCGGCGGGCAAGCCGATCTCGGTCAAGATCTCCGCGACGGACTGGGCGCCCGGCGGGACGACGGCCGACGACGCGGTCGAGATCGCGGCGCTGCTCCGGGCGCACGAGTGCGACGCCGTCACGGTCTCGACGGGCCAGACGGTGCCGGACCAGCGGCCCGTCTACGGGCGGCTCTACCAGACGCCGTTCAGCGACCGGATCCGGCACGAGGCCGGGATCGCCACGATGACGGTCGGGAACCTCTCGACCTACGCCGACGCGAACTCCATCCTGGCCGCCGGCCGGGCCGACCTCTGCGTCCTTGCCCGCGGGCACCTCTACGACCCCTACTGGACCCGGCACGCCGCCCGGGAGCAAGGCTACGCGCTTCCCTGGCCGGACCAGTATGTCTCGGTGGAGGGCTACACGCCCCGATTGCGCTGATCCGCTGGCGATCCGCCGACGATCAGCCATCCGGCGACGGCCGCGGCGCGAGCCGGGCCGCGGCGAACTTCGAACCCGCGGCGGTGGTCGTTCGTCCGGCGATTGGTCCGCGGTTCCGCTCGGAGCCGCGATAGGATGGCTCCTCGACCGACGACTCGCGCGGAGGGGGACTCGATGGAACGGCGCCACGTGTCGTTGACGACCGAGAGGGGAAGGGGCATCCCCGGCCTCAAGGAGGCGGGGGTGCCGGCCGTGTTCTGCGACGCGGTCCGCGTCGATCTCAGCGAGTGCACGCTGCTGTACGTCTCGGGCCGGTTGTCCACGGATGCCGACGGCGAGGTCACGGGCGCGACCATGCGGGAGCAGACCCGCGGCGTGCTCGAGGGGATCAGGCAGCTCGTCGAGCGCGAGGGGGGCACGATGGACGACATCGTCCGGGTGCGCGTGTTCGTGGCGGCGATCGATCCCGACGCGCTCCGGCAGATTCACGGCGTCCGGAGCGAGTACTGGACGCCCGGACGCTATCCCTCGAGCACGCTCGTCCAGGTGAGCGGCTTCGTTCGGCCCGACGCGCTGATCGAGATCGACGCCGACGCCGTGATCGCCCGGCGCAGCTGACGCGGCCGGCGCGGCCGCGATCCTCGCCGCCCGAGCGGCAGGACGGGATCGCCCTCGATCGGGACGCGAGGGGACCCCGTCCTGCGCCCGGGTCGCCCGGCGCGGGCGGTGCCTGGCCGGCTGCGAGCGGCTACTCGCCGATGCCCTTCTGCCCCTTGGTCTTGAGGGCGATCGCGCGCGTCATCCCGCCGCTGGCGTCGACGATCTTCGGATGGAGGGAGATGTAGAAGGCGCCGCGGGCGGGCAGCCGGCCGAGATTCGTGAGGAACTCGTCCCACGTCATGCCGTGCTTGAGCCCGGCCACGTGGGTGGCCTGGCCTCCCTCGACCGGTCCCATGCTGGGGCCGTCGCTTCCGAGGTGCTTGATCCCCTTCGAGTGCAGGTACTCCACCGTCTCGGGCGCGGGGGCCGGCCAGCCCGGCGTGGTGCCGAGGACGAGGGGGTCGAACGCGAGGCGGTTCCCCTCGGGGAACGGCTTGTAGTACTTGTCGGAGTATCCCGAGAAGAAGAGCACGACCTCGCCCCCCTTCAGCGCCCCGTTCTTCGCTTCCCAGTCCTGGACCATCTTGGGCGTGATGACGGGGCTCTTCCCGTTCGCGGCCTTGTCGAGGATGTCACGGACGTCGATGACCACCGCCGGGCCCATCCACTGGGAGGGCGAGATCTTGTCGCAGGTCATCTTGCCCGTCGGGCCCGCGAACGGCATGCCGCTGCCCTCGGGCGGAATGAAGTGCGCCGGGCAATCCGTCTGGGTGCCCGTGTGCTCGTCGATCACGTAGCGCTGCCCGTAGTACGGGAACACGCTCTGGGCGAGGTTGTCGCCGTAGGCGCCGGCGACGGGCTTGAACCAGTTGAAGGTCCAGCGCTGGAACGGCGCGTGCGTGGGCCAGTGCGCCGGCAGCTGCTCGGAGATGAGCACGGTGAGATCGACGACCTCCGCGTTCAGGACCGCGCTGGCGATCTGGTCGCCGACCGCCTGGGCACGGGCGACCCCGGCGCCTGCCAGCATCAGGAGGCCGATCGCTCCGGACGCGATCACCGCTCGGACGGACTTCGGGCGTGACTTGGTGTGCATCAGGATCCTCCTTCGTACAGCACTGCAGGGATGCTCGGCCAGCATGACGTCACACGCGTGGCACCCGGCCGTGGGGTGCACACGATCGGAGCTCGCCGGTGTCGACGGACGCGGGCGATCGACATGGAGCTCTGCTCCCGTTCCCCGAAACGGGCAGGCCACTCGAAGTCGGCCCTGGCCCGCTCAGTCCGATACTGCGCGGCCGGCGCGGGCGGCGTCAAGGACGGGGGGCATCGGGCAAAGCCTGACGGGCAGACAGGACGGGTCCGGTACGCGCCGGGCGAGAGCCTGATGAACCACGGCGAGATCGTCCGCTTCGGCCGAGGTGTCGCGGACCTGATCCGCGATACGACTTGGAGAAGCTCCTGGCCGTTGCGCTGGAGCTCACGGCGAGCCTCCGGCACTGCATCGCCGGGTCAGCTCGACGAGCGCGACGTGCCGGAACGGCTCGGACGCGGCTTCGAGCGGGATGCCGCTCGTGCGGCGTTCCTCCGATCGGCCCCGGCCGGGCTCGGGGTGCGATGAGGCTCGGACTAGGCCGCCGGCATGCGACTGCGGTGGACCCAGTAATGGTCCGGGCGACGGGCGACGCGCTCGGCCAGGAGCCGCGCGGCGCGATCGCCGTCGCCGGCCCGGAAGCACGCCTCGAGCAGCGTGTCGTGGAAGACGTCCCGCTGGGCGCGGCTCCCGCCGAGCTCCACGAGCCGGGATCCCAGCGGCTCGATCCGGTCGATCGCCGTCCGGTGCTCGCCGCGCGCGAACGCCTGCAGTCCCTCGACCAGCGGGACGAGCACGTCGCCGACGAGCCCGGTCGCATCCTTCGGGGCGCGCTGCCGCAGCATCCCGAGCTGCGTCTCGGCGGTGGCCCAGTCCTCGGCGCCCGCGAGCGCCATTCCGAGGTGCGCCGCGTGGAAGAGGAGCCCCTGCCGGTCGAGGCGCTGGCGGGCGATCGCGGCGAGCGGCTCCCACCGCGCCGCGCCGACCGGGAGCCCGACGAGATCCTGCCGCCAGAGGAGCGAGATGGAGTCGTGCAAGTCACCGGCGATCGACGAGGGGGTTCGCTCGAATGCCCGGCGCGACATGCGGACGGCGCGCGCGTAGTCGCCGCGCGAGAAGTGAAGCAGCGCCAGGTGCCACACCAGATGATTTCGGAACCAGTTGAGGTGCTGACACGGATGGATGGCGGGCGGCAGGCGGCTCACGCCCTCATCGAAGGCGGCCATCTCGTAGAGCGCGTGGGCGAGGGCGTGGACGGCCCAGGCGTCCCGGGGGTTCCGGGCGAGCGCGGCGTCCGCCGCCTGCATCGCCTCCCGGCAGCGGTCCGCCTGCTCGAGGGCGAACGCGTGGAGCCCGAGGACGTACGAGTCGTCGCCGTATCGGGGCAGCAGCCGGCTCGTGAGCCCGAGGATCTCCGGGAACCGGCCCTGCCAGAACCAGACGAAGTAAAGCCGCTGGAGGACGACGGCGTCTCGGGGCCATGCGTCGAGGTGCTCGACCATCCGCCGCTCGGCGTCCCCGACGCGGCCGCCGACGAGCAGCGCGAGAGCCTCGACGTGGCTCCGCTCCCGCGGCGTCTGGGACGCGGCGGCGGCGCGGGCCGTCTCCGCCGCCGCCCGGGCCGGCCCGAACCGCTCCTCGAGGAACAGGCAGACCGATGCGCCGGCATGAGCGAGCGCGAGGCTCGGATCGAGCGCCGCGGCCTCGCGAAACGCGTCGGCGGCGCCGCGGCCCCAGCCGAGCAGCTGCCGCACGCCCTCGTCGTAACGGTCGAGCGCGGCGGGCTCCGCCGTGGTGGCCGGCAGACCGAAGGCGTCGGCGCGCGTCAATCCGGGCATGTGGCAGCGGCGGGGCGCGACCTCGACGGCGCTCGGCTCGTCACAGGCCCGGCTCGTCCAGGCGGCCCAGCCACGCGCCGGCCACCAGATTGCGCATCATCTGGACAGTGCCACCCGCAATGGTGAACATCCGCGCGTCGCGCACCATCCGCTCGAGCGGGAGGTCGCGCGAATAGCCGCTCGCACCGAAGACCTGGAGGGCGTCGTTGGTGACGCGGATCGCCGTTTCGCTGGCCAGCGTCTTGGCCATCGCGGCCTCGATCATATCGGGCAGGCCCGGTCCCGCGTTGGCCGCGGCCCGATAGATGAGCTGCCGGGCCGACTCCACCTGGAGGGCCATGTCGGCGATCATCCAGCGGAGCCCCTGGAAGTGCCCGATCGGCCGGCCGAACTGCTCTCGGGCGCCGGCGTGCTGGACCGCCGCCTCCAGGGCGCCCTGCGAGAGGCCGAGCGCGACCGTGGCCGCGCCGAGCCGCTGCCCGTTGTAGGCGGCCATGAGCTGCTTGAACCCTCCGGCGGGCAGGAGGAGATTCTCCGCGGGAATCCGGCAACGGTCGAAGACGACCTCGCCTTCGGGGATGCCGCGCATCCCCATCGCGCGCTCGCGACGCGCCACGGTCAGGCCCGGAGTGCCGGCGTCCACGATCAGGGCGCCGATCCCCGCGGACCCCGGGATCCCGTCGAAGCGGCAGAGAACCACGTAGGTCTGCGAGACGCCCGCGCCCGTGATCCACCGCTTCGAGCCGGTGAGCCGCCACGCGTCGCCGGCGCGCTCCGCGCGGGTCTCCAGGTCGGCCGCCGCCGAGCCCGCGCCGGCCTCGGTGATGGCAATGGCCGGCTTGTCACCTTGGAGCACCCGCGGCAGGTACTTCTGCTTCTGCGCCTCGGACCCGAAGTGGACGAGCGCCCCGACCGCGCCGAGGTTGGAGTCGACGAGGATCCGCCCGGTGACCCCGCAGACCCGGGCGACCTGCTCGATGGCGAGGATCACGTCGAGGAGGTCCCGGCCGGGTCCCCCGTAGGCGGCCGGCACCGTCATGCCCATGAGGCCCGCCTCGACGAGCCGCTTCACGTTGTCCCAGGGGTACTCCTCGCGCTCGTCCCAGCGTGCCGCTCTCTCGCGGAACTCGTGGTCGGCCAGGGCGCGGGCGCGCGCCCGGACGGCTTCTTGCTCCGGCGTCAACGGAAAGCGCATCCGACCCTCCCCCGGACCCGTCGGGTGCCCGGCGACTGGCGCGACTGTAGCCACGCCGGTCGGTGCCGGTCAAGGCGGCGGCCCGATCGAACCCGCTGAGCGTCCGGAGGCGCGGGCGGCTCGCTTGCCGGGGTCGCGTCGGGCTTGGCGACCGGGCCCGGGAACGCGATACTCGAGTCGGGCGTTCAATAGAACGGGGGGCCGCGGCTCTCGGGAAGGCGCGGGTCCGACGGAGGGCACAGCATGAACCGACGACAGCCGTCCGCCAGGTCGCTCGGCGTGGGCGTTCTGAGCCTAGGGCTCGCTCTCCTCCTTCTCGTTGCCGCGCCTCACGATGCGCGTCCCGACGGCGGCGGCGGGGGAGGAGGAGGCGGGGGCGGCGGCGCCGACGGTCCCGGCGGGAAGGTGGAGGACCCGGAGTACACCGCCGGCGTCAAGGCGATCCAAGCGGGACGATACGGCGCGGCCATTCCGCTCCTCGAAGGTGTCGTGAAGCGCGACGGCCGCAACGCGGACGCCCACAACTGGCTCGCCTACGCGGTGCGCAAGAACGGAGACCCGGCCGCCTCGATCCCACTCTACGAGAAGGCGCTCGCCCTGGACCCGAAGCACCGAGGAGCGCACGAGTACATCGGCGAGGCCTACCTGGCCCTCGGTAACTTGCCCAAGGCCAAGGAGCACCTGGGCCGCCTCGACAAGCTCTGCTTCTTTCCGTGCTCAGAGTACAAGGATCTGAAGAAAGCGGTCGAGGCGTACGAGTCGAGCGGAGGGCGGGTCAAGCCGTCCCGCTGACCGTTCCGTCACTCCCACGCGTCGCTCGCCCCGTAGCGCCGCGCGGCAGGCGGCTCGCCGCGGCCGCCGGCGCCGATGGTAGACTCGTCCCCGGCCGCCTCGCGGTTCGCCGAGCCGGCCCTCAAAGAGGCAGACTGGGCCGATGACCGAGCCAGCACGCCGCCCGATGACGCCCGAGGATCTGTTCCGGATCCGGTTCGTGAGCGATCCCCAGATCTCCCCCGATGGGCGCCGCGTCGCGTTCGTCGTCACCACGCTGTCCGAGGCGAGGGACGAGTACCTTTCCACGATCTGGATGGTCGGGGCGGACGGCGGCGAGGTGCGCCCGTTCACGCGCGGGCCGGGTCGGGACACGGCCCCCCGCTGGTCTCCGGACGGGCGGTGGCTCGCCTTCGTGTCGGAGCGGGAGCGCAAGGCCAAGGGCCAGCTTCACGCGATTCCGGCGGACGGGGGCGAGCCCCTTCGGCTGACGGACCAGCGGCATGGCGTGTCGAGTCCCGCCTGGTCGCCGGACGGCTCGCGGCTCGCCTTCGTTGCGCGGGTCGGTGGCTGGGAGGAGCCGAAGGACGAGGAGGAGCGCGCGCGGTCGAAGCCCCCCCGGATCATCGACGTCCTCAAGTACAAGTCGAACGGGACCGGCTTCACCTACGACCGGCCTCGCCAGGTGTTCGTGATCGACGCGGGAGGCGGGGCGGCACGCCAGCTCACCGACGGCCCCTACGATCACCAGTACCCCGCGTGGTCCCCGGATGGGCGGTGGCTGGCGTTCGCCGCCGCACGCCATCGCGACCGTGACGAGGACAACGCAGCCGACGTCTGGATCGTCCCGGCCGAGGGCGGGGAGCCGCGCCGGCTGACGTCGACGGCGGGCCCGGTGTCCTGGCCGACTTTCTCGCCCGACGGCCGGCTCGTCGCCTACCTCGGACACGCCTATCCCCGGGAGGTGTCGCGCCACCATCGCGTGCATGCGGTGTCCGTCGCCGGCGGTGAGGCGGCCTGTCTGACCACGACCCTCGACCGGAACTGCGAGCCGATGATCGGCGCGATGGCGCCGCAATGGGTGGGACGGAGCGGCGCTCTGCTCTTTCCGGTGGAGGATGCGGGCGACGTGCCGCTGTACCGCGTAGCGACCTCGCCGGGCGCGGCGCCCGAGCGCGTCGTCGGCGGGACGCGCCAAGTCACGGGCTTCTCGGTGTCCGGGGACGGCGCGCGCATCGCCTTCAGCGCGACGGACGACGTGTCGCCGGCCGAGGTCTTCGTCTGCCGGGCCGACGGAGCCGGGGAGCGGCAGCTGACCGACCTCAACCGGGAGTGGAAGGCCGAGGTGGCGCTCGCGCGTCCCGAGCGCTTCCGGTTCGAGCGCGCGGGCTTCACCGTCGACGGCTGGGTGATGGCACCGGTCGGCCGCGAGGCCGGCCGGCGCTACCCCGCGCTCCTCAACATCCACGGCGGCCCGGCGAGCCAGTACGGCCATCGCTTCTTCGACGAGTTCCAGGTCTACGCGGGCGCGGGCTACGCCGTCGTGTACCTGAATCCTCGCGGCAGCCGGGGCTACGACGAAGCGTTCGCCCGGGCCGTGGTCGGGGACTGGGGCGGCGGCGACTACGCCGACGTGATGGCGGGACTGGACGAGGCCCTCCGCCGGCACGCCTTCCTGGATCCGGACCGGCTCGGCGTCATGGGCGGAAGCTACGGGGGGTTCCTCACGAGCTGGATCGTCGGCCACACGCCGCGCTTCCGGGCCGCCTGCTCGGAGCGCGCCGTGAACGCCATGTGGAGCATGTTCGGGACCAGCGACATCGGCCACGCGTTCCAGGAGTCGCACGCCGAGGGCCGCCCGCCGTGGGACGACATGAAGTGGTATCTCGAGCGCTCGCCCCTCTCGTACGCGCGGGAGATCCGCACGCCGCTCCTGATCATGCACTCCGAGGACGACCTCCGCTGCCCGATGGAGCAGGCGGAGCAGCTGTTCGTCGCCCTCAAGAAGCTTCGCCGGCCGGTCCGCTTCGTGCGGTTCCCCGACGAGGACCACGAGCTCTCCCGCTCCGGGCGGCCGCGCCACCGGCTCGCGCGGTTCCGCATCCTCCTGGAGTGGTTCGCCGAGCACCTGCCCCCGGGCGCCTCCTGACGATCGAGCCCGCGAGGCTGTCGAGCCGCGGGACGTCCTCTCCGACGTGAAGCGCCTCGTCCTGGTCGGCGGCGGTCACGCCCACGTTCACCTGCTGGCGGCTCTCGCGGCGCGCCCGCCGGCTGGGGTGGAGATCACCTTCGTCTCGCCCACGCTCCGTCACCACTACTCCGGCATGGTGCCGGGCTATCTCCAGGGGGTCTACGCGGAGTCCGACCTGACGCTCGATCTCGCGTGGCTCGCCCGCCGGGCCGGCGCCCGGCTGGTCGAGGCCGCGGCCGGGTGGATCGACGTCGCGGGGCGCGCGGTGAGCGCGAACGAGCTGCGGCTTCCCTTCGACGTCCTGTCGCTGGACGTCGGCTCGGAGCCCGCCGGGCTCGAAGCCCCCGGTGCTCGCGAGCATGCGCTGACGATCCGTCCCATGAGGCGCGCCGTGGAGCTGCGTGATCGCGTCGACTCGCTCGTGAGCGCGGCCGGGTGGGGTCGGGTGGACGTCGTCGTCGTGGGGGCCGGGGCGGGTGGCGTCGAGGTCGCGCTCGCCGTCCACCGGCGCGTCCGCGTCGCCGGCGGGCGCCCCGCCCTCACGCTCGTCGAGGCGGCGCCGGATGTGCTCCCCGGCTACGCGGCGCCGGTGCGCCGGCGCGCTGCGCGCATCCTCGCTCGGCGCGGGGTGACCGTCACCACCGGCGCCACCGTGGGCCGGGTGGCGGAGGACGGCGTGCATCTCGCGAGCGGCGCGCGCGTCCCGGCGGACCTCGTGATCTGGCTCACCGGCGCGACGGGGGCCGCGGTCCTGGCTGGGGCGAGCCTGCCTCTCGACGCCCGCGGCTTCCTGCTGGTCGATTCCACACTGAGGTCGGTGGACGGCGCGCCCGTCTGGGGCGCGGGGGACTGCGTCACGCTGGCCGAGCATCCGGACACGCCGAAGGCCGGCGTGTACGCGGTCCGGCAGGGCCCGGTGCTGGAGCGGAACCTGCGTGCCGCGCTCGGGGCGGGGCGGCCGGTCTCGTACGTCCCGCAGCGCACGTTCCTGTCGCTCCTCAACACCGCGGACGGGAAGGCGCTGCTCCGTTGGCACGGCGTGGTCAGCCACTCCCGCTGGGCCTGGTGGCTCAAGGATCGGATCGACCGGCGCTTCGTCCGCCGCTACCGGGCGAGCGGGTGAGCCCGCGACCCGGTTGGCTCCGCGGGGATGCTCCCCGGGGCCGAGGTGGCGGTCCAGCCCTCCTCTTGCGCGATGGGCTGAAGCCAGCCTACGGTTGAACCTGCCGCCTGAGAGGGCTCCCGGGCGAAGGGAGGACGGCTGGCCATGGGACGTCGAGCGCTGTTCTGGTCGGGCGCGGTGCTGGTGGGACTCATCCTGCAACAGGCCGCCGTTCGGTGGTTCGGGCCCGGGACGAATCGCTGGCTGGGGATGGCCCTCCTGATCGCCCTCCTCCTCTCGGTTCCGGCGATGCTCCTGACCAGCCGGGTCGAGGGAGTGAGCCGATGGCGACGCTGGCGTGAAGCCCGTCAGCGCGCCGTCAGGCACCACCGGAGCTGATCCCGTCGACCTCCCCCCGCGGGG
The DNA here is from genome assembly GCA_044867785.1 of Candidatus Rokuibacteriota bacterium. GTDB lineage: Bacteria > Methylomirabilota > Methylomirabilia > Rokubacteriales > DASRDR01 > DASRDR01. The sequence continues at coordinate 49,251 of JBIOVM010000027.1, read as the reverse complement.
CCGGCGGCGCCTCGGTTCCGTAGTACCAGCGGTGCAGACGGTCCGGCCCAACGCCGCAGGCGAAGAGCGCGCGAAGGGTCCACATGAGGACCACGGTCCGCGCCACGCCCTCGCGCTCCCATTTCCGGGCGGACGTCGTGACCCGGAGCCGGAGCGCCGCCAGGCGGCCCAGGCGCTTGAGCCGCCGCGTGAGGTCGACGTCCTCCATGAGCGCGATCTCCCGGTAACCGCCGAGCGCCTCGAAGGACGCGCGCCGAGCGAAGATGGCCTGGTCCCCGGTGCAGATCCCGGTGAGGCGCGAGCGGAGGTTCATGAGGGCGGCGATCACGCGGAGCACCGGCCGGGCGCTGTCGAACCGGACGTCGAAGCGACCGTACGCCGATCGCGGGTCCGCGAGCGCCCGGCGGACGGCCTCGAAGGTGCCCGGCGGCAGGATCGTGTCCGCATGGACGAACAGGAGGACATCGCCCCGGGCACGAGCCGCGCCGGCGTTCATCTGGAGTCCCCGACCTCGCCCGCTGGAGACGAGGCGCACGCCCGGGTGTCGCGAGGCGACGCCGGGGCTTCCGTCCCGGCTTCCGCCGTCCACGACGATCACTTCGGCCCCGGGGCACGTGACGTCGAGGTTCGAGAGGAGCGTGGCGAGATGTCCGGCGTCGTCGAGCACGGGGACGACGACCGTGAGGCTCATGCCCGGCTTTCCGGCCGGTCCGGTGGAAGGAGGTCCTGCGCGGCTGGGCTGCGGCGCAGGAGCCATCGCGGCGCGAGGGAGACGACGACGATCAGGACCGCCGCCGCGGCCAGCGTCCAGCCGATCCGCGCCGGGCTCCCGCCGCTCGACAGGGCGCCGCCGGCAACGGTGAACGCGATGGTTCCCGGCAGGATGCAGAGCCCCGTCATGCCGACGTAGGTCCAGAAGGGGATCCGCGTCAGACCGTAGGCGAAGTTCTGGAGATTGAACGGGAAGAGCGGCACGAGGCGCGTGATCAACAGGATTCGCCAGCCGTGGCGCTCCACCGCGGCGTCGATTCCGGCGAGCCGGGGATTCCCGTCCATCCGGCTCCGGACGAGGTCGCGGGCCAGGTAGCGAGCGACCAGGAAAGCGAGCGCGGCCGCCAGCGTCGCCGCCGTCCACACGTAGACGACGCCCCACACCGGTCCGAACACCACGCCGCCGAGCACCGTGAGCGGGAGCGCCGGAACGAAGAGGAGCTCCGCGATCACGTAGCCGCCCACATACAGAACGGGAGCCCAGGGGCCGTAGGCCGCGATCCCGGCTCGAGCCCGGGCGAGTCGCTCGGGCCGCGCCCAGTCGTGGAGGCCCAGGCTCCAGGCGAGGACGCCGGTCGCGAGCAGGAGCAGGGCGAGGCCGACGCGCCCGCCCCAGGCGCCGGCGCGCGCCGGCGGGCGAGGCGGATCGTGGACTCGCGCGCCGCTCACCGCATCCACCGGAGCCAGGCCCCCAGCGCCGCGCGAGTGACGGGGGTCAGCCGCGTCCGCTGGTACCGGTCGGCGACGTGGCGCAGTGCCTCGGCGCGCGTCGGATAAGGGTGGATCACGCTCGAGAGGCGACCCAGCCCGATCCCGGAGGTCATGGCCAGGCTCAGCTCGCCGATCAGGTCGCCGGCCGATCGCGCGACGATCGTGGCGCCGACGATCCGGTCGCGGCCCTTGCGCACGTGCACCTTGACGAAGCCCTCCGTCTCGCCGTCGGTGATCGCGCGGTCCACGTCGCCCATGGGATGGACGAGCGTGTCGACGGCGACTCCGCGCTCGCGCGCCTCCCGCTCGCTCCAGCCGATCCGGGCGACCTCGGGGTCCGTGTAGGTGCACCACGGCATCACGAGGCGACTCAGCCGGCGCCGCGCGACCGGCCCGAAGAGCGCGTTCCGAACGACGATGCGCGCGGCGGCCGCGGCGGCGTGGGTGAACTTCCATCCGAGGCACACGTCACCGGCGGCGTAGATCCGAGGGTTCGTCGTCCGGAGGTGGTCGTCCACGACCACGCCGTCACGCGTCGCGCGCACGCCGGCCGCGTCCAGGCCCAGACCGGCGACGTTGGGCGCGCGTCCGGTCGCCACCAGGATCTCGTCGGCCGTGACGGTGGTGATGCTTCCGGCGTCGAGGCGCAGGCGCTTGCGCCCGCCCTCCCGTTCGACGCCGGCGACTGCGGCGCCGAGGATCAGGCGGACTCCGTCCCGGAGGAGCGCCTGACGCAGGACCTCGGCGGCCTCCGGGTCGTCGCGAGGCAGGAGCTGCGTTCCCTGGCTGACGAGCGTCACCTCCGCGCCGAGGCGCCGGAGCGCCTGGGCCAGCTCGCAGCCGACCGGGCCGCCCCCCACGACCGCCAGATGGCCGGGCGACTCGGTCAGGTCGAAGATGGTCTCGCTGGTGAGAAATCCCGTCGCCTCGAGGCCGGGGATGGCGGGGTGCTCCGGCCGCGCCCCGGTGGCGATGACGGCGCGAGCGAAGCGCAGCGTGCGTCCATCCACGGTGAGACGGTCGGGCCCGCTGAAGGCGGCGTCGCCCAGGAACACGTCGACGCCCAGCTCGCGGCTGAAGCGCCAGGCCGAATCGTGGTGACTGATCTCGGCCCGGACGCGCCGCATCCGCTCCATGACGGCGCCGAAATCGATCTCCACGCTTCCCGAGACCTTCACGCCGAGCGATGCCGCGTCCCGGAGCTCGCGGACGACCCGGGACGAGCGGATCACGGCCTTCGACGGGACGCAGCCGGTGACGAGGCAGTCGCCGCCCATGAGGTGGCTCTCGACCAGGGCGACCCGGGCGCCGAGGGCAGCGGCTCCGGCCGCGCTCACGAGGCCCGCCGTTCCCGCGCCGACCACGACGAGGTGGTAGCGTCGGGCCGGCTCCGGGTTTCGCCAGCCCGGGGGCCGGACCTGCTCGATCAGCGCGCGATTGTGGAGATCGTCCGGCGACGGGAGCGGCGGGCGCGTCACGTCGTGGCGCCGCCGCAGGAGCTGCCGGCGCCCGCGGTGCACCCGAAGCAGTGCCGGGCGGTGCGGATCCTGCGCGCCGCGAGCCAGGCCGGGTCGAAGTCACGGACGTGGGGGCGCCGACCCGGCGGAGCCTCGACCGGCAGCTCGAGCATCTGGTTGAAGTCGCAGTCGTGGAGCGTGCCGTCCCAGGACACCGAGATCGTGTTGCGGCACATGAGCCCCGCGACCGCCGCCGGGTTGAAAGTCGCGACCAGCCGCTCCATGTAGGGCTGAAGATTGTCGCTCTCCACCAGCCAGTCGAGGAACCGGCTGATCGGCATGTTCGCGAGGGCGAAGAGGCGGTCGAACGTCACGCCGTGCTGCCGGGCCAGGCTGGCCTTCCAGTCGCGCTCGAGCGAGACCTGCGAGCCGGGAAGGAATGCCCCCACCGGATTGCTGACGAGCGTCAGGCGTCGCCGGGGGTCGCCGTGCCCGTAGCCGACGGCGTTCAGCCGCCGAAGCGCCTCGATGGATCGGGCGAACGTGCCGTCGCCGCGCTGGGCATCGGTGTTGAGCCGGCGGTAGTGCGGCAGCGAGCAGACGACCTCCACCTCCCGCTCGGCGAGCCACTCGGGGAGGTCGCGGTACCGCGGCAGGAGAAGGATCGTCAGGTTGCATCGGTCGATCACGTGCTTTCCCCGAGCGACCGCCTGCTCGACGAGGTACCGGAAATGGGGATTGAGCTCGGGTGCCCCGCCGGTGATGTCCACCGTGTGGGCGGTCGTCCGGTCCAGCGCGGCCAGGCAGAGATCGACCGTCTCGCGGTCCATGTTCTCCGCGACGCGATCGGGCCCGGCGTCGACATGGCAGTGACGGCACGTCATGTTGCAGAGGCGGCCCACGTTGATCTGGAAGATCTCGAGCGCCGCCGGCCGGAGCTCGGCCCACCCGCACCGGCCCAGCGCGTCCCCGAAGGCGCCCGGCCGGAGCGGCAGCGTCTGGAGCAGCCGGAGCTGCGCCGGCGGCGCCGCGAGCGGGGAGCCGCGCGCGCGCAGGCTCCGCGTGCCCGTCGGTCCCGCGGCCGGGCTCGCCAGATCGGGGTCGGCGACGCCGCCCGTCGGCGGAGTGGGTGGGCTCACGACCCCATGCCCGCGTGACGCACGTGCTCGAGCATCTGCACGCCGTGGACCAGCGAGGCTCCGCCGCGGATGGCCGAGGCGACGTGCACGGCCTCGGTCATCTGCTCGAGGTCGGCGCCCTTCTCGAGACACGCCTTCGTGTAGGCGTCGATGCAGTAGGGGCACTGCACGGCGTGGGCGACGCCGAGCGCGATCAGCGCCTTCTCCCGCTCACCCAGCGCGCCTTCGGCGAAGACCGCGTTGTACCAGGCGAAGAACTTCTCCGCCAGGTCGGGGTTCCCTTGGGCGATCGACCCGAACTTCCCGAGATGCTCGGGCGCGTAATAGCCTGCCATCCGGCCCTCCTCTTCGTCCTTCCACGTCACCTGTACGGGGCTGACCGCCGCCCGCGGCCGGCGCGGCGTCACCTCGCCGGCGACTGCGCTCGCACGGGAGGTCACACCACGGCCGGCCCACGCCACGGCGGAGGAGCGAGCCGCCGGCGCCCATCCTTCGCGAGCGACACCCCGGGCTCGTCCGGCGCGAAATCGCGGTCCCAGAGCTTGCAGGTCACCTGCTTGTGGCGCTGGTCCAGGCCCTCGCAGTAGTTCGTGAACTCGCACCGGCGGACCAGGTGTCCCAGGCCCAGCCGGATCTTCCGGAACCAGTCGGGATCCGCGAGGGTCTGGCGAGCGGCCGCGACCGCGTCCGCTTGTCCCCGCGCCAGGATGCCCTCCGCCTGGTCGAAGGTCGAGATGCCGCCGCTCGTCACGACCGGGGTCTCGTGACCGGCGGCCCGCACGGCGGCCCGGATGGCCGCGGCCAGGGGGACGTTGCGGCCGAACGGGCCCCGCTCGTCCGAGAGCACGGTGGGCATGCACTCGGCGCCGGACTCGCCGGTGTAGGGGTAGACCGCCTCTCCGATCTTCGGCTGGCGCGCGTCCTCGAAGCGCCCGCCCTTGGACACCGACAGGTAGTCGGCGCCGCTCGCGGCGAAGCGGACGCCGAACCAGGCGGCGTCCTCGAGGTCGCTCCCTCCGCTCACCACGTCGTCGCCGAGATAGCGGATGCCCACCACGTAGTCGCTCCCGACGCGGCTCCGGACCGTGAGGAGCACTTCCAGGGGCAGCCGGACCCGGAGAGGCCGGGCGCCGCCGTAGCCGTCGTCTCGGCGGTTCAGCCGCGACAGGAACGACGCCATCGTGTACGCGTGCGCGTAGTGCAGCTCGACGCCGTCGAAGCCGGCCTCGCGCGCGCGCTGCGCCGCCCCGGCGAAGAGGCCGGGGAGGACGCGGGGCAGCTCCCGAATGTGAGGCAGGTCGAGGTCTCCGATCCGCTCGCGGTAGCCGTAGTCGAGCGCCTCCAACTCGCGCGTGGTGAGGACTCCCTCGAGGAGGGGGCGTTCCGCCCGCGCCAGCCGCGAGCGGACGTCGGCGTCGGACGCGGCGTCGGCGTCCTGCCAGCGCGGCTCGCTCAGGGCCTCGGCCAGCCGTCGACGCAAGTCCTGCCCGACGGCCAGATAACGCGCGAAGTAGGTCGAGGGGTCCGGCCGACGGCGGACCGCGACGAAATCGATGACCTGGATGAAGAGGCGGGTCCGTCCCTCGCTGCGGGCGCGCACGGTCTCCACCAGGTGGCGGAGGCCGGAAACGAATCGGTCGCTGCCGATGCGGAGAAGCGGGCCGCTCGGGACGTCCCGGATCCCGGTGGCCTCGACGACGAGCACGCCGGGCTGGCCCTCCGCGAAGCGCCCGTACCACTCGAGCACCTCGGGGGTGACATGCCCGTCGTCCGTGGCCCGCCAGGGGACCATCGCCGGCACCCAAGTGCGCTCGCCCGCCACGCAGCGAGGCCTGAGTCGGAGCGGCGAGAACCAGCGGGCGCGCGCCGCCTCCTCACGCGTCGGCCAGCGAGCGGGGGGCAGCGGGTGTCTGACGCGGAGCCGGGACGGTGACGCGACGGCCACGGAGTCAGCTTAGCCGGGGGCGCGCCGAGCGGCCACTGTGCGAATCCTGACAGATCCGTGGGCTCGTTGGTGGCCCCGTTGGTTGACCGCGAAACGGCGCGGGTGCTACGGTTCGACCGTGCGCGTGACATTCGCTCGGGGCGGGAGCGCGCGACGCGCCGCCGCCATCGCCGTCGCGACGATCCTGATCACCGGGGGAGCCGGCGGGTGCGCGGGCCTGGGCGGCGGCGGCGCCGGAGCCGACGGCAAGGCGGCTACCGATCCCGTCGCCCTTCTCCGCCAGGACGTCGACCGCCTCCGCGGGGAGCTCGCGGAGCTGCGGGTCCTCGTGGAGACGGTCCAGCGCGGCGGCCGCGAGCACGCGGATCGCGCGGCGAGCGAGACGCGAGCGGAGATGGACGCCGTCCGGAACGCGCTGGAAGCGTCGGCGCGCCACGACCTGCAGCGCCAGGTCGAGGTGCTCGACGCCCAGGCGCGGCGCATCGACGTCCTCGACAAGCGCGCGGCCGAGCAGGGCCAGGCGCTGCGTCGGGTCGAGCTCGCCGTCACCGGCATCGAGAGCCAGCTGGCGCGCGTCCTCGAGAGCTCGCCGGCGCCCACCGGACGCAGCGCGCGGCCGGGCGGGCCCGCCAGGGCGGCGGCTCCGGGGTCCGCCGAAGACGCCGGGGCGGGGGGCTCCTCGGCGCCGGGCGCCGCGACGACCGGCGCGGCGGGCGCCGACCTGACTCCGCCGGCGATGCTGGGCCTCGCGCGGACTCCCCGGAGCCCGGCGCCCCCCGCGGCCGGCGGCGAGGCCAAGGCGGAACCCGCCGCGTCGCGTCCGGTCACGCCGGCGAGCGCTCCGCCTCCCGCGCCCGCGCCGGAGCGCGCGTCGCCCGCCGCGAAGACGGCCGGGGCGGCGCCGGAGCCGAAGACCGCGACTCCGGCCCGTCCGCCTTCGGACGAGGCGCGCGCGCCGGCGAAGGCGGGCACGCCGGCGCGCGAGGCGAAGACGGCGGCCCCGGAGCGCCCGGCGACGGCGATGGCGTCGCGCGAGCCGAAGGCCCGCGCCAGCGCGGTGGCCACGGCCGGCGGGTCGTCCCCGGCCCGCGAGCTGTTCACCCGCGCCATGCAGAGCTGGGACAAGGGCGAGCGCGGACAGGCCGTGCTCGACTTCGAGGAGCTGGTCCAGCGATTCCCCTCCGACCCGCTCGTCGCGCCCGCGCAGTTCCGGATCGGCGAGGCGTACTACGCGGCGCGGGACTTCGAGCGCGCCGCCCAGGCGTACCGGAAGGCCGCCGACCTCGACCCGACCGGCAAGGACACGCCGCTGGCCCTGCTGCGGCTCGGCCTCGCGTACCGCGCGCAGAAGCGGGAAGCCGACGCCCGCCAGGTCTGGAACCAGCTGGTCCGCGACTTCCCCGAGAGCGACGTCACCGAGGAAGCCCGCCGGGCTCTGCGCGGGCGCTGACCGCCGGCCGACCCCGTCGCGCGAGACCCCATGGAGCGCATGGAATCTGCGGACGACGTTCGAGCGAGCTTGGCCGTTCTCCCGCTCGCCGATCTCCGCCCGCACGAGCAGACGTCGGCGCCCGCGGAGGCCGGAGTGAGGGACCTGCTCCTCGAGGCGGGTGTGCTGTCGTGGCCGCTCATCGTCGACGCCGGCTCGGGGCTCATCCTCGACGGCACTCACCGCGCGGTCGTCCTCGCCCGCGATCTCGGCGCGCGCTGGGCCCTCGTACAGCGGGTCGAGCTCGACGCGCCGAGCGTGCGCGTCGGGACCTGGTGCCGGGTCCTCGAGGGCGTCGCCCAGCCGGCGTTCGACCACGCGCGGCGCGCTCTCGGCCTCGAGCGCGGCGGGTCTCCCGGGCTTCGATGCCACTACGCGGGACGGGTCTACACGCGGCCGGGCGCCGGAGCGCTCGAGGCCCATGGCCTGGTCCAGACGCTGGAGCGCCTGCTCTCGTCGAACGGGCACGCCGTGCGCGCGCGCCTGGTCGAAGAGGAAGCCGTGGGGCCATGGCTTCAGTCGGCAGAGGTCGTGGTGCTGCGGCCGCCGGCGATGGACAAGGCCACCGTCCGGCGGCGAGCCGACGGGGCGCTCTGGCCTCCCAAGTCCACGCGGTTCGTGCTCCCGTACCGCGTGGTCGGGCTCGACATTCCCCTGGCTGCCCTGGGCGGGTCGCGAGACAGTCTCGTCGCTCGGCTGGAGCACGAGCGCGCCCGGCTGTTCCTGTGCCTCGGCGCCGGGCTCTCGGTCGACCGCCGGTATCCCGAACGGCTCTGGCAGGTCGCCGGCTACCGAGCGCCGGATCGGCTCTTCGCGGACGAGGCGAGCCGCCGGGCGTACGCGGACGCGCTCGCGCGGGCCGACCTCGCGATCCCGCCGTCGGACCCGGGCGCTCCATCCCGGCAATGCTCGCAAGACTACCAAGATTGCCAAGATCGCCAAGCTTGAAGGAGGTCTCTGTGCCCCAGACCAAGTTCCTGCTCGACGAGAAGGACCTTCCGAGTCGCTGGTACAACATCCAGGCGGACCTCCCGGTGCCGTTGCCGCCCGTGATCCATCCGGGGACCCTCCAGCCGATCGGTCCGCAGGACCTCGCGCCGCTGTTCCCGATGGAGATCATCAAGCAGGAGGTCAGCCAAGAGCGCTGGATCGACATCCCGGAGCCCGTGCGCGACGTGTACCGGCTCTGGCGGCCCACGCCCCTCTACCGGGCGCATCGCCTCGAGAAGGCCTTGGGGACGCCCGCGCGGATCTACTACAAGTGGGAGGGCGTCTCGCCGGCGGGGAGCCACAAGCCGAACACCGCTGTCGCCCAGGCCTACTACAACCATCAGGAAGGAGTCCGGCGCATCACGACGGAGACGGGAGCGGGGCAGTGGGGCTCGGCGCTTTCGTTCGCGTGCCAGCTCTTCGGCATCGAGTGCAAGGTCTACATGGTCCGCGTGTCCTACGATCAGAAGCCGTACCGACGGCTGATGATGGAAGCGTGGGGCGGCAAGGTGGTGCCGAGCCCGTCGCCGGAGACCGCGGCGGGGCGCGCGGTGCTGGCGAAGGATCCGAAGTCGCCGGGAAGTCTCGGGATCGCGATCTCGGAGGCGGTCGAAGACGCGGCCCAGCGCGAGGACACGAAGTACTCGCTGGGCTCGGTGCTCAATCACGTGCTCACGCATCAGACCGTCATCGGGCTGGAGGCGCAGCGACAGCTCGAGATGGCCGGTGACCGGCCCGACATCCTGGTCGGGTGCGTCGGGGGCGGCTCGAACTTCGGCGGCTTCGCGTTTCCCTTCCTCCAGGACAAGCTGAGCGGGCGTCGGAAGGATCTCCGCGTCATCGCCGTCGAGCCCCAGGCCGCGCCCAGCCTCACGCGGGGTCGGTACGTCTACGACTTCGGGGACACCGGCCAGATGACGCCGCTCGTCAAGATGTACACGCTGGGGCACTCCTTCATCCCGGCGCCGATCCACGCCGGCGGGCTCCGGTACCACGGCATGGCGCCGCTCGTGTGCGCCCTCTACGACGGGAAGGCCATCGAGGCCGTCGCCGTCCACCAGAACCCGACCTTCGAGGCGGCGCTCGTGTTCGCGGGCAGCGAGGGCATCCTGCCGGCGCCCGAGGCGGCCCATGCGATCCGGGTGGTCATCGACGAGGCGCTGCGCTGCAAGGCCTCGGGCGACCGGAAGGTCATCGCGTTCAACCTCTGCGGGCACGGCCACTTCGACCTCTCGGCGTACGAGCGGTACATGACCGGCAAGCTCGAGGACTTCGAGTACCCGGCCGAGCAGGTGAAGGCCGCTCTGGCCGGTTTACCGCAGATCGAGGTCTGACGTCGGATGCGGACCCGCGGGGCCGGTTACCGGCGCGCGGGCCGAAGCGGGCGCGGCTAACGGCCCGCCGGGTGCTCCCGGGCGCGCGGCGCGGAGTGGCGGCGCTCGGTGTGCAGGTGCAGGATCTTCCCGAGGGGGGTGCTGCGCGGGGCTTGACGCGCGACCCGCAGGAACCCGGCCTCACGCCACGCCAGCTCCATCACCCGCTCCACGCCGCTGCCGGTGCCGATCCCGCTGAGTAAGACGTCCACGGCCGCGCGCTCGTCCACCGGGCCCACGCGAGGGTGCACGAGCAGAAGGAGCCGAGGCCGTCCTTCGGGGGACTCCTCCTCGACCAGCTGGTAGTCGGTGGGGCCGCCGCCCAGCCGTGCGGGCAGCGTGTCCTCGAGCACCCGGACCAGGTCCGTATCGAGGAACGTCATCCCGCCGGCCGTGAGCTTCTCGAAGCTCCGGATCGAATGGAGGTGCCGGCTCCACCCGGCGGCCGCGAGCGGACATCCGCACTCCCGCGCCTCCTGGAGCGCCCGGTCGCCGGCCGACACGTTCAGGAGCACGAACGGGGCCGTGGGTCTGAGCGACGTGACCAGAAGGCTGCCGGCCGGGAGCGCAGGTGTCGCGGCGTCCGCCTGGATCACGGCGTTCAGATCCTCGAAGAGATGCACGTCGTCGGGCGCGCTGGGCGACAGGCAGCCGTAGCCGATGATGCCGAAGTCGGTGATGGCGTAGCAGGGCTGGGCGCCCGCTCCCGTGCGCTGCACCGCCGCGAGGCGGGCCGTCGTGGTGGGCTCGCTCGCCAGCGTGAACTGGGCGCCTCGCAGATCCATGCCGGCCGCCCACGCCGCCTCGCAGACCCGGACGACCGAGCTGGCGAAGGTGTGCAGGTGCGGGACGCGCCCGGCCCGAAGGGTGTCCACGAGCCAGCGGAGGATGGGCGCGGGGTCAGCCAGGGGGACGTGCGCGGGCGACGGGATCGGCGTCCCCGCCAGGAGGCTGGCCCCCCGGATCAAGCGAGCGCTCCACCGGTACCGCGGGTCGAGTCCGGGAGCGTCGACGGGGATCTGGGAGAACCAACGCGCCGGCCGGGCTCCGAACCCGCTGAACTCCAGCACGCGCACGATCGCCGAGCCGCCCGGGATGCCCCAGAACCCGTGGACCCACCCGACCGCGCCCCGCGCCGCGAGGGCGATCGCGGTGTCGACGGCGCGGTCCCGGATGAACGCCAGGTCGATCAGCACCGGGGTCGCCGCGCCGCGGCTCCCGCTGGTCCGTGACGCCAGGTGGAACTTCGACCAGGGATTCTGGAGGGTCCCGGGAGAGACCTCCCACGTGAGCGGGCCGCGCCGGAGCGGCTGGCGACCCTTGAACTCGTCGACCGTCAGGTAGACGCCGTGGCGCAGGAGCTCCCGGAGCGCGCCTTCCACTCCCTCGCGGCGAACCAGCCCCTCGAGGTCGCCGTACTCGCAGCCAGCGAAGGCCAGCAAGCGCTGGTAAAGGCTGCCGGGCCGCTCGTACGCGACTCGCCGGACGAGCGTGAGGAAATCCGTTTCGCGGCTCCGGAGTCGGTGCGCCAGGATCGAGCGCGCGTCGGCGAGGGTCAGCGGGTGGCGGAGGAACGACGGGAGCCCACGCAGGAGCCGACTCCCGGCCCGCGCCTCGTCCCAGGGAATCCGGCCCGGCACGGGGCGGATTATATGGCATGCGGGGTTGTACTCGACTTAGAATCCCCGCGAGCATGTTGGGGCGATGCTGGGCGAGCGCCGGATGAGCCGTGGAGCGCCGCGGCGCCTTTCCTCGGCCGGTGACCTCGCCCGCGGGGCTGCCTTCCTCGGTGCGCTCGGCTGGTACCTCCGCCACCCCCTGACGCCCGACCGGGCGCGGCTGGTCGTCGGGGTCCGTCTCGCTGCGCGCGAGGAGAGCTTTCTTGCCCTCGTCCGGTCGCTGGTGTTCGCCAACCCCGAAAGCCCGTATCGCGCGCTCCTCCGGGAGGCGGGCTGCGAGTACGGTGACCTCGAGCGCATGGTGCGGGCGGATGGGCTCGACGCCGCGCTGGCCGGCCTCTACCGGGCCGGCGTGTACCTGACGGACCCGGAGCTCCGACGGCGGCGGGAGGTGACGAGAGGCGCGACCCGCATCGCCGTCGACATCGAGCGGCTCCGCGCGCGGACCTGGCGGGTCCGGTCCCCGGGATGGCCCGAGCGCGGAGTCCGGCGCGTGGCCCGCTATCGGGCGCTCATGATCGACACCGCGCTCGCCGCGATGCTGCCGCTTCACGCTCGAGGCGGGTTCGGCTGGCTTCACGCGGAGTGGGGCTGGTTGCGGCTCAGCACCGTGATGTGGCTCGCTCGCATGTGCGGGCCCGGCTACGGACCCGACCGGTACTTCACCCGGGTCGACCCCCGGATCTGGCCGGTCCCGGCCGACCAGTGGCTCACGCGCCTGGCCCGCTGGACGAGCCACGCCGGGGGCAAGCCGTGGCCGCGCCCCGAGTTCGCCCCACTCAGCGACCCGCAGCCGATCCTCGCCTGGGTGCGCGGCGTCCGTGAGGCCGGACAGACACCGCATCTCCGGGCCCCCGCGAGCGCCGTCGTGAGCCTGTGCCAGGCCGCGGAGCGAGCGGGGATGGATCTCGCCGGCGTCCAGTTTGACGCGACTGCCGAGCCGCTGACCCCGGGCCGGCTCGCCGCGATCCGGCGCTCGGGAGCGGTGGCGGTGCCGGGATACGGCTCCATGGAGTCCGGCATGCTCGCCTGCGGCTGCCTGACGCCGGCGCGCTCCGACGACATGCATATCCACACTGACCGGGTCGCCATCATCCAGGCCGGGTCCGAGAACACCCGGGCGGGCCTGCCCGCCGACGCCCTCCTGGTGACATCCCTCGCTGAGGCGTGGCCCTTCGTCCTCCTGAACGTGTCACTGGGTGACCGGGGGGCGCTCGAGCGTCGCGCGTGCGGCTGCGCGCTCGGGACCGTCGGCTGGACCACGCACGTGCACTCGGTCCGGAGCTTCGAGAAGCTGAAGATCGCCGGGATTCCGCTCGCGCCCGAACCGCTGGTCCGGCTGTTCGAGGTGGTCCTGCCCCAGCGATTCGGCGGAGGACCGACCGACTACCAGCTGGTCGAGGAGGACGCCACCGTCGAGGCGGGGACTCCGCGGATCCGCCTTCTCATCGACCCCGCGGTGAGGATGGTCGAGCCGCGCGCGGCGACGGATGCCTTCCTGGCGATGACCCGCGAGGCCGGTCTCCCGTTCGACTGGCTCTGGCGGGAGCCGAGCTGGCTGACCGTCGAGCGGCGGCCCCCCTACGTCACCGCGGGCGGCAAGATCCAGCACGTTCACCGGATCACGGCCGAGCGCGGCCCGGTCTTCCGGGCAGCGGGGGAGGAGCCTTGAGACAGGCGGGCAGGCGGGTCGTGGCGATGATCGCCGTCACGATCGTGGCGCTCGGAGCGATCGGGGAGCATCGCGTCCAGGCAGGCGAGAAGGTTCCCTTCCGCATGAACTGGTACTGGCGCGGGATCCAGGCGCCCTTCGCCCTCGCCGCGGCGCGCGGGCACTTCGAGAGCGTTGGGGTGGACATCGACCTCCTCGAGGGACGCGGGTCCGCGATCACCGTGCAGGCCGTCGGCGCGAAAGCGGACACCTTCGGCTTCGTGGACGGCTTCACGCTGATGCTGAGTGTGGCTCGAGGCGTCCCGATCCGGTCGGTCGCGACCCTGCTCGGAGTGTCCTCGTTCGCTCTGGTCTCGCTGGAGGAGACGGGCATCCGCGCCGCCCGGGACCTGGAGGGCCGGACCCTCGGGGTCACTCCCGGAGACGGGCACACGCAGATCTGGCCCGCGGTGGTTGCGGCGAACGGCCTCCGCACCGAGGCCATCCGGCTGGTGCACATGGACCCCAAGGCGAAGATGTCCGCGCTCGCGCAGCGGCAGGTCGACGCCGTTCTCGGAAGCGCGGCGGACATCCCCGTGACCCTCGGGCTTCGTGGTGTCCGGACGAAGGTGCTGACGTTCGCGGAGTTGGGCGTGCCGTCGATCGGCTTCACGATCGTGGCGCACGAGGACACGCTGCGGGACCGGCCCGACATGGTTCGCAAGGTCGTCGCCGCCAGTATCCGGGGCCTCGAGGAGGCCGCCCGGGATCCGGAGGCGGCGGTCCGTGCGCTGGGGGTGCTCGCGCCCCTGGTCGACGTCTCGACGGCCCGGCAGCAGCTCGCCGTCGATCTGTCGTTCCTGTTCAGCCCCGCGAACGCGCGTCGGCGGGTCGGGTACGGCCCGCCCGAGGACTGGGAGGCGATGCTGAAGCTAGGACGGCGGTATCACGACGTACCCGGGACGCTGCCCGCGGCCGCGTTCTACACGAACGCGTTCGTCCCCTAGTTTAGCGCCGGCGAGCGGCCGCCCGGCGCTCACGGTGCGGGTGTTGCCGGCGTGGCCGGCTCGGACGACGAGCGAGGGGGCCTGGACCAGCCCGGATGACGCGCGCGGCGCCGCGTCGTCAGTCCAGGCGCTTCTCGTAGCAGCGACTGAGGGGATCGTCGGTGTACGCGCCGAACGGGGCGATGCGCCGGAATCCCGCTCGCTCGTAGAGCGCGATGGCTTCCTGCTGGTGGATGCCGGTCTCGAGCCTGACCAGGCCGATCCCGTGCTCGCGCGCGTATCCGACGAGATGATCGAGCATGAGCTTGCCGAGCCCGAGCCCTCGATAGCCCGGGCGGACGAACATCCGCTTCACCTCGCCGTAGTCCTCTCCGACGAGCTTGATGCCCCCGCAGCCGGCCGGCGCGCCGTCGTAGCGCGTGACGAAGAAGGCGACGTTCTCGGCCAGGAGCTTGGCCACGCTCAGGCCGTGACGGCTCTCGACGGGGTAGAGCGAGGCCAGGTGCGTCTCGAGCTCCTCGATCAGGGCCTGGGCGTCGGGCGAGTCGGGTCGTTCGGATCTGATGACGGCGGCCATGGCTCTGCCGAGCACTATACGGGAGATCATCGGCGAGCGCGCCGGGGCGCGGCTCGCGTCGAACCGTGGCTTGACCGGTCGAATCGATCTGGCTATTCTAGCCACATGAGAACGGCGACGATCACCGAGGCCAAGAATCGCCTGAGCGCCCTCATCGACCGGGTCCAACACGGCGAGACGGTGGTCATCACGGATCGGGGCCGTCCGGTCGCGCGTCTCGAGTCGGTCCTGGCCGACGCCTCGGCGGATCCTGCCGGCCGGCTGGCCCGCTTGGAGCGTCGCGGACTGGTGCGGCGCGCTCGCGCGCCGGCGGCGAAAACGCCGCGGGCGTTCTCCCGGCGGTCGAAGGCGTCGGGGGCCCTGGATCTCCTGCTCGAGGAGCGGCGGTCCGGCCGGTGAGGTTCTGGGACAGCTCCGCGGTCGTCCCCCTCCTCGTTCCAGAGGACGCGAGCGAGCGCCTCCGGCGGCTGCACGCCAGCGACCAGGTCGTGATCGCCTGGTGGGGGGCCGAGGTCGAGTGCGTCTCCGCGGTCGCCCGTGCGGAGCGCGCTGGTCGGCTGTCCGCGCCCGGTGCGGCGGAAGGATTGCGGCGCCTCGTCAGTCTGCGGCGCGGCTGGCACGAGATCGAGCCGAGCGAGGACGTGCGCGAGGCCGCCAAGCGATTGTCGAGAGTCCACGACCTGCGAGCAGCGGATTCCTTGCACTTGGCGGCGGCCCTGGTGGCTTCGGAGAGCCGGCCGGCGTCGCTCGAGTTCGTGTGTCTCGACGACCGCCTCCGGACAGCCGCCGACCGCGAGGGCTTCGGGGTCGTGCCGGCGACCGATCGGTGAGCCCGATCGGGACGGGGATTCTTCCGCGCCGGCGGGACATGACGCGCGGGTCCGGAGACCCCTGAGTCGCCAATGG
Source organism: Candidatus Rokuibacteriota bacterium (assembly GCA_044867785.1). Taxonomy (GTDB): domain Bacteria; phylum Methylomirabilota; class Methylomirabilia; order Rokubacteriales; family DASRDR01; genus DASRDR01. The sequence goes on along the minus strand of JBIOVM010000027.1, from coordinate 33,556 downwards.
ACTTCCGGCTGAGCCCCGAGCAGGAGGAGTTTCGGAGGACGGTGGCCCGCTTCGTCGACGCCGAGGTGGCGCCGGCCGCCCGGGATCTCGACGACGTCGGCGAGTTCCCGCGCGCCCTCTTCCGGCGTCTGGGCGAGCAGGGGTACCTGGGTCTCCGCTATCCCGAGGCCTACGGCGGAGGCGACGCCGACTTCGTGACGTACTGCCTGCTCGCCGAGGAGCTCGCCCGCGGCTCCATGTCGCTCGCCGCGCTCGCCGCCATGCAGAGCCTGATGGGGACGCACTTCGTGTGGAAGTACGGGAGCGAGGCGCTCCGCCAGCGCTACCTGGTCCCGGCGCTTCGCGGCGAGAAGGTCGCCACCTTCGCCTTGACCGAGCCGAACGCCGGCTCCGACATCGGCAGCCTCACCACCACGGCCGAGCGCGTCGAGGCGGGGTGGCGCCTCAAGGGCACCAAGACCTGGGTGACCAACGCTCCCGTCGCCGACATGCTGACCGTGTGCGCGAAGACGTCTTCCGAGCGAGGGATGAAGAACATCGCGCTGTTCCTGGTCGACCGGCAGTACCCGGGCGTGACGTTGGGCAAGCGGATCGACAAGCTCGGCATCCGCGCCTCGGCCACCGGCGAGATCGTCCTCGACGACGTCGTGGTGCCGGCCGAGCATCTCCTGGGCGGCGAGACGGGCGGCGTCGAGAAGATCGGCGGGATCCTCTCGGAGATCCGGGTGATGACGGGCGCACTGTCGGTGGGCCTCGGCCGGGCCGCCTACGAGGCCGCCCTTCGCTACTCGAAGGAGCGCGTCACCTTCGGGAAACCCATCGGCGAGCACCAGGCCGTGACCTTCAAGCTCGCGGACATGCTGACCCAGCTCCACGCATCGAGCCTGCTCGTGTACCACGCCGCGTGGAGCGTCGACCAGGGCCGGCCCGTCACCCGCGAGGCGGCGATGACGAAGCTCTTCGCCTCGGAGGCGGCCAACCGCATCTGCGACGAGGCCTCCCGGATCTTCGCATCCTACTCGTTCGCGACCGAGTATCCGGTGGAGCGCTACTTCCGCGACGCGCGCTTCCTCCTGTGGGGAGGCGGGACCTCGGAGATCCTCCGGGTCATCATCGGGCGAGAGCTCGACCGGCCGCCGACGCTCGGATGACCGGCCCGTTCTCCGGTCGCGGCTTCGAAAACACGATGGGCGAGTGGTTCGCGGACGAGTCGCTCTGGATCGACCTCTACCCCTTCTCGTTCCCCGAGGAGCGCCTGCAAGCGGGAGCGGAGGAAGTCGGGCAACTGCTGACCCTCGTGGGGACCGAGCCCGCCGGTCGGGCGGTGCTGGACCTCTGCTGCGGTCCCGGCCGGCATGCCGTCCCGCTCGCCAGCCGAGGGGCGCGCGTCACCGGGGTCGACCGCACTCGCTTCCACCTCGGCCTGGCCCAGCCCACGCGCTCACGGGGGCTTCCGGACGGGACCGTCCTGATCGATCGCAGCACGGTGGTGGACGACTGGACGCGGGTGGAGAACCACGGGATTCTCATCCGGGACGGACGGAGCCGCACGTTCCTGCTGCGGCTGAACGTGTACTCCGGGCTGGAGCTCCGGGACCGGCTCCTGCAGGCGGGATTCGCCGCGGTCCGGCTCTACGGTGGGCTGGACGGGCGGCCGTACGACCTCGACGCCGCGCGGCTGGTCGCGGTGGCTCGCGCGGACGCCTGACCGGCGGGAGGAGCGGTGCGGCTCGACGGGCGCGTGGCGCTGGTGACGGGAGCGGGGAGCGGGATCGGCGAGGCGACCGCCCGGCGGTTCGCTCGCGAAGGCGCCATCGTCATCGTGAACGACGTCGATGTGGACGGGGCGCGGGCGGTGGCGACCGAGCTCCAGCGCGGCGGCGCGCGGGCGCTGGCGGTGGCCGCCGACGTGACGCGACGGGCGGACGTCGAGGCGATGGTGACCCGCGTCGTCGGCGACTTCGGACGCCTGGACGTCCTCGTCAACAACGCCGGGATCAACCGCGACGCGATGAGCCACAAGATGACCGAGGAGCAGTGGGACCAGGTCATCACGGTCAACCTCAAGGGGACGTTCCTCTGCGCGCAGTCGGCCTTGTCCCGCATGCGGGAGAAGGCCTGGGGCCGCGTGATCAACACCTCGTCGATCGGATCGCTCGGGAACATCGGCCAGGCGAACTACTCCGCCTCGAAGGCCGGGGTGATCGGCCTCACGCGCACGCTCGCCCTCGAGCACGCGAAGTTCGGGATCACCGTGAACTGCGTCGCGCCCGGGCCGGTCATGACGCGAATGCTCGCCGGAGTGCCGGAGGCGATCCGCGAGAAGATCGTCGCGCGGGTGCCGGCGGGCCGCATCGCCCAGCCGGACGAGATCGCCGCCGTGCACGCGTTCCTCGCGTCGGACGACGCGGCGTTCATCACGGGGCAGGTCCTCTTCGTCGACGGCGGCATGTCGGTCGGCGTCTGACGGCGCTCGATGAGCGGCGGCTCGGCGCCGGCCTTCTTCGAGGCGATCCGGAACGGCGACCAGGCGCGGGTCACCACGCTCCTGGACGCCGACCCCGCGCTCATCCGGGCCCGCGGGGCCGGCGGCGAGACGGCGGTCCTGTGGGCCTGCTACCACCGGCGGCCCGGTCTGGTCGGTCTCCTGCGGGGGCGAGGCGCCGCGCTCGACGTCTTCGAGGCGGCTGCCGTCGGCGACGTGGCGCGGCTCGCGGCGCTCGTGGCCGAGCGTCCGGATCGGCTCGCGGCGCACGCCCGCGACGGCTGGACGCCGCTCCACCTCGCAGCGCATTTCGGGGAGACCGCGGCGGTCGCGCTGCTCCTCGGACTGGGCGCCGATCCCCGGGCCCGCTCGACGAACGGCCACGACAACACACCGCTGCACGCCGGTCTGGCCGGGACCGCGGAGCTCGAGCTCGTGGACCGCCTGCTCGCCGCGGGGGCGGAGGTGAACGTCACGGACGGCGGCGGCTACGCGCCGCTTCACCTGGCCGCGGCCCGCGGCGATCTGGCCCTCGCGACCCGGCTCCTCCTTCGGGGAGCCGATGAGACGATGCGGACTCGGGACGGCCGGACGGCCGCGAGCGTGGCGCGCGCTCGGGGGCACGAGCCGACCGCGCGGTTCCTGGAGACCTGGTGGGGCGAGCACGCGCGGATCGTGGCGCGACGCGAGCGGCGGCTGTCGCCGTGGACGACCCTCATCGAGAAGGACGTGGAGTTCGCGCCGGGCCGCCCGCCGGACACCTATCACGCCTTCGGGCCGTTCGACTGGGTCGTCGCCGCCGCCCGGATGCCCGACGGCCGGATCCCCATCGTCCGGCAGTTCCGGCCGGCCGCGGAGCGGTACACGTGGGAGCTGCCCTCGGGCCTGGTGGACCCGGGCGAGGATCCCGAGACCGCGTGCCGCCGGGAGCTGCTCGAGGAGGCGGGGCTCCGGGCCGATCGGCTCACGTACCTCGGCGGCCTCAGGCCGGACTCCGGCCGCCTGGAGCTGGTTCAGCACGCGTTCCGGGTCGAGGCCTCGGGACCGGTGCGGGAGTTCGTGCCCGAGCCCGGCGTGGCGGTAGAGTACGTCCGGCCCGAGGACATCCTCGCACTGGTCCGGCAGGGCTCGTTCTGCCAGCTGCATCACGTCGCCGCGCTCTTCCTCGCCGGCTTGTGCCCTGCGTATCCGGAGTGAGCCGCCCGGCGCGACGCGCGTGACGCGCGCCCGTGAGGTATAAGGAAGAGCAGGGCGGCCGGACGCGGCCGGGAGGCGTGGCATGCGGAAGGTGGCGCTGGTCGGAGCCGGGATGACGCGGTTCGGGGTCCGGAAAGCGACGTACCGGGACCTCATCTGGGAGGCCGGCAAGGCGTGCTTCGACTCGATCCCGGCGCTGCGTCCCGCCGACCTCCAGGGGATCGTGGTCGGGTCGGTCATGCCCGAGCGGACCGCGTTCCAGAGCCACATCGCATCGCTCGCCGCCGAGGCGCTGGGAATCAAGCCCACCCGACTGTCCGCTCGCACGGAGCACATGTGCGCGTCCGGGACGGTCGGCCTTCGTTACGCCTACGCGTTCATCGCCGCGGGGCTCGCCGACCTGGTGATGGTCCTCGGCGTGGAGAAGCTGAACGTCCCGACGGCGGACGAGGCGCTCCTCAACATGGGCACGGGCGTCGACCGGGAGTGGGAAGCGTCCCATGGCCTCACCGCGCCGCCCTGCTTCGCCTTCGCCGCTCAGGCCCACATGGCGCGCTACGGCACGACCGAGGAGCAGATGGGACTCGTCAGCGTGAAGAACCACAACCACGCGGCGAAGAACCCGTACGCCCACTTTCAGAAGGGCGCGACGCTCGACCAAGTCCTGTGCTCCCGGATGATCGCCGCCCCCTTCCGCCTGTTCATGTGCTCGCCGATCACGGATGGAGCGGCCGCCGTGATCGTGGCGAGCGAAGAACGCGCCTGCGACCTGACGGACCGACCGGTCTGGATCCGGGGAACCGGCCAGGCTCTGGACGGCTTCACGCTCTCCTCGCTCCACGCGGACTACGCTCACTGGCCGGCGCTGGAGCGCGCCGGCCGCGAGGCGTACCGGATGGCCGGCGTCGGCCCGGACGACGTCGACCTCGCGGAGGTGCACGACTGCTTCGCGATCGCCGAGATCATCGCGTACGAGGAGCTCGGCTTCTGCCCGAAGGGCGAGGGCGGCCGCTTCGTCGAGAAGGGGCTCGCCGACTACGGCGGCAAGGTCGTCGTCAATCCCCGGGGCGGGCTGATGGGCTGCGGCCACCCGCTGGGCGCCACCGGGATCGCGCAGGCGTGCGAGGCGTTCTGGCAGCTCCGCGACGAGGCAGGCCCGCGTCAGGTCGCCGGGACCCGGCTCGCCCTCACCCACAACAACTCGGGCATGGGCGAGCACGTCGTCATGCTCTACGGGCGCGACCCGGCCTAGCCCTGTAGCGCGACCCGGCCTGACCCCTCCCGCGCCCGCCGGGCGCGTGGCTGATCGCCGGGGCTATCTCGGCCGGCGGGCCGGCTTCTTGCCGACGGCTTCAGTGGGGCTCGGGGTGGTTCATGGGCGGGAAGAGTTGCCCCGGCGCTTCCGTAGCGGAGGCGCACCCGGCGCGGCGCGCTAGGCGAGGTGGGGGCCGGGAGTGGCCGGCCGGGGCTGACCGCCTCGCCGCCGGCGCCGGCGTCGCCGCCGCCCCGGCGCCGGCGGCTGGGCCCGGTGACCGTCGACCTGTTGCGTCCTGCGGTTGCCGTCGATCACGCGTGGCTCCGGCGCGCCTCCGAGCCGGCCGAGGAATACCTCCTGGCCGTCGTCCTCGGACTCGATCTCATCCACCGGCTCGACGTCCGCCGGCGTGGCCTCCACCGGGAGGCTCTCGGCGGGCCGGTCGTCGCTCCGCGACTCCTCCCGAGGCAACGCTCCGTTCTCGGTCAGGGTGATCGTGCCGGAAGGGCTCACCTGGAGCTCGCGGATCCGGCGGAGCCGCGTCACGAGCCGGGGCGAGCCCGCCGGGCGCTGGAACCCCCGGGACTTCAGCGCGTTGGCGACCGCGTCGATGACGACGCTCCGCCGTGGCGAGGCCTCGATGAGCGCGCGCACGACGGAGACCAGCTCGTCGTGGGGCGCCGTGTGCGGCGTCTCCGGGGGCGGCCGATGGGAGTGCGGGGCAGGTCCGCGGCCGCGACCGCCCCCGCTCGGTCGAGGGGCCGGCGCCATCGTCTGGCGCGGCACGTCTCTCGGCTCGGCGTGGCGGACGTGCCCGCCGGGGGCGGTGTGCGAGGCGGCGGGCCCGCGGCCTCGCCGGCGGCGGCGGCGGCGCGAGCCCGACCCGTCAGCCGTCGGCGTGCGCTCCACCGCGATCGGCTCCGCCGTGTCTTCCTTCAGCCGTCGATACGACAGGCGCCGAAAGGTGATTCCCAGGCTGGCCGATACGTCACCCACGGCGTCGAAGGCGCGGTCGTCCGAGACGATCTCGATGAGGTCTCCGGGCCGGGCGGCGGCCAGCCAGATCCCGGCTGCCACGGCGATCCGGAGATCGCTCCAGTCCCGGACGCCGGTCGACGGGGCGCTGTGCACGAGGTGCGCCCCGCGCTGGGCGAGCAGGCGAGCCGCGTCGTGACCCACGACCCTCCAGTTGGCGACCGCGACCAGCTCCGTCCGGCGGTCCCAGGGATCGACGCCGAGGTGGTCGATGACGTGGGCCAGGTGCTGCGCCTTGCTCGTGTTCTCGACGTCGAGGAAGATCGCGCGCCGACCGGCGGGACGCGGACGCTCCGGCTCCGGCGCCGGCATGCGCGCCGCGAACGTGCTCTCCACCGCGGACAGGGGGACCGGCGGAAGCGACTGAGACTCGACGGGCTGGACGTCGCTCGCGAGCTCCGGCGTCGGCTCGTCGATGACCGGTGGAACCGGCCGGTCCGCCGCCTTCTTGCGGGGTCTTGCGCTCGATCGTCGGCGGGAGGTGCTGCCTCGCACCCTCTTCCGACTGCCGTCGCGGCTGGCGCTGGTCGTCACTGTCGCCTCACAGTGTATCGCATGACGGTCCGTTCTCGAGCGCGAGCCGGCAGCGCTCGGGGGGAGGAGGCCGGGCGGGCGCCGGACACCGGACGCCGAAGGCCCGGGACCCCGCTGATATACTCCCGCTCGTGACGGTGGCGCCAGGTGCGTTTGCCCTCCGAGCGAGCCCGTGCGGCATGGGCGTGGTTCGGTGATCCCGCCCGTGGGGCAGCCGTTGCGCGTGCGCCATCCCCTCCTGCCGGAAGCGGCGTCGCTCCTCGGCGCCGGGCGGCCGAGTTATCCGGACGAGCCGCCGTCCCGCGACAAGGTGGACGAAGGCGCCCGCGCCTGGCGGGAGTCGGGCGTCGACCTGGTCGTGAGCCTCATCGAGGACTGGGAGATCCCGCGGCGTGCGCCGGGCCTCTTCGAGGCGCTGGCCCGCGAGGGGATCGTCTTGAAGCGGTTTCCGATCGCCGACTTCGGAGTGCCCGCGGACGTGCCCGCCTTCGGCCAGCTCCTGGACGAGTTGGGCCATCGGCTGGCTCGCGGCGGCAACGTCCTCGTCCACTGCAACGCCGGCCTCGGACGCACCGCGGTGGTTCTCGCCTCCGTCCTGAAGACGCACGGTCTGGTCGGGGACCCGGTGACCGAGCTTCGCCGCCTCTATCGGCCGACGGCCATGGAGCATTCCCTCCAGGAAGACTTCGTCCGGCGTCTCGTCGTCTCCTGATGCCCGCGGCGAGGCCCCGACCGGGCCTCCGGCCGCTCGTCGTCCTGCTCGCGGGGCTCGGGCTCGCCGCCTGCGCCGCCGGGCCCTCACCGGGTTCGCCTGGGCCCGCGGAGACGGGGACGGCGATACACGTCGTGAGTAACGGTTGGCACACGGAAGTCGTCATGGAGGGGATTACGGTGCCCGCGGGCCGCTGGCCGCAACGCGAGCCCTTCCGGGACCGTCGCTACCTCGAGGTGGGATGGGGCGACCGGGACGCCTATCCTGCGGCCCGACTGACACCGGCGCTCGCTCTTCGAGCGGCCTTCCTGTCCCGAGGCAGCGCCCTTCGGGTGTCCGGTTTCGACGAGCCCATTGCCGAGCGATTCCGAGGGATCGAGGTCGTCGAGCTTCGCCTGTCGGCCTCCGGCCTGGATGCGCTGGCCGGATTCATCGAGGCGAGCCACGCCGCCGACGCCGACGGCCGGCCGGTCCGCATCGGCGCCGACGGAAGCGACGCGTCGGTCGTCTTCTACGTGGGCCGCGACCGCTTCCACGTGCTGAACACATGCAACTCCTGGACTGCGCGAGCGCTTCGGGCCACCGGCTTGCCCGTTTGGCCGGCGCTGACGCTGACGGCTCATCAGCTGATGCTGCAAGTCCGCCCCCTCGGGCGGCCCGTCTCCACGGATTTCAAAGTCGGGGTCAGGCCCTGACTTTGACTTTGACTGTCACCCACCCGTCCCCTCGCGACCGCGCCCCGAAAACCAAAGTGGGGGTCTGACCCCGACTTTGACGGAGCACGCGGTGATAGACTGCCGCCAGGGGGACATCGGAGGCGATGAGCCAGCCGACCAGCGCGTCGCCGGGCGCCCAGGCCCGGCCCCCGTACCTCCGGGCGATCGACCCCATCCCCCTCGAGGCGGCGGAACACAACAAGCTTCACGCGTTCTACGATCACCTTGCCGAGGGTCGGCTGACCACGACGCGCTGCCGGGACTGCGGCCGGATCGACTGGCCCCCGCGCGGCTTCTGTCCGGCCTGCGCCTCGGCCGCCTTCGACTGGACGGAGCTGCCTCGCGAGGGCCGCGTGCACGGCTTCACCGTCCAGGAGACCGGCGTCCCCGCCGGCTTCCCGCGCCCCGCGATCTTCGCGATGGTGGAGGTGGGAGGGCTCCGGCTGTTCGCGCCGCTGACGGGGGTCGCCGAGCCGGCCCGTCTCCAGGTCGGCACCCTCGTTCGTCTCGCGCCCCAGCGCGCCACGGACGACCCGCTGGGGCAGCCGCGCTACCTGCTGGCGTTCACGCTCTCGGAGGGAGCCGCATGACCGGCGCCCGTCCGCTCCGGGTGCTGATCGCCAAGCCCGGCCTCGACGGACACGATCGCGGGGCCAAGGTGGTGGCGCACGCTCTTCGCGACGCGGGGATCGAGGTCGTGTACTCCGGGCTCAAGCGGACGCCCGAGGAGCTGGTGGCGGAAGCGGTCCAGGAGGACGTCGACGTGATCGGGCTGTCCGTGCTCTCCGGCGCCCACCTCACGCTGTCGGGGCGGCTCCTCGCGCGGCTCCGCGAGGCGGACGCGGACGACGTCGCCGTCGTGGTCGGCGGCACCATCCCGGCGGGCGACGCCGCGGCGCTCCAGGCGATGGGCGTGCGGGCCGTCTTTCCGATGGGGACTCCGTTGCCCGAGATCGTGTCCTACTTCCGGTCGTTCCCGCGCCCGGCGTAGGCGCCGGCGGGAAGGGAGAGCCGATGGCCGAGGCGCGTGGCGAGAGGAAGCCGCGGGACGTCCGCTATCTCGACGGGATCGAGATCCGGCCGGTGTACGGCCCCGCGGACCTCGCGGGGCTCGACTACGCGCGGGATCTCGGGGAGCCCGGCGAGTACCCGTTCACCCGGGGCATCCACCCCCACATGTACCGCGCTCGCCCCTTCACGATGCGCCAGTACATCGGCTTCGGCACGCCGTCCGAGACCAACGCCCGCTTCAAGTACCTCATGGCCCACGGCCAGGACGCGCTCAACGTCGCCTTCGACCTGCCGACCCAGCTCGGGCTCGACTCCGACGACCCGCGCGCCGAGGGCGAGGTCGGGCGGGTGGGAATGGCGGTGGATTCGCTGCTCGACATGGAGGAAGCGTTCGCCGGCATCGCCGCCGACCGCGTGTCCATCTCGTTCACCATCAATTCGATGGCGGCGTTCGTCCAGGCGATGTTCCTCGTCGTCGCCGAGAAGCAGGGGGTCGCGTGGGACCGGGTCGTCACCACGCCCCAGAACGACATCCTCAAGGAGTTCATCGCGCGCGGGACGTGGGTCTATCCGGTTGACCCGTCCTTGCGCCTGGTCTGCGACATCGCGGAGTTCTGCGCGCGGCACGCGCCGAAGGTCAACCCCATCTCGGTGTGCGGATACCACATCCGCGAGGCCGGATGCACGCCCGCCCAGGAGATGGCCTACGGGCTCCTGATCGTCGCCGCGTACGCGGAGCTCCTGGTGCGCCGGGGCGTGCCGGTCGACGAGTTCGCGCCTCGCCTGTCCTTCAACTTCACGGCGTGGGGCCGGCTGTTCGAGGAGGTGGCGAAGTTCCGGGCGGGCCGGCGGCTCTACGCACGGCTCATGAAGGAGCGGTTCGGGGCCCGCAACCCCCGGTCGATGATGTTCCGCTCGCTGATCGGCGGGGGCGGGTCCGGCTTCACGGTGCAGGAGCCCGAGAACAACATCGTACGGGGCGCGTACTACATCCTCGCCGCCGCGCTGTCCGGTTGCCAGACGAGCGCGCTCCCGACCTATGACGAGGCGTACACGATCCCCTCGTCCAAGGCGCAGCTGATCGCGCTGCGCACGATGCAGATCTGCGCGGAGGAGACGGGGGTGGCCGACACCGTCGATCCCCTGGCCGGCTCCTACTTCGTCGAGACGCTCACGAACGAGATGGAGGCCCGAATCCAGGCGGAGATCGAGCGGGTGGAGCGGATGGGCGGCATCGTCGAGGCGGTCAAGACGGGGGCCATCCAGGCCGAGGTCGCGCGCCAAGCCTACCGGTTCGAGCAGATGATGCTCTCCGGGGAGTATCCCAAGGTCGCCGTGAACCGCCACCTCGCGCCGGACGCGAAGCGCGAGGCGTCCGACGCGCTCGAGCTCTACGCGTTCGACCCCAGGGTGGCCGAGGCTCAGGTGGCGCGCCTCCGCCGTCTCCGCCGGGAACGCGACCAGGACGCGGTCGATCGGACGCTGGGGCGGCTCCGCGACGTGGCCCGGGGCGGCGACAACCTCATGCCGCCGATCCTCGAAGCGGTGCGCGCCTACGCGACGCTGGGCGAGATGGCCGGCTCCCTCCGCGACGTGTGGGGCGAGCACAAGGAGCCGACCGCATTCTGACCGGCGTGGCGACGGTCGAGGAGAGCTGGCTCGGCTACAAGGCGCGGAGCTTCGAGCTCCTCGGCCTCGTGGAAGGGGATCAGGTGCTGGACGTCGGGTGCGGGACGGGCGGAGACGTGCGCGACATCGCCGGCCGGTTCCCGGGCGTGTCGGTCCTGGGGATCGACGCCAGCGAGGAGAAGATTCGGGAGGCGCGCGCCCAGAGCCTCGGTCTGCCGCGTCCGGTCGACTTTCGAGTCGGCGACGCCTACGCGCTCGCTTTCGACGACGAGACCTTCGACGCCTGCCGCGCCGACCGCGTGTTCCACCACTTGGTCGACCCTCGCCGCGCCCTCGGGGAGATCGTGAGGGTGACGCGGTCGGGCGGCCGAGTGGTCGTGAGCGACACCGACTACGACAGCCTGATCGTGGAAGCGCCCGACGTGGCCCTCACCGGCCGGATCCTGGCGCACCACACGGAGCGGATGGAGTGCGGCCGGGTGGGCCGCGTGCTGCCCGGGCTCCTGCAGGACGCGGGTCTGCGGTCGGTGCGCGTGGCGCCGTACGCGGCCGTCGCGACCGACTACGACGAGGAGGTCTTGAAGCTCCGGGACAAGGCGGAGCGCGCGGCGCACGCCGGCGCCGTCACCTCGGCCGACGCGGCACGGTGGGTCGAGAGCCTGGTGGAGGCCGCCCGGGCGGGCCGATTCGTCTGCGCCCAGATCGTGCTCACGGTGAGCGGGACGAAGCCGTGAGGCCCGGGAGCCCCGCCGCGCCCTACGCCACGCTCGCGCCCTACTTCGCTCAGCTGTTCGAGCCGCGCGGGATCCGGCGGTGGTTCGTCGGCGCCTCCGATCTGGTCGGGGCCGCCGGGCTCCGAGCGGGGCGGCACCTCGACGTGGGGGCGGGCACTTGCCGCTACAGCCGGTACTGGGCCCGCGCCGGCTTCCGGTCCGTGTGCCTCGACCTTCTCCATCAGATGCTCGCGCGGGCGCGCCTGGGCGGCACCGCCAACCGTCTGGCCCGCGTCTGCGGGACACTCGAGTGCCTCCGCCCGCAGCCCACGTTCGACCTGGTCACCGCGATCGACGACGTGGTCGCCTACGTGGGCGCGCAGGACGGTGGCCTCGCGCGCTTTCTGGCCGAGCTCGGGCCGCGCGTCCGACCGGGGGGCCTCTTCCTCTTCGATTTCATCACGCCCGCCGGGCGCCGCCGCTACACGTTCCGCAACTCCCGGACGGTCGCGGCGGGCCGCATCGTCGCCGATAGCCGCGGCCGGTTCGACGAATCAGCGCGGACACTCTCGGTCGACCTCACGCTCGAGACGCCGGACCACGTCGCGCACGAGCGCCACGTGATGCGGCTCCACGACGTCGAGGAAGTCGAGGACGCGCTCCGACGCAACGGGTTCGAGGTCGTCGTCGTGACGGATCTCTACGACGGGGCCGGCTTTTCCTTCGCGGCCGGCCGGCCCTCGTACGACGTGCTTGCCCGCCGCGCCTGAGCGACCGATGCTGTTCGCGGGCGTCCGGGTGCTCGACCTGTCGCGCATGCTGGCCGGCCCCTACGGCTCGATGCTCCTGGCCGACCTCGGTGCCGAGGTGATCAAGATCGAGGAGCCCGGGGGCGGCGATCCCATGCGCGCGATGGGCCCCCCCTTCCTCGGAGCCGAGCGCGAGAGCGCGTACTTCCTCTCGATCAATCGGGGCAAGAAGAGCGTCGCGCTGGATCTCGAGCGGCCGGAGGGCCGAGCGGCGTTCCACGATCTGTGCCGCGTCGCCGACGTCGTCTGGGAGAACTTCCGGCCCGGCGTGATGGCGCGCCTCGGCTGTGCGCCGGAGGCACTGCGTCAGCTGAACCCGCGCCTGATCGTCTGCTCGATCTCGGCCTTCGGCCAGGACGGACCGTACCGGGAGTGGCCGGCGTTCGATCTCGCGCTCCAGGCCATGGGCGGCGCAATGAGCCTCACGGGCGAGGCCGGGCGCTCGCCGGCGCGGATGGGGCTGCCGATGGGCGATCTCGCCGGCGGGATGTTCGGCGCGCTCGCCGTCGCCGGCGCGCTCTTCCGCCGGGAACGGAGCGGCGAGGGCACGCACGTCGATCTGTCCCTCCTGGACGGCCAAGTCTCCCTCCTCACGTACGTCGCCCAGTACTTCTGGGCGGACGGCCGGGTGCCGGACCGCGTCGGCTCCGGCCACGCCTCGGTCGTCCCGTACCAGGCGTTCCCGACGCGGGACGGTCACGTGGTGGTCGCCGTCTTCGCCGAGAAGTTCTGGGCCGGCTTCTGCCGGGCGATCGATCGGCCCGACCTCGGTGCCGATCTCCGGTTCGACTCGAATCCGAAGCGGGTGGAGCGGCGCGCCGACCTCGTCCCGGTGCTCGAGGCCATCTTCCCGGCGCGGACGACGGAGGAATGGCTCGCTCGGCTCCAGCGAGAGGGGGTGCCGGCGGCGCCGATCAACACGGTGGACCGCGTGTTGAGCGACCCGCAGGTGCTCCTGCGGCAGATGGTCGTGGACCTCGAGCATCCGAAGCTGGGGACGCTCCGAACGCTCGGGACGCCCATCAAGGCCGCCGGCATGCCCCCGTTCCGCCCGCCGCCACCGCCCGCGCTCGGCGAGCACACGGACGCGGTGCTGCGAGAGCTGACCGGCTACCCGCCGGACCGGATCGCGGAGCTTCGACGCCGCGGCGTGATCGCCTGAACGTCGGGCTCCGGTGACGGCCCGGGAAGCTACGGCGATGCTAGACTGGCCCCGACGGCGCTAGGGAGGACCTCTGAGACCCTCGTTCGCGCATCACCGGCCGGCCACGCTCGACGAGGCCTGCCGCCTCTTGGCCGAAGAGCCGCGCGCGGCGATCCTGGCCGGCGGGACGGATCTCATGGTCCACCTCCGGCAGACCCAGCGGGGGAAGCGCCCGCCGGCGGTGGTCAACCTGAAGCGCATTCCCGGCCTGGCCGCCATCGAGGCGGCCGCGGACGCGATCCGCTTCGGCGCGCTGGCGACTCTCGCCGCCCTGATGGAGCATCCGCTGGTCGCCGCCGAGTACCCGGTGCTGCCGTTCACCGCGCGCTTCATGGGCTCGCCCGCCATTCGCCATCTCGCGACCGTCGGCGGCAACCTCTGCAACGCCTCGCCCGCAGCGGATCTCTCCCCGGTGCTGCTCGTCCTCGACGCCGTGGTCGGGATCGCCGGGACGGCTGGCGAGCGGCGACTGCCGCTGGCAGACTTCTTTCGCGGGCCAGGGGAGACCGCGCTCGCCGCGGGAGAGCTGCTCGCGTGGGTGGAGGTGCCGCGCAAGCACGCGGGCTGGGACGTCCGCTACGAGCGCCTGGACGTTCGGCGCGCGATGGACATCGCCATCGTCGGCGTCGCCCTCGCGCTCCGCCGGGACGGCGCCGCGGTGACCGACGCGCGGCTCGCCCTCGGGGCGGTGGCGCCGACGCCGCGCCGTGTGCCCGACGCGGAGGCGGCCCTGGTGGCGGGCGGGCTTTCGCCGGCGGCGATCGACCGGGTGGCGGAGCTGGCGAGCGCCGCCGCGCGGCCGATCGCCGACGTGCGCGCGACGGCGGAATACCGCCGCGAGATGGTCGGGGCCCTCGTGCGGCGGGCACTCGCGAGAACCTTGGCGGGAGGCTGACGCTGCCGATGGACGACGGCCACCGGCTCGAGCTGACCGTCAACGGACGCCGCGTGCGCCGCGAGGTGGCGGGATCGCGCACGCTCCTGGAGTTTCTCCGCGGCGACCTCCGGCTCACCGGGACGAATCTCTCCTGCGACACCGGTGATTGCGGCGCCTGCACGGTCCTGGTGGACGGCCGGCCGGTGACGGCCTGCCTCGTTCTGGCCCTCGACCTCGAGGGCCGGGACGTGACCACGATCGAGGGCCTTCCGGGGCGATGGCAGACGCAGTCGGGGGCTCGACCGCCTGCGCTCCACCCGGTCCAGCAGGGATTCCTCGAGGAGGGCGGTGCCCAGTGCGGGTTCTGCACCGCGGGCATGATCATGGCCGCCGCCGGGCTCCTCGAGGCGAGGCCGTCTCCCACCGAGGCCGAGATCCGCGCAGGCCTCGAAGGCAATCTCTGCCGGTGCACCGGCTACGTGAAGATCATCCGTGCCGTGGAGGTCGCCGCCGAACGGATGCGCCGCCCGCGTGAGGCGAGTGCGTGAGCCGGCCCGTCGACGCCGTGGTTCCGCGCGCGGCGGGCGGGGAGGCCGTGGAAGCAGCCGGTCCGGGAGCGCCCGCGCGGCCGTTTCGCGTCATCGGCACCCGCGTCGCCAAGCTCGACGCCGTCGAGAAGGTGACGGGGGCCGTCCAGTACCTCCCGGACCTCGAGGTGCCCGGCATGGTGTGGGGGAAGATCCTGCGAACGCGGGTTCCCCACGCCCGCATCGTGCGGATCGACACGAGCCGCGCCGAGTCGCTTCCCGGCGTCCTCGGGGTGGTCACCGGGCGGAACGTGGAGCAGCGGCCGTTCGGCTACGCGAGGGACCACGTGGCGTTGAAGGGCGATGTCGTCCGCTGCATCCGGGACGAGGTGGCCGCGGTGGCGGCGGAGACCGAGGAGATCGCGGCGGAGGCCTGCCGGCTGATCGAGGTCGATTACGAGGAGCTGCCGGCAGTGTTCGACCCGACCGAGGCCCTCCGGCCGGAGGCGCCGCGGATCCACCCCCAGTTCCCGGGGAATCGCGTGAACTTCGCGTACACGTTCACCGCTGGCGACGTCGATCGGGCGTTCCGCGAGGCCGACCTCGTGGTCGAGGGCACGTACCGACTGAACTACGTGACCACCGCGTGCCTCGGCACGATGGCGGCGATCGCCCAATGGGACCCACGCGGCAATCTGACGATGTGGTCCACGACGCAGATCCCCTTCCTCTACCAGAAGGACCTCGCGGAGGCGCTCGGGATCTCGGGCGACCGCATCCGGGTGCTCCAGCCGCCCGTCGGGGGGAACTTCGGTCGCGGGCTCGACCTCTACCCGATCGACATCATCGCGGCGCTCCTCGCCCGCCACGTCGACCGTCCGGTGAAGATCGTGTTCGACCGGGAGGAGGAGTTCATCGCCAGCCCGACCCGCGAGCCGTGCGTCTTCACGCTGCGGACGGCGGCGCGGGCCGACGGGACGTTGCTCGCCCGGGATGCCCGCGTCCTGATCGACAACGGGGCGTACGTGTCGTGGGGCTCGACGACGCCCTACGTCATGATGACGACCCTCGCAGGCTTCTACCGGTGTCCCAGCATCCGGTTCGACACGGCCATCGTGTACACGAACAACGTGTACTCCGGCTCGATGCGCGGCTACGGGAACCTCGAGTCGACCTTCGCGGTCGAGGCGCAGATGGACGAGCTGGCCGAGCGCCTCGGGCTGGACCGCGTCGAGATCCGACGCCGCAACGCGAACCGCCCGGGCGACGTCACGCCCCAGGGGCTCCGCATCACGAGCTGCGGGTTCACCGAGTGCCTCGACGCGGTCGCGCGCGACATCCGGCGGCCGGTCGACCGCCCGCTCCGGCCGGGCTGGACGCGCGGAATCGGCTATGCCGGCATGTTCCACGTGGGGGGAGGCGCCCGCGTGTACCGATCGGACGGCTGCGGCGCGATCGTCAAGCTCGACGATTTCGGCAAGGTGACCCTGATCACCGGCGCCAGCGAGATCGGCCAGGGCTCGGAGACGGTGCTCGCGATGATCGTCGCCGAGGAGCTCGGCGTCCCCTTCGGCCGGGTCGAGGTGGTGAACAACGACACCGCCGTCAAGCCCTGGGACGTCGGCGTCCACGCCAGCCGGACGACGTTCATCGCGGGGAACGCCGCGCTCCTGGCGGCGCGGGACGTGAAGGCCCAGCTCCTTCGCCTGGCCGGCCCGCAGCTCGAGGAGCCCGCGGAAGGGCTCGACCTCGAGGACGGCCACGTGCACGTGAAGGCGGCGCCCCTGCGCCGCATTCCCTACGAGAAGGTCGTGCGCGCCGGCCATTTCCGGGAGGACGGCCGCATCCTGATCGGCCAGGCCTTCTACGACCCTCCGACCCAGATGCTCGACAAGGACTTCCGGGGCAACGTGTCGGTCACGTACGCCTTCGCGGCGCAGGCGGCGCTCGTCGAGGTCGAGGAGGCGACCGGCAAGATCGAGGTGCTCCGCGTCGCCTCGGCGCA
The DNA here is from genome assembly GCA_044867785.1 of Candidatus Rokuibacteriota bacterium. Taxonomy (GTDB): domain Bacteria; phylum Methylomirabilota; class Methylomirabilia; order Rokubacteriales; family DASRDR01; genus DASRDR01. Next base: position 16,847 of record JBIOVM010000027.1, on the reverse strand, counting down.
CGACGTCGGACGCGCACTGAACCCGGTCGGCTGCGAGGGCCAGATCGAGGGCGGCATCCACATGGGGCTCGGCTACTGCCTGACCGAGGAGCTCCGGTTCCGGGACGGGCGGGTGCTGAACCCCGGGTTCCTCGACTACAAGCTCCTGACGGCCCCGGACATGCCCGAGATCCTGATCACGCTGATCGAGACGGTCGACGAGGCCGGGCCCTTCGGCGCCAAGGGCCTCGGCGAAGCGGGCACCATTCCCATCTCGGCCGCGGTCGCGAACGCGGTCAAGGACGCGACCGGCGTGCGGCTCACCGAGCTGCCGATGACGCCGGAGCGTGTGTACCGAGCGCTCCGCTCACAGAAAGGGTGAACCATGCCCTCACACGGGCCCGCGGACGAGCGGCCCGACGGGAGATGCAGATGCACAAGGTCATGATCGCGGTGGCGACGGTGTTCCTCCTGGCCTCCGGCGACGCGGGGTGGGCCCAGCAGGCCCCGCGCCAGGGCGGGGCGCGGGCGATGCCGAAGTGGGATCCGAGCACCGTGCAGACCGTGAAGGGCACGGTGGCCAGCACTCGCGAGGGCGGCCAGGTCGAGATGATCGTGATCGCGCTGAAGGCGGACACGGGTGAGTCCCACTTGGTGATGCTGGGTCCGAAGCAGGTCATCGATCCGGCGCTCGCCTCGCTGGCGACGGCGACGCCGATCGAGGTGACCGGCTCCAAGGTGAAGGGGCCTCAGCGCGAGTTCATCCTGGCATCCAAGGTGAAGGTCGGAGACAAGGAGTACGCCGTGCGCAACGACCAGGGGCAGATCCTGGGCAAGGATGGCCAGCCCGTCAGGGCTCCCCGGTAGAGCACCGCACGGCTAGGCGACCGCGGTAACCGGCGGCGGCACCCGCACCGCTCTACGGCCATCCCGTCGCGGGTGCGGGCGCCGATCGGCGCGCGCCCTACGAGGCGTTGCGGTCGCCGGACGCGTGTCGCCCGCGCGCGTCGGCAGCCGAAACCTGAATGGTGGCGTGACTGCGGAGCGTGTTGGGGCGCGGTGGTCCCCCTTCCAGCTACCGACCGCGTCCCGGGTCGAGGCGCGCGTCGTCGACGGCGCCGGCGCGATGTGGCTCGACCGGCTCGTGTTCGAGCCGGATGGGTGAGGGGCGCGTCTCAGCGCCGGCCGCCCAGGCGGGCCAGCTCGCGGACGAGGGCCTCGAGGAAGCGCCCACCCCACAGGCCCGCCGACAAGAGAGCGCCGAACAGCAGGACCGCATCGATGCTTTCCCGGCCCTCGCGGGCCCAGTACACGTCGCGGAGGCGCAGCCACAGCGCGAACTCGTCCAGCGTCAACGCGGCGCCGATCCCGTAGAGCACGGCGGTCAGCCGGGAGAGCGCTCGCGACTGGCCCGGGTCGCCGGCGCCGATCTGGTGCAGCCACAGGTAGCCGACGCCCAGGAGGAGCAGGATTCCCCAGACGAGATGATGGACGTGGATGCCCCCGGCGGCCACGTCGTGGAACGGGCCCACGCCGGAGCGAATCGCGTGAGTGATCGCCCGGGTCAGGGCGAACGTGACGTAGAAGGCCACGGACGAGAGGAACATCTGCTCGCGCCGCGTCTCGCCGAAGTACCGCTGGTAGAGCGGGCCGAGCCGCTCCCGCGCCGATAGGAGCAGGGCGAGCACGAGCATCGGCGGCACGAGCAGGCAGAAGAGCCAGACGACGTGACGAGTCATCGGCGCACGAGCTCGCCAGCACGATACACGACGGATCGAACGGCCGCGCGGCCCGCCGGCCGGGACCCCCGTGCTAGCGTGACCGCGCCGACGCGGTATCTGTTCCTGATCGCCGTGCCGTGATCGGGGCCGGGCCAGGACGGCATGCTCCCGAGATGTGACGAACGCGATCGGCATGCGGCTCCGCGCCGTGTCGACGAACCGGCTGGAACCTGATGCCGCTGGGCGGCCTCCTGGCCGGGGTGCTGGCGGCGTCGGCGGGAGCCCGCGTCGCCGTCGCGGCCGGCGGCGCGATGGTCACTGCCAGCGCCCTCTTGTTCCTCGCCTCCCGGCGGCTGCGGACGCTCGGGTGAAACGGCTGACATCGCGGCGGCCTGCTCGATCACGTGGTCGGCCCGGAACATGATGCCCGGGCGGATCGCGAGGGCGAGCGCCCCGGGAGTCCGGGCGTCGACCACGCGTTCGGCGGTGTACGGCAGCTCGGCGGGCAGGTCCTCCGGCTTGACGCCGCGGAGAGCTCGGTGCACGACGCTCCCCGAAGCGATGGGAGTGGGGTCCTGTCCGTCGCGGTGCGCGGGGGCGTTGGTCGCCGTCTCGCGCCGACCCGTACCTATCGGCTAGACTGATCCCGCCAAGATCTGGTTCGGCAGGGAATCGATCACGACCAGTGCTGTCACGGACGGGGTGGACGGCCCCGGGAGGAGACCGATCATGCGAATGAGCCGCCGGGCATTCCTCAGAACGACCGGAGGCTCCGTGGTGGCCGCGGCGGCGGTCGGCGCGCGGCGTCTCGCGCACGCCCAGAAGAAGCAGGTCGTGACCATCGCCTTTCCCGAGACGGTCACCTCGATGGACCCGCACCCCGCGTCGCGCAACAGCCCGCGGGAATCGATGTACGAGGCGGTCTTCGACCGGTTCCTCCAGCAGGACCGCCAGGGCAAGTACGGGCCGAACGTCATCGAGAGCTGGCAGTGGACCGACGGCAAGATGGGCATGGCCATCAAGGTCCGCCAGGGGATCAAGTTCCACGACGGGTCGGACCTCACCGCCGAGGACGTCGCCTTCAGCATGACCCGGCTGAAGGAGATCTCCATCTACAAGGCGACCTACGCCCGGGTGAAGGAGTACCAGGTCCGCGACAAGGCGACGCTCCAGCTCGTGTTCGAGCGCTTCGATCCATCGTTCCCGCGCTGGCTGGGATTCCTGGCCGGCTTCGTCGTCCCGAAGGCGTACTTCCAGTCGCTGGGCCCGGACGACAAGGCGCGCGGCGAGGAGTTCGCCCGGAAGCCCGTCGGCTCCGGGCCGTACCGGGTCGTGTCGTTCACGCCCGGGAGCACGCTCGTGCTCGAGGCATTCGACCGCTACTGGAAGGGCGCGCCGCCGATCAAGCGGGCGGTCTTCAAGATGGTCACCGACCCGACCGCCCGGGTGGCCGAGATCGTGTCGGGGAACGCCGACATCACCTCCGAGGTCCCGGTCGAGGAGTTCGGGCGGCTCTCGACCCAGGCGACCCTCAAGGGCGTGAAGCAGCCCGTCGCGGACATGGCGCAGATCTTCCTGAACCCCCGCTTCGAGCCGTTCAAGAAGGAGGAGGTGCGCCTGGCCGTCCATCACGCCATCGACAAGAAGGCACTGGTCGAGAAGGTGCTGCTCGGGTTCGGCGTGCCGAGCTCGCTCACCGAAGGGGCCCTCTACGACGCCTACGACGCCTCGTTCAGCTTCCCCTATGATCCGGCCAAGGCCCGGCAGCTCCTCCAGGCGGCGGGCTATTCGGCGTCGACCCCGCTCCGCCTGAAGGCCATGACGACCCGCGGCGTCCGGGCGAAGGACTTCGAGTTCATGTCCGCCATCACCCAGATGTGGAAGGACGTCGGGATCGAGGCCGAGCTCGAGGTCGTCACGATCCCGCAGTGGTTCCAGTTCCGGAACGCCAGGGGGCAGGGCGGCCAGGACTTGGCGCCGCTCTCGCTCTACTTCTGGTCCAATCCGACCGGCGACCCGATCAACTCGGTCGGCTTCCAGAACTACCTGAAGGGGCCGTTCCGGGTATGGGAGTCGGAGGACCTGGTGCCGCTGATCGACCCGATCTTCGATGAGCGTGACGAGCCGAAGCGCATCGCGGCGGCCAAGAAGGCCGCCCGCTACGTCGTGGAGAAGGGCTACGTCGTCCCGCTCTTCCAGGTCGTGCAGCCCGTTGTCATGAAGAAGGACCTCGCCTACCAGCCCTTCCCGACCGGCGTGCTCATCCCGCAGGAGATGTCCTGGATGTAGGGAGCGGAACGGCAGGGGTCTGGGACACCCGGGCCCCGGCTCGCCCCCGGCGGCCATCCGCCGCTGAGCCCGGCGAGGGCTCCCACCCGTGTCATCGCCCTTGACACGATTCGGCGGTTGCATATTGTATACAGCCCATGAAAGCCGGGGCGCGCCGGCGGCTCGTCCCGCGGACACGGCGCGTCAGTCCCGCGCGTGACCCCGGCCCTCGCGGGCCCCTGCCGAGGCCACCCCGCCAGGGCACGTCGCCCGCCGCTCCCCGCGCCCTCTTCGAGGAGCCCATCCGTCGGGAGACGCTGGAGGAGCTCGCCTACCGCCATCTCCGCCAGGCGCTGGTGGAGGGGCGACTGGCCCCCGGCGAGCGGATCGTCGCCAGCACGGTGGCGCAGTCGGCCGGCGTGAGCCGGATCCCCGTCATGCAGGCCCTGCGGCGGCTCGAGAGCGAGGGCTTCGTGCGGATCAACCCGCACAAGGACGTCGTCGTGGCGGGGCTCTCGCCGGAGGAGTTTCGCGAGCGCTTTCTCTTGATGGCGGCGCTCGAAGCCCTGTGCCTCCGCGAGGCGTCCGGCCGGGTCACGCCGGCGCTCCTGGCCGAGCTCCGCGGCCTCCAGCTGGACATGAGCGCCGCCCGCGCGGCCGGGAACACGGCCCGCGCGGTGGCGGCCGACAGCGAGTTCCACCGGAGGCTCTGGGAGGCATCCGGTCTCAAGCAGGTGCTTCAGCTGCTCCAGAACGTCTGGGACCGCGGCGAGTACTACCGCGTGATCATGCACGCGCGGCGAGGCGGCTTCGCGGCCGAGTCGCTCGCCGAGCACGAAGAGATCCTCCGAGCGCTCGAGGCGAGCGACTGGGCGAGAGCGGCCCGCGCCGTGGAGACCCATCGTCTGCGGGCGATGGAGCGGCTGGCCGAGACGACGTGACGCGGGAATGACCACCGTCCCAACCGATCCCACACACGAGGAGGGTGCGATGGCAGAACAGGGGCGAGCGAGCCGGCGAGAGATCCTGAAGGGTGCGGCGGCGTTCGGCGCGGGCGTGGGCTTCATCGGGAGCTGGCGCTGGGCCCGGGCCCAGGCGAAGAAGCCGATCGTCATCGGTCTCACGTGTGACGCCACCGGCACCTTCGCGGACAGCGGCCAAGCGGACCGGCGGGGCATGATCCTCGCCATCGAGGAGCAGAACGCGCGGGGCGGCGTGCTGGGGCGCCAGATCGAACACCGGTGGGAGGACACCGAGACCGACGCCTCGGTGGCCGTGCGCAAGGCCCAGCGGCTGATCGAGCGGGACAAGATCGACTTCATGATGGGCGCGCTCTCGAGCGGCGTCGCCGCCCCTCTGTCGGAGCTGGCGCAGCGGTACGGGATCGTCTACTTCAACTCGAACTCCAGCGCCGACACGGTCTCCGGCGAGAAGTGCCAGCGCGTGAACTTCGTATGGGACGCCAACAACTGGATGTTCGCCAACGCGCTCGGGCCGCTCGTCGTGAAGAACCTCGGGAAGAAGTGGTTCATCCTCACCCACGACTACGTCTGGGGCAAGAACGCGACGGCGGGCACGCGGGACGTGATGAAGAAGGTCGGCGCCGAGGAGCTGGGCGAGCTGTTCGTGCCTCAGGGCACGCGCGACTTCAGCGCCCAGCTGCTCCGGGTGCGGAGCGTCAAGCCGGAGGTGGTCATCGCCAACGTGGCGGGCATCGAGCAGACCGCCATGCGGGAGCAGGCGAGCGAGTTCGGGTCGGACAAGGATGCGGCGTGGGTGTTCCCGCAGCTGGACTTCCCCGACCTGGTCCCCCTGGGTCCGAAGAAGGCCTTCGGCTACTTCTGCACCACCTGGCACTACACGCTGAACGAGCCCGGGGTCAAGGAGCTTACCGAGCGCTTCCGGAAGCGCTGGGCCGACGCGCCGATCCCCGTGCCCGACAACGTGTCGGTTAACGGCTACCTCGCGGCGCGGGAGCTGCTGCGCGCGATCGAGCGGGCCGGCACGACGCGGAACCACGAGGTCATCAAGGCGCTCGAAGGGCACGTCATCAAGGACAACTTCCGGAAGTACCCCTCGGTGATCCGGGAGTGGGACCACCTGGTGGGCCAGATGCTCTATCTCGCCCGCACGAAGAAGCCGGCCGACATGAAGGAGAGGTGGGACATGATCGAGATGATCGCCGACGTGGCGCCCGAGGCGGCGGCGCCGCCGCGCGAGCTCTCGAAGTGCAAGATGCAGTCGCTCGCCGACACCCCGGTGTACGGCGGGTGACGTACCGGGGTCAGGCCGGACCTTTCGGACAGTCGCCCGATTCGATAGACGGAGCCCACCGACTGTCCGTAAGCCCGAGTCCGACCCCGGGTGGACGGGGGCGGAGGCCGGTGACCCGTGAGGATCATCGACCTCCGCCCAAGCGGGTAGCCGGGTGACGCCCGACCTGGTCGATCTGACGACCCAGATCCTGAACGGAATCGTCCTGGGGCTGCTCTACGCGATCATCGCGCTCGGCTTCATGCTGATCCTCGGCACGATGGAGGTGATCAACTTCGCGCACGGCGTTCTCTTCGCCCTGGGCGGTTACTTCGCGCTCGCGCTCCAGCCGCACGTCGGCTGGTGGGGCGCGCTCGTGCTGGCGCCGCTCGGAGTCGGCCTGGTCGGCCTCGCGCTCGAGCGGGGCGTCCGGCGGACCTACGGGAAGGATCCCCTCTTCGGGCTCCTGTTCACCTTCGGCGCCGCGCTGGCGCTGGAAGAGGTCATCCGGATCGTATGGAGCCCGCGCGGCTACACGATCGCCGCCCCGGCGTTCGTGGCCGGGCGGTTCGAGTGGGGATTCCTCGTCTACTCCCGCTACCGCATCCTCGTCGCGGTGCTCGCGATGGTCCTCCTGTTCCTCGTGTGGTGGTTCCTCGAGCGGACCCCCTACGGCGCCATCATGAAGGCCGGCGCCCACGACAGCGAGATGGTGCGGGCGCTCGGGATCGATCTCGGGCGCTTGCGGAGCCTGGTGTTCTCGCTCGGGACGGTCCTGGCCGGCGTCGCCGGCGTGATTGCGGCGCCGATGTGGAGCCTGAAGCCGACCATCGGCGCCGAGGCGGTCATGCCCGCCTTCATCGTGGTGGTGATCGGCGGGATCGGATCGTTCTGGGGGGCGGTCGTCGGCGGGCTTCTCCTCGGCACCGTGAGCGGGCTCTCGAACCTCCTGGTCCCTCGCGGGTCGATCCTCGTGATGTACCTCCTGATGGCCTTGGTGCTGCTCTGGCGTCCGCGCGGCCTCATGGGACAGAAGTCCGTGCTGGAGCTGTAGCCTCCCGTGCGGACCGTGCTCGACCGATGGACGCCGCCTCCGATGCTGGGACTGTTCGCCCTGTTTCTGCTCCTTCCCGCGGTCCTGCCCCGGCTCGGCTACACGTACCTCGGCACCGAGGTGATGATCTGGGCGATCTTCGCGCTCGGATACAACCTCTTGCTCGGCTACACGGGCCTCCCGGCTTTCGGCCACGGCGCGTTCTTCGGGATCGGCGGCTACCTCCTCGGGATGACCCAGAAGTGGGTGACCGGCGGGCTCGCGCTGCCGCTGGCCGCCGCCGCGGTGGGCACCCTTCTCTGCGGCGCCGCCGTCGGCCTCTTCGTCGCCCGGCGGCGCGGGATCTACTTCTCGCTCCTGACCATCGCCTTCGGGGTGATGTTCTGGTTCATGGTGTTCGTCTTCGACGCGTGGACGGGCGGCGAGGACGGGCTCACGGGAATCAACCGGCTGGGGCTCCTCGGGTATTCGCTGCGGGACAACGTGCCCTTCTACTATTTCGTGTACGCGTGGTTCGTCGGGGCGACCGTCGCGCTCTGGCGGATCGTCAACTCGCCGTTCGGCCAGGTGATCCGGGCGATCCGGCAGAGCGAGAGCCGGGCCCGCGCCGTCGGCTACGACACGGCGCGGTACAAGTGGGCGGTCTTCGCGCTCTCAGGCGGCTTCGCCGGCCTCGCCGGAGGGCTCTACGCTCTGGCTCGGTTCGGCGCCTTCCCGGAGCCCATGAGCCTCGCCCAGTCCGGGAACGTCGTGCTCATGTGCTTGATCGGCGGGGGATTTGCGAGCTTTTACGGGCCGGTCCTCGGCGTGGTCGTGTTCCTCGTCCTGCGCGACGTCCTGTCGACCTTGACGGACCACTGGCTGCTCGCGTACGGCCTCCTGTTCATGGGGGTGATCCTGTTCATGCCGGAGGGCATCCTCGGCGTCCTCCGCCGCCTCCGCCAGCCCGCCGGGTTCCACGACACGGCGGCGGCCCACGCCGCGCGCGGCGACGAGGCCCCCGCGGCGCCGGCGCCACCGGCCGGGGAGCGGGGAGCGTGACGGATTCGCGGCCCGCGGCGGCGCCGGCCCTCGAGGCGCGGGGGCTTCGAAAGGCCTTCGGCGGCCACGTGGTCCTGGACGGAGTCGACCTCGCCTTCGGGACCGGCCGGCTGTCGGCCCTGATCGGGCCGAACGGCGCCGGGAAGACGACCTGCTTCAACCTTCTCACGGGATTCCTTGCCGCGGACGGCGGCGAGATCCGTCTGAAGGGCGAGGACGTCACGCGCCTGCCGCCCTACCGTCGGGCGCGCCTCGGGATCTGCCGGTCGTTCCAGATCCTCAATCTGTTCGACGACGACACCGTGCTCGAGAACGTGCGGGTGGCCGTGCCGGCCATGCGCGCGCGGGGCTTCGACTGCTGGACTCCCGCGGGCGCGTTGAGCGAGGCCCGGGACCGGGCCGCCCGGATCGTGCGCCTGATCGGCCTCGCCGGGCGGGAACGCGTCGCCGCCCGCTACCTCTCGTACGGTCAGCGCCGGCTGCTCGAGATCGGAGTCGCCCTGGCCGGCGAGCCGGAGGTGCTGCTCCTCGACGAGCCGACCAGCGGGCTCGGCGTCCGCCCGATGGAGACGCTGCGCGAGCTGGTCCAGCAGCTGGCCCGGCGGCTCACGATCGTCGTGATCGAGCACGACATGGACTTCGTGCTGACTCTCTCGGACCACGTGGCGGTCCTGCACCGCGGCCGGGTCATCGCGGAAGGTCCACCCGCCGCGATCCGCGATCACCCGGAGGTGCGCGAGGCGTATCTCGGGCGGCTGGGCGGGCGGCCGGGGATGCCGGGTCCTCGGGAGGGCCGCGCGTGACCGATGCTCACGCGGCCCGGCCGGCCCTCCTCGGTGTCGAGGCGATCGACGCCTACTACGGGGACGCGCAGATCCTGCGCGGGCTCTCGCTCGAGATCCGCGCGGGCGAGGCGGTCTGTCTCCTCGGCCGCAACGGGCGCGGCAAGACGACCACGATCAAGAGCATCCTCGGCCTGGTCCCGGTGAGGGGGGGGCGGATCACCTTCGACGGGCAGGACATCACGCGGCTCCCGACCCATCTGATCGCGCGCCACGGGATCGCGTGGGTGCCGGACAACCGTCGGGTGTTCCCGACCTTGACCGTGGAGCGGAACCTCGCGATGGCGCTGAACCGGGCGCTCCCGCCGCGCCAGGCCGCCGAGGCGTGGACGCTCGCACGCGTCTACGAGCGCTTCCCGATCCTCGGCCGTCTCCGTCACCGAATCGGGGAGCACCTCTCGGGCGGGGAGGCGCAGCTGGTCGCGATCGCGCGGGCGCTCCTCATGCACCCGCGCTTGGTGCTGATGGACGAGCCGTCGCAGGGGCTGGCGCCGCGCATCGTCGAGGACATCATGGCGGTCGTCCAGGAGATGCGCGACGAGGGGATCGCGCTCCTGCTCGTCGAGCAGAACTCCTCGATGGCGCTCGGGCTCGCCGACCGCGCCTACGTCATCGACGACGGGCGGATCGTCCACGCGGGCCCCGCCGCCGAGCTGGAAGCCGACTCGGCGCTGAAGCACCGCCTCCTTGCGGTCTGAGGGTGCTCGGCGGCGCCCGGCGACGCAGTACGACGAGCGCCGGGCCGCCCGGGCGAGCGCGCGGTAAGATGCGAAGTGTAGGCGGGATGGGCCGGCGTGCGGCGCCGTCCCGTGGCGGTACGAGCCCTCATGACCGCGGCCGACGCGCTCGATCGAGGCCGGGCATCTTTCGGCCGGCAGGCCTGGGGGGAGGCGTACGCGCAGCTGTCGGCCGCGGACCGCCGAGCGGCCCTTGACCCCGTCGACCTGGAGCGGCTCGCGATGGCCGCTCACCTCGTCGGCCGGGACTCGGAGAGCGCCGACGCCTACGCCCGCGCGCACCACGGGTTCCTGAATCGAGGGGATGCGCCGCGCGCCGCCCGGTGCGCCTTCTGGCTGGCCTTCCACCTGCTGATCGCAGGGGAGCCGGCGCGCAGCGGCGGCTGGCTCGCCCGGGGTCAGCGAGTCCTCGACGACGGTCAGCACGACTGCGTGGAGCGGGGATATCTCCTCGTGGCGCTCGCGCTCCGGCACCAGTTCGCGGGCGACGCCATGGCGGCCCACGGACCCTTCGACCAAGCCGCCAGGGTCGGCGAGCGGTTCGGCGACCCGCAGCTGGTCGCGTTCGGCCGGCTGGGCCTCGGGGAGTCCCTGCTCCGAACGGGACAGGCCGCGCAGGGCGTGGCGCTGCTCGACGAGGTCATGGTCGCCGTCACGACCGGCCAGGTGTCTCCGGTCGGCGTCGGAATCATCTACTGCGCGGTGCTCGAGGACTGCCAGCAGATCTTCGACCTCCGCCGGGCGCGGGAGTGGACGGCCGCGCTGAGCGAGTGGAGCGCATCGCAGCCGGGCCTCGTTCCCTATCGCGGCCAGTGTCTCGTGCACCGCGCCGAGCTCATGCAGCTGCAGGGCGCCTGGGGCGACGCCATGAGCGAGGCGCAGCGCGCCTGTGAACGGCTCTCCCAGACCGTTGGACGACCGTGGGTCGGCGCAGCCTTCTACCTGCGGGCAGACCTCCACCGGCTGCGCGGGGAGTTCGTGAAGGCCGAGGAGGCCTACCGCCAGGCCAGCCAGGCGGGCCGTGAGCCGCAGCCCGGGCTGGCGCATCTGCGGGTGGCCCAGGGGAGGGTCGAGGCGGCGGCGACGGCAATCCGCCGCGCGGCGGACGAGACGCGGGATCGCGTCGCTCGGGCGCGGCTCCTGCCCGCCTACGTCGAGATCATGCTGGCCGCGAGCGACGTCGGCGCGGCCCGGGCCGCCGTCGGCGAGATGGCGTCGATCGCGGACGAGTTCGACGCGCCGCTGCTGCGCGCGGCGACGGCGCACGTCACCGGCGCCGTCCTCCTCGCCGAGGGCGATCCCCGCGCGGCGCTCGTCCCGCTGCGCCAGGCGTGGACCGCCTGGCAGAGGATCGAGGCGCCCTACGAAGGGGCGCGGGCCCGCGTCCTCATCGCGCTCGCCTGCCGAGGGCTCGGGGACGAGGATGCCGCTGAGCTGGAGCTCGGCGCAGCCCGCTGGGTCTTCGAGCGGCTCGGCGCGGCGCCGGACGTGGCCCGGGTGCAGGGGCTGACGGGGCAACGCAAGGGAGCGGCGAAGGCGGCAAGCGGGCTCACCGCGCGCGAAGTCGAGGTGCTCCGTCTCGTGGCGGCCGGCCACACCAACCAGAAGATCGCGGCGACGCTGGCCATCAGCGCCCACACGGTCCGGCGACACCTTCAGAACATCTTCGACAAGATCGGCGTGTCGTCGCGTGCCGCCGCCACGGCGTTCGCGTTCCAGCACGGCCTGATCTGACCCCGCCCGCCTGGTACGAACGGACCATAGCTCCCGCCCGGGCGGCGTGGCACGAACGTGCGATGAAGGCGCCGCCGATCGTCGGTAGGCTCGTCAGAGAGAACGACACCGACAGGAGGCGCACCATGATCACGTCCATCGATTCGAGGCCCCGCCGGGACACGGCCGTGCTCGATGCCGTGCGCGGCCTCGCCCCGACGATCGCGGCGCGCGCCGCGGAGATCGAGGCGGCGAGGCGGTTGCCCCGCGATCTGGTCGACGATCTGTCGGCGGCGGGCTGCTTCCGCATGCTGGTGCCCCGCAGCCACGACGGCATTGGCCTCGACCTGGCGAGCGCGATGAGGGTGTGCGAGGAGCTCAGCCGGGCCGATGCGTCGGTCGGCTGGACCGTCATGAACCTGGCCAGCGCGTGGCGCGACCTCGGCGGCCTTCCCCGGGCGACGTTCGACGCTCTGTACGCCCACGGCCCCGACGCCATCATCGCGGGCGCCTTCAGCCCGTCCGGAGTCGCCGTCCCCGCGGGCGGGGGGTACCGGGTGAGCGGCCGGTGGGCGTTCGTGAGCGGCTGCCTTCACGCGCAGTGGCTCTTCGGCAATTGCGTCGAGGACAAGGGCGGCACTCCCGAGCTGCGGAAGGTAGTGTTCTCGCCGGACGAGATCGAGATCCAGGACACCTGGTCGGTCTCGGGGCTGTGCGGCACCGGAAGCCACGACGTCGTCGCCGACAACGTGCTCATCGACGGCTCCCGCACGTGCCCGGCCCTCTCGGACGAGGCGTGCCTGGATGAACCGTTACTGCGGATCCCGGCGCCGGCGGTGTTCGCCTTCGGGATCGCCAGCGTCGCGATCGGCATCGCGCAGGGAGCCCTGGAGGACATCCTGGCTCTCTCCGCCAAGAAGGTGCCTCTGCTCGCCGGCGCGTCGCTGGCCCGGAATCCCCTGTTCCAGCACCAGATGGGCGAGGCCGACGCCAAGCTGCGAGCCGCCCGCATCCTGCTGCACGCCGACGCCGCGGCGGCGTGGGTCACCGCGGCGGCGGGCGGCGCGTGTGCGCCCGACCAGCGGGCGCGCATCCGTTCGACGGCCACGTGGGCCGCCGCGACCGCCGCGTCGGTCGTCGACACCGCCTACCGGGCGGGCGGCGGAACCTCGCTCTACTCCGTGCATCCGCTCCAGCGGCGCTTCCGCGACGTCCACGCCCTGACTCAGCACTTTCTCGTCAAGCTCGATACGCTCACCACCGCCGGGGCGGTGCTCGCGGGCGCGGAGGCGGATCTGACCGTGTTCTGAGCGTCAGGCGCCGGGTCGGAAGAACAGCCAGGTGACGGCGACGAACAGCGGGATGAGGATCGCGGCGCTGTACAGCATGTAGCCGAAGAAGGACGGCATCCGTACCCGGGAGGCCTCGGCGATCGCCTTGACCATGAAGTTGGGCGCGTTGCCGATGTAGGTATTCGCGCCCATGAAGACCGCGCCCAGGCTGATCGCCGCCAGGATCGCGTGCGGCACGCCGACGACCTCGTCGGCCAGGCCGAGGCCCTGGGCGAGGGCGAGGAAGACGAGGTAGGTCGGCGCGTTGTCGAGGAACGACGACAGGGCGCCGGTCGCCCAGAAGAACTGCCACGGCTCCCGCACGCCCAGCTCGCCCCCGCGCGTTCGCAAGAGCTCGAGCGCCGGGATCATCGTGAGGAAGATCCCGAGGAAGAGAACGGCGACCTCGACCATCGGGTGCGGCGTGAAGTCGTTGGCGCGGTGCACCGCCTTGGGCGTCCGCCAGAGCGAGAGGCCCGTCAGCGCCAGGATCAGCGCTTCGCGCCAGGGGGCGTGGAGGAACGCGACGGCCAGCACCACCCCCGCGAGCCACACGAAATTGAGGGTGCCGTCGAGCCGCAAGGGGCGGTGCTCCGCCTCGTCGCGCACGACCGCCCGGGCCGGCTCCCAGCCGTACGTCACCGAGTCCCACACGAAGTACGCCAGCAGCAGGACGACGACCGAGAAGAGCCACATCGGCCAGAGCCGGAACGTCCACGCGAACGGGACTCCCTGGAGATAGCCGAGGAAGAGCGGCGGGTCTCCGAGCGGGGTCAGGAGACCGCCGACGTTCGCGACCAGGAAGATGAAGAAGACCACCGTGTGGGTGATATGCGTCCGCTGGCGGTTGGTCTGGAGGACCGGGCGGATGAGGAGCATCGAGGCCCCGGTGGTGCCGAGGAACGAGGCGAGGACGGCGCCGGTGGCCAGGAAGGTCGTGTTGACGAGCGGTGTCGCCTCGAGGTCGCCGCTCAGGCGGATGCCGCCGGCGATCACGTAGAGGGCCGTCAGCAGGAGGATGAAAGACAGGTACTCCTCGGCGGTCTCGAGAAGGACGTGCGGGCGCCGCGCCGCGTAGAGGCCGATCACCGGGAGCCCCAGGACGCACGACAGGACGAGCTTGTTCCGGTTCGACTCCCACCAGTGCGGAGTCCAGAGGGGGCACAGCGCGATGGCGAGGAGCATCGCCACGAAGGGGACGACGGTGTAGAGGGGCAAGGGGCCGGCGAGCACCGGTCCCGAGGATAGGCTTCTCGGGGGCGAGCCCGCAACCGCGTTGCGGCGCCGGCTCCCGCACGCCGGCTCCCGCACCTTGCGGCCGTGGCCCGGCTGCGCTAGAGTCCGGCCAATCGGCGACATGGTCGCGGCGAGTCCCAGAGCCGAGCCCTCGTGATGCCCCTCCGCTTCCTGCTGAGCCGCCTGTTCCTGGCGCTCTTCTCGCTCTGGGGCGTGAGCGTGCTCGTGTTCGCGATCCTCCGGATCCTGCCGGGCGATCCCGCGCTCCTCATGGCGCCCGTGGGCTCGACGGCCGAGGACATCGAGCGTGTCCGCCGGGAGTTCGGCCTGACGGGATCCTGGTGGGCGCAGTATGGCGCGTTCTTCGCGAGCCTCTGCCGAGGCAACTTCGGGCGCTCGCTCTGGCTTCAACAGGACGCGCTCCGGGTCATCGCCGAGCGCCTTCCGGCGACGCTCGAGCTGGCGATCACCGCCCTCGTCCTCGCGACGGGCGGCGGCATCCTCCTCGGCGCCTGCTCCGTGTGGCGGCGCCGCAGCTGGCTCGAGTCGGCCGCGGTGTCCCTCGGCACCCTGGGCATCGCGGTGCCGAACTTTGTCTGGGGCCTCCTCCTGATCGTGGCCTTCGGCGCCATCTTCCAGCTCCTGCCCATCTCGGGCCGCATCGCCGCCGAGCACGAGGCGGCCGAGGTGACCGGCTCGGCGATCGTCGACGTGCTGCTGCGCCGCGATCCGGCGGCGTTGGGCTCCGTCCTGGCGCACTTGCTTCTCCCGGCGACCGCCCTGGCGATGCCGCTCCTGGCGGCGGTCTTCCGCACCATCCGGTCCGATCTCCTCACCGCGCTCGGCGAGGAGTACGTCGTCACGGAGCGGATGAAAGGGCTCGGCGAGGCCCGCATCCTCTTCTGGCGGGCGCTCCGGAATGCGCTCATCCCGACGGCCACGCTGGTCGGCGTCCAGTTCGGCTTCCTGATCGGGGGCACCGTCCTGATCGAGACGATCTTCGCCTGGCCGGGGATCGGGCAGCTCACCCTGCAGGCCTTTCAGTACCGCGACTTCCCCCTGATCCAGGGGATCGTGCTGGTGTACGCGATCACCGTCATCCTCTCCAACCTGGCCGTGGACATGGCGTACGCCTTCCTCAATCCGCGCGTCGGCTTGGCGGCGTGAGCGACGCGGCGTGAACGGCAAGCTCTGGACGGGCGGCTCGATCGCGTTCATCCTGCTCGTCCTCTCCCTGGTCGGTCCCGTGCTCGCGCCCCACGATCCCAACCGGCAGGATCTGACCTCGGTCCGTCAGCCGCCGGTATGGGCGGGCGGCGCCTGGCGCCATCCGCTCGGGACCGACAGCCTGGGCCGCGACATCCTCTCGCGCCTCCTGTGGGGCGCGCGGGTGGCCCTGGTCGTCGCGGTGGCGAGCGCGGTGATCTCGGCGCTGGTCGGCGTGCCGGTGGCCTTGGCGGCGGGTTACGTCCGCGGACGCGTCGACACGGTGCTGATGCGGGTCGTGGACGTATGGATGTCGATTCCCGCCGTGCTTCTCGCCATCGCGCTCATGGCCGTCCTCGGTCTCGGCCTCTGGAAGGTCGTGCTCGCCATCGTGATCGTCGACTGGACGCGCTTCGCGCGCGTCATCCGCGGCGAGGTCCTCGCGCTTCGCGAGCGCGAGTTCGTCGAGGCGGCCCGGGCCATCGGGCTCCGGCCGCTCCGCGTGATGGCCGAGGAGCTCCTGCCGAACCTCCGGCCCCTGATCATCGTGCTCGTCTCGCTCGAGATGGCCATCGCCGTCGGCGTGGAGGCCCTGCTCTCGTTCGTGGGACTCGGTGTTCAGGCCCAGACGCCGTCGTGGGGCGCCATGATCGCCGAGGGGCGCGGATACCTGATGGTCAGCTGGTGGGGCATGGGCGTGCCGATGCTGGCCCTGATCGCGGCGGTGGTGGGCTTCAACCTGCTGGGAGAGGGCTTACGCGAGCGCCTCGATCCGCGGCTTCGGACGACCGCGTGACGCCTTCGGCGAGTCCGCCCGTCCTGGAGATCGGCGGGCTGACCGTGCGCTACGGCACCCGGCTGGCGACGTGGGCGGTCGACCTCCGGCTCGGCCCCGGCGAGGTGCTGGGCCTCGTCGGCGAGTCCGGCGCGGGGAAGTCGACGGTGGGCCGGGCCATCGTCCGGCTCCTGCCCGAGCCCGGGCGGATCCACGATGGCGCGATCCGGCTCCAGGGACGCGATCTCCTCGCGCTCTCCGAGACCGAGATGCGGAGACTCCGCGGGGCCGACCTCGCGCTCATCCCGCAGGATCCGCTCTCGGCGCTGAATCCCACGTTCCGGATCGGTCTCCAGGCGACGGACGCGCTCCGGATCCACCAGGGTCTCTCCCGCACGGCGGCCCGGGCGGAGATGACGCGTCTCCTGGGCCGCCTCGGCATCGCGGATGCGGCGGACGTGCTCGAGCGCTATCCGCACGAGCTGTCGGGGGGCATGCGGCAGCGCGTCGCCATCGCCATGGCCATGCTGGCTGAGCCCGAGCTGATGATTGCCGACGAGCCGACGACTGCGCTCGATGCCACGCTCGAGATCCAGATCGTCCGCCTACTGAAGGATCTGCAGCAGAACACCGGAGGCTCGATCCTGTTCATCTCCCATCATCTCGGCCTGATCGCCGAACTATGCGACAG
>JBIOVM010000026.1:0-30614 GCA_044867785.1 Candidatus Rokuibacteriota bacterium | reverse complement strand
CAATCCGCGGATGACGGTCGGGCAGATCCTGGCCGAGCCGCTGTCGGTCCACGGTCTCGTGCCCAGCCGCGAGGGCCGGCGCAAGCGGGTGCACGACCTGCTCTCGAGGGTGGGGCTCCTGCCGCAGCACGCCGACCGCTACCCGCACCAGATGTCGGGCGGCCAGCGGCAGCGCGTCGGGATCGCCCGCGCCCTGGCGGTCGAGCCGGCCTTGATCGTCTGCGACGAGCCCGTGTCGGCGCTGGACGTGTCGATCCAGGCGCAGATCATCAACCTGCTCGAGGACCTCCAGGCCGAGCTCGGGCTCACATACCTGTTCATCGCGCACGATCTCGCTGTCGTCCGCCACATCTCCGACCGGGTGGCGGTCATGTACCTCGGCAAGATCGTGGAGATCGCCGACCGGGTCGACCTCTACGCGAACCCGCTCCACCCCTACACGAAGGCCCTGCTGGCCGCCGTGCCCATCCCCGACCCGGCGCTGGAGGCCGAGCGCGCCCGGCAGGTCCTGATCGGCGAGGTCCCCAGCCCGCTCAATCCCCCGTCGGGCTGCGTCTTCCACCCCCGCTGCCCGATCGCCATCGATCGCTGCCGGGCCGAGATCCCCCCGCTGCGCGAGGTCACCCCCGGACACTGGGCCGCCTGCCTGCTCGCTTGACAGCGTGGTCGGACCACGGGTACCGTTCCGGAAACCTTTAGCACTCGCAGTCTGTTGACCCCGAAACAGTCTGGCTCGACCCGCACCCCGGGACCGGGCTGACCGGAGGTGGCGAATGCGTCGTTCCCTGTGGCTCCCCATCGCCCTGCTCCTCGTCGCGCTCGCTGTCGGTCTCCAGCCCGCCCTGGCCCAGGAAAAGCCCCGGTCGGGGGGCGAGCTGATCTTCGTCGTCCCCTCGGAGCCGCCGTCCTACGACGGCCATCAGGAGGAGACCTTCGGGGTCACGCATCCCGTCGCGCCGCACTACAGCACCCTGCTCAAGGTGGACCCGTTCGACAAGACGGGCACCAAGACGGTCGGCGACATCGCCGAGTCGTGGACGATCTCGAAGGACCAGCTCACCTACACGTTCAAGATCCGCAAGGGCGTCAAGTTCCACGACGGCTCCGAGATGACCTCGAAGGACGTCAAGGCGAGCTACGACAAGATCATCGCTCCGCCGCCGGGGGTGTTCTCGTACCGCAAGGGCCAGTACCGGGCGGTCGAGGTGGTCGAGGCCCCGGATCCCCAGACCGTCCGCTTCCGCCTGAAGTATCCGGAGAGCTCGTTCCTCCTCGCGCTCTCGTCGCCCTACAACTTCATCTACCAGGCGGACACCCTGGCCAAGGACATTCACTGGTACGAGAAGAACGTCATGGGCACCGGGCCTTTCAAGTTCGTCGAGCACGTCAAGGGCTCGCACGTGGTGGGCAAGAAGAACCCCGACTACTGGGACAAGGGCAAGCCGTACCTCGACGGCTTCCGCGCGGTGTTCGTGAGCTCGTCCTCGGCGCAGGTCGCGATGATCCGCGGCGAGCGCGCGCATATCCAGTTCCGCGGCTTCAGCCCCGCCGAGCGTGACAGCCTCGTCCAGGCTCTGGGGAACAAGATCACCGTCCAGGAGAGCCCATGGGACTGCATCCTGATGGCGGTCATCAACCACGAGAAGAAGCCCTTCGACGACAAGCGCGTCCGCCGCGCGCTCACCCTCGCCCTGGACCGCCACGAGGGCTCGAAGGCCCTATCGAAGATCGCGATCGTGAAGGAGGTCGCCGGAGTTCAAGTGCCCGGAACGCCCTACGCGACCCCGCCCGCCGAGCTGGAGAAGCTGGCTGGCTACGGACGCGACATCAACGCCGCCCGCGCCGAGGCGCGGCGTCTCCTGAAGGAAGCCGGCGCCGAGGGCCTGTCCTTCACGTTCAAGAACCGGGGCATCCCGATGCCGTACGAGCCGCTGGCGATCTGGATGCTCGACCAGTGGCGGCAGATCGGCCTCAACGTCACCCAGGAGGTGATCGAGGCGGCGGCCTATTACACGCCGCTCCGGGCGGGCGACTTCCAGGTGGCGATGGACTTCCAGTGCGGCTACATCGTCGAGCCCGACCTCGACATGTACAAGTTCATCTCGAACGACAAGAACCCGGCGAACTACGGCCGCTACACGGACCGGGTGCTCGACGACCTCTACGACAAGCAGGCGCGCGCGTCCAGCCCCGAGGAGCGCAAGACGCTCATCCGGCAGTTCGAGAAGCGCCTCCTGGACGAAGAAGCCCACTACATCATGACCCTCCAGTGGCACCGCATCATCCCCCACTCGAGCAAGGTCAAGGGCTGGCAGGTCACGCCGAGCCACTACCTCAACCAGCAGCTCGACACCGTCTGGCTCGCGGAGTAGCAAACTCCGGGGTCAGGCCTTGACGTTGATTTTCGGCCGCCCGCCCGCCGCCTCCTCCTCGGGAGGCGGCGGGCCCGTTCAGCGCGCGATGCCGAAGGACATGGCAGTCAAGGTCCGGGGCTGACCCCGTGACGCGGTACATCCTCAAGCGGTTCCTCCTGATGATCCCCACCCTCCTGGGGGTGGCGGTGCTGGTGTTCGTGCTTCTCCGCGTCCTGCCCGGCGACGTGGTCGAGATGCGCTTCGCGAGCGGGCAGAACCAGTTCGTCGACCAGAAGATGCTCGACGCCGAGCGCGCGAAGCTCGGCCTCGACAAGCCGATGTGGCGACAGTTCGTGGATTACCTGGGCGGGCTCCTCCGGTTGGACTTCGGACGATCCATGTGGACGGGATCGCCGATCACCGAGGAGATCAAGCTCCGCTTCGCGCTGTCGCTCCAGCTGTCGCTGATGGCCACGCTGATCGCCACCGCGCTCGCGCTCCCCCTCGGCATCGTCGCCGCCCTCCGCCAGGACACCTGGGTGGACTACTTCGTCCGCATCTTCTCGATCGCAGGGCTGGCGATGCCGTCGTTCTGGCTGGGCATCCTCCTCATCCTGGGGCTCCTGGTCTTCTTCCGGTGGCTCCCGCCCATGGTCTACACACCGTTCTGGGTCGATCCGTGGCAGAACCTCCAGCAGCTCATCTGGCCGGCGGTCGCCGTCGGCTACCGCTACTCCGCGGTGGCCACGCGCATGACGCGGTCGGCGATGCTCGAGGTGCTGCGGGAGGACTACATCCGAACGGCCCGGGCGAAGGGTCTCTGGGTGAAGCTGATCCTGACCCGCCACGCGCTGAAGAACGCGATGCTGCCGGTCCTGACGGTGATCGCGCTCGAGTTCGCCTTCCTGCTCGGCGGGCTGGTCGTTACCGAGCAGGTCTTCAACCTGAACGGCCTCGGCCTCCTCTTCGTGCAGGCGATCGCGCACCGCGACTACACGCTCACCCAGGCGCTCGTCCTCTTGGTGGCGGGGACGTTCATCGGCGTCAACTTCCTGGTCGACCTCGCCTACGCCTGGATCGACCCGCGGATCCGGTACCGGTAATGGCGATCAACCCGCCGGCCGGAGTCATCGCCGACGTCGCCCCCGCCGAGCCGGCGGCCCGCTGGCTCGACGGGCCGCGCCAGTTCGTCCGGCAGCGCCCGCTGGGCGCCTTCGGCGCCGCCTTCATCGCCCTCATGGCGATCGTCGCGGTGCTGGCGCCGCAGCTCTCCACGCATCACCCGCTCGCGACGGACTACGGGGCGATGTTGGCCCCGCCCAACACGCAGCACTGGCTCGGGACCGACGCCCACGGGCGGGATGTGTATTCCCGCCTCCTCTACGGCTCCCGTACGGCGCTGACGGTGGGGCTGATCGCCTCCATCCTGGGCGCCACGCTCGGAGCCATCCTGGGCGTCGCGAGCGCCTATTTCGGCGGGTGGCTGGACCTCGTCCTGCAGCGGATCATGGACGTGTTCCTGTCGCTGCCGCTGATCATCCTGGCGCTGGCGGTGGTGGTCATCCTGGGGACCGGCGCCTTCAACGTGATCCTGGCCATCACGATCCCGATGATCCCCCGCTGCGCCCTGGTCGTCCGCTCGAGCGCGCTCTCCATCCGGGAGATGCCGTACGTCGACGCGGCGCGCGCCGCCGGTTTCGGGCACCGACGGATCATTTTTCGGCACATGCTGCCGAACGTGATGGCGCCCTACCTCATCATGCTCACGGCCTTCCTGGGGCAAGCCGTCCTGCTGGAGGCCTCGCTGTCGTTCCTCGGTCTCGGGGTCCAGGAGCCGACCGCGGCGTGGGGCTTGATGCTCCGGGGCGCGGCCGTGGAATTCGCGGAGACGGCCCCCTGGATGGGCATCTTCCCGGGCCTGGCGATCAGCCTGGCCGTCTTCGCCTTCAACCTGTTCGGCGATTCCCTCCGGGACGCTCTCGATCCCCGGCTGCGCACGCAGTAGGCAGCCGCACGCGAGTAGGGCGAAGTTCCCCTACCCCGTGGAAGTCCTCCAGTCGGGAGCCGCTCTTCACCGCCGTTGGGATAGGTTTCAGGACGGTTCTTGCGTGGCACGGGAGTTGCTCCTCCTCGGGCCGCGATGGGCACGCACGGTTCGAATGGCTCCAACGGCGCAGCGCCGCGGTGGTTCCTCGTCGTCAAGCCCGAGCAGCGCGAGCTCTACGAGATCCTGCAGGCGCGGCTGCACGGCTCGGGCGTGGCGGTGCTCCTCGATCGCCGGCGGCGCGAGCGTCGCCGCGGGAGCCTCGGGCCCGGCATGGATCGCCGCGTGACCGACCGGCGGCGGCAGCGCCCAATCGCGCACATGGCGCTCGCCGCCGTGCCCGATGCGGCTCCGTCCCAGGCGCCGGGCGACCCCGCGCCCGTCGAGGCCGCGCGCCCGCGGGACGGTGCGCCCGCCCAGCGCTGCCCGACGTGCGCCGAAGCCGTCGAGCTCGAGATGCCACGCTTCCCCCACCCGCCCGCGCGCGTCGAGATGGAAGTCGCCCACCTCACGGGGAACGGCCGGGACGGCCACCACTACGTGGAGATCGCGGCGTTCACGGTCTCGGGCCGGCTGATCCTCTCGCAGCGCGTGCCGGCGCGCCGGTCCGACCGCTAGCCCTTCGCTCCCCAGCTCCGCGCTCGCGGAAAGGTTCTCTCCTCGCAAGGAAAGGATCGACGGCAGCCGCCGGCCGAGGCCAGGCGCTCGGTAGCACCCGCGCGAGGTTCCGTGAGGATCGACCGAATGACGACGCCGCACCCCAGTTCAAATGCCTGCATCCGATCGGCGTGCGTGTTCTCCCCGTGCGCATGCCAGTCGGAGGTTCCGCCGGATCACGAGGCCGAGGGTCAACGACCAGCTCTCCTTCGAGCCCCTCTTCGGACAGCCGACATAGGCCGGCCGGGTCCTGTTCCGAGCGGCGTCGAAGGTAAGCGACGCCGCCCGCCAGGCGCCGGCCCGACGAACGCAGGAAACGCACACCACCTTTCTTGCTTCACTCCCGCGCCTCGGCACCCCGGCCCGCCCCGCCACCGGGGCGCGCCCACGCGAGCCCGCCATCCAAGCGGCGGGCCAGTGCCTGCCGGAGGCCGACGCCGGAGGGCGGGACCCCCGTCGGGTCCGCGCGTGAGGGTTTGCCGCCCCTGCTCCCGGGCCCTCGGCCGAGCTGGCCGGGCGCGGAAGCTCCAACCGCGAAGCCCAAGAGGTGGAGTCGTTCGCGATGCGCCGGGTGTCGTGTGTGGGATGATCTAGGCCATGGGGAAGAGTGCGCGCGTGAGGGACCCATCGTGACCACGCCCCGAAAGAGCGGCTCTCAGAAAGAAGAGGTGGCCAATCTCGGCCTCTTTCGGCCGCCACTGATCTATCTGGCGGCGATCGTCATGGGTCTGGCCTGTCAGTGGATGTGGCCGCGCCCCGTGCTATCGGACGGGACACTGGCTCCCCTCGGGATCATCCTGGTCGTCGCGTCCGTCCTAGTGTTGGGCTCCTCGGTGCGGCGCTTCCGTGCCGCCGGCACGCCGGTGCCTGCCCGGAAGCCGACCACGGCCATTGTTCGGACCGGTCCCTACCGCTTCAGCCGGAATCCGATCTACCTGGCATTTTCGCTGTTGCAGCTGGGCATCGCCGTGTCGGTGAACAGCTGGTGGCTCATCGCCACGTTGGCGGCTGCTGTCGCAATCATCCACTGGGTCGTCGTGCCGAGGGAGGAGCGATACCTGGAGGCGAAGTTCGGTGCCGCCTATCTTGACTACAAGGCATCCGTGCGCCGGTGGTTGTAGCTTCGATCCAGGAGGGACGGCCTCGCCCGGCAGGATCGCAGCGCGTTGCCATTGGAAGCGCGTTCCGGTGCGACGACGAGGTCGAATCGTCCGCGGCGGGAGCGCTACAGCTGGAACTGGCAGCGCGACGCGCCGGCCGCGACGCCGCTCGCGGCCGGCAGGAGCTCCGCGTAGAGCTCCGCGATGCTGCGTCCGACGGCGGGCCACGTGAACCGCCGGGCCCAACCCACGGAGCGGGCGCCGAGGGCCTGGCGGCTCGCGTCGTCGGCCAGGAGGCCCTTGACGGCGAGCGCCAGGGCGGCCACGTCCCCCTCCGGAACCAGCCGACCCGTGACCCCGTCCTGCACGGTCACCGTGAGCCCGCCCGCGCGCGACGCGATCACCGGGACGCCGGACGCCATGGCCTCGAGGGCGACCATGCCGAACGATTCGTAGCGGGAGGGCATGAGGCACAGGTCCGCCGCCGCGTAGTAGTCGGGAAGCGCGTCCTGCGGCTGGGGCCCGCGGAAGTCGACCCAGGACGCCACGCCGAGGTCCCGCGCGAGCCGCCGGAGATGGGCGCTGTCCCCGGGCTCTCCCTTCGTGCCCCCGACGACCAGCAGCCGGAGCCGCGCGGACGCGAGGCCGTCCGAGCGGAGCACCGCGAGGGCGCGCAAGAGCGTCTCGAGCCCCTTGATCGGCGTGAGCCGGCCGACGAACAGGAGGACGTGCTCGGCATCGACGCCGAGACGCGCCCGCGCCGGCGCCGCCGGGCGCGGGCGAAACAGCTCGACGTCCACTCCGCACGGGATCACCGCCACCCGGGCCGGGTCCGCCCGCACGTGCCAGACGAGGCCGGCGCGCTCGACCAGGTTGGACGCGACGATCCGGTCGGCGGCCGCCGCGATGCGGACCTCGGCGGCCAGGCGCTCGGCCGGCTCGGTATCCCCGGAGTCTCCGGCGACGGCGTTCTTGATCGCCCCGAGCGTGTGGAACATGTGGACCAGGGGCACGTCCCAGCGTCGCCGGAGGTCCAGCCCCGCCAAGCCGGACAGCCAGTAGTGGCTGTGGACCAGATCGTAGCGGACGCCCTCGCGGGTCCGGAACGCCTCGACACCCGAGGCGAACTCGGGAAGGTGCGCGGCCACCGCGGCCCGCGCCATCGGCCGGGCCGGGCCGGCGGGGACGTGCACCACCCGCGCGCGCGGCCCGAGCGGCACGACCTCCGGGATCCCCGGATCCTGGCTGCGCGTGAAGACGTCGACCGCGAGGCCCAGCCGACCGAGCGCGCGCGAGACCTCGCGCACGTACACGTTCATCCCGCCCGTTTCCTTGCCGCCCAGCGCGGCGAGCGGGCACGTGTGCACCGAGAGGACGGCGACCCGTGTCGCCGCCCCGAGACGCGGCGGAGCGGCGAGCGTCACGGCCGCTCCAGGGCCACGCGCAGGACTTCCGTCGGGACGGCGCCGAACCCGTACTTGTACGGCTCCTCGCCGCGGAGGAAGTCGTAGCGCCGGAACCCCCGCGCGATCGCGTCCTCGATGGTGCGGGCGATGAGCACGACGCCGGGCGACATGGCGCGGGCCTCGGGGTCGAAGCCGGAGTTGTAGAGATTCACGGCGCCGCCCTGCTCGAGGCAGAGGAGGGCGGCGGCCGGACGCCCCTCGAGCCAGAGCATCCAGAGCGCGGCCAGCCCCGCCGCGGCCAGGTCACGCCCCAGCGCGCGGAAGAACGCCTCCATCGGCTCGTCCATGAATCGCGCCTTGCCGACCTTGGACCGCCGATGAAGCGCGACGAAACCGTCCATGAGCACGGCCATGGCTGCCGGCGTCCTCGCCACCTCGATCCGCGGCCGGCCGACCTCGGCGCGGCGCATCTTCCGCCGGAGCTCGTGCCGATCCTTGCCGGACAGTCCCGCCAGGTACGCGTCCCAGGTGCCCGGCAGCTCGATGACCGGGCAGCGATCCTCGACCGCGGTCCGGCTCGTGAGCCCGGAGGACGCGGCGAGGCTTGCCAGGAGCCCCGGTGTCGGGGACGCGGCCGGGATGGGCCGAAGGTCCGCCGTCCGCCACGGCAGCTCGGCCAGCGCGGGAAGAAGCGCCTTCCAGACCTCTTCCTCGCGGCCCGCCACGGCGATGAGGTCCAGGTAGTCGGCGACGTCCGTGCCCCCGACGAGACGGAGGACCGATCCATCGGGGGACGGGAGCTCGTAGAGCGGCAGCACCCCCACCCACTCCCCTTCGCCGTCCTGCGCGGCCAGGAGGTGCAGCGGGCCGGTGCCGAATGCGCGATACCACGCGGTCTGGAACTGCCACGTCGCGAACGGAACCGGCGCGCGACAGCGCTCGACGAGCCGGTTCCATCCGAGCTCGCCAAGCCCCGGGACGTCCCAGTCGGAGAAGTGCTCGATCCTCACGCCTGACACACTCCCGTCAGCGGCCCCGTGGAGCGAAGTCGATTGGACGGCCTTCGGCCTGTGAGCTCACGACACCAGGGTCGGTCCGCGGGTGCTCTCATGGGCCCCCCGTTGAGACGGACGGGCAGGCCCCGGAGGTTCGGCCGGGCGACGGTCAGAGGTCGTCGCTTCCGGCCTCGGAGGGGGTCTCACTGGCCTCCTCCTCCATCGCCTCGTCGATGCTGTCCCCCCAGTCGTCACCCAGATCGTCGCCCATCTCGCTGCCCATCTTCTTCATCCAGCGGGCGACGCTCTTGGGGTCGTTCTCGTCCACGTCGCCCATGGCCGACGGGTCGGCGAGGGAGTCCAGGCGGTCCTCCTCGGACCGGACCGTCGCGAACCGGGACATCAGGCGGTGGAGTCGCTCGCCGCCGCACCGGGGGCAGCGCGGCGGCGTCGGGTCGGAGATCCGCATGACGAGGAGGCTCACGGCGCGACGGCAATCGGCGCAGTGATACTCGTAGATCGGCATGTCGAGAGGAATTCTAAGAGGGGGTCGGAAGGCGGTCAAGCGAGGCCGCTCTGGCGCGCGGCCCCGCCCGGGCGCGCCCCGGCCTGGCCGGCTGCGGCCGGAGCGTCAGGCGAGCAATCGAGCGCGGCGCGTCACCAGCCGCGGTGCAGCAGGCTCACCATGAGCCCGAAGGACATCGCGACGGCCGCGATGTACGCCAGGACGACCTTGCTCAGCCCGCTCTGCTCGGCCTGGTGCACGACCACGCTCTCGTGCCGCTTGCTCCACGGCCGGGGCGACCCCAGCTCGGCCGGATCGAACCCCCGCTCCCTCCAGGGACCTCCCATGTCTCGCCACCTCCCTCGCGCCGGATCGGACTGCCCACGTCCCAGCTCGGGAATCGGCCACTCCACGCCGGATGCAGCAACCGACGTGCCAGACTGGGGATGCCGCGACGCGACCGGGGGAACGAGAGCGGAGAGTCAGCTACGGTGCGGGCTTGCGTTGCCGGGGCACGGCGACGCGGCGGGGCGGCTCGGCCACGACCGCGCGCAGAACGACGGCGGGGCTGCCAGAAACGGTCACCGGAGGGGGCGTTCTCGCAGGCTAGTCCGCCTCGCCCGGCCGGACCATCCGCTCCGGCCGGACCTCGCGGTCGAACTCCTCCCCCGTGAGGTACCCGAGGGTAACGGCGGCCTCGCGGAGCGTGGTGCCCTCCCGGTGAGCCTTCTTGGCGATCTCGGCCGCCCGATCGTAGCCGAGCCGAGGGGCGAGCGACGTGACCAGCATCAGCGAACGCCCGAGCTGCTCTCGGATCCGCGGCAGGTTGGGCTCGAGACCCCGGGCGCAGTGCTCCTCGAACGAGAGGGTGGCGTCGGCCAGGAGGCGGATGGACTGCAGCACGTCATGGATGATGAGCGGCTTGAAGACGTTGAGCTGAAAGTTGCCGGAGGCCCCGCCCACGTTGACGGCGACGTCGTTGCCCAGCACCTGGGCCGCGACCATGGTCAGCGCCTCGGACTGGGTCGGGTTCACCTTGCCGGGCATGATCGAGCTGCCCGGCTCGTTCTCGGGGATGGTGATCTCGCCGAGCCCGGAGCGCGGCCCGGACGCGAGCCAGCGGACGTCGTTGGCGATCTTCATGAGGGACGCCGCCAGCGTCTTGAGAGCGCCGTGGGCCGCGACGAGCGCGTCGTGCGCGGCCAGCGCCTCGAACGGGTTCTGGGCCGGGACGAACGGATGGCCCGTCAGCTCCGTGATCCGCCGGGCCGCCGCTGCGCCGAATCCGGGCGGCGCGTTGAGCCCGGTCCCCACGGCGGTGCCGCCGATCGCCAGCTCGTGGAGGTGAGGCATCACCGCCTCCAGGTGCGCGAGCCCGTGGTCGAGCTGGCTCACCCACCCCGAGATCTCCTGGCCCAGCGTGAGCGGCACGGCGTCCTGGAGGTGCGTGCGGCCGATCTTCACGACGTCCTGGGTGGCATCGGCCTTCGCGGCGAGCGTGTCCCGGAGGCGCCGGATCGCCGGGATCAGGCGCGCGCGCAGCTGCTCCACGGCCGCGACGTGCATCGCGGTGGGAAACGTGTCGTTCGACGACTGGCTCCGGTTGACGTCGTCGTTCGGGTGGACCAGGCGCGACCCCAGCTGACCGCCGAGAAGCTCGGTCGCGCGGTTCGCGATGACCTCGTTGGCGTTCATGTTGGTCTGCGTGCCGCTACCCGTCTGCCAGACGACCAGGGGGAAGTGCTCGTCCAGCCGCCCCTCGATCACCTCGTCCGCCGCCCGGACGATCGCCGGCGTCTTGTCCGCCGGCAGGAGCCCGAGGTCCCGGTTGACCAGGGCGCACGCCTTCTTGAGGATGCCGAACGCCCGGATCATCTCGCGGGGGAACCGCTCGGTGCCGATTCGGAAGTGCTGGAGCGAACGCTGGGTCTGGGCGCCCCAGTAGCGGTCGGCGGGAACCTCGATGGTTCCCATGCTGTCGCGCTCGATCCGGGTCGGGCCCGGCGCGTCTGGACCCCCCATGGTCGGCTTCATCGAGGCGCTCCCCGCGGCTCGCCGGCCGTCAGATCGCCAGGCTGCCGCCGCCCTCGCGACGGTAGGCGTCCGGGTCCAGGATAACATTCAGGCACGCGACCCGCCCGGAGCCGAGCGCCCGCTCGAGCGCGGGCCGCAGGCGCCGCGGGTCCTCGATCGTCTCGCCCTCCCCGCCCAGCGCCTCCACGATCCGGTCGTACCGGCTGTACGGCAACGATGTCGCGACCATCCGCTCGCGGCCGTAGAAGGCCTGTTGGACCGAGCGGATCATGCCCCACCCGCCGTCGTTGCCCACGACGCAGACGAGCGGGAGGTCGAAGCGGACCGCCGTCTCGAGCTCCATGCCGTTCAAGCCGAACGCGCCGTCCCCGGACAGGAGGAGGACGCGCCACTCGGGATGGAGTGCCTTCGCCGCCAGGGCGAACGGCGGCCCGACGCCGAGGACGCCGAGCGGGCCCGGGTCGAGCCACTGGGCGGGCCGCGAGAGCGGCACGATCTTGGAGGCGCACGTCACGACGTCGCCCCCGTCGGCCACCAGGCACGTCTGCTCGTCCATGACGGCGGCGAGCTCGGCGGCGAGGCGATAGTGGGTGATCGGCGTCCGATCCGACGCCGCGAGAACCGCCTGCTTCGCGCGCTCGGCGTCCTCCTTGTCCCGGAGGCGGCCTCGCCATTCCGTCCGTCGGGCCGGCGCCCGGGCCGGCGTCGCGGCGTCGAGCGCCTCGAGCGTCTGTCGGACGTCCGCGGCGATGCCGCCGGCCAGGGTGCGATTCCGTCCGAAGTCCGCGCCCTCGGCGTCGACCATCACCACCTGGGCCGTCTCCCCGAACACCGGCGCCTGGCCGTAGCCGAGCCGGAAGTCGAGCGGCGTCCCCAGGACGAGCACCGCGTCCGCTTCCCGGAGGGCGAGCCCCCGCGCCAGCTGGAACGCCATCGGGTGACCGTGCGGGAGACACCCCCGCCCCATGCCGTTCGTGAAAACCGGCATGCCTGCGCGCTCGGCGAGGCTGGCAAGCGCCTCCCACGCGCCGTCCCAGTACACGCCGCTTCCGGCCACGATGGCCGGACGCTCGGCGGCCGCCAGGAGCGCGGCGACGCGGTCGATCGCATCCGCCGCCGGAGCGGGACGGCGGCGCGCGCCGGGTGGGGGCAGCGGCGCGTCGCCCTCGTCGACCGTCGACATGAGGAGGTCGACGGCGATCTCGACGAAGACGGGCCCGGGCTGGCCGGCGAGCGCCACGTCGATCGCGCGCGCGAGGTACTCCGAGATCAGGCGTGGCTCGGGCACCGCCCAGGCGCCCTTCGTGATCGGCCGGAGGAGCGAGACCTGGTCCATCTCCTGGAGGGCGCCCCGGCCCCGGAGTCCGAGCGGCGACCCGCCGCCGATCAGCAGGAGCGGGCTGCGCGCCGCATGGGCGTTCGCCACGCCCGTGACGGCGTCCGTGACGCCGGGCCCCGGCACCACCACCGCCACCCCGAGCGACCGCGTGAGGCGCGCCCACGCGTCCGCCGCATGGGCCGCCGCCTGCTCGTGGCGGACGTCGACGATGCGGATCCCGTGCCGGAGGCAGGCGTCGTAGATCGGGAGCACGTGCCCGCCGCAGAGCGTGAAGATCGCGCCGACGCGCTCGCGGGCGAGGACGCGCGCGACGAGCTCGCCTCCGGTCAGGTCCGCCATGCAGAAGGCGCCGCCGCGGCCGGGCCGGCCCCGCTCGAGACTCGCGGCAGCACCTCGGTCCCGAACCGCTCGAGCTGCTCGAGCATGCGCTCGCCGGGCACGGTGAAGTAGATCACGATCACGCCACCCGTCACCTCAGCCCGCTTCTCGTCCACCGCCGGCACCATAGCGCGGCGCCGCCGGGTCAGGCAAGGCCGGCCGGAGGTCGGCACGGGAGAACCGCGAGCACTGACCGACAGACGGAGAGCCCGGGCGGGGCAGATGTTCCCAGGTCCGATGGCCGTGGCGCAACGGCTCGCCCTCGCTCTTCGCGGCACCTGGTGCACGCAGTGTCGGGACCGCATCCGGGGTTAGTCTGATGGGGCATCGTGTTACTGTTGACAGCACTGCGGCGACACGGTCTCAGGCGAGGCGCCCGCGATGTCGATCTGTCGCTCGGTGAAGACGGCCAATGAGTCCCCGTCAGACGCCGCGTGCCCACGTGACCGACTCTCGGACCCAGCCATCACGGCCCGGTAGACGGCATGTCCCATGATTAGTGCTTGGGGTCTCCGCACTCGCGACATGAGCGTAGCGGGATGGATCGAGCGGGGGACATCGGCCGTCCTGTTCGGGTTGTTCCTGACCGGACTCGTGCTGCTCCTGTTCGGAGCCTACTGCACCTTCACACACAAGAAATGGGCGATATACGACTACGGCGTCTACACCAACATGATCTACAACTCCGGACGGGGCGACTGGTTTCGGTTCCTGGTCGACCGCAACTACCTGAATACACATCTGTCGTTCAGCCTGGCTCCGTTGGGTCTCCTATTCTGGATCTGGGACTCCCCCCTGGTGTTGATGGTGACTCAGTGGGTGGCCTTCTGCGGTGGGTGTCTCTGTGTGGGCCTGGCGTGCCTGCGGCATGGTTTTCCGCGCGTGGTGATCCTCGCGATCTTGACCCTGTACACCCTGTGGCCGTTCACGCAATCCGTGCTCTTGTCCTCCTTTCATGGCGTATCGATGTATCTCCTGCTGCTTCCCTGGTTCTACTATGTCTGCAGCTTCAGTCGCCGCTGGACACCCCTTCCGCTGGTGCTGCTGCTCGGACTGCGGGAGGACGCGTTCCTCTATGCCATCCCCATCCTCCTCTACGTTGCGGTGAGGGATCGATGGACCGCTGGATACATCTATGCAGCTGCCGCCCTCGCGTATGGACTGGTCGCGATCTACGGGCTCTATCCGTGGATTAGCGGACGACCCCTGGCGGCCCGCCGCCCCGAGGTGCGCGACGCCCGGCTTCTTGCCATCTTCGACTGGGAGGGCTTCCGTGCGCGCCGATGGGGCCTCCTGTTCGTTCTTCTGCCACTGCTTCCGTTGGTGCGCCGCGGCGTCTGGCGCGCGTGTGTGATCGCGTTCCTTGCCGTCGCCATCGGCGTGGCTAGCGGGTACCAATCACAGTACCAGCTGCTCCACCACTACCCGGCGGCTGTGATGGCGAGCTTGATCGTCGGAATGGTAGCCACCCTGGGGAGCGGCGCGGCGCGGAAGGCGACGGGGCCCTGGCATCATCCCCTTGTTCTATCGGGGTTGCTTTTGGGAGTTACGCTGTGGGCACATCATGCGCACGGGTTCCTCGCGTACGGGGCCAGGTTCCATCCGCGAGTCAGCTACGTGGACGCTACCGGCCCCAGGATACTTCGGGTGGCCAGACAGATCCCGAAGGAGGGAATCCTCGTCGTGCCGGACGGAATTGGGGGCGCGTTTGGAAACCGGCCCGACCTGCTGAGCTGGCGACAGTACAAGCCGGAGAAGCACGACGTGAGACTGGTGTTCTGCGAGCAGCGAGAATTGAAGAGCGGGACCGAGGCTCCCTGTCGCACTTTCCTGGACAAGGGGGGATTCGGCATCCGCTACACGGATGATCTGTACGTAGTCCTCGAGAAGGAGCGGCCGACGCCGGGCAGCAAGTCGGCCCTTCGAGCGTATTGAGACTTGCCGGATGGCGACGACCCACGTCGGAAGCCCGGGGACGCCACGACCAGCGCCGCGAACCGCGACACGCGGCGGGCTCACCGCGGGGAGGCGTCGCGGACTCCGCCGTCGACCGTGAGGGTGCAGCCGATCGTCTTGCGGCGCGGTCCGAGGCGAGAAAGAGCACGGGCCGATGCGCACCCGCCGGGTCAAGGCCGCCACGTACCCGAGCGCTCCCAGCGAGTCGAGCGTCGGGTTGTAGAAGGCGATGTGGTCGCCGATCCAGACCGAGTCGAGCCGATCGCCTCGGCGCGAGTGGCCATCGGCCCCAGGAGCTCGGGCCGGTGCGGGACCTCCATGCCGAAGCGCACCCGGCGTGTCGTCATTGCAGGACCTCATCCGCCCGTGCCAGCACCGACTGCGGGATCGTCACGCCAAGCGCCTTCGCCGTTCTCAGGTTGATGAGCAGCTCGAATCTCGTCGGCTGCTCGACCGGGAGGTCCGCCGGCTTGACACCCTTCAGGATTTTGTCCACGAAGGTCGCGGCACGCCGGCCGATATCGGTCCAGTTCGCCCCGTAGGCCATCAGGGCTCCGGCCGCGATGATGTCTCGGCCCTGCCCGATCGCCGGCAGCCGTCGCCTCAGCGCGAGGTCCGCGAGCCGGGCCCCGTGCGTGGGCGAGAGGGCCGTCGGCAGCATGACGAGCGCCTCCGCCCGCTCCCTCGCCATCGCGGCGAAGGCGCGGTCGAAGTCCTCGAGGCCGCGCGCCTCCAGCGGCTGGAGGCGGATCCCCAGGACCCCGGCTGCGACGGCCAACTCCTTGAGCGTGGGCTCCACACGGGGATCAGGACCGTACAGGACCGCCACCCGCGTGAGCGCCGGCAGGACCTCCTTGAGCAGCTCCAGACGCTTCGCGCTCAGCTCGTAGCTCAGCGTCGTGAGTCCCGTGACGTTACCGCCGGGCCGGGCGAGGTCGGAAACCAGCCCCATCTCGACGGGCCGATCCCCGAGCGCCAGCACGATCGGGATGGTCGGCGTCGCGCGCCGGACGGCCTGCGCGAGCTCCGTCCCCCAGACGACGATCACGTCCGGCGCGAGCCTGACGACGTCCGCAGCAAGCTGATCGTAACGCTCGGCTCTCCCCTCCGCGTATCGGTAGTCGACGACGACGGTCCGGCCCTCGACGTAGCCCAGCTCGGCCAGGCCTTGACGGAAGCCCTCCACCGGGCGAAAGCCGCGAGCCGCGACCACGAGAGCGCCGATCCGGGGGATCTTCCCGGCTTGCTGCGCCTCGGCCGCGAGGGGCGCGGAAACGAGGCCGACCGCTAGGGCGACGGCGCGGGCGAGCCGCGAAACGCTCACGCGAACCGGTCGACCGTGCGGAACGGTGTAACGGCCCCGGGCTGGCGGCCTGTGCGGACCTCGCCGCGGGCGGGATCCGGTCTCGCCCGGCCGCGAGGTCACCGCGGGAAGGCGTCGCGGACGCCGCCGTCGACCGTGAGCGTGCAACCGGTCGTCTTGCCGGCGCGGTCCGAAGCGAGGAAGAGCACGGCCTCGGCGACGTCCTCGGGCAGGACGGAGACGCCGAGAAGGTTGCGCTTCCGGTAGAACTCCTCGATCTCCTCGACGGTGATCCCCTGGGCGCGAGCCCGCTCCTCGCGCACCTCGGGAGACCAGAGTCCCGAATCCCGGAAGACCGCGTCCGGATTCACGATGTTCACGCGGATCCCGTGCGGCCCGCCCTCGAGCGCCGCCACCTTGGCGAGCTGCGCCTCGGCCGCCTTGGACGCGCTGTAGGCCGAGAAGTCCTTCCCGGGCGACATGACGTTCTTCGTCGCGACGAACACGAGGCTCCCGCCGAGCCCCTGGGTCTTCATGACCCTGAGGGCCGCCCGCGCGACCAGGAAGTGGCCGGTCGCGTTGACGGCGAAGCTCTTCTCCCAGTCGGCCAGCGCCATCCGGTCGATCGCCGCGGCGTGGGCGATGCCGGCGTTCGAGACGACGATGTCGAGCCCGCCGTACGCCTCGACCGCCGCCGCCACCGCCGCCTCGACGGAGGCCTCGGACGTCACGTCCAGGCGGAGCCCCAGCGGGCGCGCGGGCCCGGCGTCGCCGGCCGCCTCCTCCGCCACGCGCCGGGCACCGGCCTCGTCGAGGTCCGTCACGACGACGTGCGCGCCCTCGCGGGCGAGCCGCCGGGCGACGGCCCGTCCGATGCCGCTGGCCCCGCCGGTCACCAGCGCGACCCGCCGCGCCAGCTCCTTCTCGGGCGGCGCCATCTGGAGCTTGTAGAGCTCGAGGGGCCAGAACTCGACGTTGAACGCGTCCCGGGCCGACAGGGACGCGTACGGCCCGATGGCCGACGCGGCGCGCAGAACCCAGGCCGTGTGATGGTAGATGTCGGCGACGATCCCCGCCGTCCGCGCGTCTTTCCCGCTGGTGAACATGCCCACGCCCGGCAGGAGGACGACCCGCGGATAGGGATCGGTGAGGCGCGGCGCGGGGAGCGCCGGACCCGCGGGCCCCTCGGCGCCCGGCTGCATCAGCTCGTCGTGCCGGTGCGCCTCGAAGTAGGCCGTGTAGTCGGCCACGAACCGGTCGACCGCGGCGCGCGTCGCCTCGATCACCGCCGCCGGCGAGGCGGGGTCGGCGAGCGGGACGAAGCAGGGCAGCCGCTTCGAGTAGATCGTGTGATCGGGTGTGGACGGCCCCACCTGGGTCAGCCGGGCGGCCTCGGGCGCGCTCACCAGCGCGAGGACGTCGGGCGCGTCGTCGAAGCGAAGCACCACGCGCCGGTCGCGGCCGAGGAGGCCTCGCAGCACGGGCGCCACCTCGCGCGCCACGCGTCGCCGTGTCTCGGCGTCGAGGGCCGGCACCGTGGGTGCGCCGAACACGCGACGGCCGCGGGCGGCCTCCCGCAGTCGCTCCTCCGCGCGCGTGACCAGGTCGATCGTCGCCAGGTACGCATCCTTGAGCGTCGCGCCCCACGTGCTCAGACCGTGCTTCTCGAGAACGATCGCGCGCGCCTCCGGCCGCGCCCGGATGGCCGCCCAGACCTCCTTCGACAGCCGGAAGCCCGGCCGCCGGTACGGCACCCAGATCGCCTCCTTGCCGAAGAGATCCTCGACCGCCGCCTGGCCCCGCTCGTTGTTCGTGAGCCCGACGATGGCGTCGGCGTGCGTGTGGATGACGGTCTCCGCCTCGAGGAAGCCGTGGAGGAGGGTCTCGATCGAGGGGCGCGGCGATCCGGGCTCCTGGAGGCAGCGCGCCAGGTAGTCGACCATCTCCTGGTCACCCATGTCCCCGCGCTCGAGCAGCGCGAGCACCTCCGGGAGGCGCACGCCGGGGAAGTCCCGCCGCGTCACGCTCTTGAGGTCGGAGCCGCTCCCCTTCACGCGGAGGACCCGCACGGGGCGCCCGAGGAGATCCGGCTCCTCGAGCTTGACCGAGGTGTTGCCCCCGCCCCAGACGGCCAGCGACGTCTCCGCGCCGACCCACCGCGAGACCTGCACGAGCTGGTCGACGGGGTCGAGCCCGCGCACCGCGTCGTCCTGATAGCGGCTTTCCATGCCCGTTAGTCTAGTCGGGGTCAGGCCTTGACTTCCATACAGTCGGCCGCCGGCGGCGCGCCAGGGCTCACGCCCCGGGCCGCCACGTGAGGTCCTCCAGCGGGACCTTGAGCCACGACACGATCGCGGCCAGCGCGCGGTACGCCTCGACCCGCGCGGCGTCGTCCCCGGCCGCCTCCGCCTGTCGGACGATCTCGTCCATCTGGCGCACGACCACCGGTCCCGTGTACAGGAGCGCCTCGCTGCCGGACGCGCAGTAGCGCGCGAGCACGAACGCGGCGAGCGCGCCCACGGGAATCGCCTTGCGTCGTCCGAGCTCCTCGAGCGTCGGCAGCGGGTCGATCGCGGAGTACTCGGCGACCAGGCGGCGGAACTCCGCGTCCGGGTCGTCCGCGGGCCAGCTTCCGCGATACGGCTCGAGCGTGATCGTCCGCTGAGGCGGCATGGCTCGGCGCCCTCCGGCGTCCGCCGCGGTCCCGCTAGGCGAGCGGGGAACGGTACTGTGCCCCGCCGGCCCGTCGCATCACGTCGAGGCCTTCGTCCATCGTGAGGAGCGGCGTGGTCTTCAGGCCCTTCACGGCCCCTCCGGCGGACACGGCCACCGAGAAGGCCGCCGCGCTCACGTTGTCCGGCATCTCCAGGATCGCGACGACGTCGTACTCGCCGAACGCCATCCACTTGTTCACGATGTGCCCTCCCAGCCGCTCGGCGACCGGCTGGACCGCTTCCAGGCGGTTCTGCGGGCGCGCCCTCATCGCCGCCCAGGCCTCGGGGGTATACGCGAGCTGCACCAGGTAGAAGGCCACGTGTGCGTCTCCTTGTATCTCTCAGGCCGGCTCCATCGGTAGATGGGCCGGGAACAGGTGGTGGGCGGGAGCGCGTCGTCTCCTTTCTTGCGCGAGTCCGTCAGGGCCCCTCGCTCCCGACGCTAGTCTGGTCAATCCAGCGTCGCATGTCCATCTCCCTGAAGAGCGCACCGGCTCGGCCCAGCTGCTCGTCGGCGCGCGCTCGGTCTCGCATCCGCCGGTAGAGTCGCCCGAGGGCGAGGTGGCAGTGCCCGGTCAGGGGCCGCATCTCGCGGTCGCGAGCCAGCGCGAGCGCCCGGCTGTAGTGATCCTCGGCGGCGCCGACGTCCGGAGGCTCACGGTGGAGCGCGATGTCGCCGAGCAGCCGCAGCGCCTGCGCCTCGTTGCCGCGCTCCTGGTGGCGCCGGGCGAGCTCGAGCGCGCGCCGAGCGGTGGTCGCCGCGTCCTCGAGGCGCCCCGCCAGGAGGTACGTCTCGCCGAGCCACGCCATCTCGCCTGCGTGGTTCACGACGATCCGGAGGGCCGCGGCGCGTTCGATCGCCTGCTCCAGAAGCGTCAGCCCGCTCGCCACCTCGCCCGACAGGGCGTAGGCCTGCCCCAAGCTCGAGGCGATGTTGGGGAACCACGCCGCCAGGGTCCACGTGCGGCACAGCCCCAGGCTCCGCTCGAGGAGGGACACGGCGCCCTGGAGGTCTCCTCGGTGGAGCCGCAGAAAGCCGAGGCTGTAGTGCGCGACCGTGAGGGCGAGCGGCTGATCCACCGACTGGGCGATCCGGACGGCCTCGGCGCCCCAGGCCGCGCCCTCGTCGAACTCGCCCAGCTTCGCGAGGGACCAGACCAGCCAGCATCGACAGAACACCGCCGCGGGTCCCGGCAGGCCGAGGTGCCGGTATCCGCGGTCGGCGCCGAGCGATGCCAGGCTGCGCCGCAGGAGGTCCGCGCCGAGACGATAGTTGCCGAGCGCGTGATTGGCGGAGCCGAGGTAGGCCTGGGTCAGGACCTGCAGGTCCGTCTCGGCCAGGTCAGTGGCGATGTCGAGGGCCCGCTGTCCCAGCTCCAGCGCCCGGGTCTGGTCGCCGAGGAGCGTGAAGTCCCGCGCCATGTAGGCGGAGATCCAGGCGAGCCGTCGCCGGTCGCCGAGAGCGCGGGCGACCGGCTCGACGGCTCTCAAGTGGCTCAGGTCCTGCTCGATCTGCCCGAGCGGAAAGAGCGCGTTCCGGAGCTCGAAGCGGAGATCGATCGCCTGCGCGAGCAGCTCTCGCCGCTCCGGCAGCCGCCCGAGGGCGGCGATCGCCTCGTCGAACCAGGCGGCGGCGTCCCGGTGGGCCGACCGCGCCAGCGCCTGGAGGGCGGCGCGGCGGGCGTAGTCCACCGCCTTGTCCCACGCCTCCGCGCCAATCGCGTGGTGCGCGAGCCGCTCGACCAGCTCCTCCCGGCCCTCGCGCTGCCAGCTCTCGAGGACGTCGACGAGCCGCGCATGGAGCGCCCGCCGCTGCTCGGGCAGGAGGCTCGCGTACGCGACCTCGTGGGTCAGGGCGTGCTTGAACGTGTACTCCAGCTCGGAGGGCGATCCGGTCGCGAACAGGAACTCCGCCGCTTGAAGCCGAGCCAGACGCTCGCGCAGCGCCTCGTCGGGCGGATCCAGGGTCGCCTGGAGCAGCAGGAACGGGAGCCGCCGGCCGATGACCGCCGCCGCCTGGAGCACCCGCTTGTCCTCCACGGCCAGCCGGTCGATCCGCGCCATGAGGACGTCCTCGACGGTGTACGGCACGCCGGCGCCCGGCATCGGCGCGCCCCCCTCGGAGACGGCCCGGGCGAGCTCCTCCGCGAAGAACGGGTTCCCCTCGGCCTTCGCCACGATCATGTCGACCGTGGGCGCATCGACCTCTGCCGACCCGAGGACGTCCTTGATCAGGTTCAGGCTCTCCGGCGGGGAAAGCGGCTGCAGCGCGACCTGCGTCGCGTAGGACTTGTCGATCCAGGGCAGCCGATACTCCGGCCGGTGCGTGGTGAGGAGAAGAATGGGCTGACCGCCGACCACCTCGACCAACGTCCCGAGATACTCCTCCGAGGTCCGGTCGATCCAGTGGAGATCCTCGACGATCAGGACGAGCGGCGCCCGCTCCGCCAGCCGCCGACTCAGCTCGCGCAGAGCCTCGAAGGTGCGAGCCTTGACGACCTCCGGGCTGAAGCGTTCGACCGCCTCGCCGCCCTCGCCGGGATCCAGGAGATGCAGCAGGTACGGCGTCGCCTCGAGCGCGTCTATCCCCGAGCGGTCCAGCAGGGCGCGCAGCTTGTCCCGGATCCCGTCCGGGCTGTCGGTCTCGACGATCCCGCAGGCCCCGCGCAGGATCTCGACGAGCGGCAGGCAGGGAATCGGATTCGCGTAAGGCAGGCAGTAGCCCTCGAGGCACAGGATGGTCTGATCGGCGAGGCCTCGCCGAAGCTCCGCGAGCAGCCGCGACTTGCCGATCCCCGCCTCCCCGGCGATCGCCACCACCTGGCCATTCCCGCGGACCGCGGCCGCCAGCCGGCTCCGCAGGAGATCGAGCTCGCGGCTCCGGCCCACGAACCGCGTTCGACGGGCGCCCGCCGCTTCCCCGCGCTCGAGGCCGCCGAGGCGAAAGGCCGACCGCCGCCCGTGGACGCCGCCGACCGGCACGAGGTCGAAGCCGCGCGCGAGAAAGGGCGCCGCCGTCGGGCTGACGATGACGGAGCCGGCCTCGGCGGCTTCCAGCAGGGCGTCCATCGCTTCCAGCACCGCTCGCTTGTCCTGGGAGTCGATCAGCGACGCGTCGGGCAGGCGTCCGAGGAGGAAGGATCCCAGCTCGATGGCGATCCGGAGGCTCGCCGCCGGGCCGCTCCCAGGCAGCTGTTGCGCCGCTCGCTGCATGGCGACCGCCGCCAGCGCGGAGCGGCGCACGGGATGCTCCACGGGCTCGAAGCCGAACACCGCGACGAAGCCCGCGGCGCCGAGCTCCTCCACCCGGCCGCCGAACGACCGAACCTTGTCGACCAAGACCTCGACCGCACGACCGGTGTCGAGGGGCCCGGCCTCGCGGTCGGCGGTGAGCCGGGCCTGCAGGACGGCGAGGCGCCGGCGCTCCCAGCGGATCGCCATCGGTGTCGGCGCGGCGCCGACGGCCGCGGTCGGCAGCGCGGCGACCGGTGGCCCCGGCGCGACGCTCGCCCGAGCGGGCGCGGCCGCCCTTCGAGGGCGGCGCGGCAGAGCGGCGGGTACCCCGGGCCGGAGCCCATGCTTCTCGATGCGGTAACGGATCGTGTTGCGCGAGATGCCGAGCCGGGTCGCCGCCCGGGACACGTTCCAGCCGGTCGCCTCGAGCGCTTCCTGGACGTGGGCCCGCTCGGCCATGCCCACCACCGCGGCGAGGGTGGCCGGCGCGTCGGCTCCGGGGGCCGCGCCGGGAACGATCGTGGGCGCCGGCACCCGGTCGGACAGACCCAGGACCTCCGCCATCACGACCGGAGCCTCCGTGAGCAGGGCCACGCGCTCCATCGTGTTGATGAGCTCCCGGATGTTCCCCGGCCACCGGTAGGCCAGGAGCGCCGCCCGCGCGTCGGGGGCCAGGGTCTTCGGGACGAGGCGGTAGTCGGCGCACGCACGCGCGAG
The DNA here is from genome assembly GCA_044867785.1 of Candidatus Rokuibacteriota bacterium. GTDB lineage: Bacteria > Methylomirabilota > Methylomirabilia > Rokubacteriales > DASRDR01 > DASRDR01. The sequence continues at coordinate 7,878 of JBIOVM010000026.1, read as the reverse complement.
GAAGTGCTCCGCCAGGAGCAGGATGTCGCCCTGCCGCTCCCGGAGGGCCGGCAGCGTGAGCGTGAGCACGGCGAGCCGGTGATAGAGGTCCTCACGGAAGCGCCCGACTTGGGTCGCCGCCTGCAGGTCGAGATTCGTCGCCGCGATCACCCACACGTCCACCGGCTCGCTCTGGGTGGCGCCGAGCCGCCGGACCGTGCGCTCCTCCAGCACGGTCAGGAGCTTCGCCTGGAGGCCCTCGGGCAAGAGCCCGATCTCGTCGAGGAAGAGCGTGCCCCGGTGCGCGGTCTGGAACAGCCCACGCTTCGCCTGGCGGGCATCGGTGAACGCCCCCCGCTCGAAGCCGAACATCTCCGCCTCGAGCAGCGTCTCCGGGATCGCCGCGCAGTTGATGTCGACGAACGGCCCATCCGAGCGCGGGCCGGCCTTGTGGAGCGACTGAGCCACGAGACCCTTGCCGCTCCCCGTCTCCCCCTGGATCAGGACGGGAGGCAGGCGCCGGACCGTCGACGCGCGAGCGACGAGACGGGCGATACGCTCGCGGACGGCCACGATTCCGGGGCTCTCCCCGATCAGCTCGGCCAACGTCACACCCGCATCCTGCCGCGTCCGGATATGGTGGTCAACGTTCCACCACCACCACCTTAAAACCACCATGCCCACGCCATCTCAAGTACTTGTTTTCATTGACTTCAGATCTGGCACTCGCCTTGCCCTACTCTTGGGCAGCTTGCACGCACCTCTGGACAAAGGAGCAAGCCATGAGTGGAAGACGCTGCTTGAGAACGGGTGTCCGAGTGGGGCTGGTGATCCTCGGGACCCTTCTGGCCGGCAACGTGGGGGCCCTGGCGGATCCGGACGGCCCATGGAGCCCCTCGATCCTGCAGGCCGACGCCGCGCTCGCCCGCAAGGAGTACAGCGCGGCGCTGCGGGCCGCCAACGACGCCTACACCTCGGCCCTCGGGTCCACTCGTTGGGATGGCATGGTCTCGGCCGGTGACCTCTACCGCCGCATCGGCGACCACACGGGCCTGCGGCGGTCGTTCGACGCCAAGGCGAAGGAGGCGTACCAGAAGGCCTTCTTCCGGGCCCGCCAGCAGGCGTCGGTGGAGGGCGTCCTCCGATCGTTGGAGGGCTATGCGGCGCTGGGCGACGTTCAGATGGTCGGGGTCGGGCTCCGCGTGGCCGAGCGGCTGGCGGCCCGCGATCCGGAGGCCCTGGCAGACGTCCGGGCGTTCCGGAGCCGCATCGGTGAGCCGAACGCCACCACCGAGATCCGGAACTGACCGCGACTCGCGACAAGGAGAGGCTCATGACTGAGCGAGCGGCGACGGCGGCGCACGATGTCGGCTTCACCAGACCCTGGAGCGGGCATCTTCAAAGCGTGGACCGTGCCCTGGGGCTGCGGGACCTGGACGGCGCGAAGCGAGCCTGGGAAAGCGCCCATCTGGCGGCCGTCGAGAGCCTGAGCTGGGAAGGGCTCATCGCCACGGGTCACGCCTGGCTCCGGATCGGAGGCGCCACCGGTGCGCGTCACACGGCCGAGGCGACGGCCCGGCGCGCGTTCTTCGCCGCCCTCTACCGGGCGTGCCGGGAGAACTCCTTCGACGGCATCCTGCACGCCGCGGAAGCCTTCCACGATCTGGGCGACCGCGAGGTCGTCGAGGAATGCCTCGGACTCGCCGAGCTGCAGGTGGATGGGGAGCCCACGCGCAAGCGTCTGTCGACCCTGGAGAGCCGCCTGCGCGGGACGCCGGAGGCGGATTCGAGGCGGCGCGCGGATGGAGTGGCCGGGTGAGCGGCGACGGGTGGCCGGCACTGCCTTGGCTCCTGGTCGTCGCGCACGGGCAGCGTCAGCTGGCAGCGGATGTCGAAGCGCTGTTCCGCGGCCACGCGCGCGTCCGGGTCATCGAGGACCGCCGCGGCGCGCGCAGCCTCCTGCCGCGCGCCGACGCGTCCCGCGCGACGGTATCCGCGGGTCCAGCGCGTCCCGCAGGCCGTCGCCCCTGAGACCGGGGAGCCCCGCGAGGCCGCCGGCCGAGCGGGTCCCGGTCGCTGGTCACCCGGAAGCGGCGACCGGCGCTACAGCACCTTGCGCGGATCCAGCGCGTCGCGGAGGCCGTCGCCGATGAAATTGATCGACAGCACCGCCAGGAAGATCGCCGTCCCCGGGAAGATCGCCCAGTGGGGCGCGAAGTCGAGGTTGTCCTTGGCGTCGAAGAGGATCCGCCCCCAGGTCGGGATGTCCGGCGGGAACCCGAGGCCGAGGAACGAGAGCGTCGACTCGAGCAGGATCGCGGCGGCCACGTCCAGCGAGCCGGCCACGATGACGGGACCGATCGCATTCGGCAGGATGTGCCGGACCACCTGGCGCCGCGCCGGCACCCCGAGGGCCCGCGCCGCCTCGACGAACTCCTTCTCGCGAAGCGAGAGGAACTGGGCTCGCACCAGGCGCGCCACCGGCATCCACCGCAGGCAGCCGATGGGCACCACGATCAGGACGAACATCCCGAGCTCCACGCCGAGCGCGCCCTTGACGGCGTCACGGAACAGGTAGACCACCACCAGGAAGATCGGGAGCTGGGGCAGCGCCAGGAACAGGTCGGTGAAGCGCATGAGCGCGTTGTCCACCACGCCGCCGACCTGCCCGGCGATCGCCCCGATGGTCGTGCCGAAGCAGATCGCGATCAGCATCGCCGTCACGCCCACGGCCAGCGAGATCCGGCCCCCGTAGAGGATGCGCGCCAGGATGTCCTGCCCGAGATCGTCCGTCCCGAAGGGATGCGCCGCCGAGGGCGCCTTCAGCTTGGCGCGGAAGTCGATCTCGTCGATCGGGACCCGGTAGAGGAACGGGCCCAGCACCACCGCCGCCACCATCGCCAGGAGGATGAACGTCCCGACCATGGCCAGCCGGTGGCGCCGGAACCGGCGGGCCGCCTCGAGCCACAGGGAGTCGGCCCGGCGAGCCCTGACCCGAGGGAGGCCTGCGACCACCACTTCCGACGTCGCGCCGTTTGCCGCCATCGCTCGCGCCCTCAGCGGAAGGAGATCCGCGGATCCAGCCAGCCGTAGAGGATGTCCGCGATCAGGGCGAACGTCACCACCAGCACGGCGAACACGAACGTGATCGCCATGATCACCGGGGTGTCGTTCGCGAGGATCGCCGAGATCAGAAGGGACCCGATCCCGGGCACGCGGAAGATCTGCTCGGTCACGACGGCGCCCGTGAAGATCTGCGGCACCTGGATCGCCAGCAGCGTGACGACCGGGATCAGCGCGTTCCTGACCACGTGCTTCGCCAGCGTGATCCGCTCGGCGAGCCCCTTGGAGCGGGCGGTGCGGATGTAGTCGAGCTGGATCACGTCCAGTACCGACGACCGGACGAAGCGCGTCAGCTGCGCGCCCTGGAAGAGCCCGAGGACCGCGATCGGCATGATGCCCTGCTTGAGGTTCTCCCACAGCCAGCGGAGCCCGGTTTCCTGGATGTCGGCCCGGTAGATGAAGGGCAGCCAATCCAGGTAGATGCTGAAGAGCAGGATGAACAGCAGGCCGGTGAAGAAGGTGGGCAGCGAGAAGCCGATGAAGGCCAGCGTCGTCGCGACCTGGTCGAAGAACGAGTAGGGGCGGCGCGCGGAGAGAATCCCGATGGGCAGCGCGACCGCCAGCGCCAGGAGCTGGGCCGAGCCCAGGACGAAGAGCGTGGTGGGAAGGCGCTGGAGGATCAACTGGTCGACGTCGACGCGGCTCACGAAGGAGAAGCCCCACTGCCCCTGGAGCATCGAGCCGAACCATCGCGCGTACCGCACCATGATCGGGTCGTCCAACCCGAACTGCTTGCGCAGGTTCATCCGGACCTCGGGCGGGACGTTGGGGTTGGTCGCGAGCTCTCCGAAGGGGTCACCGGGGGCGAGCGCCAGCACGGTGAAGAGAATGAGGCTGATCCCGGCGAGCACCGGGATCGCCGTCAGGATCCGGCGGAGGACGTACGTCTTCACGCGGTCAGGCCTCGCCGCCCCGACAGCTCGCGGACGCGGGGTCCGCTTGGCGGAGCTGTCTCGAAGTCAAGGCCTGATCCCGGACCTACGCCTCGCGGTACCAGCGCGCCAAGTTCCAGAAGCTCGAGTCCCAGCCGCTGATATCGGTGCCCTTCAGCTTGGCACCCACGCCGGAGACCCAGTTCCGCCAGACGAGCGGGATGACGACCATGTCCTGCACCACGAGGTCGTTCATCCGGATGAAGTGGGCCGCCCGCTTGACCGGATCCATCTCGGCCTCGGCCGCCCGGTAGAGCCGGTCGAACTCCTCGCTTCGCCAGCGCGTCGTGTTGCGCCCGGAGAACTTGTTCGCCTTGCTCGCGACTTCCCACGAGGGGAAGACGCGCATGGACGGCTGCGGGTCGACGTCGAACTGCCAGGCGTACATCTGGAGGTCGGCGCTGAAGTGGCCGATGTTGTCCGGGTTCGCCTCGTCCGAGCCGAAGAAGACCGAGGCGACGACGGTCTTCAGCTCCATGTCCATCCCGGCCTTCCCGGCCCCCTGCTTGATGATGGCCTGCTCCTTCTGCCGGAGCGGGTTGATCGAGGTCTGGAGCAGGAACTTCAGCCGCTTGCCGTCCTTGGCGCGGATCCCGTCGGCCCCGCGCTTCCAGCCGGCGTCGTCCAGGACCTTGTTGGCCTTCTCGACGTTGAACTCCCAGCGGGTGTTCTTCGACTGGAAGCGGCTGGGGGCGTTGACGTAGTTGGCGGTCGCCTGCCCCGCCCGTCCGTAGAGCTGCTCCTGCATCGATCCCCGGTCGATCACGAGGGACAGCGCCTGGCGAACCGCCGGATCGGAGAGCAAGGGATGCTTGGTCTTGACGCTGGAGCGCTCGCCGTCCACCTCGGTCCAGGGGTCGGTCTGGTTCACGTTGACGTGCTCGATGTTGCCGGACACGACGAAGTCCACCCGGCCCTTCCCGCCTTGCTCCATCCTCTTCAGGATGTCGTCCTCGACCTGGAGGTTCCAGGCGAAGTCGTACTCCCCGGTCTGGAGGACGGCGCGGGCGGCCGAGGTCGCGTCTCCCCCGCCCTTGATCTCGACCCGGTCGAAGAACGGCCAGTTCGCCACGTGATAGTTCGGGTTGAGCTCGGCCCGGACGATGTCGTTGGGCTTGAAATCCACGAACCGGTAGGGGCCGGTCCCCACCGGCTTCATGTTGGCCGGCGCTTCGCGGGACTTCGCGCCCTTGAACGGCTCGAAGACGTGCCGGGGGATGACGAGCCCGGTCGGGCCGCAGAACGAGATCGCCCAGAACGGCATCGGGTTCTTGAAGCCGATCTTGACGGTGTGGCTGTCGAGCTTGTCGATCCGCGCGATGTCCTTGTAGGCGCCGGCAGTGGTCGCGGCGGTCGCGGGGTCGGCCGCGAACTCCCAGGTGAACACCACGTCGTCCGCGGTGAAGGGCTTGCCGTCGTGCCACTGGACGTTCCGCTTCAGCTTCCAGACGACGGAGAGGCCGTCCTTCGCGACGCCGCCGTTCTCGAGGGTCGGCACCCCGGCGGCGAGAATCGGCACCAGGTTCCCGTCGGGATCGAAGGCGGCCAGCGGCTCGTTGAAGAGCCGGGAGCCGTCGTTGTCCTTCACGCCCACCGCCACGTGGCAGTTCAGGACGCTGACGGCCTGCCACCACAGAGTCTTGAGCTCCCCGCCGCCGCCGCGCCGGGCGGGCGTGAACCCGGACTTGGCCTGGGCGCGCGCCTCGCGCGGGACCCCCGCCACGTCCAGCATCTGCGCCGCGAGCGGGGCCGTCAGGCCCGCTCCGACCATCAGCCGCGTGAACTGACGGCGCGAGACGGTGCCGTCCTTGACCCGGGCGATCCAGCTCCGAAGCTCCCGCTCTTCCATGTTTCCGCTCCTATGGCCGCTCCCGCGTTCCCGACGACTCGCCGCGCGGGCGGCGCCCGGCGACCCGTGCGGGCGCCGCTAGGCTTCCCGGTACCAGTGGGTCAGGTTCCAGAAGCTCGAGTCCCAGCCGCAGATGTCGGTGTTGCGGAGCTTGTTGGAGATCGCCGAGGGGTTGGCCCGCCAGATCATGGGCACGATCACGTTGTGCTGGGTCAGGAGGTCGTTCATCCGGATGAACAGCGCCGCGCGCTTGGCCGGGTCCATCTCCTGCTCGGCGGCCTTCCACGCGCGGTCGTACTCGTCGTTGCGCCAGCGGGTGTTGTTCCGGCCCGACCAGTTGTTGGCCTTCGTGGCGATCTCCCACGAGACGAACGGGTCCATGAACCGCTGGGGCTCGGGCCCGCCCGTCATGTTGAACGCGTACATCTGGAGGTCGGCCCAGAACTTCGAGGTGGTGTCGGGGTTGCCCGGATCGCTTCCGAAGAAGACCGACGCGACGACCGACTTCAGCTCCATCTCGATGCCGGCCTTCGCCGCCGCCTGCTTCACGATGGCCTGCGTCTTCTGGCGGACGGGGCTGATCGACGTCTGGAACAGCATCTTTAAGCGCTTGCCGTCCTTGGCGCGGATCCCGTCGGCGCCCCGCTTCCAGCCGGCCTGGTCGAGAACCGCGTTCGCCTTGTCGACGCTGAACTCCCAGCGCGTGTTGGGCGATCGGAAGCGGCTCGGCGCGTTCAGGTAGTTGGCGGTCGCCTGGCCCGCGCGCCCGTAAAGCTGCTCCTGGATCGAGGCCCGGTCGACGAGCAGCGCCAGCGCCTGCCGCACGGCGGGATCGGTGAGGAACGGATGCGTCGACTTCGCGTGGCCGCGCTCACCCTCCACCTCGGTCCACGGATCCGAGAAGTTGACGAGGAGGTGCTCGATGCCGGCGGCCGGGGCGATGTCTTGCCGCCCCTTGCCGCCCTGCTCCATGCGCCGGATCAGGTCGTCCTCGACCTGCGTGTTCCACGCGAAGTCGTACTCCCCCGTCTGGATGACCGCGCGGGCCGCCGACACGGCATCTCCGCCCCCCTTGAGCTCGAACCGGTCGAAGAAGGGCCAGTTGGCCTCGTGGTAGCCCGGGTTGAGCTCGGCCCGGATCGAGTCGCCGGGCTTGAAGTCGACGAGCCGGTAGGGCCCGGTGCCGACCGGCTTCAGGTTGGCCGGCGCCTCCCGCGCTTTCCCGCCCTTGAACGGCTCGAAGACGTGCTTCGGCAAAACGCAGAGGGTGCCGCCGAAGGTCTGGAACCAGGCGGGGTTCGGCTTCTGGTAGACGATCTTGAACGTGTGGGCGTCGAGCTTCTCGATCCGGGAGACCTCCCGGTAGGTGCCCGCGGTGACCGCGTTCGTGGCCGGGTCGGCCGCGTACTCCCAGGTGAAGACGAAGTCGTCGGCCGTCAGCGGCTTGCCGTCGTGCCACTGGACGTTCTTCTTGAGCTTCCAGGTCACCGACAGGCCGTCGCGCGCGACGCCGCCGTTCTGAAGCGTCGGGACCTCGGCGGCGAGGACGGGGATGTAGTTGCCCTCGGGGTCGAACGAGATCAGCGGCTCGTAGAAGATGCGCGAGCCGTCGCCGTCCTTGACGCCGATGGACAGGTGCGGGTTCAGGATGGTCGGACCCTGCCACCACAGGACCTTCAGCTCGCCCCCGCCGCCCCGCCGGGCCGGCGTGAACTTGGCCTGGGCGGGCGCCGGACGGGGCATCCCCGCCGCGGCCAGGAGCTGCGCCGCCACCGGCGCCGACAGCCCGACCCCTCCCAGGATCCGGGCGAACTCCCGGCGGCTCAGCGTGCCGCGCTTGACCCGGGCAATCCAGTGACGAAGCTCGCGCTCATCCATGGAGGAATCCTCCCGCGACTCGAAGGACGGCGGCGGGCGGCGTGGAGACTTCAGCGCGCGATCCTCAGCCCGCTCGGTCGGGTCGGCTCGGTCCGGCGGTCAGGGTCCCGGCGGACC